>NZ_FNID01000037.1 GCF_900103835.1 Acetanaerobacterium elongatum | reverse complement strand
TCGAAAAAGCTGGTATGACGCAAAGCATGTCCCGTGTGGCACATTGCATCGACAACGGTCCTATGGAAGGATTCTGGGGCATTTTGAAACGCGAACGCTATTACGGTCGGAGATTCACCAGCAAGCAGAAACTTATTCAGATGATTGAGAGTTACATCAGCTATTACAACACCCGGCGTGTGCAACGCAACTTGGGTGTTCTGACACCGTTAGAGAAATTTAATCTCTACTTCGCTGCATAAAAAGCGACCAGTGGTTTTGTTCACCACTGGTCGGGAAAATTTTATGTTTTTTCGCTGTCCTCTTGACGGGATGCAGTTCATTAGGTGGGCTGCTTGTTTTTTGCGGTTTCGTTTACCGGCTCCATGCTGGGGAATATCTTTTCAAGCATTTCGTCCGGGTATTCAGTATCTAAAAACTGCTGAAATCCGTTATCCGGCGGTATCCCTGCTCGACGCTGCGCCTGACGTTCCACTGCCAGCGCCGAGATACCCATATTCAGAAGCATAAAGATTGTCAGCGCCCAGGTTAGTACCACACCCCAGCGCTTGGGAAGCTTTTCAATCAATGACGAAAGCAGCGGGTAAACGCGCTTCATCCAAGCAAGGCCCAGAACACCCCAGAACAGCATATACGGCACGTTGGTGCGGCCGTCGATATTCAGCGGCATATAGCTGTAATCCCAAGAAACGGTGCCAAAGATGCGTTCCTGCAGGAAGCTGCAGAAGTACTCAAAGCCTCCGCCGATGAGCGCGCTGGAGATAAAGATAAATAAATCGCCGCGTTGGGCGATGGGGTAAAGCAGGCAGGTCATTAACACGGCACCCACACCGTATATCGGGTTAAACGGGCCGTAGATGACCCCGGAACGGTTCTGAAGCACGTGGTTGTTTACAAGGCAAAGCACCGTTTCAAGCACTACGCCGATAAAACAGCCAATCATAAAAATCCAAAACAGCTTGGCATAGCACAAGCCATAGGCAAACGGTTTTACCTTGGGCTCGGCATCCGTCTGAAGCGAACCGCTCTGTGCATCGGCAGTATGTATAATGTTGGCATTATTACTTTGCGCTGGTTCCTTTACCATCTCGCGGTTCATTGCTTCACCTCCGCAGTACAATGGCGGACTATACACCAATACTTATAATTACCCATGGTTGGGCAATAATAATAGATCTTTATAATAAATACTTGTGGTTATTATAACACAAAATACCTTAAAAAGCCTATAGAGAATATAAAAAATTACAAGCTTGGTTTTATGCAGTCATATGTTTATACGATATTCTATGCGGTTTATCTTCAGACGAATCATCAATTTCTTCCCGAAAATTTTCGCTTTCTTTGCAAAAATGCTGGATTTTGCACGAAAATAGTGATAATCTATATACAGAATTTGTTAGGTGGAAAGGAAACGCTTGCCATGATTTATACCGTTACCTTAAATCCCGCGCTGGACTATGTAGTAAAGGTGCCCGATTTTAAGCCGGGAGATGTCAACCGCACGGAGGAAGAAAGGCTATACCCCGGTGGTAAGGGGATAAACGTTTCCATCATTCTCAGCCGCCTTGGCATGGACACGACCGCGCTGGGGTTTACGGCAGGCTTTACAGGGGATGAGATTGAGCGCGTGCTAGGAACCCTTGGCTGCAGGGCTGCATTTACCAGGGTACGGAGCGGGGTATCGCGTATCTGCGTGAAGGTGCTGGCAGGCGAAGAAACCGAAATTAACGGCCGCGGCCCCGTGATTTTACCTGAGGAGCTGGATGCCTTGTTCGGTAGCCTTTCCAAAGCAGAGAAGGGCGATACCGTTGTACTGGCGGGCAGTATTCCCGCTTCGCTGCCCAAGGATGTATATAACCGGATACTGGAGCTTTTAGCGGGAAAAGGGGTATATACCGTTGTAGATACGGCGGGTGAGGTGCTGTTGAACACCTTACAATATAAGCCGTTTCTTATCAAGCCCAACCTGCGGGAGTTAAGCGAGCTGTTTCACGAGATTCCCTGCAGTGGGGGCGAGATGACTGCCTGCGCAAACAAGCTGATACAAGCGGGAGCACAGAACGTGCTGGTGAGCCTGGGCGGCGACGGTGCACTGCTGGTTACGCAAAGCGAGGGCATATACCGCTGCTCGGCACCGAAAGGCAAAGCGGTTTACACGGTTGGCGCGGGCGACTCGATGGTGGCGGGGTTTATTAAGGGCTATTCCCAGAACGGCAGCTATAGGGAGGCACTTGCCCTCGCAGTAGCAGCGGGAAGCGCTACTGCATACAGCCCTTGGCTTGCAGAACAGGAGGAGATTATGCACCTGCTTGGGCAGGTGATAGTCGAACAGTTTTAATACTTATCTTCAACAGATAGTACATGTTTTAAAAAGGCTCTATAATAAATGTTGCGGTAGACAACAAATAGAGCTCAAAAAAGAGTAAAAAAAGAGAGCATATTTGTGGAAAAACCGACAGCATGGAATTGCTTAGAAACCATCATCGGAGGTACACAATATGCTCTCTACTAATATTACAGCAAAACTGTCGGGATTAAAAGAGGTAATCATAAAAAGGAGGAGAATAACTGTTCTGTTTAAAGAACATCCCCTGCTATTTTTACCGCGTCGGTGATAACACGGGGGCAAACGGTGGCGAACAGATTCTTGTCTTTGAGTATTTTCATCTCTTCGGGCAGTGAGAGGTTGTAACCCAACAGCTCTTTGCAGAGGATAGAGCCGTTCCTGGCTTTAAAAAGTTCAATGAACTCAACGGCTTTTTTGCTTGCGAGCTCCTTTGCGGCAGTATCCCCGGGAAGAGTTTGACCGTATTTACACCCTAAGGCCATCAAAGCACCTGAAACCGCGCCGCAGACCTCCCCGCACCGCATGCCGCCGCCAAAGCACCCAGCCACCTTATATGCTGTTTCCTTGTCAAGGCCTAAGTCCTCGGCAAAGGCGGAAAAGACCGCCTGAGCGCAGTTAAACTTGTTGTCGAATACTTGTAAAGCTACCGCTGTTCTATCCATCTGTCTTACTCCGTTTCTATAGTTAATATTATGCTTATTCCAATTAGAAACATAGAAAGCATTTAAGCAGAATATTTCATGTGCTTCTTATTTGGAATTTGTATATAGGGGAACAAAATCACTTTTTAAAACATCTACCAACCCCATATCGGTAATGCGAATCTCGGGGATAACCACGAGCGGCAGCAGCGACATGGTCATAAAGGGCGACATGACCTTTGAGCCTAAATGTACCCACGCTTCGGAAAGACTGTGGAGCTTTTCGGCGGCCTTCTCGGCGGGGAGACTGCTCATCAAACCTGCAATCGGCAGTTCAAACAGGGCAAGGGTCTTGCCGTTTTCCACCGCGGCCATTCCGCCAGAGCATTCTATCAGCAGGTTTGCGGCATAGGCCATATCCTCGTCACTTTTACCCAGCACAATCAGGTTGTGCGCGTCGTGTGCATAGGTGGAGGCAACGGCCCCCTTCAATAATCCGAACCCCTGCACAAAGCCGATGCTCATGCCGCCGGCGGGCTGGTGCCGGTTGATAACCGCAACCTTGCAGATATCTTCACCTTCGGGCAATTCTATAAAAGAGTTTTTTACGGGAAGTTCCCTCATAATCTGCGTGGTAAGCACGCTGCCCTCCTGCACCCCAATGGCACGAACCTCCACCGAGGTTATCCCTTTAGGTGCCTTTACCTTAAAGGAATCGGGGGAAAGCTTTTCAGAGCGCTTAACCGTATGCAGCAGTTCATCAGGGTACTGATAGCCGCCACAGGGTACCAGCAGGCTGCCGTTGTGTGCAATATGTCGGCCGCCTATAAACACATCCTCAACCCGCATTGTTTCAAGGTCGCTTAACAGCACCATATCAGCGAGCCGCCCCGGAGCAATCGCCCCAAGCTCACGCTCCAGCCCGAAGCAGGATGCGGCATTGATTGTCGCCATTTGAATGGCGGTAACCGGCTTTACCCCATGTGCAACGGCCATGCGTACAATGGCGTCCATATGCCCGCGCTCAATCAATGTATCGGCATGCAGATCATCCGAAACCAACACAGCCAGCCGAGTGTCGATATCGTGTTCGGTAACAGCCTTAATCACCTGCGGCAGGTCATCCCACGCCGATCCCTCGCGAATCATGGCGTACATGCCAAGGCGCATCTTTGCCAAGGCCTGCCCGGCGGTGGTGGATTCATGGCAGCAGCAGATGCCCGCCGCAATATAGGCATTTAAGGCTGCACTTGTATCGTCGAGCGGGAAGTGGCCGGTTACCGGCTTACCTGCCATCAGGGTGCGGTTTACCTTTTCCAGTGTATCCCGGTCGCCGTTTAAAATACCGGGGTAGTTCATCATCTCGCCAAGCCCCGCAACACCGTCCCACCGCATGGTTTCGGTGATATCGTCGGGTGTGATGGAAGCGCCGGTATGCTCCAGCCCCGGAGAGGCGGGTACACAGGAGGGTGTGGTGGCAAAAACACGAAGAGGGGTAGTAGCCCCATCCTCTAGCATGGCTTTCATGCCGGTCAGGCCCGTAACGTTTACAATCTCGTGCGGGTCCATAAACACCGAGGTGGTGCCGTGCACAACCACCAGACGCGCGTATTCGCCAACCGTTACCATGCTGCTTTCAATGTGCAGGTGCCCGTCGATAAAGCCCGGTGCAAGTATTTTACCCTTCGCATCGAATACCACGGTTTCACCGCCGATGGCGGCGCTTGCGTCACCGACAAGCGCAATCCGCCCCTGCTTTACGGCTACTCCAGTGTTTTCAAGCACTTCGCCGGTGTAAACATTTACAAGGCGGGCGTTTTGTATTACCAGGTCGGCGCTGCTGCGGCCCATCGCAACATCTCCGAGCTCTTTTGAAACCTCCCACAACGGTTTATACTTCATACACACACGCTCTTTTCAATCTGTATTTTACACCACACTGTCGGTAAATTAGTATTATTATACTTACGCAACATTACCCTGTCAAATACAGTTAATTAAAGCGCTAAACTGAGCTGCAAGTGCCTATGTACAACTACCACCTGCTGTTATAGTGTACCTTTGCTTCATCAAACCGGTTGGCAGGCTCCTTAAACTCTGCGGGGTAGCCGGCTGCAACGAACGAGAAAGGGATTATCTCCTGCGGAATGTTCAACGCGCTGCGTATAATCTCCATATCACGGTCTGCCGCTTGCGTTACCCCCATCCAAATGGCGCCTAGCTCAATGGCCTGTGCGGCAAGAAAGATGTTTTCGGTTGCCGCGGCACAGTCGTGCTCCCAGTACTGCTTCAGTGTTGCGGCCTCGGGGTTGCCGCAAACCAGGATTACCAACGGGCTGTTCTTCATCGCAGTGTATCCGCCGTGTATCTCGGAAAGGGCGGCCAGCACCTCTTTATCTTCTATTACTACGAAATGCCACGGCTGCTGGTTGCAGGCCGAAGGGGCGCTCATGGCAGCCTTCAATAATTCTTTTACCAGCTCAGCGGGTACCTTTTCGTCGCGATATTTGCGGATGCTTCTTCTGGCGGCAATTTTGTTTAACATAACGTTATCCATATCTTTCACTCCTAATCGGTTTATGTTATAACTGTATTATAAAGACTGGGCAGGCACAAGTACGCACTTTTCAGGAAGATAGTATGCAAACGGGAACCTGATGGGGCCATGAAAGGCGGAGGATGACAGATGATCACCTACAATAACAAACAGTACAACTGCCCGCTTGAGATGACGATGGACCTGATTGACGGCAAGTGGAAGGTGCTGATTATGTGGCAGCTTTCGGAAAAGGTAGGGCGTTTTAATGAGCTTAGGCGGCAGTTTCCCCAGATGACACAGAAGATGCTCACGCAGCAGCTGCGCGACCTTGAGAACAACGGGTTAATAATCCGCACGGTTTACCCGCAGGTTCCGCCAAAGGTGGAGTATACACTTACCGAGTTTGGGCGCTCCTTAATCCCCCTTTTGCGGCAGATGGATGACTGGGGGAGCGAATATGCCGCTGGGCAGACCAATCAAACTGAAAAATGATAAAAAGCGCAGGCGCGGCAAGGTGATGCGGTTGTTGTATATCAAAGAATAACCTCTTCACAAACGGGGAAGTACGGGCAAAGGCTTTATAGTCTTTGCCCGTACTTCTTTTTACATTCACTCAATTTTAAAGTCTCATTCAGAAATCCTTTTTATTTTTAACACACTGCAATCACATATCACCGATAAAATATAGACATAGACCAAACAAAGGAGGTTATCTGGTATGAACAAACTCATCTCAATAAGCAAAGGTACCGTCACCTGTCGCTTTGAGGCGCTGGGTACCATCAATGAAATCACGGTGTTCGGCGGCTTCGGGCAAACGCTGCTGGAGGAGGCTGCAGAATGGGTGATGCAGATTAATAACAGAATGTCGCCGTTTATACCGGTTAGCGATATCGCAAGGCTCAACCATAACGCGGGGCTTAAACCAGTTACCGTGCACTTAGAAACCCTTCAGCTTTTAAGAAAAGCAAAACAGATGAGCGAGCTTTCAAACGGAGCGTTTGATATTACGGTACGCCCGCTGATTGAATTGTGGGGAATCGGTAAAAAGCAAAACTACATCCCCTCAAAGCGGGAGATTAATAAGGCCATGAGGCTTACGGGAAGCAAGGATTTAATCCTTGATGAACAAGCCGGTACGGCTTACCTGAAGCGGAAAGGGCAGGCGGCAGACCTTGGCGGTATTGCCAAGGGGTATGCGGCGGATGAGGTAAAACGCATCCTAACCGAGTCGGGTGTAACCGGCGCGATAATAAACCTCGGCGGTAATATCAGCACTATTGGTTTTCGTCCGGATGGAGCTCCTTGGTATATTGGTATCCAAAACCCGCTGGCGGTAACTGGGGAGTATCTAGGAAGGATAACCTGCAAGGATGATACCGTGGTTACCTCGGGTAGCAACGAACGTTTTTTTATGAAGGACGGTATTCGTTATCATCACATCATTGATCCCCGCACCGGCGAACCCGCGCAGAGTGGGCTGCTGGGTGTAACGGCGGTTTGTAAAAGCTCTGCCGAAGCAGACGCGCTCACCACAGCGGCTTTTGTGCTTGGCATGGAGCGCGGGGTAAAGCTCATAGAGCAGTTTAAGGCCGAGGCGGTGTTTTTAACCGAGGATTATAAGGTGTATACCACGAATGGCTTAACAAACCGGTTTGAACTTGTCCCGCTGTTACAGCGAAAGGCTCAATAGTATTTACCTTTGAAAGAAAGGCAATGGAATATGACTACTGCTAATACATCACAGAAAAAGAAGATAACAATTATCCCCATACTCCGAACGGTGATACAGCTTCTCAGCTTTATCCTTTTACCCGGCCTCTATATTGGTGCGTTCAGCGGGCTGCAGCAGATCTGGCAGGGTATTATCAGCGGCAGCTTTAATATAATATCGCTGCTGCCTCAGCTCATAGAGGTGATTACGGTAATCCCCATTACCATTCTGTTGGGGCGTTTTTTCTGCGGGTGGATGTGCGCCTTCGGCGCAATGGGGGATTTGATCTCCGCCGTTTCTCACAAGCTTTTTAAACGTCGCTTCAAGATCAGTGAGCAGGTCGACAAAGCGTTAAAAATGGTGAAATATATCCTTCTTGTATTCATTGTTGTCGGCATTTGGAGCCTGAACACCACCCTGTTTACTGCCGCAAGCCCATGGGATGCCTTCGGTATGCTCTTTACGGTGGGCAAGCTGCCGGATATTGCCTATGTAGCCGCCAATCTGTTGCCGGCACTCATCATTTTAATAGCCATCATCATCGCATCATTCTTTATAGACCGCTTTTTCTGCCGCTATCTCTGCCCGTTGGGTGCGGTGTTCTCCGTCATCTCCAAGCTGCGTGTTACCAGAATTCTAAAACCAAAAGACCACTGCGGTAACTGCCGCGTATGCACCAACAGCTGTTCTATGGGTATCCCGCTTTACAAGAGCGATTCGAATAAATCGGGCGAGTGCATCAACTGCTATAAATGTGTTTCTGCCTGCCCGCGTAGCAACGTAACCGCCGCAGTGCTTGACAGTGATGTACGCCCGGTGCTGGCGGGTTCAATGGCTGCAATCACCATGGCCGGTATCAGCTACGCCGGCAGCTTTGCCACCAGCCTTTCTGCGGCGGATATTACCGTGAACCAGTCGGCATCGAGTGCAGATGTTGCCGAAACCTCCTCCGCAGCTCAAATCGCAAGCTCTTCCTGGCTTTCCTCTGAACCTGCAGCGGAAAGCAGTTCTTCACAAAAGGCGGCTGCCGAATCTTCCGCCGCACAAGCCAGCAGCGCCACAGCAAATTCGTCCTCCGAGCGGGCGGTGTCGTCGCAGGCAGAACCTGCGCAGACCAAAACCGGTAAATATAAAGACGGCACCTATCAAGGCTCCGGTACCGGTTTTAGAAGAGGAACTACTACCGTTTCCGTTACCGTACAGAATGGGGAGATTACCGATGTTCAGGTTCTCTCCTACGAAGATGACCGCCCGTTTTTCAGCCGCGCGTATTCTACCGTGGTTGAGGAGATTATCAGCCAGCAGAGTACTCAGGTAGATGCCGTTTCGGGCGCCACCTTCAGCAGCCGGGGCATTATGGCTGCTGTGGCCGATGCGTTAAGCAACGCTTAAATTAGATAATTCACTTCATTTTGAGATCCTTCCGATAAATTATGCCTAAAAAAGAACCGCCGTGTAGTCAGCACGGCGGTTCCTATGCTATGAGTAATTTGCTACTTATCGCTCCGTTAATCTCTTATTAATAGTGCGTATCGCCTCAATCGGCAGCTTTACAATCTTGCGGTCGTAGGTAATCAGCCCGTTCAGCTCATCCTCCACATCGGTAAGCTGGGTGTATACAGTGGCACACAGTCCCTGCTTCTTGGCGGGAAGAATCTCCTCGTTGTATAGCTTCTCATAGGCTTTCAGTAAATCCTCAGCGGTTTCATAGCGCTTATAGCCGAAGTCCTTCTCATTAAAGCTGTGGCCCGGTACGCGGAAGTTATAGCCCCCGAATTCCGAGAGCACCACCGCACGTCCAAGCTTGTCGGGCTTAAAGCGGTAGCGCTTGTAATACACATGCAGGCTTTTCAGTTCGCCGATGTGCTGGTCATGCCAGCCGCTGGCGTGGTCGATGGTGCGGGTGGTATCTGTCGCCAGAATCCGCTCCACCGCCTTGGCGGCGTCAAACTGTCCCCAGCCCTCGTTAAAGGGAACCCACATCGCAACAGATACAGTGTTGTATAGGTGGCGGAGCATCTCATCGAGCTCCTGATAGTACTGCTCACGCCCCTGTACATCATCACGAGCAAAGCTTTTATAGCGGTTATCCTTAAAATGAATACCCGTAATAAGGGGAGAGCTAATGGTAAAGAGGTTATACTGCCCGCCGCCGCTGACCATATCCTGCCACACCAGCATGCCGAGACGGTCACAGTGGTAATACCAACGCAGCGGCTCGATTTTGATATGCTTGCGCAGCATGTTAAAGCCCATATTTTTGGCGGTTTGAATGTCAAAGATCATTGCTTCGTCTGAGGGAGGAGTATACATGCCGTCGCTGTAATACCCCTGGTCAAGCAGCCCGTTATGAAAGTACGGTTCGTTGTTTAAAAACAGGCGCCTAACCCCATTATTATCGGAACCCACCGAGAACTTGCGCATGCCGAAGTAGCTCGCTACCCGATCATCCCCCATTGTAACGGTAAGATCGTATAGATGGGGATTTTCGGGTGTCCACGGTATAAAAGAGGGCAGGGGGATTCTTACAGGCTCGTTTGCCGTAAACGCCGCAGTTATGTCGCCAATCTGTGCGGTACAGGGAAGTTTTTGTGTGGAAATTACGGTCAACTCCACCGCGCTTTCATCAAACAGCGGGGTGATGCGTAAGGATTCTATATAATGCTCCGGTACGCTTTCAATCCAAACGGTCTGCCAGATGCCGCTCTGTGCGGTATACCAGATACCGCCGCGCTTGCTTTTCTGCTTGCCTCTGGAAAGGGAACAGGTATCGCTGTAATCACGCACCTTCACCAGCAGGGTGTTTTGTTCCTTTAGGTAGGCGGTAATGTCCGCAGAAAACGGGGTATATCCGCCGATATGAGAACACACCTCCGTACCGTTTATGTATACCGTGGCAATCTGATCCACCGCACCGAAATGCAGCAGCACACGCCCTTGGTTAAAGCCATCGGGCAGCCGGACTATACGGCGGTACCATAACGTTTGAGAAGGCAGCAGCGCGCGGTTTACCCCGCTGAGCTCGCTTTCGGGCGAGAAGGGAACCAGTATCTCACCGTCAAAGGTATTGGGAGCCTCCTCCGTTTCGGTGATGGCATATTCCCACCCGCCGTTAAGGTTTATGTAGCTATCCCGCCGCAGCTGCGGTCGGGGGTATTCCTGTAGGATATGGTCTTTACCTAAAGCTTCACCCCATTTAGTTTTCATGGCCGGTTCTCCGTTTCAGCAGCATTATCGGTATAATTGCAAGCAATAATACCAGCGCCGCGGCAAGAAAGATGGCGGGGGTGGGTACATTCTTGGTTACACCTAAGTCAACATAGGTGCTGCCGCTGTTTTTGATTACCGCGGCGCCGATGGAAGGGCCGATGATCATGGGCAGCAGTACGGCGAATATCATGCGTATGCCCTGAAAATGCCCTACCTTATCGGCAGGTGTATGGTCGCGCACCGTTGCTGAAAGCGCTGCCAGCACCAGCATGTAGCCAGACATCATCACCGAACCGGCAATAATTACGGGAACCATACCGTTTACAAGAAACATCCCAATAAGCCCCGCCAGCATAACGCCGAGTGCGGGCAGTGCAAACCTTAGCTTGCCGATTTTATCTATAAACCGCCCGCCAACTACGCTGACAATGGACGCTATAATCAGCACCACCCCCAGCACGATGGCGTAGGCATCTATCTTTAAATAGTTCTGTATGTAGATAATAAGGTACGGAAAGAATACCTGCACAGCCACCGAGAACAACCCCAAGGAGCAAAGCGCCAGATACAAAAGCGGGTTTTGCCGGATTACGCTTGGCTTAAAGCCGTAAAGCAGGTTTGCGACACTGCTGCCTTCCGACTTTTGTACGTTAGGCTCCTTTAACAGAAAGATAGAAAGAATGCCTGTGGCGGTAACCAACAAGCCAAAGATAAAAAAGAACTCCTGCCAGCGCCCCTGCCGGGTCATACCGTCAAATGCACCGAAGATAATAAGCATCGAGATAAGCGGCAGGATGCTGAGCACCGACTCTGCCTTTCCGCGGTTCTCTTTGCTGGTAACATCCGTTACATAGGCGTTAAATGCCGTATCGTTGGCGGTGGAGCCGAAGAAGGTCATAATACAGTCGGCTATCACCACGGCCATGGCGGCTGTCGCTGCCGCGTTGGCGGCGGGGAACCACCTGCTTATATTCTGTACACTGATAAACCCAAACATGGCGGTGGATAGCCCCCAAAGGATATAACCGCCGCAGATGAACAGCTTGCGCTTGCCAAGCTTATCGGAAAGCACACCCATCAGCAGTGTGGTGATGGTAGCCGCAGCAGCACTGGCCGCAACCATCGCCGCTATGTAGGCAGGGTCGGTGGAGATAGTGTTATAGAGGAAAACATTGAAATACATGTTCTCAATAGTCCATGCAAACTGCCCGACTAAACCAATCAGGATAAAGGATGCCCAGATGCGTTTTGCTAGTTTCATGATGTTTCAGCCTTTCCGATTCAGCAGTAATTTTTAGCGGTACTCCTTTATGGACTCCTTTCCTCTAAGGTATCACAAATGTTGGTACAAAACAAGGATGAACAAGGTAGTGGGTTTAAATATAAGCAAAACGTGTACTCCACTGGTGGGAATACACGTTTAATCCTGTTTATGCGTTGGTATCGCTGGTAATATGAAGCTTGATACCGCCTGCGGTTTCAAGGTCGGCTTCAAAATACATAATCTGTATGAAGGTGGTATAAACACCTTTAAAAAAGAGCTTTCCGCCAACCGAATCACCATAGCGCTGCTTTAATTCATTCAGCATCTTGGTGGGGTCATCACTCAGCTTTCGCTCGGCGGCGCTGCCAAAATCCAGTGTAACATAGTCTTCCTGAATGTTAATGCCGGCGGCTTGAGAAACCAGTGCGCTAAGCTCGCTTGCACTGTAGCCCAGCAGCGGGCGCAGCACGCTGTCTTTTCGCAGCAGCTCAAGCGTCGCTTCCTTTTTACCGATTCGCAGCCAGCCGCCGGTAAGGTAATATTCCAATACCATGTTAATCCCGCCTTATGACAATGTGTTAAGTGGTATCTGTGCCGAAAGACACCAATGTAATCAGCCCAAAGTATGATTGCTACTCAAACGTCACACTGTAACCATAGGGTGCAGGCTGCTTACCGCCCTTGGTAAGTACCCAGAGTACCCTTTGGCTTGCGTGCTCGGGCGCGCTGCCGTCACCGTCGGTAAAAATAACGACGAGGGAAACCTTTAAACGGCCTGCAAGCGCAAAAACCGGCCTGAAGTCGGTTCCGCCGCTTTTCTCGCGCCGTCTTACCTGACGATACTCCTTAGCGGCCTTGGGTTCGGTGCATTCGGTATCAAATTCAGTAACCAGAATCTGTGCGTTGGTTATGCGGTTCACGGTCATCAGCTCGTTAAAAAAGGTTTGCAGCTGGTCGTTAGAGATTGAGCCGCTTTCGTCCAGCGCAATCAAAACATTCAGCCCCACAGTTCTTTTGCTGCCGGGGTAGCTGTCGTAACGGCGGGATTCCCGTTTGTAGGTCGCCCGGGCTTCCATACGCCCTCTGCCGGTTAAAAAGCGTTTGAACATCGTCTTCCAGTCTATCTGAGCCTGCTCGTAAACCGTATCCAGCTCACCGCTCAGGTTTGTCGGCAGTTCCCCGCCCAAATGCGCTTCATCAATCAGCTCGCGAAGCTGGCTTTTGAGCGCCTGCTCGCTCATCTGAGAGGCATTCTCTTCGGTCTGCAAATCGGCTTCAAACAGGCTTTTGCTGTTGCAGCGAAGGGTAACCGATTCCTCATGCTTTATAAAGCTGAAGGTGTCGGTCAGCAGCTTGGATAGCTGTGTATAATAGTACTCGGCACTTTTGTGCCTTTCCAGCTTCTGCCCGATCTCCCGCTCCATCCTCTCGGTGGTTGCCGCGTCGGGCAGCAGCATCTCGGGCGGCAGGCAATCATTCACCGCCATATCACAGCAAACCGCCCAAATCAGCGGGTCACGCTCGCCGCAGCGCAGGGCGTGCAGCAGCAACAGGTGCAGCAGCTCGTGCATAAGCGCACCCATAGCCTGCGCGTCAGAAAGCCCCTCAAACCATTCCTTGTTGTAGTGAAGCACCGGGTAAGGGAACAGGTTCATCTTTGTTTTTGCTACCGTCTTGTTTTCGCGCAGCGAAACAGCGGCGGCAAGCGAGCCATAAAAGGGCTGGCTCAGCAGCAGCTTCATCACCGAATCCTGCATCCGCATGGTCGTTCCCCCTGATTGTGTCATTTCATTATTATGATAGCAGCTGCAATATCTGATTGGAAAGCGTACTGAAGATGCTGGTTTGCTGCGCTATACCAAGGAACAGCTCCGGCTTTGCGTCTGCAAGCAGTTTAAAGAACAGCAGCTGAACCTCCTCGGGCAGATCGCTTAGCATAACATCAAGGTTCTTACATTGTATTTCGCTTCCGTCCAGCAGTGAAACCACCTTTCTCAGCACAAGGCTGAGCATATCCAGTCTGCCGCCCTCCGTAAGCTTTGCCATCTGTGGGCGTACCGCGTTGTAATCGGTAACTAGCTGTTCGGCTGACGGGATGGTATACTCCCGGTTTTTAAGGTAGCCAAAGAACGATGCGGCAGTCTCCGGCCCTAGAATACCCGAAATCAGCTCCTGCATCAGCTTTTCGGGCAGTGAACAGTTATTTAAAAGCTGCTGAACCCGTGACCAGCCGCGCGGTGTCGGGGATTTTGAGGTAGCGGTGCTGTCGGCAGCCTTCTTAACACGCAGCAGCATATCGGGGCAGGCCGTAAGGTAATCCAGCACATCATCGCAGGGGCCGTTTTTCAGGGAGTAGGTGATATAATCGTCAAGATTTGCCGTAATCTCAATTGCAGTAAAGCGGTCGAGCATGGCGTCATCCAGAGAATTAACGGCGTAGTTCAGCGTGTCGGGGTTCATGGTCACCCCGATTTTCCAGCCTTCCGCGAGCTGGTGGCCATTAATCTTGCGCTCCAGCAGCAGGGGATAAAGAACCGAAACCGTATCGGTCGGCACGCGGTTAATTTCCTCCAGCACCAGCAGGCCCTTTTCGGGGAAGATGCCCTCCGCAACGGCAGTGCAGGTGGGTAAAAACTGCGGGGCAAGGTAGCGCGTAATGCCTTTTTCCCGGTCTTTATCGGGCAGCCCCATAAAGTCCGGGCCCTCCATCGCGGCGGCGTAAAGCCCCATATAGCCGATATCAAGTTCCTGCGCGCATTGCTGAAAAGCGGAGGTTTTGCCCACACCACGCTCGCTCACCAGAGCCGTTACGCAATCGGTGTTTTTATAAAGCTCAATAATGCACTGTTTTGCTTCGCTGATTCTCATTTCGTATCAAAACCTTTCTGTCTTAAGTCACTGAAAAAGCAGTCCTGTGGTACGTTAAATTTTTAACATATATAGCTGCGTCATTGCCGGCAGCCTAATGTTATATGGGGTGGTTATAAGTAAACAGTACAAACAAACTGCATTTATTATATACTTTTAAAGCAACTAAGTCAATTTATACCAAAAGTATATGCGGGTAGATTATGGGTAAAAAAAGAAGACCATTTTCAGGTCTTCATACTGGTGAACCATCGGAGATTCGAACTCCGGACACCTTGATTAAAAGTCAAGTGGATGGTTCTACCAGTGAAAGAGTATAATCCATGTTTTGAGCAAAATCCCCACTAGCTTTTAGTATTTCTGAATCATTTATTGTATCGTAAACCCGTAGAACCATTTCTAGCGTTTCATCTCCCATTAGCGCCTGTACAATTTTAGGTTCAATTCCTTGGCGTAATGCTCTTGTGCAAAAATTATGACGGAACCTATATAAGTTAAAGTCCTTATAATCATATCCATTTTTGCTTAATTGACGCTTATAAATTTGAAAATAGTATTCGGGTAAAGCTAATTGGCCATCTACTCCACAAAACAGGAAATCCTTCATACTTTTTTTAGTTTTTAATTCAATGATCCGATCATTGCTTTCAACATAATCTATCCATTCACGGATTACGTGTAATAATAAATCACTTACCTTTAGTATTCTGAGCCGACAAAGTTTCTTGCCTTTTCTTTCATTCTTCAGATTAGTTATTATCGGTATAGGTTTGTCAAATCTTCGCTTTTTAATATCAGTTGTTATTGAATAACTTAAAGTCCTTTCTATAGCTGAATACTTTGCGGGTAAGAACAAGAAAGAGGTTGAGGAAATCATCGTTGAGGCGCTTATGCTGTATCATGCAGCGAAAAAAGAGAAGGAGGCAATAAACTGAATGCAGAATCAAAACATTCCAATCAATGTCGGTGACACCCTGTTTATTGAGCATGGTGACGGTCAATGCATTGAAAGTCGCGTTCTTGACAAGGCAATCCAGAGTAATTCAACTTATTTCTATCTTGACTGCCCTGATAAAAATAAGTGGATTAATGAAAATGAGCTTGGTAAAACCATTTTTACTCCAGAGCAGTACAGGCAGAAGCCAAGTGTTTCAAAAGAGCGAGAGGATGAACTGCAGGAGTTGTTTTGGGCAGAAACGAACGAAGAATGGACGCAGGAATGGCGAGACAACCTGACCAAGGACGAGCAGAAGCTTGTAGACAAATGGGACGCCGCTTACAATAGGGGCGTTAAATCCATATGTGAAAAGATACTGGAGTTGGAGAAGTCAAGATCGGCACCACAAATGTTCTGAGTAACATTTTAGAATTCCCTTTTCATCCCAATATGATATAATAACAACGGAGGCACTCATGGCAGAAAAACGACAGGATACCCTGATGAGGCTGCTCAATGAAACCTTTCTGAGAATCAACTCATCGGAGGCAGAGCTTACACAATTTCTTTCTTTCATCGGAAACGTCTACAAATATCCCTTTGTCCAGCAGGTGCTAATTTACGCTCAGCGCCCCGATGCAACTGCCGTCGCCCCGATGAACGTGTGGAATGACAAGGTCGGCAGACGCATCCAGCGCGGCTCCAAGGCTATCGCGGTGCTGGATACCCACTATGATAAGGTCATCAACCTATTTGATCTCAGCGATACCTATGGCCCTATAGAGACCATGCCATATGTGTGGGAACTCAGAGAAGAAAATATCAAGCCTGTACTTGAGATCTTTGAGGTGGAGGAAGCTCACCCACCGGTGTACCTGCTGCAAAATTCGCTGCTGGATAAGATCGCTTTGACCGGATTATCTGAAACGGGTATGAGCTGTATCTACAAAGCAGTATGTAATCGGATCGGCATGAATGTATCGACCCAGTTTCCATCAATACTCAGTTTCAAGGAGTTCATCCAAGTATCCACTGAGATACAGAGCATATTAAGAACCATCGAACAAGCAGTAAAGGACTACGAAAGGAGAAGTCATCATGAGCAGCTTAACCTATACGGAGAAGGACGGCCTGCTGTACCCGAACCTGACCGCGGGAACACAGACGACGGAGGAACTCGGGAAGTACGCAGTGATCGCCCGCAAATACCTTCTGGAGGAGAAGTTCAACCTGTTTCAGGAGTGGATGGGAGAGAACAAACTGAACGACTATCTTCAGAAACTGGACATTCGCTACAGAACACTACGGTCAGATTTGATGGAAAGACTTCAACTGGAACATCCCTTTCAGGAGAACGGAGAGTTTCTGAGCAAAGCGCAGTACCTGAATCAAATCTTTCAGCAGGCCGAGGAGATATTACTGGCACAGCTCACCGAGGAACTTCAAGCCCTGTAAAGAACAACACCCCATTTAAGCCGGATACGATTACTTCACAATCCAGCCTCTTTGATACCGGCTTTGATGTAACGGAAGATACCATTTATCTTGCCGCGGCCAACGTTACACTTACTGAGATCAACGAGGAGATTGGCAGGTACGAGAAAGACTTTGACTCCGGTGCTATCCTTACCTTTAGTCAAGGCGAGGAATGGGATGCGCTGGAGCAGGAACGGGACAGAATCCTGAGTACGCTGCCCAAACCACCGGCAGCAGAACAGAACGAGCCTGTAGCTGAAGCACCGATAATTCCACTACAGCCCATAAAGTCGCAACCACAATGAGCACTTCAACAACATCCGTCTGCGGGAGTATGACGGAAGCAATCTCATCCTGCCGGGTATTAACCCCGGTATCAAGCTGTATGACCATCAAAAGAACGCCGTCGCCCGTATCAAAAGCGGACAGAACACGTTGCTTGCCCACGTAGTGGGCGCGGGTAAGACCTTCAGCATGATTGCAGGAGCAAAGGAGCAGCTGCGTGTGGGATTAGCCTCGAAGGTGGCCTTTGTGGTGCCAAATCATCTGACCGAACAGTTCGGTGCAGATTGTTTGGTACTCTACCCAAGCTTTAAGGTGATGATTGCAAGCCAGAAGGACTTTGATCGGCAGAACCGCCAGACCTTTTTAAGCAAGATTGCCACTGGGGATATAGAGGCGGTGGTGATGGGTCACTCGCAGTTTGAGAAGATCATGATGTCCCCTGATTATCAGAAGCAAGCCATCCAGAATGAGCTTGATGAGATCGCCTTTGCGATTGAGGATATGAGGGAGGATAAGGAGGGCCGAAGCTATACTGTTAAGCAGATGGAAAAGCTGCGGGCAGGGCTTTCAGAGCAGCTTAAGTCACTCAATGACGCCACCAAGAAAGATGATCTGCTGACCTTTGAGCAGCTCGGTATCAACTCTTTGTTTGTAGATGAGGCTCACTACTACAAAAACTGTGCGATATTTTCAAAGATGCGTAACGTGGCAGGTATCTCAAACGCCAGAGCAAAGAAATCCTCCGACATGTTGATGAAGTGCCGGTACCTTAGTGAAATTGGCGGCTGCGTTACCTTTGCCACCGGCACACCTATTTCAAACAGCATGGCCGAGACCTATGTCATGCAGCGGTATCTGCAAAACGACGATCTGTTGGATATGGATATCCGACATTTCGATGAATGGGCGGCGCAGTTCGGCGAAACCGTCACTACCATGGAGGTAGCCCCCGAAGGCAATGGCTACCGCCCGCGTACCCGATTTGCGAAGTTCTACAACATGCCCGAATTGATGACTGTATTCCGCAAGGTAGCCGACATCCGAACCTCTGATATGCTCGACCTCAAAGTTCCCAAGGTCGCAGGAGGCAAGCCAACGGTGGTTGTATGCCCACCATCACAGGAGCTGTTGTTCTTCATTAAGGAAAGCATCCCACGCGTTCAGGCCATCCGCGATGGCAACGTGAAGCCCACCGAAGATAACATGCTCAAGTTCACTAGCGATGCGCGCAAGGCCGGAACCGATATGCGGCTGATTGACCCCGATTGTGAATATGACTTGAATGGCAAGGTGGCGCAATGTGTAGAAAAGATATTCAAACATTACACGGAATCAGCGGAAGATAACGGTGTACAGGTTATTTTCTCCGATTTCAGCGCGCCCAACAGCAGCTTCAACATCCCGGATGAGTTGATATTCCGGTTGATTGAACGCGGTATCCCATCAGAACAGATCTGCACGATTTGGGACACCGATAACCCAATTAAGCGTGAGGAGATGTTTGAGCAGCTGCGTAACGGTGACAAAAGAATTCTCATCGGCTCCACTCAGAAGTGCGGCGCGGGTACCAACATCCAAAAGCGCCTGATTGCACTGCATCATATCGACTGCCCCTATCGTCCCTCTGATATCGAGCAGCGTGAGGGGCGTATCCTCCGCCAGGGCAACGATTACCCCGAGGTATATATCTACCGCTATGTAACCGAAAAGAGCTTTGACAGCTATCTGTGGCAGATTGTAGAGCAGAAGCAGCGATTTATCTCACAGATCATGACCTCAAAAAGTCCGTCGCGAACCTGTGAGGATGTGGACGAAGCGGTTCTTTCTTTCGCAGAAGTAAAAGCCATCGCCAGCGGCGATCCAAGAATCAAGGAGAAGATGGAGGTGGATGCCGAGCTTGCACGTATGCATACCCTCCAGTCCGGTTACAAGCAGCAGAAGTACACGCTACAGGATGAAATAGCCCTGCGGTACCCCAAGGCAATAGAAACGAGCAAGAGCCACATAAACCTCCTTGAGGCTGACATTGCCCTTGCGAAGGAGAACGCTACCGAAGAATTCAGGATGACTATTTACGGCAATAGTTACGCCGAACGCGAGAAGGCGGGCGAGCTGATCCGCGCGGTATGCGCCGGGGTGTTGGGTGAGGATCGTGAGTTCGGCAGCTATGGAGGTTTTAAACTGTATGCCAGCAAAAAGGATATGTTTGATAAGACAAGGGTGGTGATAAAAGGAGCTGGGATCCATGAAGCCGAAGTCAGCGAGGATAATGTGGGCACGGTAAGAAGAATAGAGAATGTCGTACAGGGGCTTGCCAAGGCGCTGGAGTATGAAAAGGCCAATCTTGAACAGCTCAATAAGTCGCTAAGTGAAGCCAAGGAACAATTTGAGCAGCCGTTTGAGTATGTAGAGCGTATCGAGCAGCTGATTAAGCGCCGGACAGAGCTGACCTGCGAGCTTGACCTAAACAACAAGGATGAGCTGGTTTCAGAGGACGCGCCGGAGACCAATAAGCCTACTGAGATTAAACAGCCGATACCACAAAGGAACATGTCCCCTGAGATGATGTGATAACAGGCACCTGAATAGGGTGCTTATTTTTTATGAAAGGATGTTATGTAAATGCTAAAGTCAATAGAAGTCGAACGATGGAGTGAGCCGAACGAAAAGCAGCAAGTGAAATCTCTCGGTATGATTAAAGCGCAGGACGCGTTTAATCAGCTTGAAAAGCACCTGAAGGAGCAAGGGCTGCTACCGGATGAGTATTTTCTTTTCTCACCGGAGAATTTCACTAGGAATGACGGCGAGCTACCAGACTTTGTCGAAGCTCTGTGCGATACTGATTTTGGCGGAAGCGAAGGTATATACCTCGATATTTCCCTTAAATATGAAGAGGATGGTAAATACCGATTCGTGCATTTCGCCACTGGCAAGACCCTCGGTGAAACCACGGAGGCCTTTTATTGCATGGCGCGGATCGGCGCGGAGTGCTCTATGATGCTCAACGGACGCGGTAACAACATCATGAACAATCTTGACCGTGCGAATAGGCAGAACGAATTCCTTAAGGTTTTGGAACCACACCTCATGGCCCTCGGCGTAACCTATGACAAGAAGGTTACGGGCAAGAAGGAGGATGTTCAGCTCTCCCTGCATGGTGCGCAGATCGGGTATATTGATGCTTCGGAGGATAACACCTTGTACCTGAAGCACAATGAAGCGGATGAGCCGGTGTTTGATAAAATCAAGCAGACTTTTCGTGACACGATGGAAGCCTTTGAGGCCTACACCTCGGCGATGCCACTGGAGGTTGAGGACGAATCCGCCCAAACCTATCGTAAACTTAGTGAACTGAACGGTATTGTGCTTGCTGCAAAGATGATGAAAGACAACACCCTCCAGTTTGTTACATGGAGAAGAAGCTCGACAGGTGTTAACAACGGCAACTATACCCGAAACTATCAATCGGCCAAAGAAGACTTCGCACTGCGCTCCGAGATGATTGATAAGCAACGGCTTTTTAGCGATGAAGAATTAAAGCTGATTCAGTCGGCGCTGGATACCGCACAGCGTTTCGGACAGATTTCTAAGGAACCGATGACCTTCGACGAGGAAAGAAAGCTTATAGATCTCTCGGAGAAGATAGGAGAGCTGTTACCGAAGGAAGTAAAGGCTGTCGGAGAGAGTCCGGCCGTGCAGTCATCGCCCATGGGATACTAAGGCTATGGCGGGCAAGATTCCGCACGTTGAGCTTACGAGTGCCTACGGCGACGGCTTTCACCACATACTCGGTCAAATCAGTGATGACCTTTGGAGCGGTGTGCCGCCTGACAAGGTGCGAAGGCGTATGAACGAAGCGGTGGAGGCGCTGCCGTATCACATCCTAAAGCAAGAACTTCAGAGGGCTGCGGAACGATGGTTTGATATCGTGTTGCAGAACATCCCCGCCGCTCCGGAGCAGATGAAGATATAAACCAACTTATAAAGGTTTGTATAAGTAATTCAAATTAAACATTAACAGAAAGGGCAAGAAGCATGAGAAAAACAGTATCCCTATTCCTGTGTGTACTGATGACTTTATCTTTTTTACTGGCAATGCCTGTCGCAGTACATGCAGAAGACAGTATCCCGATCTCGCAGTTCGTAGCTGATAACCATGTGCTCATGACCCGCGCCGATGGGCGATTCATCGGCTGGGGTGACAACACCCACGGCCAGCTGGGGCTTGGCGCAAGCGGAGCCACCAGTTACACCAAGCCCATCGAAATCACCTTTTTTAAAGACAAGGGCAAGATTAAACAGATTGCCGCAATCAAGGACGTCAGCTTCGTACTGATGAACAGCGGGGAGCTGTATAGCTGCGGCAGTGGTACCTACGGTAAGCATGGTCAGGGCGATACCTACGACAGAAAAACGTGGGGGCTTGTATCGAGCAGCATAAAGTTTAAAAAGCTGTATACAAACAGCGCCGCTGAGTTTGTTTTGGCAGAGGATCTCAGCGGCAGCCTTTATGGGTGGGGCAAAAATACCGATGGCCAGCTTGGCCTTGGTGATACAAACGCGCGCACCAGTCCGTCACTTGTAAAAGAAAGCGCAAATATCAAAGAGTTATGGTTGGGTGAAACCTAAATTTATTGCGATATTCTAGAGTAAAATTCCTTCGCTTTATGAGACTACTCAGCTCAATACGCTTAAGAACATGTCCAACGATTACAAGAAACACCAATATCACAATAGGAATAATCCGATCCATAATATCTCACCCCTTAAGATATATAAAATATATTGTTATATTATGGTCAAACACACAATGGCGTCATGCGTTATTGGTATGTTCCTAGGTAAATCGATCTTCGTATAGTTTGCAATTTGAAATAGAGTAGCAGGAATTTCGTATTATTTTAAACAACCTAGAAAATTCGAACTTCGTGTAATGGTACCTATGCTACTGTTTGGCGAATTGAGTATAGTTGCAGTGAGCTCTTGTATGCCCGATTTCGTGCTGACTATATAACCTGCCGTGGATGAAATTCTTATCTTTTTTAAGAACACCATGTAAAATGAGCGCAAGTTGTAATTACACGAACTTGAATTGAGACCACAATTTTAATTATACTTCCGTACTTTTCCTATGTCAAACATTGTATTTATACGAATAATATAGTCGATGTTAAATAGCAAAGCTCCCCCGGATTACGAGGGAGCCTGATTGTTTTGACTGGAAAATTAGATTTACAGTAGCGGCGCGACGATGGGCAGGATAATACACGCGGCCATTACAATACACGATATCACAAAGCTAATGGTGTTTATCGGTTTTATCCACTTTCGCCGTGCCAGATCTTCAGGACATTTCTTTTTAATGTATAAGGTGTAAGCGCCGATTCCCCATACGACCGCTCCAAGCAATATGGAAATGATTCCACCTGGGCCCACGTCAGGTTCTGTGAGCATAAAAAGACCTGCCATAACTAGGATTACACCAACAATAATATTTACAATCGCAAACCCTTTCTGCCCTTTTGAGTTCTTTTCTGCCATCATCAACACCCTTTCAAAATAATGTATATCCATTGTTCTTGATACAAAGTTACTGAACGGATATATTGAATATCTCCGCAGAAGCTGCTGGTGAATTAAATTCCTCGCGCCGGGTTATTGCCGGTGTTAGGTCATAAGGATACCAATACTTTCCCGCTTTAATAAATACACTTGTTACATGAAGTTCAAGGATTGCAGAAATCATGTTATACTGTTTGTTGTTAGCATCTGACCGGGAAAGGACGTCACTGTAGCTGATTGTTGCGCATAGCTCTAAAACACCGGGGTAGATTTCGGTACTGTTTTCAATTCTGGTTGATTTTAACGAACTTGCTTCTTTCCATTCACCCGGTGGCTCCTCGCGCGCAGGCAGGGAGGTTTCATCCATAGCCAGTGACAGTACTGTCCGAAGCTCATTGATGTAATCTCCGATATTGTTTCTGTCAAAGGCTATAGCAGATGGTACTGCGCGTTCCAGGGTACCAAGCGCGTAGTTAAGCTTGCCAAAACGAACGCCAACCGCGTCTTCTCCGAAGTAGGAGGTTTCCCATACCCATTTAAGTGAATCTTCTGGCTTTTTCTTTCTTCCGGAGCGAAACAATTTAGTAAGGTTATAGATAGCAAATATTAACGAGACCGGAGCAGCAACATAAGCTCCCCCAAACCCGAAGAATAAAACGCCGGGGCCAACAAAACTCGTAATCACCCACTGCCCGAAGAACCAAAGAAAAACGGCGCCAACAAGCCCGATGGCAAACCATTTTAGTGAATCTTTAACTTCTTCGATACTGACAGGTTTTTTATTAAACGGAATTGCTGTCAGGCTTCTGGCTTCCTCCTCAGTAGGACGGTTTCCTGTAATATCAAAATGTACCGTCTTCGGTTCGCCATTCTTCGGATAATAATAATTTGCATTAGCCATACTGTTGCCTCCTTAATAAGTGTAAGAGTTGAGAGTAACACCTTTCTAAATAACCACTGGTTTGACATTCTCTCCTTGCAGCTTGTGCCGATCAACTTATACATCCGAATTCTAATATTTTGACAAATTTAGCATAACAAATAGAAAGAGCCCATAGGTATGCAAGCTGCATACTTTTGGGCTCTCAATCAAATAAAACAGTTATGAATAGGTGATACTGAATTTTGCTTCTTGTAAATCTTTCTGTGCGGCTGGTCGAAGGTCCTCGTCTAAATCGACATCTCTGAGTTGCGGAAGCTTCATCAGCGACGATAAGTTACCATCCGCAACATTACTCAAACTGATCTGCTCAAGTTGCGAGAATTTCTCAATACCGATGAGATTTTTTATAGGCGCCTGCTTTAAAGAAAGATTCTTAAGGTTGTTTATCCCCTTGAACGCAGAGAAGGAGGTAACATATGTTTTCCCCACATCAATATTCTTCAGCATAGGGCAGCCAGACAGGGCCGAAAGGTCAGATACGCGGGTTTCAAACAAATATAATTCCCGAAGTGAATTCATAGAAGCTAGCGGTGATACATCCTCTACTGGGTTGTGTTTAAGATCTATCTGCTCCAAAGTATGAATATTGCTAAGTGGCGTCAAATCACTGATGTTTTCTAATGCAATATTAAGAATTTTAAGATTCTTCAGCTTTTTCAGATCCTCTAGTGTAGTAAGATTACCCTTTTTCACCATGCCGTCGCTTTTGGCCATATGACTGCCGACAGCAATATATTCATCACAATTTCTGACCACTTGATCGCCGAATATGTATAGCTCGGTTACATTGGTTAGATTATTTTCGGTGATTGGTTCATCGTTTTGTTTCTGTAGCATAAGACGCACTGCCTGTTCAATGAGCGGCTCTCTAAAGGTAACACCTGAGCTTACAGAAACAGCCGGAGAAAATTCGGTATAACGTCCTAAGTAAAAGCCGATACATAGAAAAAGAATGCATGCCAGACAGCTGTAACCCCAACGCAATGCCATTTTTAGTCTGTGACCATCAACGTTAATCAGGGCGTATTTTAATTTGACAGCAGAAGAATAACGTTTTTCTGGTGAAAAGCATGTGCATTTTTTGATAATCCGCCGCAGCCTCGCATTTGTAATTTTAGAAAGCGCGGTTTTTGTGTCGGATTCACCAGTCAACAACCAACACAGTAGTATCCCGGTAGAAAAGATATCCGCGCGGCTATCTGTTTGTGAAAAACCGTATTGCTCCGGAGGAGCAAAGTTCTTTGTTCCAAAGAATATCGTATCTTCCCGCGCGGCCTCGTCAAATACACGGGAGATACCAAAGTCGATTAATCTTAAAGTACCGTGAGTATCTATAATAAGATTCTGAGGCTTGATGTCCCGATGAATTACAGGTGGTTTTTGTGAATGAAGATAGGTAAGAATATCACAGAGCTGTTTGGCTATAGAGAGAATTCTCTCCTCCGAAAGCCGATTCTCCACCGCATATTGGTCAAGTGTTATCCCCTCAAGATACTCACGCACTACGCACAGCATCTCATCATTGTGGTATTCGCCTATAAAGGCTGGCAGTCCCGGATGATGCAAATTCTTCAGCAGTTCGTTTTCGGTAGTATGCGAAAGAAGAGCCTTATCAGTATAGCATTTTGCCACGTAGTAATGACCCGATTGTCTATCCTTTACAAGCAGTGTTTCTCCGGCCTCGTTGTGTGCAAAGCATTCTATAGCTTCATACGTTGCAAGAAAATCATCAGGATAGTGGCTGTCGTCAAAGCTGCGTAAAAACTCTTGAACAAACGCGTCAACCATTTTTCTCTTCACCGCCTAAAAGAGTTTGGCTCAATGCCTGTAGAACACTCTGTGTTTCCAGAATATCTTTGTGGTTACTTAGACTATAAAGGATTATGGCATCACGTTTAATCTTGGGGTAGAGAGCGCTTTTCTGCGCGAGTTTCAGAAGCTTTTGCGTATCCTCCACGTTAAGGTTAAAGCCAAAGGCCAGTTGAATAACCTTATCCCGTGACGGTTTACGCGTTCCGTTGAACAGCTGATGTCCATATGTACGATCAATAGCTGCTTTTTTGATAATCTGCTCCGGAACCAGACCTGCTTCGTGACACAACTCTTTTAAATATGCAGGAAACTGAGGGACATCCATAGCATTAGCATGGCATTCAATAAAGTTATCCAAATCAGGTGCTTTGAACAGTCTGCGAAGCAAAGTACTCGTTCTAACATTCTTGCCGATAGTCTGCGCCACCTGCAACATCCCCCTGTCTGTCTTTTCCTATGAAGTTGATTTTGGATATGAGAACGAATAGTGCATGCTATACTGCTACTTATTAATCCAAACATTTTTTACTTAGTTAAGGATTGCAGTACTACCAGTATATCCGTTTTTTTCTATAGATTCAAGGATACAGCCCTATAATGAGCCATTGAAGAGTTATTGGCTATGTAGGGAAACCCTCACGACGTGTGCATTCTGCATACCACTGCGTTCACCTATTGGTATATAATTTAACTGTATTATATTCCAGAATAAAGGGAGGACAACCAATGAAAAGAGTTTGGTGCATAGCCTCGGCTTTTCTGCTTCTGCTTTCAACAGCTGCATGTGCCGCTCCTGCAGGTAACACTAACATCGAATTAAATTCCAGCAAGCTCGCAAGTCAGGTTTCCGAAGCAAAACCAGCTTCTGAAGCTCCAAAAGTTATCGTATTCAGTGACGCTGCGCTGGAGGCAAAGACTCGCCTGGTGATGAATAAACCAGTCGGGGATATCACTTTGGCGGAGGCTGCCGAGGTTACATCACTTGATCTCAGCAATAAGGACTTTGATGATGCGAATAGTAAAAATGGTGGTATAAAAAGCATTGACGATCTGCAATACTTTACAGGATTAACGGAACTAAGCATTGCATTTAACAATGTAAGTGACCTATCGCCGATTTCAAAACTGACTAATCTAAATACTTTAGATATCAGCGGAACGATCGTTGAGGAACTATCTCCTCTTATAGATTTAAAAAGCATGAGATGTTTGATTTTCTGTTGGTTACACGGTGATAACGATGTACCGAAGGGAATAGGAAGCCTAGATGCCTTATCGGGAATGGAAAACCTTGAGAAGATAGACGCGAAGAATGCGGGTATAACAGATGTGTCCGGTTTAACTGATTTGCCAAAGCTGTGGGAAGTACAACTTAATGACAATCAGATAACGGATGTAAGCCCGCTTGCAAACATTAGTACGCTTAAAACTTTATTGCTTAAGGGAAATCCGGTAACAGATTTCAGCTCGCTTAAGGAGATTTATATCAAGCTTAAAGCTAAAGATTTTGAACTGAAATAATTCCGGCAGATTTAGTGCGATTTTGAGTTGTTCTTTAGCTCCTATACGAATTGGTTTGATGGGTTAATAAAAAGATTAAACGAGTTACACAATCAATAAAAAGATTATTAAAATGCGCAGTTCTGGGAATTATCAGAACTGCGCATCATTTGCTTGACATAAGGGAGGGGCGACTTCGCATTATTTTAGCTGATTAGGGGTAAGACGAACTGCGCGTTATGGTACTAAGCTAACGTTTGGTGAGCTGTGTGTATGCTAATGATACGAGAGCCTTAATATATAAGCAATTTTACTTGTAATTGATATCAATAAGTGTAGAAACAACTTTGAGTATATAAAAAGGATAGAGTTATCACAATTAAGTCTCAAAAGTAGGAATAATCGACTAAATCCATTATACTCTTCCATAAATACCAAGTCAATTTATACATATAAATAGGCTCGAAGACTACACACTGAAAATCTGGACGCTGTATCCAATATAAGAGTAGTGAGGTAATCGCCATAAAATACACTGAAACGATACAAGAAAAGCGCACCTTTAAAGATGCGCTTCAATTCAGGCGATGTATAATACCCTCGACGGTTTTTTTGAATGGTCGCTTGATTTCGCGAAGAAGAAAGGGAAGTACCTTTTCAACGCTCCCGACAGCTCAATGCTCTACACGACGGGGCTGTATAACCCTATGCCCCGTGAAGAGCTACCTCAATATATGATTCTAACTACCGCGGACCACGATTCTATGCGGAGATTCATGACAGTATGCCGGTGATTCTGCGAGAAGATGAAATTGTAGAGTGAATTTAGCAGCCATAATTTGTAAAAACGGCTTTGAACCGGATTCAGTTTCAACTAAGCAAATTGCGGGATAAATAATTCCGTCTTATTTTTGTGTATTATCTTTCGATGCAAGCGTTATCACCATACCAAGAGCTTCGCGCATAATCTTGTATTCGGCTTCTTCCATTATGACAATCTTCTCCGATTTTCCGACATCAACACAGTAGATGTCACCAGCGGAGAGAATTTCACGAACTATCTCATCAGTACCGGCTTTGAATTGATCCAAGGATACTTCTTTCATTATGCACCTCTTATTCTTTCTTCTAAAACCATATAGCAACTAATAGTAGTTGCATTTTAACTCAAACAGGTATATATTAAAGGTAGGCGGTGATGACATGAGCAAAAAGGAAAAGCTAATAGCCCGACTATTAAGTAAGCCGAAGGATTTTACATTTGCGGAATTGACCGCATTACTTAATTGCTTTGGTTATCAGCAAGTGGTCACAGGCAAAACCGGAGGTTCAAGAGTAGCATTCGCAAATGGTGGTAACGACTATATCCGGCTCCATAAGCCCCATCCAAGGAATATACTTAAGCCGTATCAGGTTGAAGATGTCATTACTGCATTGAAAGAAAGGAATCTGTTATGAATAGCTATCTTCATTATAAAGACTATATTGGAAGTGTTGTCTTCTCAGAAGATGATGAAGTATTTCATGGCAAAGTCATCGGTATTAAGGACTTGCTTTCTTTTGAGGGTGATAGTGTAAGTGCTCTTATTGAGGATTTTCACGATGCCATTGACGAATATCTTGAGTATTGTAATGAAAACGGTAAGAAGCCAGAGAAACCGTTTAAAGGATCATTTAATGTTCGCATTCAGCCTGATCTGCACCGTGCAGCTGCTCTCGCGGCATCGGCCAGCGGGAAAACCCTAAACGCCTTTGTAGAAGATGCTATAAGGTTGAATATAATCAATACAGAGCAACAATAGAATATTACAATAATTTCTTGCAATCCATATCGTAATATGCTAAACTAGCATTAATCAACAAAATCCCCCCATAGCCTGTACGCTGTTGAAAGCAACGCACAGGCGTGCGCCAGTAAGATGTGAGAACCATCTTAAAGACTTATGGAAGGTGTTTTGCGTGCTATTATTATAGCACGAAGACATACACTCGAACAAGCCTTTTAGATGTTCTCCTTCAAAAAAGACATCTGAAAGGCTATTCTTTTACTTGAAACGCTTGTCGCGTTCAAGATACATCCCAGCAACCTGTGTCGAATTTACTGTCACACATTGGCTGCTGTGTGTTGCAGATAAAAGCTACATGCCAATTCTGCAACCGAGTTATGTAATTGCACCTTGACAAGACGGCGGAAGGCACAATAAATTGAGATGCGGTTACATCTCAATTGTGAACCACCGCTAACAAGAGCATGATAAGCTCATTTAGCTATGCGTGGTGGTGAGTAACTGCCGGTCTTCGCTTCAATGTGAATACTCACCATATTGGAAGTGAATCACCGTAGCGACAGTATAGGCAACGCCACGACTACCTGAGGGCAAAAGCGGAAATAAGAGAGGAGAATCTTCCGGCCCTTCAACTCGATGACATCAAAGGTACGAGCGATAAATTGCCTGTTGCAATGATACGCATAGTGAAATAATGATAACGACCGGTGACGGCTGCTCATAATAATGAGGGGAGAATCTGTGATATTCGCTACTTTGGTGAAGGGCGGTAATGCGGAGCTGCGTGACCTTGAAAAAGGCGGTTTATCATGCTAGTTTAAAAGGTAATGAGTACTTGATTTTTAGAGCAGGGTATGAGACCCATGCCTTGCTCTAAAATATAAAAATACTTGTATATATCACACAAAGACCTATCACTAGGCCTCCGTGTAATGTATGCAATGTGGTGAACCATCGGAGATTCGAACTCCGGACACCTTGATTAAAAGTCAAGTGCTCTGCCGACTGAGCTAATGGTTCATATCATTTTTTGGCACAATTAAGGCGCTCTTGTTAAAGCGCTTGTTTATTATAGCAATTGCACAGACGATTGTCAACACGATTTTTGAATTTAAAGCCCATTTCAGCCCCGTAAGAAGGGTAAAGTCCTGTGTGACGCAGAAATCTATTGGCTTACGAAATATTCGTATATCCATAAAAAGCAGCCGGCTGCAAATTTGATATGCTCCCTTTATGAGAGACAGTGAAATAACAAACACTGTTCATCATGAAGGGAGTATTTTTATGCCACAAAAATCTAAAATAGAGGTTACTGAAAAAGTTAAAATCACTCGAGAGTATGTATCTGGGAAAATTTCAAGAGAGGAAGCCGCCAGACGAGCCAAGGTTGCACCTGCATCAATAGCCAGATGGGCTCGGATATATCGACAGGAGGGTGCTTTGGGTCTTGCCCCGACAAAAAAGAACCGCGTTTACAGCTCCGAATTAAAGAAGAAAGCTGTCTTGGAATATCTTGCTGGCGGATGTGGTCTGCACACTATCT
>NZ_FNID01000017.1 GCF_900103835.1 Acetanaerobacterium elongatum | reverse complement strand
CCCGAACTCAAGAACAAGTATCTCGAGCTTAAAAAACGTCGCGGAGGAAAGAAAGCCGTTATTGCGATTGCAAGAAAACTCCTGACTGCTATTTGGCACATTCTCAGCAAGAATGAGGTCTACAGCGCCAAGCTCTACAGAAAGGCCGATAAGCCGCCTGCCGCTCGCGAACTGACCATGACTCAGGCTATTACATTCCTGCGCAGCAAAGGTTTCTTGATATTAGACGAGGAAAGCGGCGAGGTCCTGTAGCTGTTCAATCTGTTTTTTTGACCATTCTCGAATGGTCTGATTTGTTATGCCCTTTTGAGAGTGGCTTGCTTGTGATTTGTTTCAAACTAAATCTCCTTATCTATCAGCTTGTTCAGTTCCAATCTTCCCGTGTATCCGCTTCAGTGCCGGTAATACCACCTTTAGTATGCTTCCCGTTACAATACCCATTACAATACCAGATATAATTAATACCGGTGTGTAGTAAAACGCATTGCCGCCCAATACCATTGCTACACAGCAAATTTGAGCAAGATTATGGGTAAGTGAGCCGAAAATACTGATAATGATATATGATAGGTTTAACTTTACAAGCAGCAGAAGAAGCATTACTGTTACGGACAACAGCCCGCCGCTTAGGCTTAAAACGGCAGCAAAGGCACCGCGCGTCAACAGTACAAATAGCGACTTAAGTATTGCTATGCCATAGGCTTCCTTCCAACCGATGAAAAAAACCGCGTACATGGTTACAATATTGGAAAGCCCCAATTTTACGCCGTTTGGAAGCAATCCGGTAGTGGGAATCAGTGACTCTAAAAACGCCAGCACAATTGAAAGTGCAAAAAGCAATCCAAGAAAAGCTACTCTTTTAGCTGGGCTAACGTTTGTTTTCAATCCGTCACCTTCGTTTCGGGAGTAAGATGATAGGTGTATCTAGTATTTTTAGCGGGTGAAAATATGGGCTTAACGCTTTCAGAAAGGTATACATTGTACTCCTTATCTACTGCGATTACTCCGACGCTTAGTTCATCCATCTTTTTAAGCGCCTTATCACGCCCCAAAAGAAACAGGTAGGTTGAAAGAAAATCGGCATAAGCGCCGTCCGGGCTGATAATCGTAACCGACATCAGGTCAGTCTCTGCGGGAGCGGCTGTTTTCGGATCCATGATATGATGATAGTATTTACCGTCCTTCTCAAAAAAGCGCTCATAATCACCGGAGGTGGAGAACGTGGTGTTGGTAAGTTTAACGGTTCCTATGGCATCGTTCTGTGTACCTCTTGGGTCACGAACGCCGATAACATAATCCTTGCCGTTTGGCTTTTCCCCGATAACCATGATATTGCCGCCAATGGATAGCAGGGCGGTTGTAATACCGTTGCTTTTGTAAAGCTCACGCAAAACATTGCAAGCCTCTCCTTTTGCTACGGCGCCAAGATCAATAGCCTGCCCTTTGTTTTTTAACATAACGGTCTGTGCCGCTTCATCCAGCACGATATCCTTATAATTTATCAGTTTTTTTAGTGCATTCAGTTCGCTTTGTGAGGGTACGCGCGGGTTATCACTGTTTACCCCCCAAGCTTTGGTTACTGGAGCGATAGTGATATCAAACAGCCCGCCTGACATTTCACAATACCCCACAGCTCTCTTTATCAATGAGAATGTATGCTCAGACACCTTTACGGCAGAAACCCCGGCGTTATCGTTAATTTTACTTATCTCCGAACCGATAGTATACATCGAAAGTCTGTCTTCGTAGCTTTTAAGCGTCGTCATGGCATTACTTATCACCTTGTTTGCGACAGATGTGTTTTTACTGTAAATCTGCTGGTCGATATAGGTGCTCATGGCAAAACCACTCGAGCTGAATAGCTTTGGACTCTGGTAATACAAATAAAAGGAAACTCCTGTAACCAGCAGTAACAAAACAGAACCAATGATGGTAAGCATTTTTAGATTAATCTTAATGTTTTTCAAGTTTGTGGTCTTCACTTCCTAAAAGCTATTTCTAACCCTGATAATATTACTGTAATATTATCATCTAATTCTAAACGGTTCAGAAAGGCACGTCAAGAACTTTAGGCTAATCAAAATCCAAAACAGCACAGGACTTACAACGCTATTACTCAGATCTGCCTGCTTAAGTCAATAAACGATAATTAAACAATCCCCGCTAATAATTGACAAGTTTATACCTGCATGATAGATTATAAATATGAGACTATTAAAAGGAATAATAGATGATGAAAACTAAGATTTTGCTTGCAGTTGTTTTATTGTTGGTTGTATCTTTTACCGGTTGTACCGGCGGCTATAAAGACGGTACTTATAAAGCGGAAGCTGCTGAATATGAGCATGGATGGAAAGATTACTTAGTTATAGGGGTTGCGGATGGCAAGGTAACAGTAAAGGAATTTGATGCACTCAATGAGGCTGGAGATAAGAAGTCTCAGGATGCCGATTACCGCGCGGCGATGGAGCCTGTATCGGGTACCTACCCCGAAAAGTATATAGCGGATATTATCAGTGAGTTTCAGAAAAAGGGCTCAGCAGATAAAATGGACACCATTACAGGCGCTACAAAGTCTACCAATTCATTTAAAGCACTTTTAAATGAGGCGCTTGCAAAAGCCCAAAAAGGCGAAGCTAAATCTGCTGCACCGGAAGATAGCTCAAAATAACACATAAATATACGGCGCTAGGGGTTAAGCTTCGGGCGCTCTTTTGCTGCCCCTCATGTTATCCTTAACCTTGGAATATTACGTTTGATTTGGCAACACGAAAAGTGGTATAATACAATGGTATATTATATAAGGCTTAATGTCAGGCTGTAAATGATTACAGCGGAGGTTCGTTTTATGGATGTTCGTCCGGGAGATATACTGGAGATGAAAAAGAACCACCCCTGCGGTGAAAAACGTTTTTTAGTAACGCGTGCGGGGATGGATTTTCGTATTCGTTGCCTAAAATGCGGGCACGAGGTACTGGTACCGCGTGCGAAGATTGAAAAGAATATTAAAAAGATCATCCGTGAGGACGGCCATTAGCTATGTTGGCCTGGTAGCACGACTTTTATAATTTGAAAATAACTACTTACGGAGGATTGTATGCTCGATAAACTCAAATTTGTAGAAGAAAGATACGATGAAATCAGCCAAAAGCTTACCGAGCCGAATGTAGTAGGCAATCAGGAAATCTATAGAGCACTTATGAAGGAATATAAATCCCTTACCCCGATTGTAGATAAATACCGCGAATACAATCGTGCAAAGGCCGATATGGAAGAGGCCCGCGAAATGCTGGATGCAGGCGGGCTCGATAAAGATTTTCGCGATATGGTAGAAGAACAGTATGCCGAAAGCAAACAAAAGGCTGAGACTAGCGCAGAAGAGTTAAAGATTCTGTTGCTGCCCAAAGATCCGAACGACGATAAGAACGTTATTCTTGAAATCCGCGGCGGTGCCGGAGGGGAAGAAGCAGCTCTTTTTGCTAACTCGTTAATGCGGATGTACACCATGTACGCTGAAACCAAACGCTTTAAGTGGGAGATTCTGAACATCAACGAAACTGAGCTAGGCGGTATAAAAGAGGTTAGCATTAATATTGAAGGTGAAGGCGCCTACTCCCGCTATAAATACGAAAGCGGCGTGCACCGGGTACAGCGCGTGCCTGAAACTGAAACACAGGGCCGTATCCATACCTCTACGGTTACTGTAGCGGTTTTGCCTGAAGCGGAAGAGGTCGAGCTGGAGATACTGCCGGGAGACCTGCAGATAGCTACCTACCGAGCCAGTGGTGCAGGCGGCCAGCATGTAAACAAAACCGAGTCGGCGATTCGTATCACCCATATTCCTACCGGTGTTGTGGTGGAATGCCAGGATGAACGCAGCCAGTATAAAAACAAGGATAAGGCAATGAAGATTCTGCGCTCCCGCCTTTTGGAAGCGAAGCAGCGCGCCCAGAGCGATGAGATTGCAGCCGAGCGCAGGTCACAGGTGGGTACCGGGGATCGCTCCGAGCGTATCCGCACCTATAACTATCCTCAGGGACGTGTTACCGATCACCGTATCGGCCTTACTCTTTACCGGATTGATTCGATATTGAACGGCGACCTTGATGAAATAATTGATGCTCTTACCACCTATGACCAGGCCGAGAAGTTAAAGGCCTCCGGCGAGAACGATTAAAGAACTTGTAGATGATAATGTTTTAACAAGAAAAGAAGATTGTTAATGGAAACAAAGCTTATAAAGGCCAATGCCGATTCTGAGGTTTCAGAGCCTGTTTTAATGGCGGCAGAGGTGCTTAAAAAAGGCGGTCTGGTGGCGATTCCCACCGAAACGGTTTATGGGCTGGCAGCCAATGCGTTGGATGAAAATGCCGTAGCCGGTATATTTGACGCGAAGGGGCGCCCGCAGGATAATCCGCTCATCGTTCACATTGCCGAAATTAGTGAGTTACAGCCTTTAGTAACTGATATTCCCGAAAAAGCAAGGCTCTTGGCAAAGGCCTTCTGGCCGGGGCCGCTTACCATGATATTCAAGCGTTCACCGCTTATACCCGCTGTGGTTTCGGCGGGGTTGGATTCTGTGGCAATAAGAATGCCATCCCATCCGTTAGCGCGTGCGATTATTAAGGCTGCGGGGGTTCCGCTTGCAGCGCCCTCCGCAAACCTTTCTGGCAGCCCTAGCCCAACCTGCGCACAGCATGTTTTGCAGGATTTGAACGGGCGTATCCCCCTGATTATAGACGGCGGCACCTGCAACGTGGGTTTAGAATCCACAGTAGTTTCACTTGTCGGTGAAACGCCTGCGCTTCTGCGTCCGGGCGGAATCTCGGTTGAGCAGCTTTCGGCAGTAATCGGTGAGATTACAATTGATAAGGGTATTCTGAATAAACTGGAGGATAACCGTAAGGTAAGCTCCCCCGGTATGAAGTACAAGCACTATTCACCAAAGGCCAACGTTATCATACTAGATGGAGACAGTGATTTATACTGCAAATATGTCAATAGTATTCCCAATGCCTTTGGGCTTTGCTTTCAAGAGGATATTCCAAAGCTTACTGTTCCTTATGTAAGCTTCGGTTCAGAAAAGGATGATTCCGAGCAGGCACACCTGCTTTTTAATGCATTGCGTGAGCTGGATAGGCGAGGTGCCAAAACTGTTTATGCCAGAGCTCCTAAACAGACTGGCGTGAGCCTTGCGGTTTATAACCGATTGCTGCGTGCGGCAGGTTTTCAGGTAATCAAAATCAGTTAAGGCGGTGGACATTTTTGGCCAGACAAAAAGTAATTGGTTTAACGGGTCCCACAGGCGCGGGTAAAACAACGGTGTCTAAGGCTCTGGAGCAAAAAGGCTATTATATTATTGATGCTGACCAAGTAGCGCGCAAGGTTGTACTGCCGGGCAGTGAATGCCTGCTTAAAATTGCCGGGGTATTTGGCGGGGAAGTTCTTAATCCAGACCAAAGCCTTAATCGGCAAGCCTTGGGCCGGATTGTTTTCTCAAATAAGGATAAGCTTAAGCAACTTGAGGGTATCATTTTCCCGTACATCATTCATGATATCCAACAGATGATAAAGCAAAGTGAAGAGCAGGGAAACCATATAGTGATACTTGATGCCCCAACTCTGTTTGAAAGCGGTTGCGACAAGCTTTGTGATCAAGTGATTGTGGTAATTGCTCCATTGAACGCCCGCTTGTTGCGTATTGTTAGCCGCGACGGTATTTCCTTTGAACAGGCCATGCAGCGAATTTCAGCACAGCATGACGATGCATTTTATACCGAGCAGGCTGACTTTATAGTGGATAATTCAAAGCCGCAGGCAGATTACAGCAATCTTTTAAGCTGGCTTTCAAGTTTGGAATGATTGCGTCGGGGTATATTCGGGTTGAAAGGTATGGGCAAACATGAGTAAACGAATCTTGGCTGCGGCAATTACTCTGGCAGTTGTTATTCTGGTGGTTGTGGTGCTGTTTATTCTATTGAAAGAGCCGATTATTGAGCAGCTATACCCCATGGAATACGAACAGTTGATTGAGAAATATGCGCAGGATAACGGCATTGAACCAACCTTGGTTTATGCGGTAATCTATACCGAAAGCCGATTTAAACCAGAGGCCGAATCAAACGTTGGTGCGAGAGGACTCATGCAGCTTACAGAGGAAACCTTTGACTGGGTAAAATACCGGCTGGGTGACCCCGAGGAGCTTACCTTTGATAAAATGTATGATCCCGAAACCAATATACGTTATGGCACCTATTTGCTGGGTTACCTGAAGAAGGAGTATGGAAGCCAACGGAATATTCTGTGTGCCTATCATGCGGGTATAAATATCGTAAAAAAGTGGTTGGCAAATAAGGAGTATTCATTAAACGGGTCTGATTTGGACAAAATACCGTATAAGGATACGGCTCACTACGTGGATAAGGTTGAAAAAGCCATTAACATATACAGTGAACGTAAATAACAAATTCAATTGGAGGAATTATCATGGACGAAACTATCAAAAGCGCTGCAGAAGAATTGAAGGAGAAGCTGGTATTTGATCAAAAGAACGGAGGCCTTCTATTAAGTGAAGAGCAATTGAAGGAGGCATACGATTTTTCTGAGGGCTACAAGCGTTTTTTAGACAGTGCAAAAACAGAGCGTGAGGCAGTAGAAACTGCAATTGCAATGCTTACCGCAAAGGGCTATCAGGTATTTGAGACCGGAAGAAAGTATAAGGCGGGGGATAAGGTATATTATAACAATCGTGGCAAATCGCTTATACTGACGACTATTGGTACCGAGCCCATTAAAAGCGGCGTACGTATTGCTGCGGCGCATATCGACAGCCCGCGGCTGGATTTAAAGCCTCGCCCTGTTTATGAAGATTCCCAGCTTGCATTACTTAAAACCCATTATTACGGTGGCATTAAGAAATATCAATGGACAACCATTCCATTGGCTCTGCATGGAGTTATTATTCGAAATGACGGCACAAAGATTGTGGTTAATATCGGCGAGGATGAAAAAGACCCGATCTTTTGTGTAACCGACCTATTGCCCCACTTAGCTGAAGAGCAGAGCAAACGTCCGCTTGCACAGGGTATTAAGGGTGAGGAACTGAACATTCTCATCGGCTGTATGCCGTTTAAAGACGATAAGGCCAGCGAAGCCGTTAAGCTGAATATCTTGAACATCCTTAATGAGAAATATGGGATTACCGAGGCCGATTTCCTTTCGGCAGAGCTTGAGGCAGTTCCTGCCTATAAAGCGAAGGACTTAGGCTTTGATCGTGGAATGGTAGCCGCCTACGGCCACGACGACAGGGTATGCGCCTATCCGGCTCTTATAGCAGCGCTTGATTGCGTGAACCCGCGTTACACCACAGTAACGGTTTTAACCGACAAGGAAGAAACCGGCAGCGAGGGTAATACAGGATTGGATTCTTCCTATCTTCGTTATTTTATAGCTGATCTGGCGGAGCCTTACGGTGTAAATGCCAGAACAGTTCTCTCGGCTTCAAAGTGTCTTTCTGCCGATGTAAATGCGGGGTTTGACCCCACCTTCCCGGATGTTTTGGATAAACGTAACTGTGCCTTTGTAAACTACGGCGTGGTTGTTACCAAGTATACCGGTTCCAGAGGAAAATCCGGCACCTCCGATTGCTCCGCCGAGTTCTTTGGAGAGGTTCGCCGCCTGCTAAACGAAAAGAATGTTTTGTGGCAAATAGGGGAGCTTGGAAAGGTTGATATGGGCGGCGGAGGTACTGTCGCGAAATACATTGCAGGTTTGAATGTAGATGTATTGGATGTCGGTGTGCCGGTGTTGTCGATGCACGCACCGATGGAGGTTGTTTCAAAGATTGACGTATACAGCGCATACCGTGCTTTCTTTGAGTTTTTAAACGTTAAATAGTAATTCATACCCTGACTGTTGCTTAATGAACCGACAGTCAGGGTGTTTTATTTGTTAAATTTTATAGAAGAAACTAAACTATTAGGTCAACAGGTCGATAATAATCAATAGAAAGATATGCTTATATTATATTTTGTAGATATTCTCAGACAGGGGGAACTGTTATGTTTAGTTCAGTTGCGGGATTAGGTACGAATTCTTCGAAAAAGACTTCCAGCAGTAAGGGTATTGGGGGGCTTGTTTCCGGTATTGATACGGATGATATCATCAAGAAGCTTACGGCCCTTTCGCAGTCTAAAATTGATAGTGCGGTACAGCAGAAGCAGAAGATTCAGTGGAAGCAGACTGCTTATCAAGACATTATTACGAAGATTAACAACCTTAAGAGCAGCTTTTTTGATGTAACGAACCCTACTTCAAACCTGAGCAGCTCCTCCGCGTTCAATACATGGTCGGTAAGCTCCTCATCAAGTGCTGTAACAGTATCGTCTTCCACCACCAATACCGGAGAGATGCTCGAAATATCATCAATCAACAGCCTTGCGGTTGCAAATTCGTTCGAGAGCGGTTCGGCTGTTTCTGGCGGTATTGTTGCTACCGGTGCGATTGAGAATTTAACAGGCAAAGAGATGAAGGTTACACTGGATAGTTTAACAAAAACGATTACATTCAGCACTGACCCTCAGGCGGATTTAAATGCTGCATTTGGATTATCAACCTCTACAGGCCAACCGCGTGTGAAGCTTATCGATAATGAAAACGGAACTTTCGGTTTTTCTACTAACGGCACCAGTAAGCTCAGCATTTCCGGCGATGCTGATACCCTCGCTTCGGTAGGCCTGAAATCCGGCGCCTCCAACCTTGTAGATATTACGAAATCGCTTGGTGATACCTCGTTTAAAACGGCATTGGTGGGTGGAGCCTTTGCTTTCACCATAAATGGCGTAGACTTTAACTTTACCAGCAGCGATTCGGTAATGAAGGTAATTAACACCGTTAACTCCAGCAACGCCGGTGTGAAGATGACCTATTCCGAAACGGATGATACATTTTCGCTTACATCTACCACCGCTGGTACCGGCAGTAATATCACTGCTTCACAGTTGAAGGGCAATCTCCTCAGCGCCATGTTTGGCTTTGCCACCGATACAGTTACCGAGGTGGCCAGCCCAGTTACATACGCTTCCAGAATGGTAGCGCAGGGTGAGTTTGTTATGCCCGATTCCGGTTGGGAGGGTTTAAAAACCTTTGATATTACTGTAAACGGTGTTACAAAAACGCTAACTGTTTCTGCGTTTGATCCAACAAAATATGATACGGATGAGGAAAAAATAGATGCTGTTAAGGCAATTGTTGATTCATTAAACGATCAATTAAAGAGTGTATATGGTAACTCCGATGTTCAATTTTCTCTGAATAATAAAACCGTAGAGGTTACCGCAAAGAATAATAAATCAGTATCCTTGAACCCTGTTGACAGCGAAGGAAAAGTTAATGAAGCCTTAAAACTACTGGGATATAATAAGAATATTAATAACAGCATTGTAGCCGGAACTCCGGAAATTCCCGGAACCACATTGTCATCTCTAGGCTTAAGTGGTGGAGAGCTAATACTGGGTGGTGATACCGAAAATAAGATTACATATACGGGAAGTACGACTATTGAGGATTTGTTAGAATTAATTAATGCTCAAAAAGCCACTACAGGCATTACCGCTTCCTTTGACAGCGGAAAGCTTTCTTTAAAGTCTGACGGAACCAAACCCTTCTCGTTTAGCGATAGCGGTAGTCTTGCAAAGACATTCTTCGGAACAGCTGCATTTTCAACCAGTGCTAATAATACAGTAGCTGAAACAGAGGGGAAAAACGCTGTTATTACACTTAAAGACGGCACCACGATTGAGCGCAACTCAAATTCCTTCAACGTGAAGGGCATTAACTTACAGCTTAACGAAACCTTTACGAGTTCAGAGGCTGTAAAGAGTATTACCATACGTTCCACCCAGAACCTTGACGATATCGTCAAAACGGTTAAAAGCTTTGTTGAAGGCTATAATGCAATGGTTGCAAGTGTTAAAACCAAGCTAACGGAGGATGTGAATAAAGATTATCTTCCGTTAACAGACGCGCAGCGTGAAGATATGTCTGAGAGCCAGGTTAAGCTGTGGGAAGATAAGGCCAAGAGCGGTATTCTTAAGAATGACCGTACCGTAAATGAAATGCTGGATGATTTTTACGATGTATTGGTATCCGGTTCATCCAACTCTCCCTATTCGCTTGAGGATATCGGGTTAACTACATCGGTAAGTACAACTGAAGGGACAAAGCTTGTCTTTAATGAGGAAAAATTCCGAGAGATGCTTACCAAGGACCATGAGGGTGTAACCAGACTGTTTACTGACCCGACAGACGGTTTTTCTGATAAACTTTCTGCTGCGATTGATAAATACGGAAGTTCCAGCGTGGTTTCCACCGGCGCGCTCGTTGAAATCGCAGGTACAGCCGGATATAAAGATAGTCAGGAAGCCCAACAATTATCAGATATTGATGAAAAGATTACTGAACTAAAGAATAAGCTAACTGCAGAGGAGACAAAGCTATGGAAACAGTTTTCTGCTATGGAGACAGCTCTCAGTCAGCTGAATTCTCAGGCAAGTTGGCTTACCTCGCTAAATAGCCAGCAATAGTTCATTCTTAATAATATCAGCTTTCCGTATTCCGGCGAACCTGCGGGGAGTTTTCTATAACATATCGCCGGAGAAACGGCGGAGGATTATGTTAACATCAGCTTATGATCAATACAAGCAGCAATCTATCGTTACGCTTACACCTGGCGAAATGATTGTAAAGCTTTACGATGAAGCCATTAAGCGCTGCAACTTTTCTGTAAAGTACCTCGACGATAAGGATTATGAGGCGGCAAATGTTTGTCTGAAGAAGGCTCAGGATATCGTTTCGTATTTGAATTCGTCTTTAGACAAAAACTACAGTCTATCGGCAGAACTGTCCCCGTTGTACGACTATATTAAAAATCAGCTGATTACTGCGAATATTAAAAAGGATACTCAGCCGATAAACGATGTTCTGCCCCTTTTAAAGGAGCTGCGTGATGCGTTTTCCACTGCTGAAAAATCCGTTCGTAAATCATAAGTGCTGTTGGCACAATAAGTATTGAGGTATATGCAATATGAAGATCAGTGATCAGGATATAGCAGCGCTCAACGAACATCTTACATATAAGCTTAATCAAATGCGCATCTACCATTCGCTTACGGTTGCGCTGCTCAATAATGAAATTGATCAGTACGGCACCTTTTTGGATGAACGGCAGCATATTATTGACGAGGTAAATGCTGCTAACCTTAGAATCAAGCGTTGCCTTTCCGCAGAGGATGCCTCGTTAAAGGCAATAGAGCAGGCGATGCGTGGAAAGGAAGCAAAGGTTTCCGATCCAAGGTTTAACGCAGCTCTAAAGCTAACCAAGCAAATCTATGAGCTGATTAACGATATTGCACTTCTTGATAAAAAGCTGATACTAAAAACAGAAGAAAAGAAAAATGGTATGCTTGAAGAACTGAAAGGAATGTCTGGCCAGCGCAAAGTGGTAGATACACTTTATTTTACTGGACAAAACCCCTCAATCGGTAAAAACTACGATATTAAGAGATAAAAATGTGGCAGGAGCGAAAGCTCCTGCCACATTTTCGTAATCAAAGATTTATTGGTTAAAATACTTTTTCAAAGCATCCGCTTTGTCGGTTTTCTCCCAGGCAACGCCTAAATCCTCGCGTCCCATGTGCCCGTAGGCTGCAAGCTGCCTGTAAATTGGCTTTCGCAAGTCTAAAGAACTGATAATTGCGGCCGGCCGCAGGTCAAACAGCTCGTTAACCGCTTGTGAAAGGGCTTCGTCAGAAACAACGCCGGTACCGAAGGTATCAACCATTACCGAAACTGGGTGTGCTACTCCAATGGCATAAGCCAGCTGAATTTCGCACTTGCTGGCAAGCTTCGCTGCAACAATATTCTTTGCAACATAACGTGCCGCATAGGCAGCGGAACGGTCTACCTTCGTAGGGTCTTTACCCGAAAAAGCACCGCCGCCGTGGCGTGCATAGCCGCCGTAGGTATCTACGATAATCTTTCGCCCTGTAAGACCGCTGTCGCCCTGCGGGCCGCCTATTACAAAGCGTCCGGTTGGGTTTACAAAGTAGTGGGTATTTTCGTCCAGCAGAGCAGAGGATATCACCGGGCGAATAACATGCTCAATAATGTCGCTTCGTATTTGGTCAAGAGTAATCTCAGGGTTATGCTGTGAAGAAACCACGATGGTATCAATCCGCTTGGGCTTACCGTCTTGGTATTCAACCGTAACCTGTGTTTTACCGTCCGGACGCAGATAGGGGAGTGTGCCATCCTTACGCACCTCGGTAAGACGTTTGGCAAGACGGTGTGCCAGTGCAATCGGCATTGGCATCAGCTCACTGGTTTCATCGCACGCATATCCGAACATCATGCCCTGATCCCCGGCACCGGTATCGAATGCATTGTCAGCTCCGTTGCGGGTTTCCAACGCATTGTTTACACCCATCGCGATATCGGGCGACTGCTCGTCGATAGAAGTAAGAACTGCGCAGGTGGTTGCATCAAAGCCGAACTTCGCACGGTTATAGCCGATATCGGCAATAACCGAACGGGCAATTTTGGGAATATCCACATAACAGTTGCAGGTTATTTCACCCATCAACAGAACCATACCGGTGGTTACGGTGGTTTCGCACGCCACACGGGCAAGCGGGTCCTCCTTTAAAATAGCATCCAGCACTGCATCAGAGATTTGGTCACATATCTTGTCGGGGTGCCCTTCGGTCACCGATTCAGATGTAAACAGCATTTTTGACATTTCAATTCCTCCGTTAAAAAAGTTGATTAAATAATCCTGTGGTAATTTTATATTGGGCGGCGAATATCAATTTCATTTTACTTAATTATTGTAAGGCATAAAATTAAAAATAAACGCCCCAACTGCAAGTTGAGGCGCTTTTTAATAAGAATTCAGCCTCATCTCTCGTTTTCTACGCAGGATTTGGCACCTTACTGTTACGCAGGTTGCCGGGTTTCACAGGGCCTGTCCCTCCACCACTCTTGATAAGGATTATTTAATTGCTATTATAATATCATACGTTGTAGAATTGTCAATATTTTTTCTATAAATATTTTATGCTGCAATTCTGCCCTTAATCAGAACTGAAAGTCTTTTATAAACCAGCAGAGTGACTACGGATATAATCGTACCCTTGATAAAATTAAACGGTACTACCCCAAACAGAATATATGCATTAATACTGTCAATGTAAGGGTTTACGGCTTTGCAAGCCTGAATAATTGCATCAATCGGCATAATTTTTTCGTAAAATGGGATAATCAGGTATTTGTTTGAGAGAGAGCCTGTAATCAAAATAGTTGCGGTTCCTGCTGCGCAGGCTAGTACAGCAGCTTTTTTGGTTTTCTTAGTGCGGTAAACTAGAAAAGCAACCAATATAAACGAGGTATAGATAATAAAATCTGAAAGCTCTCCAACTCCGCCTGAGGTACTGCCAAACAGATGAGCTATGTCTTTAATTAGGGTTACGGTTATACCCTCCAAGGGGCCGAACATAAAGGCCGCCAGCAATATCGGTATACCGCTCAGGTCAAGCTTTAAAAACGGCGGGAGAAATGGCAGCGGAAATTCGGGGATGTACATCAGTACCGAGGATATTGCCGCAAACATGGCAAGATAGGTAAGTTTTCTTGTTTTGCTGTTCAACTGCATAAGAATAAGCCTCCAAACTATAATTCTCTGTTTTAGGAGTTCTTTTTATGCAAAACCACACGAAGGCAAAATAAAAACCCTTGAACAAATTGTTCAAGGGTGAAAATAAACCTTACTTTTGGGTATGGTTTTGTTTCTTTCATCCGGACTATACCGTCGGTTTCGGAATCTAACCGAAATCTGCGGGGATTACCCGCTCGCGGACTTGTGGCAAAAATATGCCCATTACCGCCGGTGAGGATTTACACCTCGCCCTGAAACAGATTATATTCACATTATATGTATGTTGCGGCGCAGTGTCAAGATGAATTCACAATAATTATCAGCTCTCATACTATGAAATAGATGGCATTTTATACAAAAGGGGTTGTTTTTTGTGGCCGAAAGCGTAAAAATACTTCTTTTAACGATGTTAACCGTAGCAGGTATCTTCTGGGCCCTTCACTGGGTGCTGCCCCTATTCATCTTTAATCATGATACCAGCCCGCTGATAAAGATTATACGGGTAAGTGAACATAAGCAGGATATGGAGTATGTGCTGCGTTCTGTGCAATATACTATCGCCCGCGGGGGGTTAGAGCGAAATACTGTCATACTGCTGGTATGTGGCGATAACGACGGAGATGCCGATGAGGTTTGCAGAAGGTTTTGCGATGAATGCGGCAACATACGTTTGTGCAGTGAAGGAATGCTGACGCAGGAGCTTATGCAGCTAGCAGGTTTACAAATGCCATGATAGGGATTATACTAAAACTAAGTGTGAATTTTCATGATTTTCAAAAATATAAATTACCGAAATCCCTATTGTTGAATATATAAGCTTTACATAGGGCGTTTAACGTGACCGGAAGGATAGTGCCGTGCAGCAAGAGGAATTTACCGTTCTTGAAGGAACGGTTGAGACAATTGTATATCATAACGACGACAGCGGGTTTACAGTCATCGAGGTTAATTGCGGTGGAGAGTTGATTACTGCCGTTGGCGAGCTTGGTAGCCTTGGAGAAGGGGAAGAGGTACGCCTGATGGGGCAGTATGCAACCCATGCCTCTTATGGTTCGCAGTTCCGTGCCGCAACCTGCGAGGTAAAGCTGCCTGCAACCGCAGGGGCTATACTGAAATATCTTTCTGCCGGCGCTATTAAAGGGATTGGGCCTAAAACAGCCAGAAAGATTGTAGAGGCGTTTGGCGATAAAACGCTTGAGATTATCGAGAAACAACCCGAACTGCTTTCAGAAGTAAACGGCATTTCGCAAAGCAAGGCGAAACAGATCGAGAATGATTTTAAAAAGGTTTTTGGCATTCGTACGGTAATGGCTTACCTGAAAAGGTTCAATATTACGCCTTACTATTGTATTCGGGCATGGAAGAAGTTTGGCCCCATGACCATTGATGTGGTGAACGAAAATCCATTTGCCCTGTGTAGTGATGATATTGGGCTGGCTTTTAAAGCCACCGATGAGATTAGCCGGGCATTGTCGCTACCCACCGATGCGCCTGCCCGTATTCTCGCGGGAATTCAATATGAGCTTTCGGCGGCTAACCGCAATGGGCATACCTGTATGCTTTATGCAAAGCTCGTTGAACGTGCCCAACAGTTATTAGATGTTTCAACTGATGAAATTGAAAACGTACTTTACGAGCAAAATCAAGCTCAGACGATAGTAACAGAGCAGATTGGCGATGCCGAATATGTGTATCTGCCGCAATATTATGATGCGGAACGTTTTATTGCATGCAGGCTTTCATTGATTATTAAATCCATCCCTGATACAATGAAAAGCTACGATGAAGACATTTCAAGGCTTGAAGCCGAAAAGGGCATTCACTATGAACGGCTGCAAAAGAAAGCAATCGCCATGGCACTATCTAACGGCATTACCGTTCTTACCGGCGGGCCTGGTACCGGAAAAACAACAACCATTATGGGCATTATCGAACTTTATAAGCGCATGGGTAAAAAGGTACTGCTGGCCGCCCCTACAGGGCGCGCGGCAAAACGCATGAGTGAGCTTTCCGGCTATGAGGCTAAAACCATTCACCGCCTGCTGGAGGTGGAATACTCCAAGGGTGACCAGCCTTCCTTCCGCCGCAACAGCCGTAACCCACTGAACTGCGATGTCATTATTATTGATGAGTTTTCAATGGTGGATACGCTATTGTTTGAATCGCTGCTCAGTGCTGTAAGGCTCTCCTGCCGCATTGTGTTAGTGGGTGATTCTGATCAGTTACCCTCGGTGGGGGCAGGTAATATACTGCACGATCTGATTCAGAGCGATTGTGTACCCACCGTCACCCTTACCGAGATATTCCGCCAAGCCGCTCAAAGCTTGATTGTAACCAATGCACACGACATTATTAACGGAGAGGTTCCGCAGATCGAGGTAAAGGATAACGATTTCTTCTTTATAAAAAGAGATTTGGATCAGATAGCGCAGACTGTGGTTTCACTTTGCAGGGACAGGCTCCCCAAGGCATATGCGTATTCACCGCTGTGGGATATTCAGGTGCTTTGCCCCAGTCGTCAGGGGGAATTGGGTACAGCAGCGTTGAACTCAAAGCTACAGGCATCCATAAACCCCAAACAAGCGGATAGGCCGGAGGTAAAATCGGGGCCAAACCTGTTCAGATTAGGCGATAAGGTCATGCAGATACGCAATAATTATGATATTATCTGGACACGGGATGACGGTGAGAACGGTGCCGGCGTGTTTAACGGCGATATTGGTATTATTGAAAGCATCGATCGTCCGGCGCAGCTGCTGACCATCCGGTTTGATGACAGGGTAGCCGATTATACATTTGATCAGCTTATAGAGCTTGAGCTTGCGTATGCTATTACGGTGCACAAAAGCCAAGGCAGCGAGTATGAGGCGGTGATTATTCCGCTGGCCAAGCCTATGCAAAATCTGTATTACCGTAATCTGCTATACACTGCGGTCACACGCGCGAAGAAACTGTTGATTATTCTGGGTGCACCTGAAACACTGTCTTATATGGTAGGCAACAACCGTAAGACCTATCGTTATACCAATCTGCAGCAGTTTATCACCGATGAAGTGCTTGGTTAACTTACAGATAAACCCCTTGTCATAATTAAGGAGCGGCAAAATGACAATATGGGAAATGCTATTAAATTTTATATTCCCCAATGTCTGTAAATTCTGCGGTAAGGTCATAGCATATGATCAAGAGGTCTGTGCTTATTGTAAAGACAGCATAGAGCCTATTAACGGTATTACCTGCAGTGTTTGCGGTAAAGAGCAGGGCTTCTGCGGTTGCGAGGTAAATCATTTTGAGTTTGAGCGCTGTATTGCCCCGTTTTATTATGAAGGGACAGCAAAGAAAGGTATTAATACGCTCAAGTATGGCGGGGTTCCGTATATTGCAAAGTATCTTGCGTGTTATATCAGCCGGCTAGTTAAAAAGCAGTATAAGGATGTAGTCTTTGATTATGCTTGCTGTGTTCCGATGCACCGTTTAAAGGAGCTAGAACGCGGCTATAATCAATCTGAACTGCTTTTGCGCTCAGTATGTCGCAGCCTTTCAATAAAGCCTGCCAAGCATCTGCTTATTCAGGTTAAAAACAACGAATCTCAGCATCGAAAGCATCGTAAAGAACGTGCTGAGAATGTTAAAGGTATTTACAAGGTACAGGAAAAAATGGATTTGACGGATAAAACAATCCTGCTGATTGATGACATTTTTACTACCGGTGCCACCCTGAACGAATGTACGCGTATGCTTAAGGGCGCTGGAGCAACCAACGTGTATTGTGCCGTTTTTTGTACAACCAAGCCGATAAAGCTTGAAATACATAAGAATAATTAGTATAATAAAAATTGCGATGTGCTTATCCGAGCAAATTAAGGATGTATAGTTACCTTTAATTGTGAAGTGAACTAGAACATTCATATCGTTATAGAGTATATCAACCCTGTGGGTGCAGCTGAAAGGAACGAAATAGGAATGGCAAATAAAGACATAGGAATTGATTTAGGTACGGCTACCGTAATTGTTTATATTGTAGGCAAGGGCGTAGTTCTTTGCGAACCGTCAATTGTAGCGGTTGAAACAGTTTCGGGCAAGATTGTAAGCGTAGGTGAAGAGGCTTTTAAGGTTCTTGGCAGAACCCCTGATAATATCCGTGCAGTAAGGCCGCTGCAAGATGGCGTTATCTCGGATTATGTACTTACCGAGCAGATGATCAAGCATTTTCTTAAAAAATCCTGCGGCAACATGATGTTTAAACCGCGCGTGGCGCTCTGCGTACCCTCTGGTATTACCGATGTGGAGTCGCGTGCCGTTATTGAGGCGGCGATTACAGCCGGCGCTCGAAAAGTGTTTTTAATAGAAGAGCCGGTTGCTGCGGCGATTGGTGCAGGGATTGATATTTCTCGTCCGAACGGCTGTATGATTCTTGATATCGGCGGTGGTACCACTGATATTGCTGTTATTTCGCTCAACGGTATCGTATGTAAAACCTCGCTGAAGATTGCGGGTAATAAGTTTGATAACGCACTGGTTAAATACATCCGTAATAAGTACAGTGTTTTAATCGGCGAAAAGTCAGCCGAGCGCCTGAAGAAAGAGATTGCCTGTGTGTGGAACCCCCAGCCCGATTCGGTGATGGAGGTTAAAGGCAGAAATCTGATTACTGGTCTTCCGCAGAAGATAGCGATATCAGCCGAAGAAACCTGTGAGGCGCTGAACGAACCGGTTTCACTGATTGTTCAGGCCATCCAGTCGGTTGTTGAGCGTACCCCTCCGGAGCTTGTAGCTGATATTTCGGAAAATGGCATCGTGCTTACCGGCGGCGGTTCACTGTTAAGAGGGTTGGCAGAATATATTACCGCTGAGCTGCGCATGAAAGCTCGCGTTGCCGAAGACCCTACCAACTGTGTGGCTATCGGTACCGGTAAAGCATTTGAATACCTGAATATTCTGCAGGATGGTTTCTTTAACCCATCCACCTATAAATATCAATAAATATTATGAAATTAAGAAGGCCAATCGCAGGGTTTTATTATCCGGCAGTTGGCCTTTTTGTTGTAGTTTCAGCGCAAAAAACCACCAGCACTGCTGGTGGAATTAAAACGCTAATAGCGAAAAGAGGTCCTCCAGTGATAGAATGATGAAGGTTCACCAACCGCATCAAAGAACAAAGGAGGACATGTCAATGGATGACATAAATAGTTTAACACATTCGAAATGGAGATGTAAATATCATATAGTATTTGCACCGAAGTATAGACGACAAGATATCTATTCTCAGTTATGGACGGATTGTTTGTGTTTCAGGCTACATTATAAAGAGAATTTAATGCGGGAGCTTCATCTTCAGATAACGAATCTCACCTTGGTTGATTGGCAAGTTATGCGTAGATATAAAAGCAGCCCATGAGATGATTAAAAAATCATATCATGAGCTGTTTTCGTTAATATTGTTTAGATTTATTCGCCAGTAAATCCGCTACATACAAACCATTTGCAGCAGCCTGTGATAAGGATCGTGTAAAGCCTGCTCCGTCGCCGATTGCATAGATATTGTCAAACCCATTCAACCTGAAATTCTTGCATTCCGGGCGTGCGGAGTAGTATTTGCATTCTACCCCATAAAGCAGCGTATCGTAGTTTGCGGTGCCGGGGGCAATCTTATCCAAGGCGTGCAGTGTTTCAACAATATTGTCAATCTGCCGTTTTGGCAGACAAAGGCTTAAATCACCCGCAACAGCCTTAAGGGTAGGGATAGTCGTGGATTGGCCGAGCCGCTTCTCATCGGTTCGGCGCCCGATTTCAAGGTCGCCAAGCCGCTGCACAAGTACACTGCCTCCGCTGATGAGGTTTGCAAGGCTTGCAACATGGCGAGCATATTCAATGGGGTACTTAAATGGCTGGGTAAACCGAATCGTTGTGAGCAGCGCAAAGTTGGAGTTACTGGTTTTCCGCTCTTCCTCCCGGAACGAATGACCGTTTACGGTTAATACCCCATCAGTATTTTCGGTTACTACATGTCCGCGCTCGTTGAAGCAGAACATTCTGGTAATGTCACCATAACCTTTGCTGCGGTACCATATCTTCGGCTCATAAATCTTTTTAGAAAAATGCTCCCAGATTATTGAAGGCAGTTCTACCCGAACGCCGATATCCACTTGATTGTTTGTAAGTGGAATATTGTGGTCGGTACACCATCTGGAGAAGAAGCGGCTTCCGGCACGGCCTACCGCGAAAACTATATTTTCGGCGGTAAGACTGTCTTCAGTTGAACGCTGCTTGTAGAAGATCGTACTGGATTTTGTGTCAACATCGGTTACCTCGGTATCGGTGATAATGTCACATTTATTCCGAAGAGAATCAATCATCCGGCACATTGTATCAAAGTTTGAATCGGTGCCCAGATGCTTAAGCTGAGCTTGGCTCATATGCAGGTCGTGCTGCAAACAGAGTTTTTTCAATTCGTTATCAGGCATAAAACGCTCGGTGGTAGCACCAAAGTTCACAAGGATGCTGTCCGCCTGTTCTATATAGTTAATCACGGTCGAAGCAGGCAGAAAATCTGTCAGCCAGCCGCCGTACTCGGTAGAGATTACATACTTACCGTCAGAGAATGCACCAGCACCTGCCATGCCCTCCATGATGGCACAGGAGGCACAGTGAACGCAGCTTTCAGTTTTTTTAGTAACAATAGGGCAGACGCGCTTGCCAATGTCATGGCCTTTTTCAAGAATGCAAACCGAAAGCTTAGGCGCCTTTTCACATAGCCGGTAAGCCGTCATCAGCCCGCCGATACCTCCGCCGATAATGGCGATATCATAATGCTTTTTTGCGGTCATGTTCTACTCCGTTTCTGGTTCGCAGAATTATTTCTTTACTCGATGCAGCTTTGTCAGCTTAATTTTGGAGTTGTTAATTGAATCACGTAGCTGTGTGGCTTTTTTGTATTTTTTCTTCCCGGTTAAGTCGGTGTATATCTCCAGCAGGCTTTTTGCAAGCGACTCGGCGCCGGAATCCTTTACGGAATTGATAACAGCCTCTCTCATCTTTTTCATGTCTTCAGGGTTCTTACGTTTGAGTATCCTTAAAACCGAAGCCATTTCGGTAGCGCTGTTAAAGAAGAAGCCGTTTTTACCCGCCTGTATCTGGTTTGAGATGAGCTCGTCGAACCGCTGAAGTACCGGCAGACCGGAGGCCATACTCTCAAGAATGGTCATTGAGTATACTTCAGAGAGGGAAGCGGTTACGAATACATCAGAAATCGCGTAATAAGACGCTACCTCCTCGTGAGGTACAGGCCCCGTGAAGGTAACCATTGAATCAAGATTTAATGTTTTGGCGAGCTCTTGGAGGGGCTCACTGTCTGGCCCACCGCCAACAATTAGCAGGTGAATCCCATCCTCTGGCTTTATCGTTTGTGCCCAATACTCCAGCAGCACGTCAACACTTTTTTCCTTACCAATGCGCCCGACAAAGATGGCTATCATCTGATCGTCTGGAATGTTATAACGCTGTTTTAACTCTTTTTTCTGTTCTTCACTAAAGTTATTGGGATCAAACTTTTCAATTTCAATGGTATTGGGAATGATATTCACAGGTTTTTTAACCCCATGAGATTGGAAATAATCCTGTATTTTTACGGATGGGCCGGTGATGGCATTTACCGAGCCCGCAATAATCTTTGCGTAGCCGTGAGAAAGCTTTTTAACCAGTGGTACCAGCTTGCTGGGTGCCACATAGTAAATGTAATCGTCATACATGGTATGAAGCGTATAAACCAACGGGATACGCAAAATCTTTGCAATCATAATGCCCGAAAGCCCAACGCCGAATTCCGTTTGCACATGTATAATATCGGGGTTGAATTTTAAAATCATATTTAAGCGCTTTTGGCTGAGCGGAGAGGCAAGACCATAACCGTAAATGCGTTTTGAGGTGACTGCCGGGCAGTGCAGGATACCATTTTCGATATAATGGTGCTTGGCATGTGCATCTGCAGATACAATCAACACCTCATGCCCTAGCTTTTCAAGCCCGCTTTTTAATACACTGATATGCGTTACCACTCCGTTAAGGTAGGGAAGATACGTTTCAGCAAATATGGCAATCTTCATCAGTTATGCTCCTTTAAATTCTTCATTGTAGGTACCAAAAAACATTGCAAATTGATTATAACATATAATTACGAAATTTTCAGCAATTTAGTCTGCTTCATTGTATTTAAGTTTTCGAGCAATTTCGAAAATATTAATTGAAAGAATTTAATCGTTACGGTATAATTATATAATAGTATTTGTACTATTTTGAACTCTGTTCTGGAAAAAGCATTTATAACCGTCCGACAACGGTTTGCAAACCTTATTCTTTTTGTCGGAGAAGTGGTGGACAAGATGTCGACAATATTTACGGTAGCATTAAATAAGCTGATTGATGAGTTCAAGCTCGAGGCTATCTATCTTCCGGTAGATCCTTCACAAATTCTGATATCCAGCAGCGAAGTAAACAGGCCGGGCTTATATTTCGCAGGCTTTCATGAATATTTTGACTGCCAGCGCATTCAAATACTGGGGAAAGCTGAATGCGGCTACCTTGCCAACATTACGGAAGAAGCTCGCAGAGAAAGCCTCAAGCGTTTCTTTATGGAAAAGCCTGCGGCCGTTATTGTTGCCCGAAGCTTAGAGATCTTCCCCGAGATGTACGACTATGCCAAAGAATACGCGGTTCCTGTTTTGCGAACCAGTGAGTCTACCTCTTCATTTCTTTCTGGGCTTATTTCGAAACTGAATGTTGAGCTTGCACCCAGAATCACGCGCCACGGCGTTTTAGTTGAAGTTTACGGCGAAGGTATACTTCTGCTGGGTGAAAGCGGCGTAGGTAAGAGTGAAACGGCGATTGAACTTGTAAAGCGCGGGCATCGACTGATTGCAGATGATGCAGTTGAGCTGAGAAAGGTATCCAATAAAACCTTGGTGGGTACAGCGCCCGAGAATATACGACACTTTTTAGAGCTTCGCGGTATTGGTATTATTAACGCCAGACGTATTTTCGGTATGGGCTCGGTAAAAGTAACCGAGAAGGTGGATATGATCATCCAGCTTGAGCTTTGGGATCAGAACAAGGTTTATGATCGCATGGGCATGGAAAACGAGTTTACTGAGATTCTGGGTATAGAGCTGCCCTCTCTTACCATTCCTGTTAAGCCTGGCCGAAATCTGGCTATTATTATTGAGGTGGCCGCGATGAATAACCGCCAGAAGAAAATGGGTTACAATGCGGCGCGGGAGCTGCTTGAAAAGCTCGGTATGGCTAGCTCCGAGACAACTAGCACTGACACCGATTGGAACGCGTACTAATATTGTAATGATAATTCTTTCATATAGGCATAATGTTGCCGGAAAGGCATGATTAAACATTGAAACTTAAAGATGCAAAATCTGTTGCCGAAACACATTGTCACACTGTCGCCTCCAGTCACGCCTACAGTACCTTGCTTGAGAATATCCAATACGCTAAGAAATATGGAATGTGCGCACTGGCTATTACGGAGCATTGCCCGCAGATGCCCGATGGGCCATATCTTTGGTTTTTTAATAACCTTTCCACCCTTGATCGCGTAATAGATGATATGCTCATCCTGCGCGGAGCCGAAGCGGACATCATTACCGCTGACGGGGGGATGGACTTAACCGCCCAATCATTGGCGTGTTTGGATTGGGTCATCGCTTCTTTCCATTTTTCACTAGGGGAGTGGGCAACTGTAAAGGATTACACCAGCGCCTATATTGGCGTAGCTAAAAACCCGTATGTGAAGGTAATCGGCCACTGTGGCACCGAGGCATTTCGTTTTGACTACGAGCAGGGAGTAAAGGCCTTTAAAGAATATGGAAAGATCGTAGAAATAAATGCTCATTCATTTAAAGTACGCAAAGGTGCCGACAAAAATTGTGCAGAAATTGCACGATTGTGCAAAAAGTATGAGGTGCCGGTCGTAGTTAGCGCTGATGCGCATTTTGCGCTTGAGATAGGCCGGGTACAGCCATCACTGGATATGTTGGACGAAATCGGGTTCCCTGAGCAATTGGTCTTAAATATTGACAAGCAGCGCTTTCTGGAAACGGTAGAGAAATACTGCGGCATTAAAGCCGAGATATAAATTTAATCATTTAAGGAAAGATGGTTTTAGCAATGAGATATTATGCAGGCATCGACCTTGGCGGAACCAATATTGCGGTTGGTATTGTAGACGAAAACTATAAGATTATCGGCAGGGGTAAGATGAAAACCAATGCTCCCCGTGCGGCAGAATTAATCGCTGATGATATGGCAGCGGCTACAAGGGCTGCTGTTCAGGATGCCAACATCGATATCAGCCAGATTGAATGGGTTGGAATAGGTACCCCCGGTACGGTAAACCAACAAACAGGTGAGATTGAATATGCCAATAACCTCTACTTCCGCAACGTTCCGATGGTTAAAATGCTGAAAGAGCGCCTTGGTAAAAGCGTCTATATGGAAAACGACGCGAACGCTGCGGTTTATGGCGAGGCACTTGCAGGAGCCGCAAAGGGTCGCAGCAATGTAATAGGTATTACACTTGGCACGGGTGTTGGCGGCGGTATTATTATTGATGGCAAAATCTATTCAGGCTTTAACTTTTCGGGTGCAGAGCTGGGGCATACCGTTATTGTTTACGATGGCAGGCAGTGCACCTGCGGCAGAAAAGGCTGCTTTGAGGCCTATTCGTCAGCTACTGGGCTTATCAACATGACCAAGGATTATCTTACTCAGCACCCCGGTTCCGCTATGTGGAAACTGGTGGATAGTGACATTAACAAGGTAAACGGGCGTGTAGCGTTTGATGCAATGCGCGGGGGCGTTGAGGGCGGCAAGGAGATTGTAGACACCTACCTAAACTATCTTGGCTGCGGGTTGGTAAATATGATTAACATCTTTCAACCGGAAATTCTATTCCTGGGCGGCGGTATCTCAAAAGAAGGAGAAACCATCTTAAAACCGCTTCGTGAATATATCAAACGTGAGGTTTACACGAAATATTCCGAAAAGAACACGGAGCTTTGTGTTGCACAGCTTGGCAACGATGCCGGCATTATCGGTGCGGCATTTTTAGGCAATCTTTACGCATAAAGCGGTATTATACTGTGTTAAGAGCTATAGGAAAATTTATATAGTTGCTGTCTAATACCATATGAAATTGAGGTTTTTGGCTTGAAGGATACTGCTTTATTGGTGAGAGATTTTTGTGGCTCAATCAACTGCCATGTAAAAATTGATGAACCTATGTCACTGCATTCCACCTTTAAAGTAGGCGGCCCGGCTGATGTGTTTATTTCTCCCAGTGAGGAAAACCAAGTTTCCGCATTAATCTCTTATTTTAAAGATCACGAGATTCCCTATTGTATTTTAGGCAAGGGTTCCAATATATTAGTTTGTGATGCCGGTATACGGGGTGCGGTAATCCACCTAGGACATCGTTTTTCAGGTATTAGCCAGTATGGTGAGGTTATGGAGTGCAGGGCGGGCACACCACTTGCGCAGCTTAGCTATACTGCATATCAGGCGGCCCTTACGGGCATTGAGTTTGCGTGGGGTATTCCCGGAAGCGTTGGTGGCGCCGCCTATATGAATGCGGGTGCCTATGGCGGAGAGATGAAGGACATCCTCATTTCATGCAGGCATGTTGACCATAATGGGGAAATGGGCGAGTTTGCAGGCAGCGAGCTTGCGCTTGGTTACCGAAAGAGTATCTATAGCGGAAGCGACTCTTGCATCACAAGTGTAAAAATACAGCTAAAGCCCGGCAACAAGGAAATCATTAAAGAGCGTATGGATGAGCTGTTCCAGCGACGAAAAACAAAGCAGCCGTTGGAATATCCCAGTGCAGGAAGTACCTTTAAAAGGCCGGAAGGGTATTTTGCGGCCGCCTTGATTGAGCAGTGCGGGTTAAAGGGCAAATCGGTAGGAGGCGCTATGGTTAGTATTAAGCATTCGGGCTTTGTTATTAATACCGGAACCGCAACCTGTAATGACATCTTACGGCTGATAGAAATTATTAAAGAAGAGGTTTTAAGGCAGACAGGGGTTACACTTGAATGTGAGATTCGATTCTTTGGTTGCGACTAGAATCATACCATTTTGAAAAATAAAGCTGCCGCTCAAGCGGTTTAGACATTTGCAAGTTAAAGAAAGGCATGGATACAAAATGCAGCTCGTAATTATAACCGGGCTTTCGGGCGCCGGAAAAACAAGAGCAATCAACGTACTGGAGGATATTGGTTTCTTTTGCGCAGATAATATGCCTCCCATGCTGATTCCTAAATTCGCCGAGCTGTGCTCTCAATCCGACGGTAAAATCAGCAAGATTGCGGTCGTTACCGATATTCGCGGCGGGAATATGTTTAGTGGGCTGGTTGACAGCCTTGACGAGATGAAAAAGAATGGCTATCGGTATAAGATTTTGTTTTTGGATTGCCGTGACGATGTATTAATCAGACGGTATAAGGAAACAAGGCGAAAGCACCCATTGGTTGACAGTGAAAATGCTTCGGTAGAAAATGCGATAGCCGTAGAGCGCGTTATGCTTAAGAAGATTAAAAGCATGGCTGACTATGTTATCGATACCTCCATATTATCAACTGCGCAGCTGAAAGAGCGCATTTCCGCGTTATTTCTTGAGGATAACTCTTCGGGCATGCTTGTGAACTGTATGTCCTTTGGCTTTAAATATGGCCTTCCGAGTGAGGCAGACCTAGTTTTTGATGTGCGTTGCCTGCCCAACCCGTTTTACTATGATGAACTAAAACCTAAATCGGGGCTGGACAAGGAGGTACACGATTTTGTGCTCAGCTTTGAGGAGTCACGTACCTTTTTAAGCAAGATTAAAGACCTCATTGATTTTACGCTTCCTCTTTATACAAATGAAGGAAAAAGTCAGTTGGTAGTTGCCATCGGCTGTACCGGCGGCAAGCATCGTTCGGTGACGTTTGCACAGGAGCTTTCAAAGTACCTTAATGAAAAGGGTATTATCGCAATTGCAAATCATCGCGATATCACCAAAGACAGATAACGGCATATTCATAGCTTACTTTGCGAAACGGGGTTTGGCATTAGTATGGCAGACACTTACGGATACAAGCTCAAAGCCGAGTTGTGTAATACGGCCAAGCTTTCATCGGCTGGTAAAAAAGCGTTACTTTACGGGTTAATGCTTTTTTCGCGAAGCTTTAACTCTTCCGGGATATCTATTCAAACCGAATACGAGTGCGTAGCCACCCTCTACCAAGACCTTTTGCACGAATTATGCGGTGCCGAGGCAAAGTTGAGGGTAATGGGCACTGAAGCGAAGGCGTTTGCCGTATCTGTTTTACGAGAAATTGACCGGCAGAGGGTACTAGAATATTTCGCGCATGAGTTTAATGAGATTGCGTTAAAGGTTAATATGGCTAACATCGATACACCGGAGGATATCTGCCATTTTATCCGCGGTGCTTTTTTGGCATGCGGTTATGTCAGTGACCCACATAAGGCTTATCGGTTAGAGTTTGTTGAACCTCGTTTCACCCTTAGCAGGAATCTTGCACTGCTGTTGGAGGATGCGGGCTTTACCTTTAAAAGCTCGGTTCGTAAGGGGAGTTATGTACTCTATGTGAAAGACAGCGGTGTAATTGAAGATGTAATTACCTATATGGGCGCTTCGCGGTTTACACTGGAACTGATGGATATTAAAATAATCAAAGATTTGCGTAATAATATTAACCGTAAAACCAACTGTGAAACAGCAAATATTGAAAAGACCATTACCGCTTCCGCCGCCCAGATTCGGGATATTAAATATTTAAAAAAGGCGCTTGGCCTTGCACTTTTGCCGGAAGAATTAAGGGAGATTGCACTGCTTAGGATTAAATACCCTGAAAGCTCTTTAAGCGAGCTTGGGCAGATGTTGAAGCCGCCCCTTTCGCGTTCTGGGGTTAGCCACAGGCTAAGAAGACTTTCAGCTATGGCAAAAGAACAAAAGCAGCTTATCAAGAAGTAAACCATACTGTGTACCGAAAGAGTGATAAACAATATGAACGAGTTTGTCCACCTTCATGTGCATACCGAGTACAGCTTGCTGGATGGTGCGTGCCGTATTCCTCAGTTGATAAAACGGGTTAAAGATCTGGGGCAAACCTCTGTAGCCATAACCGACCACGGCGTAATGTACGGCGTGGTTGATTTTTATAAGGAAGCAAAAAAGAATGGCATTAAACCAATTATCGGCTGTGAGGTTTATGTAGCGCCTCGAACACGATTTGATAAGGTGCATGCATTGGATTCCAGCCCCTATCATCTGGTTTTGCTGTGCCAAAATAATCAGGGCTACCAAAATCTGATACAGCTGGTTTCGTTGGGCTTTATCGATGGCTTCTATAACCGCCCCAGAGTAGATATGGAGCTGCTGAAAAGGTACAGCGATGGGCTTATCTGCCTTTCCGCCTGCCTTGCGGGTGAGATACCTCGAAAGCTCTTAAATGGCGAGTATGATGAAGCCAAGCGCGTAGCCCTTGAATATGAGGCTATCTTTGGAAAAGGAAACTATTACTTAGAGATACAGGATCACGGTATAGAGGAACAGAAACAGATCATCCCTTATATTATACGACTTTCGCAGGAAACAGGTATTGGGCTGGTTGCTACCAACGATGCGCATTATTTGGTAAGGGAAGATGCCAAGATGCAGCATGTTATGGTATGTATTCAAACCGGGCATACCGTGGATGACGATGATACGCTCGAATTTCCCACCGAAGAATTTTATATTAAAAGCGGCGAAGAGATGAAATCGCTTTTTTCTTATGCACCGCAGGCAATTTCCAATACCCTAGCAATTGCCGAACGCTGCGAGGTTACATTTGAGTTCGGTGTTACAAAACTGCCATACTTTAAAGCACCGGAAAACAAGGATAATGTTGAGTACTTTAAAGAGAAATGCTATGAAGGGTTAAAGCGAAACTACGGCGATAATCCTGCACCCACACTTTACGAAAGACTTGATTATGAGCTTTCGGTTATCATCAAGATGGGGTATGTGGATTACTTTCTAATCGTTCACGACTTTATTGCTTATGCAAAAAGAAACGATATTCCCGTAGGCCCAGGTAGAGGTTCAGGTGCCGGAAGCCTTGCGGCATACTGCATCGGCATCACGGGTATAGACCCGATTAAATACAACCTGCTGTTTGAACGTTTTTTAAACCCAGAGCGTGTAAGCATGCCGGACTTTGATATCGACTTTTGCTATGAAAAACGACAGAAGGTTATAGATTATGTTATCTCCAAATACGGCAGTGACCATGTGGCGCAGATTATAACCTTCGGTACAATGGCAGCACGTGCGGCAATCCGCGATGTTGGGCGCGCATTAGGGCTCACATTTCAAGCGGTGGACACGGTTGCCAAGCTGATACCTACTGAGCTGCACATGACTATTGAAAAGGCACTTTCTGTAATGCCGGAGCTTAAAACCCTGTATGAAAACGACGTTAAGATTCGGGAACTGATTGATATGGCCCGGAAGCTGGAGGGGATGCCGCGCCATGCCTCTACCCATGCGGCGGGTGTAGTAATTACACGCGATCCGGTAAGCTCATATGTACCGCTTTCAAAAAGTGATGAGTCTATTATCACCCAGTTTACCATGACCACCCTTGAGGAACTTGGGCTGTTAAAAATGGACTTTCTTGGCCTGCGCAACCTCACCGTTATCCACGACTGCGAAGAAATGATTCGTTGTACGACTCCCGATTTTTCGATGGAGCATATACCAAATGGAGACCAAGATGTCTTCAAAATGCTGTCGCAGGGGTATACCCTGGGTGTTTTCCAGTTTGAATCGGCTGGTATGAAACGTGTGCTAACAGACCTTAAGCCGGATAAGATAGAAGACTTAATTGCCATCAACTCGCTTTACCGCCCGGGGCCGATGGAGTCTATTCCCAAGTACATCGCGAATCGTCACCGTCCTGAGCTGGTTACCTATAAAACGCCGCTGCTCAAGCCCATTCTGGATGTAACCTACGGTTGTATTGTGTATCAGGAGCAGGTTATGCAGATTTGCCGCCAGCTTGCCGGTTATTCGTATGGGCGTGCGGATCTGGTACGCCGCGCTATGTCCAAAAAGAAGGCAGATGTCATGGAGAAGGAACGCCATAACTTTATCTATGGCGCGAAACGTGATGACGGCAGTATAGAATGTGTCGGCGCCGTGAGTAACGGCGTATCAGAAGAGGTTGCAAACGACATCTTTAACGAGATGTCCAGCTTTGCCTCCTACGCCTTTAATAAGTCGCATGCTGCGGCCTATGCCTTCGTGGCATATCAAACAGCCTACCTTAAGTATCATTACCCCAAGGAGTATATGGCGGCGTTACTTACCAGCGTACTGGATAATACCGATAAAGTGGTGGAATATATTGGAGAATGCAGCCGGATGAATATTAAGGTGCTCCCGCCGGATATCAACCAGAGCGGGGAGGGCTTTACTGTTGCGGGCGAGGGGATTCGGTTTGGGTTGGTTGCGATTAAAAACCTTGGCAGAAATCTTATCCGTGATCTAATCAATGAACGAAGAAATGGGCCGTTTACTTCGTTCTACAGCTTCTGTGAGCGTATGCAGGGTTCCGATTTAAATAAGCGCGGTATGGAAAGCCTGATAAAAGCAGGAGCCTTTGACAGCCTTGGCTATAAGCGCAGGCAGCTTTGTTTAAACAGTGAATCAATTCTTAACGCTATCGGTTCTCGCAGCCGCAGTATGCTGGAGGGGCAGATTGACCTTTTTGCGCTGAACAATCCTATTAAGCAGAGCGAGCCTGTTATGGCGGATACCGAAGAATTCAGCCTTACCGAGCTGCTGCATTATGAAAAAGAGACTATAGGGCTGTTTATTTCCGGGCATCCGCTCAACGATTTTAGGCATGCAGCCGAACGGATCGGAACCGTAAACCTTTCTGACGTAATAGCCAGCCAGAAGGAAGAAACTGGCCGTTTTAAGGATAGAGACATCGTAAAACTGCTTTGCATTGTAACTTCAAAAAAACTTAAAACAACCAAATCCAATGAAACGATGGCGTTTATAGAAATTGAGGATACTACTGCATCAGTTGAGGCTATTGTTTTCCCAAAGCTGCTTGCTGATAATACAAAGTTGTTAACAGTGGGTGGCACTGTCGTTATTACGGGCAGAGTATCAGTTCGAGAAGAAGAGGAGCCAAAGATTGTATGTGAGAACATAGAATCCGTAGAACAAGCTGTGGCTTCCTCCGTTGCTGCCGAACGAATCAACACTGCACCCGAAAAGAAGGGGCGTACCGGCTTGTTTTTAAAGCTTGAGTCGCGGCAGGATGAACGGCTCAAAAAGGCGCAGAATATACTTGAATACTTTAACGGTACGACGGCTGTTTATGTCTATTTTAATCATGAAAAAGAACTAACGCAGGCCCCGGCCAGCCTATGGATAACCCCTTACCCCAATATGCTATTAGAGTTAAAACGTATTCTTGGCGCAGAAAATGTAGTTTTAAGAGAGTAATTCAGATAAACTTACAACAAACTTTCCCGATATCCTTGCAGAAATTATTGAAAAACGATTTTTTATATATTATAATCGTAAAAGGTATGATTAGAGTTGAGATCTCCGTAAAGCGGGAAGAGGATAAATCCTTAAAAGGGGAAGTCTGAAAAATATATCAGGCTAGGATTTTGTGTAATCGTTTTAACAACGCACGTTTCCCCGGTATTTCAGAAAGGATGTTCTATGATGAGTGATTCAGTAAAAACAATCGGTGTTCTTACCAGTGGCGGAGACGCCCCCGGTATGAATGCTACCGTTCGTTCTGTGGTAAGAACGGGCTTGCACATGGGTATGCGTGTGCTTGGCATACGTCATGGCTATAATGGCCTCATTTCCGGTGACATGGTAGAAATGAACCTTAGAAGCGTATCGGATATCATTCACCGCGGCGGTACTATTCTTTACACCGCGCGCTGCCCGGAATTTCGTGAGCAAGCAGGTCTTGAAAAGGCAAAAAAGACCTGTCAAGCTGCCGGGCTTGACGGCATTGTTGTTATCGGTGGCGACGGTTCCTTCAGGGGTGCTCGCGATTTATCGTTGCTTGGTATTCCTTGTGTAGGCCTTCCCGGCACGATTGATAACGACATTGCCTCGTCTGATTACACTATTGGATTTGATACCGCTATGAACACTGCCATGCAGATGGTGGATAGGCTGCGTGATACTACCCAGTCTCACGACCGCTGCAGTGTGGTAGAGGTAATGGGTCGTCATGCGGGCTATATTGCGCTGAATACTGGTATTGCCTGCGGTGCTACATCTATTCTTGTTCCTGAAGTGCCGTTTGATTTTAAACGCGATATCTACGACAGAATGATGAACACCCGTAAAACCGGCAAGCAGCATTTCATTATTGTTGTTGCCGAGGGTGTAGTAGCCGAAAATAATCCCAGTATTGATGAATTGGCTAAACGTATTCAGACCGAAACCGGTATTGAAACACGTGCTACCGTGCTTGGGCATGTACAGCGAGGCGGTTCTCCCACAGTTGAAGACCGCGTAAACGCAAGTTTAATGGGTAACTATGCGGTAGAGCTTTTAAACAGAGGTATCGGCAACCGTGTGGTTGTTATGAGAGACAATAAGATAGTAGATATCGATATCTACGAAGCACTGCAGATGAAAAAAACAATTGATATGCATACCTACGAGGTAGCACACCAGATTTCTATCTGATTTATTCAGCATCCAATCAGGCCTCTCAGCGATGGGAGGCTTTTTCTTATGCTATCATCTATAACTAACATACGCTTACTGTCACATAATGCCGCAACAGCGAATATATATAACTGTAGCTTAATTGCATAAAAACATGTGAATTCTCACAGCTTTTTATCAAATACAGCCTTTTTATATATTAAACAGCATTGAAAGGCCGTGGTTGCAGCATGCGCAGAGTAAGAATGAATAGATGGCAGCAGGTTGAGTTGAAGATACTTATTACTTTGGTCATAATCGTTGTGGTACTTATTATCTGTGATATCAGAATGAGGCCGGTTATAAAAACCTTTGCGGAGTATGAGGCTAAAATAATATCCGCACGCATGATTAACGATGCGGTATGTAACGAGCTTGAAAATAACGCAGTGAAGTATAATGACATTATCACGCTTTCCACCGATAGTTCTGGCGCGATAACTGCAATACAGACCAATTCAATGGCCGTCAATATCTTAAAGTCCAGAATTAGCGCGGCAATCCTTGAGAAGCTATCTTCAATGGAAAGTACCGAAATTAAGGTGCATCTTGGTACACTGCTGGGGGCACAGGCCTTTATGGGGCGCGGGCCGAATCTGCCCTTTAAAATTGTTCCAACGGGGGATGTCTCTACCGACCTTTCACATTCCTTTGAGGCTGCGGGTATTAACCAAACACGCCACCAAATTCTGCTAAGCGTAAATGTTACAGTAACTGCGGTAATCGCCGGAACCTCCAGCAAGGTGGTGGTGCCCTGTAATTTCTTGATCGTGGATACGATTATTGTAGGAAAGGTGCCAAATTCTTTTACCGATATCAATGGCGATAATTCATCTACAATTTCGAAAATTAACGATTATGCCGATCAAAAATAATTTAAAAATGGTTATAAATATGGTATACTAAACAAAGTATACATAGCAGAATTTTCTGCCTCAATTCACGAGTGAGCTGTTATAGTGGCATACCTGGATGTTATTTATCATGGTATACTAACAATATATTGTATTTTTAACTTTAGGAAGAGGTATTCTTATGGATTTGAATGCCGCAAAACAGAGGGTAGCTGAGATCAAACCGCTGTTGGAGGAATATGCTTATCAGTATTATGTGATGGATAACCCCACTGTAAGTGATTTCGAGTACGATAAGCTGCTGCATGAGTTAATAGACATCGAGCAACAATACCCGGAGTTGCTCACGCCGGATTCTCCTTCACAGCGTGTGGGCGGCAAGGCGTTGAATACCTTTGAACCTGTGGCTCATACGGTGCAGATGGGCAGCCTTCAGGACGTTTTTTCGTATGAAGAGGTTAAGGAGTTCGATCGCAGAGTTCGGGAAACGATTAGCAACCCTTTATATGTTGTAGAGCCTAAAATTGATGGGCTTTCCGTTTCACTGGAGTATCAAGACGGGGTACTGGTGCGAGCATCTACCCGTGGTGACGGCTTTACGGGTGAGGATGTTACCGCCAATATTAAAACCATCTCCTCGATACCGTTACGCTTGAAAAAACAACTGGCAGGTATAGAGGTTCGCGGCGAGGTTTATATGCCGTTAAAAAGCTTTGAAGAGGTTATAAAGCGTCAGGAAATGGAGAAAGTCACGCCCTTTAAAAATCCGCGCAATGCCGCAGCCGGTTCCCTGAGGCAGAAGGACCCGAAGATTACTGCTTCCCGCAAGTTGGACATTTTTGTATTTAATATTCAGCAGCTTCAAGGGGAGATATTATCTTCCCACCGTCAGTCTCTGGATTATATGAAATCACTTGGGTTTAAGGTGATCCCCTCTTATAAATGCTTTAAAAGTATAGATGAAGTAATAAATGAGATTAAAAATATCGGCCAAAGTCGAGGGACATACCCGTTTGATATCGATGGCGCTGTTGTAAAGGTAGATAGCTTTTCAGATCGGGAAAGCCTTGGAGCTACGGCAAAATTCCCCCGTTGGGCAGTAGCGTTTAAGTATCCGCCCGAAGAGAAGACTACAAAGCTGCTTGATATTGAAATCAATGTCGGCAGAACCGGTGCACTTACACCTACAGCTGTTTTTGAGCCGATAACGCTTGCGGGTACGACCGTAAGCCGCGCGGTGCTTCATAATGAGGATTTCATCAAAGAGAAGAATATCTGTATTGGTGATACGATTGTGGTACGCAAGGCGGGCGAGATTATCCCTGAGGTGTTGAGTGTTGCGGCGCACGGAGAGGATGCGCAGCCGTTTCAGATGCCAACGCATTGCCCGTCCTGTGGAGAAGCGGTTTCACGTCAGCCGGATGAGGCGGTAATACGGTGTGTGAATCCTGAATGCCCTGCTACGCTATTAAAGAATATTGTTCATTTCGTTTCCCGTGACGCGATGGATATTGAGGGAATGGGCCCTGCAGTGATAGAAGTTCTTGTCAACAACGGGCTTATTCGTTCGGTTGCCGATTTATATACCCTATCACCGCAGGAGGTTATAAAGCTTGAGCGAATGGGGGAAAAATCGGCAGCAAACCTGATGAATTCAATTGAAAAATCAAAGAGTGCAGATCTTTCCCGGTTGCTTTTCGGCTTAGGCATACGCAATATAGGCCAGAAAGCGGCACAACTGCTGGCAAAGCAGTTTAAAACCATAGATCAGCTCATGAAAGCCAGTGTGGATGAGATTGCATCCATTGAAGGCTTTGGCGAGGTTATGGCTCAGAGCGTATTCAGCTTTTTTACACTGAGCGGCACCAAAGACCTTATCGAACGGCTTAAGGCAGCCGGAGTGAATATGGTGTCAACATTGGCGCCCACCGGTAATCAGTTTGCCGGGCTTACCTTTGTGCTTACCGGTACACTGCCGACGCTTTCACGCGACGAGGCCACGAAACTTATTGAGGATTTAGGCGGAAAAGCCTCATCCAGTGTTTCTAAAAAAACCAGTTATGTGGTTGCGGGCGAGGCTGCGGGCAGTAAGCTGACGAAGGCTCAGGAGCTTGGTGTAACGGTTATTACAGAGGAAGATTTGTTAAAGATGTGCGGTGAAAATCGCGTATAATATGGAGGTAGGTTGAAAGAATGTCTTTCAACTTTCGAAAAGCAGCCTATTAGGGCGGCCCCTTCCTGCCGCTATGCGGTGCCGGCACTTTTATAATCGGTTTTATGTCCTTGCTTTTGGGCATAGAACCCCAAAGAAAGGACATGGTTCTTAATATGAACATCGACATTAAAAAGGTGGCCAAGTTGTCACGGCTCAAAATCAGTGAGCAGGATATCCCAAAGTTTGAACGGGATATGCAGAGTATCGTGGATATGGTAGACAAGCTCCCGGACGTTTCTGATCTAACCCTTTCGTTAGACCGGAATGACCCGATGGTTCTTCGTGAGGATGTGATAGGGGCTTCGGTAAAGCGGACAGATATGCTCAAAAACGCCCCGCAGGTGGAAGCGGGCTGTTTCGTTGTTCCCAAGGTAGTTGAAGAGTAGTATTAAAACTTTGGCAGGCAATACCTTAAAAAGCATTTACCCCCTCATCTTCCGTGCGGGATGTGTGGGACATTGATATTACATGGCGCGGAGAAACGGCGGAGGCTATGAATCTTTACGAACTAACAGCAACAGAACTTTCAAAAAAGCTCGCGAGCAAGGATTGCTCTGCGGTAGAGGCAACAAAATCAGTTTTTGATCGAATTGAAGAGGTGGAGGGCAAGGTTGAGGCTTACCTTGCCGTTACAAAAGAAGAAGCCCTCAATAAAGCTAAAGAGGTAGATGAGAAGCGGGCAAAGGGTGAAGCGCTCTCTCCGATAGCTGGTGTGCCAATTGGCATAAAGGATAACATCTGCACAAAAGGGGTGCTTACTACCTGTGCCTCCAAGATGCTTTATAGTTTTGTGCCGCCATATAATGCCACCGTTATTGATAAGCTGTGTTCACAGGATATGGTGATGACCGGCAAGCTGAATATGGATGAGTTTGCAATGGGTTCCTCCTGCGAGAATTCCTACTTTAAAAAGACCAAGAACCCCCACAATCTATCTTGCGTTCCCGGCGGTTCCTCTGGTGGCTCTGCTGCAGCCGTAGCGGCAGGCGAGGTGTTTTTGTCGCTGGGGTCTGATACCGGCGGTTCCATCCGTATGCCGGCTTCTTACTGCGGCATTGTCGGTTTAAAGCCTACCTATGGCAGCGTATCACGTTACGGTTTGGTGGCTTTTGCTTCGTCACTGGATCAGATCGGCCCGTTTGGGCGGTGCGTTGAGGATGTGGCGATGCTGTATAGTGCCATCTGTGGCCGGGATGAAAACGACGCAACTAGCGTAATTTGTAAGTACCCCCGCTTTACGGCAAACTGTACCGATATCAGAGGGTTAAGAATTGGATTGCCCAAGGAATACTTCGGCGAAGGTGTGGATGCAGAGGTTAAAAAGGCTGTGACAGCTGCTGTGTCGGAGTTGGAGAAGGCAGGCGCTGTTGTAAAGCAGATTTCGCTGCCAAGCACCGATAACGCACTTTCCGCCTATTATATTATTTCGTCGGCAGAGGCATCCTCCAATCTGGCGAGGTTTGACGGGGTAAAATACGGTTACCGTACCGAGAGCTTTGACGGCCTGATTGATATGTACGAGAAAACGCGCAGCGAGGGCTTTGGTGACGAGGTAAAACGCCGAATTATGCTTGGAACCTTTGTGCTGAGCTCAGGATATTATGATGCCTACTATAAAAAGGCCAAGCTGTTCCAGAAACGTATCTCGCTGGAGTTTGAAGAGGCGTTTAAGGGCTGTGATATAATTATTACCCCCACCGCACCGGATACCGCCTTTAAGCTTGGTGAAAAGGTAAGCGACCCGGTGAAGATGTATGCTTCCGATATCTGTACGGTTACCGTAAACATTGCCGGGCTGCCTGCAATCTCCGTACCCTGCGGCAAGGACTCTAAGGGCTTACCTGTCGGCATGCAGATTATTGGTGCTAAGTTTACTGAACAAAAGCTATTTGATGTTGCAAGCTTTTACGAAGCGCTTACTGGCGGGCCGCAGAAGGTTGTACATGTTCCTGTGTAACAGACATACCCTTATGGAAGGAATTCATTTCTGGAGGTTAATATGGAATATGAAGTAGTGGTGGGGCTTGAGGTTCATGCCGAGCTGAACACCAAAACCAAGATATATTGCTCCTGCAAAAATGCCTTTGGCGGCGAGGTTAATACCAACATCTGCCCCAAGTGTACGGGAATGCCCGGCACGCTGCCCACGCTCAACAAACAGGTGGTGAAATCGGCTGTTAAGATGGGTTATGCGTTAAACTGCACCATCAACAATGTCTGCAAGCAGGACCGGAAAAGCTATTTCTATCCCGACCTGCCCAAGGCATATCAGATTTCTCAATATGATATCCCGCTTTGTGAGCATGGGTATGTTGATGTATTGGTTAACGGTGCACAGAAGCGCATCGGTGTAACAAGAATTCATATTGAAGAGGATGCTGGCAAACTGCTGCACGACGACAGCTTTTCCGGCTCCCTCGTAGATTTCAACCGCTGCGGGGTGCCGCTGATTGAGATAGTTTCCGAGCCGGATATGCGCAGCTCCGCAGAGGCGAAGGCATACCTTGACACCATCCGTTCCATACTGCAATACCTTGACATCTCCGACTGCAAGATGCAGGAGGGTTCGATTCGCTGCGATGTAAACGTTTCTGTTATGAAAAAGGGCGCCGAACATTTCGGAACTCGCGTTGAGATGAAGAATGTTAACGGCTTCAGCGGTACGGTAAGAGCTATTGAATATGAGGCACAGCGGCAGATAGAGGCACTGGAAAAAGGCGAAGAAATCTTTCAGGAAACCCGTCGCTGGGATGATGTAAAGGGAAAGAACTTTATACTTCGAAGCAAGGAAGACGCAATGGATTACCGCTACTTCCCGGAGCCTGATTTGGGCACTATTGTAGTGGATGAGAAAGAACTGAAACGCCTAAAAGATAGCATTCCCGAGCTGCCCAACAAAAAGCAGATGCGGTATATCAGTGAATACGGGCTGCCGGAATTTGAAGCCGGTTTGCTGGTTGAAAACATTGAGAAGGCACATTTTTTTGAGGATTGTGTTGCCCTAAACATCTGTGAACCGAAGAATATTCTTAATTGGCTGCTTGGCGACGTTACAAGGATATTAAACGAACGTAATTGCGAGATTTCTGCGACTAGGCTTACCTCCAAGAATCTTACCCATATGATTGCTCTTATTGACAAGGGAATCATCTCCAATACTGCGGGAAAAACTGTACTTGAGGTTATCGTTGACGCTGATGTATCTCCAGAGAAGGTAATTGAGGAAAAGGGGCTTGCACAAATCAGCGATACCTCTGCGCTTGAAGCTATTGCTCAGGAAATTATTGCCGCAAACCAAAAATCAATTGAAGATTATAAAAAGGGTAAAACCAATGTACTTGGTTTTTTGGTTGGCCAGTGTATGCGAGCATCGAAGGGGCAAGGAAACCCAACCGTTCTTCGCGAGATTTTATTATCGATTATTGAAAAGAATTAGCAGTTGTTTTTTTATATTTTTAACCTAAGCGCCTGTTCGGTTATTTTTTGACGTTGTTTTGAATATACTATCCTCAGAGGAGTGACGTATATGTCGGAAATAACCAGAACAGAGTACCGCAGCAGAGCGTCAAAGGCAAACCAAAAGGATAGCGCAAACATCAGCGGAAGTTATATAAAAATATTAACGCTTCAGCTGTTTTTGTGCGTATTAATTCTGCTTTCGGCGGTCGTTGTAAAACAATTCGGGGCAGGCGCCTACGATACATTAAAACAATCATATAATGAAATCATTCGCGAAAGCTTTACCGGTAAGGTGTTGAGCGAAAACCTCGATTCCATTGAAAATGCCGTCAGCAAAACCTTTTCATTTCTAAATGATACTCAAAAAGAAGAAACAGGCATGGGAGGAGAGATGCCTGTTTCTTCTTTTAAAAATTTAAAATACCTGAAAGCCCCAAAGGGAACAACGCTTTCACCGATTATGGTTTTTACTGGGGTTACGTTTCCGGTTGAGGGTGGTAATGTATTAAGTGATTTTGGTTATCGTACCCACCCTATAACCGGTAAGCCGGATTTTCACACCGGTATAGATATCTGCGCTCCTAAGGGGACAAGAATTATGGCGGCGATTGGCGGAACTGTTAAGGAGATTACCTTTTCAAGAATATATGGCAATGTGATAATACTGAATCACGGTGCCGGTTTTGAAACAAGATACTGCCACTGTGAGAAAATCCTTGCCCCTAAGGGAGCAAAAATCAAGCGCGGGGAAATCATTGCACTGGTTGGCAGCACAGGAGAAACAACCGGCCCTCACCTGCATTTTGAGATGCGTAAAGACAGTGTGGCGGCCGACCCGATGTGGGTGTTCGATAAAGGTGAAAGCTTATGAGCTTTCAGTTTTATGGTGTTCGCATTGAGGTAAAGTTTCTTTTCATTGCGGTATTGGCCTTGCTGTTGACGGTTGATCGTTCCGGTGTGGTGCTTTATGCGTTTATATCCTCTGCTGCACATGAGCTTGCCCATCTACTGGCGATGCTGCTGTTTAAGGGGAATATACTTTCTGTCAGCTTTGAGATTTTTGGCATCAGGATTGTAAAAGCCGATTCCTTACTGCTGCACGAAGAGATTATCACACTGCTTGCTGGGCCTTCTGTCAATATTCTGCTGTTCTTTTTATGCAGCGGTGCAGCCTTGCCTTCAGTCTCTTTAATAGCAGCAGTGAATCTTGCCATTGGGGTGTTCAATCTGCTGCCGGTAGGCTCTTTAGACGGTGGTATGGTAGTAAACTTATTGTGTACTCATTTCTGGGGCTCCCAAACAGGAAACAGGGTAGCATTTGCAATTTCACTAATTATACTGGTGCCGCTTGTTGTGCTCGGTATCATTTTATTATTACAAACACGCACCAATTTCAGTCTGCTAGCCGTATCACTTTTTCTTCTGGCAGGTTTGTTGTTTAGTATTAAGCCAAAGAAAAGCTATGCACCGAATAAATCGGCATAATGTATTGTGTTCATGTGCTTAATGAGGTATGATATGGTATTGGAGCGATTTTGTACCCTTATGCGAGTTTGAAAGGACAAATCTATGTTGCAGCTTAAAGAAACACTTGACAGTTTCCTTACATCAGTAGAGAAGCCGGCCAGATATATTGGCGGTGAGCTTGGCTGTGTGGTTAAGAATCCTAAAGATGTCAAGCTTCGTTTTGCGTTTTGTTTCCCTGATACCTACGAGGTGGGTATGTCACACCTTGGCATGAAGATATTATATTCACTGCTGAACAGCCGCGAAGAGATTTGGTGTGAACGGGTTTTTACCCCGTGGCTGGATATGCAGCAGAAGATGCGCGAGTATCATATCCCCTTATATGGTCTTGAAAGCTTAGATCCGATTGCCGGTTTTGATATTATCGGATTTTCCCTTCAATACGAACTGAGCTATACCAATGTATTGAACATGCTGGATTTAGCCGGTGTACCGCTGAAGGCATGCGATCGGCATGACCTTTCACCGCTGGTGGTTGCGGGCGGGCCTTGTACCTGCAACCCGGAACCGATGGCAGATTTTATCGACCTTTTTATGCTCGGCGAGGGAGAAGAACATATCCTGTTACTCAGTGACCTTTATATAAAGGCGAAGGAGCAGAAGCTCAGTAAACGTGAATTCCTAAAACAGGCTGCGCAAATTGAAGGAGTATATGCTCCTTCTCTATATACGGTGGACTATAACCATGATGGAACCATTGCTAAGGTAACCGCGCATGACGGTGCACCGAACCGTATAAGAAAAGCTATTATTAAAGATCTGGACAAGGTGTTCTACCCTAAACAGTTTGTAGTTCCTTTTGTGGATATTGTGTTTGACCGTGCTCAGTTAGAGGTGATGCGTGGTTGTTTGCGTGGATGTAGGTTCTGTCAGGCCGGGTTTATCTACCGCCCACTGCGCGAAAAGGATGCAAACACCTTGAACAATGATGCGCACAGCCTGTGTGAAAGCACCGGATATGAAGAGGTTTCACTTTCCTCCCTCAGTACCAGCGACTATTCACAGCTCAATGACCTCTTAGGTGCGATGATAGACTGGACAAGCAGTGAGAAAATAAATCTGGCGCTGCCAAGCCTGCGTATCGATAACTTCTCGGAAGAACTGATGGAGAAGATTAAACGGGTTCGCAAAAGCGGCCTTACCTTCGCGCCGGAGGCGGGAACACAGCGCCTGCGCGATGTTATAAATAAGAATATCACCGAGGATGAGATACTGAATACTTGTAAAACCGCGTTTGAAGGTGGTTATACTGCGGTAAAGCTGTATTTTATGCTTGGACTTCCAACCGAAACCATGGAAGATGTACTGGGCATTATTGAGTTGGCTCAAAAGGTTGTTGATCTTTATTATTCACTTCCTACCCGCCAGAAAGGGAAGGGGGTAACGGTGAGCGTAAGCGTTGCAACCTTTGTTCCGAAACCGTTTACACCCTTTGAATTTGAGCCGCAGGACACACGCGAGTCGGTAATTCATAAGCACAGTGCATTGCTGGAAGCTGTAAGAAAAGACCGAAAGATAACTGTCAGTTGGAGCGGTGTGGATGCAAGTTTGCTCGAGGCTGTGCTTGCCCGTGGTGACCGCCGGTTAGGCGAGGTGATAGAAGAGGCTTACCATAATGGCAGTTTTTTTGATAGCTGGACCGAATGCTTCCATTATTCAACTTGGGAAAATGCCATGAAGTCAAAAGGGTTAGACCCAGCGTTTTATGCAAACCGGGCAAGAACCTACGACGAGGTTATGCCGTGGGACCATTTGGATTATTATATTACCAAGTCGTTTTTAGTGCGTGAGAATCAAACGGCACACAAAAATGAAACTACCCCGCATTGCAGAATTCGCTGTGCAGGCTGTGGAGCCAGCGATGCCGAAAGGGGGGTGTGCGTTGAACAACGTTAGAATCCGCTTTTCAAAGCTAGGTCGCGCGGCCTACATTTCACACTTGGACATGATGCGCTGCATGCAGCGAGCGCTTAAACGTTCAAAGATACCCGTATGGTACACACAGGGCTTTAACCCGCATATGTATGTAACCTTCGCTATGCCGCTTTCGCTTGGCTTTGAGAGCGTCTATGAAACCATGGATTTTAAACTTACTGAAGAGCTTGCCATGCCATCGCTTATTAAGCGTCTTAACGAGGCGCTACCACCTGAAATTCGAGTATTGCAAGCCGCAGAACCTCAAAAAAAATTTGAGGATATTGCATTCTCTGAGTATCAGTTAACAGTGCATGGTACGCAGCCTGATAATTTTCTTCCTCTGTGGGAAGCCTTTATCGCACAGCCAGAGATAATGAGCCAGAAGAAAACAAAAAAAGGGTTTAAGGAAGTAAACCTTAAGGATTACATCGGAGAGGCATCTGCATCAAAGCAGGAAGGTAACGTAGTAATAGCCCTTCGTTTGACGGCAGGGGTAAATGAGGGGTTAAATCCATCCCTGCTTATCAAGGCTTTTCAGCAGCAAAATCCAAGCAGTTTCAGCCATATTACTGTATTGCGCACTATTTTATTGGATAAAGAGCTTCATCCCTTTGAATAATGCAACATAACGAAAGGATATGAAACATCAATATGGAACGGGTAGAAATAAAAACGTTGTTTTCAAATGCAAATAATTATGCAAATCAACAGGTAACGGTATGCGGATGGATTAAAACCTTGCGTGATTCCAAAGCACTCTGTTTTATCGAATTAAATGACGGAAGCTGTTTTATAAACCTGCAGATAGTGATGGAGGAAGCCAAGCTAACGAATTATCGCGAGATTACCAAGCTGAACGTTGGCTCAGCTATAATTATACACGGTAACGTTGTGCTAACACCCGAGGCCAAACAACCATTGGAGATTCATGCGGTTGCCGCAGAGATTGAAGGGGTGTCCACTCCCGATTACCCGCTGCAGAAAAAGCGACACAGCTTGGAATTTCTGCGAACAATACAGCATCTGCGCCCCCGCACCAATACCTTCAGCGCAGCATTCAGGGTACGTTCGGCAGCGGCCTATGCCATTCACAAATTCTTCCAGGAAGATGGGTTTGTTTACGCGCACACCCCGATTATTACCGGCAGCGATTGCGAGGGCGCGGGCGAGATGTTCCGCGTAACCACGCTGGACTCTTTAAACCCGCCGCTCACAGAACAGGGAAGAGTGGATTTTAGCCGCGACTTTTTCGAAAAGCCCGCAAGTCTTACGGTTTCCGGTCAGCTTGAGGCTGAATGCATGGCACTTGCATTCGGAAAGGTGTATACCTTTGGGCCGACCTTCCGGGCTGAAAACTCCAACACCCCCCGCCATGCCGCCGAGTTTTGGATGATTGAGCCGGAGATTGCGTTTGCAGACCTTTCTGATGATATGCGTCTTGCAGAACGCATGGTGAAGTTTGTAATTAGCTATGTATTACAAACCTGTCCTCAAGAGATGCAATTCTTTAATGACTTCTATGATAAGGATAAGGCGCTTATCGAGCGGCTTACCTCCATTGTGAACGCTGATTTTGGTTGTGTAACCTATACAGAGGCAGTGGAGCTGCTCAAGCAGAATAATGAAGCCTTTGAATATCCTGTTTCTTGGGGCTGTGACCTTCAAACTGAACATGAGCGGTTCTTAACCGAACAGATCTTTAAGAAGCCGGTTTTTGTGATTGACTATCCTAAGGAGATTAAGGCATTCTATATGCGTTTGAATAGCGACGGTAAGACGGTTGCGGCTATGGATATGCTGGTGCCCGGCATTGGTGAGCTGATTGGCGGAAGCCAGCGTGAAGAGCGCTTGGATGTTCTTACTTCAAGAATGAACGAGCTGGGCTTAGCGACAGAGGATTACTCATGGTATCTCGACCTCAGAAGATACGGCGGTACCCGCCATGCAGGCTTTGGGCTTGGTTTTGAACGGCTTGTAATGTATCTAACCGGTATCACTAATATCCGTGATGTGCTTCCGTTTCCACGCACCACTGGTCTTTGTGAGTTTTAAACAATAGGAACCCCCATAGCACTATTTCATATACTAGTAATACAAATTTGCAAGCGTTCAAAAATAAACTTGCAAAAACATTAAAAGTATATTACAATAAGCATGTTATTTATCTATCATCATTTTATGTTCACTTGATCTTTTATGCAGTATTACAGGGGGATCTATTCATGTTAAAGCTTGCACAGCAACCCAGAGAGCACATTCTGGAGTTAAAAAAGCAGTGGGAATCACAATATAGTGAAATGAAAGCTGCCGGATTAAAGCTAGATATGTCGCGTGGTAAGCCTTCCTCATCACAGTTGGATATCTCAAACGGTATTTTCGATTGTTTAAGCAGCAGCGATGTTATGAAGGCCGAGGATGGTACTGACTGCAGAAATTATGGCCTGCTTGACGGTATACCTGAAGCAAAACGCTTATTTTCAGATATGCTGGGTATACCCGCACAGAATATCATCATAGGTGGTAATTCCAGCCTGAACATGATGTTTGATGCTATCTCCCGGGCGATGACACACGGTGTTTACGGTTCAAAACAGCCGTGGATGAAGCTTGATAAGATAAAATTCCTTTGCCCGTCTCCGGGGTATGACCGCCATTTTGCTATTACCGAGCTGTTTGGCTTTGAGCTTATTACCATCAAGATGAACAGCGATGGCCCCGATATGGATGAGGTTGAACGCCTTGTATCCAATGACAGTGCAATTAAGGGTATTTGGTGTGTGCCGAAATATTCAAACCCCGAGGGCATTACCTACTCGGATGCCGTTGTAAAGCGTTTTGCCCACCTGAAGCCCGCAGCCGAAGACTTCAGAATTTTCTGGGATAATGCCTACGCAGTTCATGATCTGTATATAGCCGATCAGCTGCTAAATATCTTTGATGAATGCAAAGCTGCGGGTACCGAGGATATGGTTTTCGAGTTTGCCTCTACCTCGAAGATCTCGTTCCCGGGTTCCGGCGTTGCAGTAATGGCTGCTTCTGAAAACAACATCAAGCAGATTAAAAGCATCCTGACAATTCAGTCTATCGGCCCCGATAAGCTTAACCAGTTGCGGCATGTGAAGTACTTTAAGAATATGGACGGTATCCGGCAGCATATGAAGAAGCAAGCGGAGGTTCTTATCCCTAAGTTTGAACTGGTTACAAACATGCTGGAGCGGGAGCTGACCGAACTGGGCCTTGTAAGCTTTCATAAGCCGAATGGCGGCTATTTCATATCGGTAAATGTTCCCAATGGTTGCGCAAAACGCGTTGTACAGCTTTGTAAGGAAGCTGGAGTCGTACTTACCGCTGCCGGTGCTACATACCCCTACGGTAAGGATCCGGATGATAGCAACATCCGTATTGCGCCAACCTTCCCGCCTCTTTCAGAGCTTAAAACAGCGATGGAGCTTTTCTGCTTGTGCGTAAAGCTTGCTGGTGCCGAAAAGATATTAAGTGTTTAATTCGCTATAATTATTAAAAATATCCGAAGAGCAAAGCTTTTTCGGGTATTTTTTTTGCTAGACGTTTTTAATATTAAAGTAGAACAACAGACGCTTAACGTGGTATAATAATTATTGCGCTCTTTTTACTATGCTTTTGCAGATAGTAATAGCGTAGTTTACACATTGCTCTATCAAGCAGATAATATTCGGAGGTGTATAGTTTGCACAACTCATACGAAAGCCCATTCTGCACGCGATATGCAAGCGACGAGATGCAGTATATCTTTTCCGCTGATAAAAAATTCAAAACGTGGAGAAGGCTTTGGGTAGCGCTTGCAAAGGCTGAAAAGACGCTGGGGCTGGATATAACCGACACCCAGATTGGCGAGCTTGAGGAAAATATCGACAACATAAACTATGAAGAAGCCGAACAACGTGAACGGCTGGTACGCCATGATGTGATGGCACATGTTTATGCATATGGTCTGCAGTGCCCGACGGCAAAGGGGATCATCCATCTGGGGGCAACCTCCTGTTATGTGGGCGACAATACCGATATCATTGTCATGCGCGACGCATTGAAGGTTGTACGCCGCAAGCTGTTAAATGTAATCGCACTATTAAACGATTTCGCGCTGAAATACAAGGATTTACCGGCACTTGCTTATACTCACTTGCAGCCCGCTCAGCTTACCACCGTCGGCAAGCGGGCTACGCTTTGGCTGAACGAGCTGCTATATGATTTCGATGAGGTGGAATATCGTATCAGAAGCCTCAAACTGCTGGGCTCAAAGGGGACAACTGGTACTCAGGCAAGCTTTGTGGAGCTTTTTGACGGCAACGATGAAAAAATCCGCCGCCTTGAAGCATTAATTGCACAGGACATGGGCTTTGAGGGTGTTGTTCCGGTTTCAGGGCAAACCTACTCCAGAAAGATAGATTCGCAGGTTTTGGCTACGCTGAGCGGTATTGCCCAGTCTGCCTCTAAATTCTCCAATGACATGCGTATCCTGCAAAGCTTTAAGGAGATGGAAGAGCCGTTTGAAAAGAATCAAATTGGTTCATCCGCGATGCCTTATAAGCGTAACCCTATGCGCAGCGAGCGTATTACCTCTCTGGCCAGATATGTGATGGTAGATAGTCTGAACCCTTCGTTTACCGCTGCAACGCAATGGTTTGAACGTACACTGGACGATTCCGCAAACAAGAGAATCAGCGTGGCGGAGGCATTCTTAGGTGTGGATGCAATTCTGAATATCATGCTGAACGTATGCGACGGTATCGTGGTATACCCCAAGGTGATTGAGCAGCGGGTAATGAAGGAACTGCCGTTTATGGCAACTGAGAATATCATGATGCAGGCTGTCAAAAAGGGCGGGGATCGTCAGGTGCTTCATGAGAAATTGCGGGAGCATTCTCTGGCGGCCGCAAAGGTGGTAAAGGAGCAGGGAGGGGAGAACGACTTAATTGACCGTATTGTTAATGACAAGGCATTTAAGCTAACCAAAGAGGACATCCTTTCTGTTTTAAAGCCTCAAAACTTCACCGGCAGGGCATCGAAACAGGTTGAGGAATTTTCGATGAATTGTGTAAAACCCCTTCTTGATGCTAATAAAGAAATAATTGGTGAAAAAGCCGAGTTAAGTGTTTAGTTTTATTGACTTTTTGTGTGGAAAACAATATAATAATCGTTGTGATTGCCAATTTTCATTAATCGTTCGGCTAATCGTTACCAGCCCTTAATCACCTTACGGTCGGCTGCAACTCTTATAAAATTGGGCATACTATTACTAGGAGGATTGGGCTATGAAAAAGAGCTCAAAAGCAACATTCTTTGTTGTGTTTGCGCTAATTGTTTTTTTAGCTGTGACATCATTTTTTGGTATCAGCACTACATATGGTGATACCAAAACCGTGTATGTCAAGGGTGCTAATGATATCCGATGGGGTATCGATATCCGAGGCGGTGTAGATGTAACGTTTACTCCCCCCGCTGGCTTTGATGCAACCGACGCTCAGATGCTGGCAGCCGAATCGGTAATCAAACAGCGTCTTGTTACCCAGAATATTACCGACTACGAAGTTTATACCGACACTACTAAAGACCGTATTGTTGTTCGTTTCCCTTGGAAAGATGAAGCAGCCAGTAAAAACCCCGAGAAGGCAATCAAAGAACTGGGTGATACCGCATTGCTTACCTTCCGTGAAGGTAATAATCAGGATTCATCCGGAAAGCCTACCGGTGTTACCAAGGATAATATTGTTATTGAGGGCAAGGATGTAAAAGCGGCAAGCGCTGTAACTAATACCCAGACTTCTGAGCCCGAGGTACAGCTTGAACTTACCAGTGAGGGTGCAAAGAAATTCGGTGAGGCTACCACGAGGCTTATAGGCCAGCCGATATCCATCTGGATGGATGACACGATGATCTCCGACCCGGTGGTTAAATCGGCCATCACCGGAGGTATTGCCAGCATTTCCGGAAGTACGGCCAAGCCCTTCACTACTCAAGAGGCCACGGATCTGGCTAACAAGATTAACGGCGGTGCGCTTCCGTTTAAGCTTGTAACCGAGAACTACAGCTCAATTGCAGCAACACTTGGCGTCGCAGCAAAGGATTCCATGCTGCTTGCACTGTTGATTGCGTATATTCTGGTTTGCGTATTCATGATTTGCTATTATAAAGTGCCAGGCCTAATCGCTTCAATCGCATTGCTGGGGCAGTTTGCAGGCTTTATTATTGCGGTTTCCGGCTACCTACCCTTCATCCCCAGCTTTACGCTTACGCTGCCTGGTATCGCAGGTATCATCCTGAGTATCGGTATGGGCGTTGATGCGAACGTTATTACTTCTGAGCGTGTTAAGGAAGAACTGCGCGCCGGAAAAACTATTGAAGGAGCTATCGACCTAGGCTATGAGCGTGGCTTTACCGCTATCTTTGACGGTAATGTCACCGTTATTATCGTTGCAATCATTCTAATGGGTTCGTTTGGCCCGTCGTCCAGCTTCTGGGCTAAGCTGCTGACACCCTTTATGTTTATGTTCGGTGCAGCTACAACCGGCGCCATCTATTCCTTTGGTTATACACTGCTGATTGGTGTAATCTTCAACTTCTTAATGGGTGTAACAGCATCCAGACTGATGCTTCGTTCTATTTCTAAATTCAAAGGTCTGCGTAAGCCCTGGATGTATGGAGGTGCAAAATAATGATAGACTTCATGGGAAAAAAGAAGATTTATTTTACAATCTCCATTGTCATTATAGCTATTTCGTTAATTTACTCTTTTATCTTTGGCGTAAAGCTCGACATTCAGTTTAAAGGCGGCGCAATGATTAACTATTCCTACAGCGGGGATATCAACACAGATGACGTTGAAGGTGTAGTTGAAAAAGCTACGGGTGAAGATGTCAGTGTACAGAAGACGCAAGGTAATATTAATAAGCTGATAGTTTCATTGCCCAAAAGCCTTTCAATCGACAGCCAGAAAAAAATGACTGATGAAATTGCAAAGGCATTCCCCAGCAACAATATAGTACTATTAGATTCCTCTAACGTAAACGCCTCAATGGGTAAAGAGTTCTTCGCTAAGTGTATGGTGGCCATTGCCTTGGCGTCACTCTTGATTATAATCTATGTTGGCTTCCGTTTCCGTAAAATCGGCGGTATCTCGGCAGGCGCTATGGGTGTAATAGCGTTATTTCATGACGCATTCATGGTATTTGCTGCGTTTACCTTCTTCCAGTTCCCGATTAACGATAACTTTATTGCCGTTGTTTTAACCATTCTCGGCTTCTCGATTAACGATACCATCGTTATCTACGACCGTATTCGCGAGAATGAGAAGATTTATGGCAATAAGAAAGAGCTTGCTGAGATAGTAAATCTCAGCATCAACCAGTCGTTAACCCGTTCCATCAATACCAGTGGCTGCGGTTTGTTGGTTATGATCGTTACCTGTATCGTTGCCTATATTAATGGTGTTACCTCTATTCTTACCTTTGCACTGCCCATGATTATCGGTATGATTTCAGGTGTATACTCCACCATCTGCATTGCTGGTCCTCTGTGGGTAGTTTGGAAGAACTACCGCGCAAAGAAACTCAGCCAGAAAACCGGTGGCAGCAAACCTTCTTCCTCTATCGGCAAGATTAAAATTTAATTATCCTTCAGATAAACTGAATAGTTTACCTATAAAAGCAGAAAGGTTTAAGACCTTTCTGCTTTTTCTTTGTTCTAAACGGACAACCGGTGAATATATTAAAGTAGCAAGGGTTATACACGGAGGTGAAGGTAGTGGAACCGATGTCAAGTTTACAACGTGTTGACGATGCGGCGGGGTTACTGGCACCCCATTTAAGCAGATACATATATGAACTTTCAGATGATAAAAAGGGACAAGTACGCGAGATTCGCCTGCGCTGCGGCAAGCCGCTTGCTGTAAACCTGACCGACAAAGACCTGTTTTTTCAGCAGGACGGCAGTCTTTCGTCAATATGCACCCTAAAATCGGTGGTGGTAACAAAAGAAGATGTATCTGAGTGCTTTAAAAAGCTGTGCGGTTATTCGGTTTACAGCCACCAAAATGAGATTGCTTCCGGCTTTTTAACGGTAAAAAACGGGCATCGGGCGGGCATCTGCGGTACCGCTGTGATAGAAAACGGCAAGGTAGTTGGGCTTAGGGACATATCATCGTTGAACATTCGTGTTGCACGTGAAATTTTTGGAGCCGCTGACGAAATTATGAACCGGATAATGACCAATAAAACCAGCAGCGTATTGATATGCGGGGCACCTGCCAGCGGTAAAACCACGGTATTGCGAGATCTGGCACGACAGCTTTCGCTTAGAAATACGCGTGTGGCTGTAGTAGATGAACGCGGAGAATTAGCCGCCACCTATTGCGGACAGGCGGGTAACAATCTTGGGCCGCGATGTGATGTATTGGATGGTTACCCAAAGGGTAAAGGAATGATGATAGCAATAAAATGCTTAGCACCGGATGTTATTATATGTGATGAAATCGGCACAGAGGAAGAGGCAAATGCCATACATACCGGCTTAAACTGTGGGGTATGCGTCATTGCTTCCGCCCATGCTTATGACAGTACCGAGCTTTACCATAAAAAACAGATCATGCGCCTTATCGCACTAGGTGCTTTTGAATACATTGTTTTTTTAAAGAATGTTGGAACACCCGGCAGGGTTCAGGAAGTAATAAAGGCAGGTGAGATAATTGCTCAAGGTAGCAGGAGCCATCTGTATCGTAATAACCTGTTCGGCGGTAGGGATATCTATGTGCCGCAAGCTTATTGAAAAGGTTAAATTCCTTGAGAAAATTATTGGAATGCTGGATTATTTCTCGGCTCAAATCAGTTATTCACGGCAGCCAGTTCCCGATATTATTAAGGCCCTTGCGTGCTCAGAAAGATTTGGTACACTGCTCTTTTTACAAAAGTGTCTGGAAGAGCTAAATTCTGGCCAGACATTCCAGAAGGCATGGTGTTTAGCGGTTACATATTATAAAAAGTCCATGCCTATTGAGGATGAGGATATCAGCCGATTGCTCGCTTTGGGAGAGTATATTGGAACCACTGATTCTGAAGAGCAGAACAAAACATTAGTGCTCTACCAAAAGCTGTTTACTCAAAGCTATGAAAAAGCAAAAAGTGAAAGCAGTTCACACTCAAGGATGTATACCACCCTTGGTGTTCTGTCCGGCCTTGGCCTTGCGGTTTTAATACTGTAAGCAGTGCAGACCCAATTATATCGGAATGGAGTTTATATCTATGGAAGTGGATTTAATCTTTAAGATTGCGGCTATCGGGATTATCGTAGCAGTTCTCAATCAGGTGCTTATCCGTTCCGGCAGGGAAGAACAGGCCATGATGACAACGCTGGCCGGCCTGATTGTCGTACTGATGATGATTATCTATGAAATCAGCAACCTGTTTGAAACGGTAAAAAGTGTGTTTGGATTATAGACATGAATATCATAACCATTGCCGGAGTAGCCATTATCGCCGCCGCAATCTCGGTGCTGCTGAAACAATATAAACCTGAATACTCCATGATTATAAACCTCGGTGCAGGTATTGTAATCCTTGTGCTGGTAATAGCGGCTGCGGCCCCGATTCTCACACAGGTGCAGGAACTGATTGAATCCACCAACCTACCTGCAGAATATATCGTTATTCTTTTTAAATGCCTGGGTATCTGCTTTATCACTCAGTTGGCTGCCGATGTCTGTCGTGATTCCGGTGCGGGCAGCATTGCCACCAAAGTGGAGACTGCCGGTAAAATTGCGGTGTTGCTTCAGTCGCTGCCACTGTTTAAGCAGATACTTGAGGTTGCCAAGAATTTGATCTCAGCAGGTTAAGCTTTATTTATTATTATTCATGCCCAATAATCACAAATAACGAGTGAATTTTAAGACAAGCCCAGTAGAAAGCCGATAGGCAGAATGGAAAAGCAAATGAAAAGGCTGTTGGTTTTAATTTGCATGCTTTTGTTACTTACAACCCCCGTGTTTGCGGAGGCTCCTGACATAGATACAGAAGAACCTGTGCCGAACGAGGTATTTGAACAGCAGTTGGAGGCAAGCGGTGCGGGTGATTTAATGTTTACGCTGCCTAATGAAACACAGGAGTATTTACAAAAGCTTGGAATAGATAAGATTAGTATTGGCAGTTTTTTAAACCTGGAACCCTTACAATTTTTTAAGATTATCTGGCTTATGATTAAGGACACGCTTGCTAAGCCCAGAATTTTGTTTTTTTCAATATTAGGCATCATCATTTTATGCTCGCTGGTAGACGGTTTTAAAGAAGGCTTTTTGCAGAAGCCGATTGGCGGTGTTTTTTCAACCGTATCGGTGCTTTGCATTATTGCTGGAATCATCGGTCCGGTATGGACATGCATCCAAAACACTGCTCAGGCGGTAGAGAACTGCTCAAACTTTATGCTGGGCTTTGTACCGGTGCTTTCAGGCATCATGTCGGTATCCGGGCAGCCAGTAACTGCCTCAACCTACAGCATTTTTTTATTCTCTGCAGCAGAGCTTGTTTCGCAGATTGCGTCATCCACCGTTGTACCGCTCTTATGTATCTATCTTGCGTTCTGTATCATCTCAGCAGTATCGCCCCAAATAAACATTGCCGGAGTTGCAAAGATGATAAAAAGCAGCGCAACATGGATTTTAGGATTTATTATCACTGTATTTGTAGCGCTTTTGGGTGTACAAACTATCGTTTCAACCGGTGCAGACAGTGTGGCATTAAAAGCCGGAAAATTCCTTATCGGCAGTTTTGTGCCGGTTGTTGGTGGGGCCTTAGCCGATGCGGTCACCTCGGTAGGCGGCTGTCTAACACTGTTAAAGAATGTAGTAGGCGGCTTCGGTATTGTTTCGGCTTCAATCATCTTCCTGCCGGTATTGGTAGAATCGGCTGTATGGTACCTTACACTGAACATCTCCGCAGCGGTCAGTGATATTTTTGAACTAAAATCTGTAAGTGAGGTTCTTAAGGCTTCCGCTACTGCGGTATCGTTGTTGATGACTATCATTCTGTGCTTTGCACTGCTGCTTATTGTTACCACCACCATTACCCTGATGATAAGCTCTGGAGCAGCGTAAGCGTGAAAATTCTTTTCACACTTTACGGATTTTTTCTGACGCTGGTGTAGAGAGATGGAGGATTATATGGCTGATATTAAAATCTGGGCTATTTCGCTTTGTGTTGCTGCCGTAGCCGGGGGTATCATGAATCTGCTGATCCCCAACACAAGCCTTGAAAAGATTATGAAGCTGGTAGTAGCGGCCTTCTTCTTAAGCTGTGTAATCTCACCGGTGATTATGCGATTCCCCGAAATAAGGCTTACGCTTACGCAGGATGTGAAGGCTAGGGTAAATGAGGTTCAAGAGAATTTGGTATCAGCTGTGGATGGGCAGGTATCCGCGGCAGTAACAGAAAGGGTAAAAAAACTGTTAAAGGATATCAGGGTTGAGGCAGAAAATATTTCAGTTAGGTATAATACTGCGGACAATACCAGCATATCTATTAGTCAGATAGATGTTGTCTTTAAAAACAAATATGCCTCTCGTAAGGCAGAGATTAAAGAATATCTAAGCAGTAAAACAGGAAATCAGGTCAATGTTTATTTTTCCTGATTGGAGGACGTTATGGGCGGTAAGCAAGGCATTATCAGCATAAAAGATAAGCTGCTGGATTTATTTAAGGGTGACAAGAAAATTAAATTTATTGTAGCTGTTGGAATACTGGGTATTATTTTAATTCTTCTTTCAGATGTATTTGCACCTAAGAAGGAAAATAAGGCAGCCACTACTGCAAGTGATTACAGTCTTTCGCAGGAAAACCAAGAGCTTGAAAAGCAGATTTATGATATGGTTGCAACCATTGAAGGAGTAGGCAAAGCAAAAGTTATCGTCACGCTGGAAAATAGCGCGGAAAATATTTATGCGAAGGAACAAAAAAGAAATACTGATGTAACAAAAGATGCCCAAGGTGGGCAAGACACCAAAACAACCCAGAAGGACAGCACCGAAGAGAAATATATCTTTGTCGATGATCCAGATGGAGGCAAACAGGCGTTGCTAACAACACAGAAGGCACCGCTGGTAAAAGGGGTTGTGGTGGTATGTGAAGGCGGTGATGATACGACAGTGCGGTCACGGATTATAGACGCAGTGACCACGGCGCTTGACATAGGGTCTAACAGGGTTTGTGTCACTAAAATGTCCAATGTAAACAAATAAGGGCTTAGGAGGGAATCGTACTTATGGTATTTGGGAAAAGACAGATATTGCTGGCTACATTAGTACTTGCACTGGGGGTTGCAATCTATCTGAATTGGCAGTTCTCACAGAGTGGAAAGGATTTAACCTTAACAGACGACGTGGATGCATCTAAGAACTACGGTGAGGCTCAGTTTGTTGATAAGGAAGAGAATCAGCCCGCCGATGCTGTAGATGCTACGGATGTTGCCGATAAAGGTATTACCAATCCAACAGGGATGATTGAGGCAGCCATGACCAACGAGGCCGGTGAGGATTACTTCATAGAGGCACGATTAAACAAGAAGCAAAGTCGCGATAAGGCGGTTGAAACCTTGCAAGACATTCTGAAAGACTCAAAGGTGTCTGAAGAAGAAAAAAATATCGCCATAGCCACAGCGGCAAGCCTCTCTGATGCTATAGACGCAGAAAGCAATATCGAAAGCCTGATAAAAGCCAAAGGGTTTAAGGACTGCATTGCATTCATAGACGGCGAAAAGGCTAGCATTGTGGTAAAAACTGATGGATTGCTAAACAGCGAGGCCGCACAGATAAAGGATATTGTTTTGAAGGAATGCAAGGTTAAGGCAGAAAATATCACGATTATTCCGGTAAAATAGTTGTGTCTTTCTCATTTTGTGGTATAATACCATTATAGCAAATGGTGTTATACCACTTTCTTTTGTGAATAATGTAACAGTATAATATAATGCCCTACAATCATGTGGCGAAACGGAGGTTTACATGAAAGAGAGTACGATTAAGGATACCGTTGGCAGCTTAAAGATTTCTGAGGATGTTATCTCAAAAATTACCTGCACTGCAACCAAAGAGGTAAGCGGAGTAGCCGAGATGGCAACCATGCCTACTAGCTTTAAAGGGTTGGTAACAAAACCGGTTGTTCCGAATCCGGTAAAGATTTCGGTGCGAGAAGATGTGGCAATAATTGATGTTTATGTAAATCTTGTGGCTGGGGCTAAGATTCAAGAGGTTGCGCAGCAGATACAGTCGAATGTCAAGGCCTCCGTACAGAGTATGACAGGAATTGCGGTTTCCAAGGTAAATGTTCATGTAATCTCAATTGTATTTGGCGATGCCGAGGATAAACATTAAATCTGTTTGATAAGCCCTCCTTAAAGGCGGAGGGCTTATTTTACATTTGAATTGAAGCTGTTTTATAAACCTGAAAGGATGCTCAAAACATGTCGCGAAGAGAAGCCCGAGAACAGGCCTTTATTTTGATATTTGAAAAATCTTTTAGAACCGAAAATATGCAGGAGATTATTGATCTTGCCGTTAAGAGCCGTGAGTTGGAGGTTGAACCCTTTGCAGCCGAAGTAGCCCTGCATGCCGTAGAACATTTTGAAGCATTAGACGCAAGAATAGAAAGATTATCGTTAAAATGGAAGATGAACCGCATATCAAAGGTTGCGTTTGCCATTTTAAGGCTTGCTCTTTATGAAATGATTTATGAAAGCGACATTCCGGTAAGTGTTTCTATAAACGAAGCGGTTGAGCTTGCCAAAAAGTATGCCGGGGAAGAGGATTCATCTTTTGTAAACGGCGTTCTTGGTGCTGCGGCAAAAGAGCTCGAAGCAGACAAAGTTGGCGATGAAGTACAGGGCGATGCCAATTCCATGCCTGAAAAGTTTGAGGAGCAACAGTAATATGGCAGCCTTCTTGGGTATCGATACCAGTAACTATACTACCTCAGCCGCGGTATATGATGCTAAGTCTAACCTGATAATACATCAAAAAAAGCTGCTGCCGGTTGAGATCGGTGCACTTGGCCTAAAGCAGAGTGACGCAGTGTTTTGCCATGTTAAGCAGTTGCCTGTAATTATGGAACAGCTGTCGGCCTTACAGCCTGCTTTTGATTTTGATGCAGTTGGCTATTCGGCCAGACCACGTGATGCTGAAGGTTCCTATATGCCCTGCTTTTTAGTGGGGGAATGCGCTGCAAGATCGATAGCCGCAGCACTTAAAATACCGGCATACGGTTTTTCACATCAGGCCGGGCATATTGCTGCGGCCCTTTATTCTGTGAAACGGCTGGACCTTATGAACCGCCGGTTTATTGCATTCCATGTTTCGGGCGGTACGACCGACTGCCTTTTAGTGAGCCCCGGTAAGGAACAGCTTTTAGATATCAACCAGATAGCCTCCAGCCTTGATTTAAAGGCTGGGCAGGCCATTGACCGGGTAGGTGTCATGCTGGGGCTGCCGTTCCCTGCAGGTAGACATCTGGAGGAATTAGCACTTACGAGCAGTACACGGTTTAAGATAACACCCACTATCCGAGGTATGGATTGTTGCCTTTCCGGGCTTGAAAACATCTGCAAAAGAATGGTTGTTGATGGTAAACCAAGCTGTGATATAGCGTTTTATTGCATTGAACACATCGCAGCAACGCTTGATAAAATGACTGAGCTTGTACTGAAAGAATACGGTAACCTGCCGATTATCTATGCGGGTGGTGTGATGTCGAACTCCATCATACGCGCACGGTTTACCGAAAAATACGGTGGCATGTTTGCAGAGCCGGAATATTCCAGTGATAACGCTGCAGGGGTCGCTATACTAACCGCAAGTAAAGCCGGTCAATTGCGATAGTAATGATGGGGGTTGCTATGGGTTCTTCCAGAATCTTAACTGTAACACAGGTTAATACCTATATTAAATCTATTATTGAGGGAGACCGAAAGTTAAACCGCATTATGCTTCGCGGCGAGATATCTAACTTTAAGAGTCAATTCTCCTCAGGACATTTTTATTTTACGCTAAAGGATAGCGAGTCTTCTATCCGCGCGGTGATGTTCAAAAAATATGCCTCAACTGTACGGTTTACCCCTGAAAACGGGATGTCGGTGGTTGTAAGCGGGGATATCTCGGTGTACGAAAAGGAAGGTCAGTATCAGGTTTACTGTACCGATATGATGCCAGACGGAATCGGCAGCCTTGCGCTTGCGTTTGAGCAATTGAAACAACGTTTAAGTGAGGAAGGACTATTTAATCCAGAACATAAAAAGGCTATTCCGCAGATTCCTAAGCGGATTGCCGTTATCACCTCAAAGACAGGGGCGGCAATTCAGGATATCCTCAGTGTTCTGTCACGGCGATACCCTGTTGCGGAGGTCATCCTGTGCCCGGTCACGGTACAAGGCGCTGACGCTCCTGCAAGTATTGTAAACGCACTGGGGGCAGTAAACCGTCTGAATGATATCGATGTAATTATTCTTGCCCGCGGCGGCGGTAGCTACGAAGACCTTTTCTGTTTTAACGATGAAGTGGTTGCAAGAGCCATTTATGACAGTAAGGTTCCTGTAATCTCGGCCATTGGGCACGAAACCGATTTTACCATTGCTGATTTTGTGGCGGATTTACGCGCGCCAACTCCCTCAGCGGCCTCAGAGCTGGCAGTTCCCGAGTTAACCGAGCTACAAAACCGATTGCACCAGCTGGGCCGGCAGCTTAATGTATCCTACGCTGAACAGTTCAGTAAAGCGAGTACCCGAATGAATTTGATAGCAGATAATTTTTATGCCATGAGTCCTCTGAAAAAGCTTAAGGGGCATTACGAGCAACTGCAAAACGACACTGTGCGCCTAAACTCTGTTATGATAAATAAATTTGCAGTAAAGCAGAATCAATGGCTTTATTATACCGATATGTTGGATGCGCTTAGCCCGTTAAAGGTTTTACAGCGTGGGTATGCGTTGGCGTATAAAAACAACAGGGTCATTAAGAGTACCGGAGAGATTCATACAGGAGACCAGGTAACTGTCCGAATCGCTGACGGTGAGTTTGATGCAAAGGTACTTTGAGGTATGAAAGGTATAATGCTATATGAGTAAACAAGACAAACAAATGAGTATTGAAGAAACCTTTTCTGCACTGGAAGGGATTATCAGGCAGCTTGAAAGCGGTGAGACCGATTTAGAAACCTCATTAAAGCTCTACGAGCAGGGAACACTACTTTTATCTGAGTGCCAAAAAAAGCTGAAGACGGCTGAACTGAAGATTACGGAGTTATCCGGTGTATCCGGCCAATAAATATTATGTAAAGGGTTTCGTTATGAGCAGTTATTCCGAGCGGTTGAATGAATATATATCCATGGTTAATAATGAGCTTGACAGGCTGCTACCGGAGCAGAGAATTCCGCAGCAGGTGGTAATAGATGCGATGCGCTACAGCCTTTTATCGGGTGGTAAGCGTATTCGTGCTGTTCTTGTATTGGAATTTTGCCGTATGTGCGGCGGGGATGTTGCCGCTGCGCTGCCTATTGCATGTGCTGTAGAAATGCTTCATTGCTATTCACTCATACATGATGATCTTCCGTGCATGGATGATGATGACCTGCGCAGAGGAAGGCCATCCTGTCATATTGCCTTTGGTGAAGCAAACGCCTTACTTGCCGGTGACGGGCTGCTCACGCTTGCCTTTGAAACAATACTGTCCTCACGCAATTTAGCACCGGAGCAGATTGTGAAGGCTGCCGGGGTACTCTCCAAGGCTGCGGGGTATCAGGGAATGGTGGGCGGGCAGACGGTTGACCTGCAGAATGAAGGGAAGCCGATCTCAGGTGAGACGCTTGAGTATATTCATGCTTTAAAAACTGGTGCATTGATACGTGCCGCGGTACAGATGGGCTGTATTACTGCAAAGGCAGACGAAGGTTTGTGTAGCGGCGCTGATGAATATGCTGAAAAAATCGGCTTGTCGTTTCAGATTATTGATGATATACTTGATATTGTCGGGTTTGCCCAAGAAATGGGGAAGCCTGTAGGCAGTGATAGGAATAATGATAAAACAACCTTTGCAACCCTGTACGGGGTTGACAAAGCTAGACAAATTGTTAAAACCCTTAATGATGAGGCTAAAGCTTTACTGAAACGGTTCCCGAAAGCGAATGAATTCATCTATGAGTTTACCGATTCGCTGACCAGCCGAACCTGTTAAGCAATAGTGTATACGATACTTTGGCTGCACAGTGAGGCGGCGGAATGGGGCTGTTATGGACGATATATACGATCTTATAAACAACTATATTCTCTCCGCGGCAGTATTATCATGGATAACCGCACAGGTTATTAAAACAATTCTCACACTCATTACAACCAAACGTTTTGAGTTTGAACGGCTGGTTGGCGCGGGTGGTATGCCAAGTGCCCATTCGGCCCTTGTTTGTTCCATGACCTTTGCGGTTGCGAGAAAAGAAGGATTCGGTTCACCACTGTTTGCACTTTCTTTAATGTTTGCGGCTATAGTAATGTATGATGCAATGGGTGTTCGCCGTGCGGCAGGCGAACAGGCAAAGGTAATCAATAAAATTGTAGTAAGCATCAGGCGCCCGGAAGATAAACATGAAGAAGAAATCGAGTGCATCAGTAAGAAAAGGTTTCGAAAGGATAAAAACAAATTTATTAAAATTGATGATATGCAGTTTAAAAAGCTGAAGGAGTATCTTGGGCACACACCTCTTGAAGTATTAGGTGGGGCCCTGCTCGGTATTATTATGGCACTGATTATACCCATGCGCTGATTCTCACTTTAAACTTATGCCGCGCCTTATAAAGGAGAACTACCTATAGGATGGATAACGATAGTCTTTTGCGAAAACTGAATCTGCCCGAAGACCTCAAAAAGCTGAATGATTTTGAATTAAATCAGCTTTGTATTGAGATTCGGGAAGTTCTTATAGAAACAATCTCCCAAACCGGTGGACATCTGGCTTCCAATCTGGGCATGGTTGAGCTTACTGTTGCAATTCATACTGTATTTGATTCCCCACAGGACCGTATATTGTTTGATGTTGGGCATCAATGTTACACCCATAAGCTACTTACCGGAAGGTTAGAGCAGTTTAGCTCCTTGAGGCAGGAGAACGGTATCTCCGGCTTTCCAAAAAGCAAAGAGAATATCCACGATGCCTTTATCTCAGGGCATGCAGGGAATGCGATCTCCGCAGCGTGCGGTATCGCGGCTGCAAAACGCCTAAACGGTGAAGAGGGCAAGGTGCTTGCTATTGTTGGTGACGGCTCTTTTACCAATGGTCTTACCTTTGAGGGGATGAACAATACCGGTAAGGCGGCTGAAAACCTGATAGTGATCCTAAACGACAACGAGATGTCCATCTCAAAAAATGTCGGGGCGCTCGCGAAATATTTAGCAAAAATCCGTTCACGTCCAAGTTATTTTAATGCCAAAGACAGGGCACACCGTATTTTAGACCATATGCCTTTGCTGGGTGACCCAATAGAGAAGCTCCTGATAAGAGGAAAAACCACCTTTAAAGAGCTGCTATACCACAGCAATTACTTTGAAGCCTTTGGTTTTACCTACCTTGGCCCTGTAGACGGGCATGATTTGTCACGGCTAAAAAACGTACTTTTAAGGGCTAAAGCTTTAAAAGAACCTGTTTTTATTCATGTTGATACTGTAAAGGGAAAAGGCTTTGCAAGTGCAGAAGAGAACCCGGGAGCCTTCCATGGCATCGCGCAGATGGATCTTTCGGGCAAGTATACAACTACTTCAAGCTGTGAAACCTTTTCTACCTGTTTTGGACAGTGCCTGTTGGAGCTTGCGGATAAAGACGACCGAATCTGTGCCATTACCGCGGCAATGAAGTATGCGACCGGTCTGAATTTTTTCTATAAGAAGTATAAAGAGCGATTTTTTGATGTAGGTATCGCCGAAGAACACGGTGTTACCTTTGCGGCAGGTCTTGCCACGGGCGGAAAGCTGCCTGTTTTTGCGGTTTACTCTACATTTTTACAGCGTGCTTATGACGAGGTGCTGCATGATGCGGCCATAGAACAAACACATATTGTTCTGGCGGTAGACCGTGCGGGAATTGTTGGGGATGATGGGGAGACTCATCAGGGGCTGTTCGATGTTGCTTTCCTTTCCTCCATTCCTGGTATCACAATCTTTTCGCCTTTCACTTACGCTGAACTGCAGCTTACCTTGAAGGAAGCGCTTTATAATACTCCCGGTGTGGTTGCGGTGCGTTACCCACGAGGCTCGCAAGGTTTATATGCCGATACCTTTGAGTCTTCGATTGAATATACTCATTTATCAGATTCTAAGGACAGTAATCTACTGGTTATTACCTATGGCCGTGAATTCAGCGAAGTATTGCTCGCACGGGATAAAAGCACAGAGAAATTTGATATCCTCAAGCTTACAAAGATAACCCCTATTCCGCCGGAATGTGTGACTATGGCCAAAGGCTATCAGCACATTCTTTTTATCGAAGAAGGCATACAGAACGGCTCGGTTGCCGAGCATTTTCATACCCTGCTTGCGAAGAACGGCTATACCGGAAGCTTTACGATAAAAGCGGTGGATAACTGCTTTGTTACACAGGCTTCGGTTAGCTCCTCCATCAGGAATGTAGGGCTGGACAGTGACAGTATTGTAGAATATATAAAACAGGAGAGCCTGCGGTGAGTGAGAATAGATTGCGTTTGGACGCTGCACTGGTTGAACAGGGGCTTGCGCAAAGCCGGGAACGCGCCAAGGCGCTGATTATGTCCGGAGTGGTATTCGTAAATGGACAAAAGGTCGATAAGCCCGGTGAAGAGATAAAAGAAGGAGCAGATATCCGTGTAAACGGTTCCGATATAAAATATGTCAGCCGTGGCGGCCTAAAGCTCGAAAAAGCAATGACAACCTTTCAGCTCTCATTGAATGATTGTATATGTATGGATATTGGCGCCTCAACCGGCGGCTTTACCGATTGTATGTTGCAAAACGGTGCAAAAAAGGTGTATGCTGTTGATGTTGGTTACGGTCAGTTGGCTTGGAAACTGCGCACGGATGAACGTGTAATCAACCTTGAACGTACCAACATTCGTTATGTAACACGGGAACAGGTTGGTGAACCGTTGGATTTTGCAAGTATAGATGTATCTTTTATCTCCCTAACGCTGGTGTTGCCGGTGGCTTTTTCACTTTTAAAGAATAACGGTGAGGTGGTCTGTCTTGTGAAACCGCAATTTGAAGCGGGAAAAGGCAAGGTGGGCAAAAAGGGTGTTGTACGGGAGCCGGAGATTCATTTAGAGGTGCTGCAAAAAATTGCGAACACCTTGCCGGAGATAGGTTTTACCTTATTAGGCGCTGACTATTCTCCCGTAAAAGGGCCAGAGGGGAATATAGAGTACCTGTACTATCTGAAAAAATCCGCTGAGTGTCTTGCGCCTGCAACAATTGATTTAGAGGCTTTGGTACAAGCGTCTCATGAGAATTTTAAGGCATAGCATTACATGCGTCGTAGGTGTTTAGTAAAGCATGCCATTAGTGAGGGATTAAACCGGATATGAGTGAATTAAAGGCGTTTTTAATCCCTAATCTGGATAAGCCAAACAGCCTGAATTGTACAACCGAGGTCTGCAGAGAACTACTCAAGATCGGGGTTATCCCCTGCCTTGAGGATGACAAGCAAAAACACTTTACGCGTATCGGCGCGCTGTTTGGTTCGTTTGATTCTATAATGCGGGGCTGCAATTTTGTCGTGACAATCGGCGGTGACGGCACTCTGTTGCATGCGGCCAAAAAAGCAGCCTTTTATGGTAAGCCTGTAGTAGGGGTTAATGTAGGCAGGCTTGGCTTTATGTCGTTTATTGAGCCCAATAACCTTTCGGTATTAAACCGGGTTACGAACGGAGACTACAACACCGAAAATCGCATGATGCTGGAGATTATCAAACAATCCGGCAATATTGAGCAGAGCTATTATGCTTTAAATGATGCTGTTATCTCTAAGGGCATTAAGGCACAGATTATTGACCTTAATGTAGCATGTAATGATAAAGCTGTGAGTAGCTACCGTGCTGATGGTATTATTCTTTCTACCCCCACCGGTTCCACGGCTTATAATATGGCGGCGGGAGGGCCGGTGATATCGCCGTATGTTGAATGTATTACGATGACACCTATCTGTGCGCATTCTTTGGTTTCAAGAACGATTATCTTCTCACCCGAGGATGTTATTTCCGTTACGAGCGGTAAAGAGAGAGACGGGTGTGAAGTCTACCTGACTGTCGACGGCGAAGAGGCCATAAAGATAGATATCGAAGACACTATAATAATAAAAAAATCATCAGTCTATGTTAAATTATTAAACCTTGAATATAAAGATTTCTTTGAAGTGCTTAACCAAAAGGTATTGTTACGTGGTTAACCTATAAGGTGTCTTACATTGTATTTTTTACCCTTACCATTGTCTGCTGTGCATGGTAAGGTAAACCCATGCGCTTCACTTCTTGCTCTGCACAGCGGCGGAACGGATGGTTATGATGAAAACAAAACGGCATACCAAGATACTGGAGCTCATCTCCGAGAACAGTATCAATACGCAGGAGGAGCTGCTCAGTCGTCTGCGTGAAAGCGGTTACAATGTCACTCAGGCGACGGTTTCCCGCGATATTAAAGAGCTCAAGTTGATTAAAACCCTAGGGGAGGATGGCAACTACAAATACTCCTCCAACCTGCGCGAGAAGGATGTTGAAATCAACTACAACTTTCATACCCTTTTTGTGAAATCGGCAGTGCATATAGATTACTCAGGGAATATTGTATGCGTGAAATGCTATACCGGTATGGCCAATGCAGCCTGTGCAGCATTTGACTCACTCAACTGGAAGGGTGTAGTCGGAACTTTGGCGGGCGACGATACTATTTTCATCTTAACCCGTTCGGAAGAAACCTCCATGATGCTGATGCATGATTTGATGAAGCTGATGGATTAGGTAAATGCTGTTATGTCATAAATATGGCAGGTGATTTGATATGCTTTCTGAACTCTATATCGATAATATTGCGGTGATTGAACAAACCTCTATTGTTTTGGGACAGGGTTTTAATATCTTTACCGGTGAGACCGGTGCCGGCAAGTCGATACTTATTGATTCCATCAACGCGGTTCTGGGCGAACGAACCTCGAAGGATTTGATACGTACCGGTGCTAATAAGGCCAGCGTTACCGCTCTATTTACCGATATTTCTGAGGATGCCGTTTTTAAGCTTCAAGAGCTTGGCTATGAGCCGGATGAGGGCAACACGGTTCTAATCTCCCGAGAGCTTACGGCAGACGGCAGAGCGAACTGTCGTATCGGCGGGCGGCCGGCTACTGTGGCACTGTTACGTGAATTGGGTACATACCTTATCAACATTCATGGCCAGCATGATAATCAAGCGCTGCTGGATGCCGATAAGCATATGAAGTTCATCGACAGCTTCGGTAATCTCTCCGCAGATTGTAGCTGTTATGCAAGCCAGTATGAGCAGCTGAGAACTATTGAAAACCGCCTCAGTAAGATATCTACCGATGAAGCGGAGAAGGCACGCAGGGTAGATTTGCTAAAATTCCAAATCAGCGAGATAGAAGAGGCAGGCCTGCAGCCCGATGAAGAGGATGAGCTGTTGGCAAAGCGCAAGCGGATTAAGAATGCTGCACGGATACTGGATGGGCTTAATACAGCCTATGATAATCTTTCGGGCAATGAGGAGACAGCGGGGGGCTGTAGCTTAGTTGCCAATGCTTCACAAGCGCTTAACGAGCTTTCTGCTTTTTTAGAGGACGTTGCCGAAATGTCGGAGCGTATTGGCTCCATCACTCTGGAGCTTGAAGAGATTTCAAACGATATACACGAAATACTTGATGATTTTGAATTTGACCCGCGCCTGATTGACCAAATTGAGTACCGATTAGATACGATTTATAAGCTTAAAAAGAAGTATGGCAGCAGCGTTGAAGAAGTTCTGCAATATCTGGAGAAAGCCAAGCAGGAGCTGGAAGAGATTGAGCTTTCAGATGAACTGATCAATAAGCTGACAATCCAACGTGCTGAGGTTTACGAGAAAACCCGAGAGGCGGCAATGCTGCTTTCTGCCAAGCGAAATGAGTTTGCTACAGAATTCGCACGTCGTGTTAAGCTGGAGCTGGAGTTTTTGGATATGCCCAGCGTACAGCTGGTAATTTCTAATAAGCAGGGCGATATGCGGCCCTCTGGGATAGACAATATTGAATTCTTAATCTCAACAAATCCCGGAGAGCCACCAAAGCCGCTTTCAAAGATTGCTTCCGGCGGTGAGCTTTCCCGCATCATGCTTGCCATTAAAACCGTTTTGGTAGGTAAGGACGACGTGGATACCATGATTTTTGATGAGATTGATACCGGTGTGAGTGGTCGTGCCGCACAGAAGATTGGCTTGAAGCTGCGTGAGATTGCAAGGGGACGGCAGGTAATCTGTGTAACCCATCTTGCTCAGATTGCAGCGCTCGGTGACCATCATATGTTGATTGAAAAAAAGGTGCGGGAAGGGAAAACCTATACTGAGGTGCATACTCTTAGCCGCGAACAGCGCATGCAAGAGCTTGCGCGCATCATGGGTGGCGATGCCATTACTGAACTGATGCTATCCAATGCTGATGAAATGCTTAAGCTTGCAGGAAATTAAATTTGTAGGTTTGTCAAACATCTTGGACAGTGTTAGGAAAGAGCAAGCTTTTCAAGTGGCGAAAGCCAGCGAAGTGGGCGCATCGGTATGTTATTGGAACGATTTTGATGTGCAGCTAGCTGCACATCAAAATCGGCGAGTGAATAAAAGTGGTGTATGTCATAGAAACGCTTTTGGTCTTCACGGTGGCTACGTTCTACCTTGCCGTTGTGTCGGGGTGTATAAGGACGAATAAGTTTATGTCTGATACCCAGTTTCAGTGCCGTTTGTTCAAACA
>NZ_FNID01000016.1 GCF_900103835.1 Acetanaerobacterium elongatum | reverse complement strand
CATGCCTGTGCCTCTATTATTTCCACCCCTTTTTGTTCGCATAATTTCCTAAGTATCTGCCCTATATCCACCTTGATTTGTCCATATATTTCTTGTCGTCTATACTTCGGTGCAAATACTATATGATATTTACATCTCCATTTCGAATGTGTTAAACTATTTATGTCATCCATTGACATGTCCTCCTTTGTTTTTTGATGCGGTTGGTGAACCTTCATCATTCTATCACTGGAGGACCTCTTTTCGCTATAAGCGTTCTAATTCCACCAGCAGAGCTGGTGGTTTTTTGCGCTGAAGCTACAATACAACCACATCCCGCGGCAAAAAAGCCGCGGGATGTGGTTGCTTTATGGATTAATAACCTCTTTCGCCAGACTGTTGTTAACCACCTTATCAAACGGGGCCTTCTGTTTGAGTTCGCCCGCCTCGGTCATGACGGTTTGCAGCTTTTCGTAGGCCTCGGCCTTCATAACCGGACTGGTACACCATGCCTCGATGCCTTTGTAGCTTGCGGCTGATTTTTCAAGCAGCTTGATATCGGTATCGGGGAACGAGGCGGCAATCACGTTGGCAATCTCCTTGGGGGAGCTTTTTGCCACCCACTGCTGGCCTCTGTAAATGGCGCGGATAAACTTTTTAACAAGGTCTTTATTCTTTTCTATGTAGCTTTTACTCGCAAAGTAGGCCGTATAGGGGATTTCGCCGCTTTCCTTACCGATAGACGCCAGAATATACCCTTTACCCTCCTGCTCGAGCTTAGAGGCCGTGGGCTCAAACGCGGTTACATAATCGCCGGTGCCGCCGGTAAATGCGCCGGTCATCATCGCAAACTGTACGCTGTCATCAAACGTAACGTCCTTGCCCGGTACAACGCCGTGCTGCTTGAACACATACTCCAGCGTCATGTATGGCACGCCGCCCTTACGCCCCGGCAGCACCACCTTACCCTTGGTTTGGGTAAAGTCAAAGGCATCCTCCTTCTGGCGCCCGATTAAGAACGCGCCGTCGCGCTGGGTAAGCTGCGCGAATACCTCGCAGTAATCCGCTTTTCCTTCATTGTAAACATAGATTGAGGCTTCAGGCCCGGCAAAGCCGATATCTACCGCACCCGTTAGCACCGCTGTCATCACCTTATCGGCACCCTGGCCGTTGGAAAGCTCAATCTCCAGCCCCTCGTCGGCAAAATACCCGAGGTTGAGGGCGGCATACTGCGGCGCATAGAATACGGAATGGGTTACCTCGCTGACCTTCAGCCTTACCGCTTGGGGTTTCTGCCCACAGCCCGCCGCACCTGTAAGCACCATCAGCGCGCAGAGCACAAGGCATGCAAGGCGCAGTATCTTTGTCATAGAGAAATATCCCCTTTCAATTACAGAAATTCATCCTACGATTTTCTGTGCGCGAACCATTTTCACCTTCTTATGCCGTATGACTTACCGCTTTTTCCACCGCTTTTTGTGCCAAGACAACCCCTTCATACATCACCGCCGCTACTGCCGCCAGTATCAACACGCTGGTCATCACCAGATCCATTTGGAACACCTGGCCGCCGTACACAATCAGGTACCCGAGCCCTGCCTTGGAAACCAGAAACTCGCCCGAGATAACGCCCACCAGCGAAAGCCCGATGTTAACCTTCAGCGTGTTAAAAACGGTATGCATATTAGAGGGCAGCACAATCTTTATAAAAACCTGCGACTTGTTTGCCCCGAAGGTTTTTGCCATCTTAATCTTTTCGCCAGAAGTAGACCGAAAACCGTTTAACATCTCCAGAATCGTTACAATCAGTGAGATAGCCAGCGCCATCACGATAATTGCAGGCTCGCCCGCACCTGCCCATATAATGATTACCGGCCCCAGCGCCACCTTAGGCAGACTGTTAAGCACCACTAAAAACGGTTCACTTACCTTTGCAAGGAAGCCCGACCACCACAACAGAATTGCAACACCGGTACCCATGAGCGTACCCAACACAAAGCCCATAACCGTTTCATAGCAGGTTACCAGAACATGATGCAGCAGCCCATTCTCGGAAATATTTGCAAAGGTTCTCACAATTCTGGAGGGCTGGCTCATAATAAAGCTGTCAAGCACGCCGATATTGGCCAATACCTCCCACAGCACGATGAATATCATCAGAACCGCCGCGCGGCAAAAGGCTATCATCCGTTTGCGGGTTTTCAGTTGTTTTATGTACTCCTGTCTTTCGGGGGAGGCTTCCGGAATGAACACTTTGTTACGCCTGAACATCCAGCTCCCTCCATATCTCATTAAAGTATCTGCCGAATTCCGGGCAGTTTCTGCGTGAAAGAGGCGTTGCACAGGTATTGGGAAAGGTGATATCATGTACAAACCGAACCACTGCCGGGCGGCGGCTCAACACCAGAATTCTGTCAGCCATACTAATACTTTCGGGAATATCATGGGTGACCATCAGCGTTGTTTTGCCCTCGTTTTTCAAGATGCGGTAAACATCGTCGGTTACCGAAAGGCGGGTTTGAAAGTCCAGTGCCGAAAAGGCTTCATCCAGCAGCAGTATCTTCGGCCGAACCGCGAGTGTACGGATGAGTGAAACGCGCTGGCGCATACCGCCGGAAAGCTGCGAAGGATATTTATCCTTAAACTCATACAAGCCGTAATTCTTCAGCAGGCTTTCGGCATAGCTTAGGTTTTCATCGGTAAGCTTATGCTGAATCTCCAACCCCAGCAGCACGTTCTTCCAGATACTGCGCCACTCCAGCAGGTTATCCTGCTGAAGCATATAACCCACCTGCGGTGAAACTCCCCATACCTGCTCGCCGCTGATGGTTACTTCCCCTTTTGTAGGCTTCTCCAAACCGGATACCACCGACAGCAGGGTGCTTTTTCCGCAGCCGGACGGGCCGACAATGCAGATGAACTCCCCTTCCATAGCCACAAAGCTGATATCCTGAAGCGCCATTACCTCACCGTTTAGCGCCTGATATTTCTGCATTACATGCTCAACCTTTAGGATAGATTCCATATTATCATGCCTTTCAGGCTTCATGAGCGTATTCAATCAGCAGTAAAATTCTACAACCCATTATATTAATCCGCTGCGGGTTGTGTTCGATGTTGGTACGGTATAAAAAAGCAAACAAATTGTACTGGCACATGGCACGCATAATATGCACAAAACCACATTGAATTGCACATTGTGTTTTGCTATAATTATCTTGTTGAAGGGATAAGTTTGAAAGAGCGCTTTCAAACAACGAGAATTAATAATGGGAATGGACGGTGCCTATGCAAAAGAACATACTTGTAGCGCAGTCTGGCGGACCCTCTGCGGCAATTAATGCGACGCTTGCGGGGGTGGTTCTTGAAGGTATGCGCCATGAAGAAATCGGGAACATCTACGGGGCACTCAATGGCATCCAAGGTGTGATTGAGCGCAGACTGATTGATTTAAAAAGCCAGATTAAAACCGACAGACAGTTCAAGATGCTGGAGTGTACCCCATCTATGGCACTTGGCTCCTGCCGGCATAAGCTGCCGGACTATGAAAAAAGCCCTGCCGTTTACGAGGAGATCCGCAAGATCTTTCATGAATACGGCATAGGCTGTTTTTTTTATGTAGGCGGTAACGATTCCATGGATACCGCGCTCAAGCTCAGCGAGTACTTTCTGGCGGTTAACGAGGATATCCGGGTAATCGGGCTTCCTAAAACCATTGATAACGACCTGTTTGGAACCGATCACACCCCGGGCTATGGCTCGGCCGCCAAGTTTATCGCAACCGCTGTGGCCGAGATTGCGCGTGACTGCGATGCTTACAACCTGAACTCGGTAACCATTGTGGAGATTATGGGGCGAAACGCGGGATGGCTTACCGCCGCTTCGGTGCTGCCGCGTGCCGCCGGAACCGAGGTGCCGCAGCTGGTGTATATGCCTGAGGTTGAGTTTAGCCTAGAGGGCTTTCTGGAGGATGTTCGGCGGCTACACGCCGTTCGGCACACCGTGGTGATTGCGGTTTCAGAGGGCATCCGGTTTGCCGACGGCAGGTATGTTTCGCAGAGCGAGCAGTCTGATCACGTTGATGCCTTTGGCCACCGCTACCTTTCGGGTGCGGGCAAGCTGCTGGAGCGGCAGGTTGCAAACAAGATCGGCTGCAAGGTTCGTTCAGTGGAGCTGAATATATTGCAGCGGTGCTCTTCGCACATCCTTTCGGCGACCGATATCAACGAGGCGCGCCGCATAGGGCAGTTTGCTGTTCGGTTTGCGCTGCAGGGCCAAACCGGCGTTATGGCAGGGCTAAAACGTATTTCGGATGCACCCTATATCTGCGACGTGGTTACCGTACCCATCCGCGAGGTTGCGGGGCTGGAACGTGGTTTTCCAAAGGAATGGATTGCCCCTTCGGGTAACAACCTTACCGACGACGTGTTTTGCTACCTGCTTCCGTTGATTGTTGGAGATGTACAGCCTCCTACCAGAAATGGTATTCCGGAATTCTTCAGCTTTAATAAATCTGTTCTTAGCCATACATAAACGTACGCCCCCGTATACAGACAAGCTGTATGCGGGGGCATATATGCTTAAAAAGAGTATTATGAGGCCTTTTTAATAACCTCTTCTCCTTCATTCCCATCCTTGCCGTTATAAGTTACATCGTACTGTGCCATGGCCTTACCGTGCTTTAGCGTAATTCGCAGCTGAATCCCGCCCTCTGGGCGGACCGCCTTCAACCATAGGGCATATCCGTCCTTTGAGGTTTTATCGTAAACTGTTTTCACCGGCACAAAATCGTTTTTTACGGAATCATACTCCAGGGTTTCAATTATTACTCTGGTTCCCGTCTGATTCGGTACCAGCAGCAGCGATTCACCGCTTTGGTCATATTCGAAGGTATCTAAAGCGGTATACACCGCCAGCAGTTCCTTTGAAGGGAAGTTAAACAGCGTTGCCAGAATATCGGAGTCAACCGCGGGGCTGCTTTCGGGGGCTTCTGAAACCGACGCCGATTGCGGGTTTACTTCAGCAGTGCGCTGCTCCTCAGTGTATTTCTCCATATTCTTATCAAATACAGCCATTTTCATGGTAAGGGTACTGCCGGACAGCGACGCTGAAAGCACCTGTTCGGTATCCTTTTGGGGCTCATACAGCAGGCGCAAGGCAGGAGCCTCGGCAAGCTTTAAAAGGTAAACCGAACCGCCTGGGGTAACCGTGCCATAGCGGTAGCCGATAATCAGCAGCAGTGAACCGTCATCTGCCCAGGCCACCTGCTTAAACCCGCTTGATTGTGGCAGCTTCTGCTGGGGCAGTATCTTTTCGGCTTTTTTTGAAACGAGATCATATAAGAAAAGGTCGCAGGGTTCCTCAAACTCATTCGGGTAGATATAGGCTAGCTTCTTCCCGTTTGGTGATACAACAGGGCTGGACGGCATCATACCGCTGGTGCCGAACAGCACGTCATACTCCTGTATTGACATATAAGGCTGAAACGCGGCATTTCTGGCTGTCGCGGAAAGCATCCATTCATCAACAGCCCGTGATGATGCGGGCGTTTCACTGCTAATATCCTGTGAGGAGGAGCTTGAAGCAGCCTCCTTTAACGGCGCTGCGCCATTTGCTCCACACCCGGAAAGCAGAACTGCTAACGTTACAGATAAAGCGGCAGCTTTTTTGATATGCTTACACATATATTTCACCTTCATTTTTCTTTTTTAAAAAACTCATCCAAAAATAATACTATTTTTTACTTCCTGTTGTAGTTCAAATTAATGTATATTATAATGCAATTATAGAAAAATATAACGTTAAGTCGGGTTATGTACGATTGTAAATTATTTACACAGTGCACACATCCGCTGCAGCATTGGAAAGGAATGGTCATAAAATGCCGATTGTTGATATGCCGCTAAAGGAACTAAAAAAGTATAAGGGTAAGAATGAACGTCCGAAGGATTTTGATATCTATTGGGATAAGGCACTCGCCGATCTAAATGCACAGAGCCTTGAATATAAGCTGGAACCAGCCGCGTTTCAGGCCGAAGGGGTGGAATGCTACCACCTGTATTTTACCGGTGTGGGCGGCGCCAAGATACATTGTAAGTTTGTAAAGCCGGCGCAGACGCCTTCCCCCTGCCGAGCACTGCTCATGTTCCACGGCTACCACTGCGACAGCGGCGACTGGATGGACAAGGTTGCCTACGCAAAGTTCGGATATGTGGTGGCCGCTATGGATACGCGCGGCCAGGGCGGGCTTTCAAACGATCCCTTAACAGTAGAGGGGGCTTGTCTTGAAGGGCAGATTATTAAGGGGCTGGACGACCCAAACCCCGAGAAGATGTTCTACCGCAACGTGTTTTTGGATACGGCGCAGATTGCAAGAATCGTGATGGCGCTGCCGTATGTGGATGCAAATCGTGTGGCTGCCACCGGTTTTTCGCAGGGTGGTGCGCTTACCGTGGCCTGTGCCTGCCTTGAACCCCGTTTAAAGCTGGCCTGCACCGGATACCCCTTTTTAACTGATTACCGCCGTGTGTGGGAGGATATGGACATCGGCATCAGCGCCTACTGTGAGATAAAAAACTATTTTCGTTACCGTGACCCGATGCACGAGCGTGAAGCTGAGGTTTTTACGCGTTTAGGCTACATCGATCTGCATAACCTTGCCGACCGCATTCAGGCAAAAGTTGTAATGTTCACGGCGTTATCCGATACAGTATGCCCGCCTTCCACCCAGTTTGCAATCTATAACAACATCAAAAGCGAAAAGGAACTGGTGGTGTACCCTGATTACGGCCATGAATACCTGCCGAAATCGGGCGATATCATCTTTAAGCTGCTGGATCAGGAATTGTAATAATCCTTTACCTATCGCCCTCAGCCGAGGGCGTTTTTTATACCCGGCTGCTTATGTCTGCATAGGCTCGGGAGGCTTAGGCAGGGTAAATGAAAGGCTGATATTCTTTTGCCCGTTTTCGCAGGTGTATTCAAACCAGCCGTTACAGCTTTGTGCAAGGTTGCTTAATACAATAGATTGCGGCTTATCTTCTTGCTTTCTGCGGCCAAAAACCCTTTGGGACTGTGGTACTGACAGCCCCTGCATATTAATAGTGCACCGGATATCCAGCTTTGCTTCATCGGATACGGTACAATAAAAATCAATGCCGCCGCCTCGCTCCGTTTTAGTATCATCTGCGTCTTTAAAACGAGAAAACGCCTCGCTCAAGGTGGCACTGATGGCACAGCACAGCATCGCATAATCAACCCGCGCGTTGTGCGAGATCTCGGTATGAAGGCTGCATGGGATGCCGTTTTTTTTAGCTTCCTCATATTTCTCTGAAAGAAGCTCGTCAACGAGGTAATTATCGCTGAACGTGCCCCGGCTTCCCAGCTTGAAGTTGGTGCTCACTGAAGACAAAAACTCCTTTGCCTTTTCATACTGCCCACTCCCCAGCAGTGCTTGCATGGTGAGCAGATAGTTTCGCGCATCATGGCGAAGAAAGCGCAGGCGCTCCATATAATCATCCAGTTCCTTCTGGCACGTAAGCTGCACCTGCAGCTCTTTTTCATACTGCTGCAGCTGATGCAGCTTTACCTCCTGATTTGCAAGCAGCGCCACGATGGCTATTGCAGCTATTACCAAAAGGATGCTCAATACCAGAAGATAGCTGTTATCCATATCGCGGTCACTCCTTTCCGGCATATGTATCAGATGGGTGTAAATTTATAGGCTAAACTCTCCTGTATTACAGTTGTGGGCCCAGATAATGTAGGAAGGCCTGCTTTACCGCCGGGATACGATCTGCGGCAACCGCCACCTCTTTACCGTCAAACAGGGTAATGGTTTGTCGGCCAAGCGTGCGTATGCGGCTCATATTAACCACGCAGCCCTTTCCACAGTCGATAAACCGACTATCAAGCTTTGTTAGGATACCGTTTTTTTGTGAAACCAGATAGAATTTATCCTCGGTAACAACATTGAGTTGTTTGCCAACGGTTTCTATATAAAGAATTTTTGACATCGGGACAGTCGCCGTTATACTTTTGCTTTTAACGGTAATGTACTGCCCTTGTTCATCCAGGATATCATTAATCGCCCTTGTAAGGGCAGCACGAAGTTTTACCTGGCTGATCGGCTTGTGCAAAAAGGCAACATGATCAACATCGTAAACATCTTCACAGTAGTAGGAATATGCGGAGACAAAGATGATCTTGATATTCGGGAAACGATCCTGAACATTCTTCATGGTGACAATGCCGTTGTTATCCCCAAGCAGAATGTCGCACAGGATGATATCGCAGTTTTCGTTTACAGCGGCTAGCAGTTCCTGTGATGTGGTAAAGCCCTGAATTTCAAGCGGCTGATCAACAGATGATTCGTTTAGCAGTTCGATTAGTTGCGAAAGATGTATCTCGTTATCGTCACAGCAAAATACCCGCATAATCTTCACACCTCTTGATAGTCTATTTATGTTTAACGTCACAAGTCAGTATAACATAAATTTAACTTAAAGTAATTATATTCTTCCGGATTGGCCTAGATTTTACATACATAGAAATAAGCCGCTCAAACGAGCGGCTTTAAAGGGTATGTAGAACCAGAGGTTTAGTTGCTGCTCTTGGGCAGATAGGGGATAATTCTGCTGGCAAAGCCGGGCATAGTCATGGTTTGCAGGTATACGGTGCCGGGGCCCTCAAGTATCGTAAGGAAAAGGCCCTCTCCGCCGAACAGCACGTTCTTAAAGCCCTTTACGGTTTCAACGGTGTAGCCAACCGTAGACTCATAAGCGGCCACATTACCGGTGTCTACCTTAATCCGCTGGCCGGGAGCAAGTGTAATCTCTTTCAGGCTGCCGTCAATCTCAATAAACGCAAGGCCGTTGCCCCTTAAGCGCTGCATGATAAAGCCCTCGCCGCCAAACAAACCGCTGGCAACATTCCTGTTTACTTCGGTAGCGAGCTCAACGGTAGGCTGCGCACACAGGAAAGCATTCTTCTGGCAGATAAACTCCTTACCGGGTGCAATCTGCAGGCATTTAATCTCGCCGGGGAACGAGGAGGCAATGGTAATCTCTTGATTGGGAGCCGCTGCAGTATAGGTGGCCATGAACAACGATTCACCCGAGAACATACGTCCGAGCCCCTTCATAAGGCCACCCTTCATGTTTGTCTCCATGGTGATAGCGGGGGTCATCCACGAAAGGCCGCCCGACTCGGTAAAGATGCTTTCGCCCTGAGCAAGCTGAATGGATACTGCGGGGAGATTGCCGCCAAAAATTTCGTAATTCATCTGTGCTGTCCTTCTCCTTTATAACTATTTATAGGCTCTGGAAATATTATTACATAGAATCAACCTAAAATCAACTCTATACCATTAATGATATGTTAATAATCGGAAAATTCATAAAAACTATTCTGGTTCTATAACAGTTGATTGGTTTACATAAAAATAAATAGAAATTAAAAAAAGAACAGCTAACGCTGTTCTAATAATGGAGCGGGTTACGAGGTTCGAACTCGCTACCTCCACCTTGGCAAGGTGGCGCTCTACCAAATGAGCTAAACCCGCAGTTATGAAGTACTGGTTTATTATATCAAACCTTAATTGGAATGTCAACAAAAATCCCATGATGTACGCCGGAAAATTGAATTTTATTATACTGCAATCTATGCTATAATATATTCAATTATTATAGTTGGTGGCGGAGGCAGCGATGAATTTTACGGTTAACTATGGCCTGTTGCAAGGGGTTTTTGCTGTTCCGAACAGCGTGGTGGATAGGCACCTGAAGCTTGCCGGTGCAGCACAGCTGAAGGTACTGCTTTTTTTGCTGCGACATAGCGGTGAGCCCATAAGTCACGAGACAATGGCTTCTCAGCTTGGTTTTTCACCCGCAGACTGCAAAGACGCGGTGAACTACTGGGTAGAGGTTGGGGTTTTGGCGGAACACGCCGGGCAGGAAGTACCACCGGTAGAAAAAGCAGTACCGGCTGCCGTTCCCCTGCAGAAGCCTGTTGCTTTACCTGCTGAGCCGCCGAAGACACCTGTTGCAGAGAGCGGAAACATCAAAAAGCTAACCACCGCCTACCGCTTTACCCAAAAGGAAGCCTTTACCCGTGTGGAGGAGAATGAGGGCTTGCGTTTTTTGGTAGAACAGTGCAAGCTGCTGCTTGCGCGGGAGCTTCAGGGAAGTGATGTGGCTGCGCTGGTGTCTATTCATGATTGGGTTGGCCTTGCACCCGATGTCATCCTGATGGCGGTTGAGTACTGCTGCTCGCAGAACAAAACCGATATGCGCAGCATCGAGCGCCAGTGCGTAGCTTGGGCAGACCGCGGAATCATCACCCACGAGCAGGCGGACGCATACATAAAGGATCAGGCCGCACGGCATACGCATGAGGTGTTGGTGCAATCGGCCTTCGGCATTACCGGCCGCAGCCTATCCACCAAGGAGCGAGAGGCCATCGCCACATGGTTTAACGAGTACGGCTATGATATGTCCATTATCCGTATTGCTTACGATAAAACAATCGATAATACCGGCAGGCTGAGCTTTTCCTATCTGGGCAAGATTCTTTCGAACTGGCACAAGAAGGGTATTACTACCGTAGAGCAGGCTATGCAGGAGAGCATGGAAAAGCCGCAGGCAGGCGGATTTACCCCCTCGCTGGACACGAATGCGATTGAGAACGAGATTTTGTTTAATACGCCAAAGATTTAGCGAGTAATCGATCTTGAACTCGCTTTTCAAATGAAAGGAATGGTTCTGACGGATGGGGTATTCTAAAGAAGTTTATACTGCGGTTCGATCAAGGCTCTCGCAGCGGCGCCAGTCGGTTCACAATATAGCTGAGAACCGCCGCCGCCAGCTTTACAGTGATATCCCGGAGCTTGAGGTGCTAGACCGCGAACAGCTTGAGGCGGGTGCAACAGCCGCAAAGGCTATGCTTATGCCGGGCGCAGACACCGAGGCTATTCTTAATGAGCTGAATAACCGCAATGTTGAAATAGATGCTGCCCGAAAGGAAATTTTTCTGGAATGCGGCATTCCCACCGATTATCTGGAGATACCATTTTACTGCCCAAGCTGCCGCGATACCGGCTATGTTGACGGGGTGATGTGCGAGTGTATGAAGAAGGAGCTCAAGGCGGAGGCATACAAACGGCTGAATGCGCTCTCCCCCCTCACCCTCTCGGGGTTTGAGCAGTTTAAGCTCGAATATTACTCTGATCAGCCCGATGCTTCTAAGGTGGTTCCCCGCGTAAAAATGCTGGAGATTTACAACTACTGCGTAAAATACGCCAACACCTTCTCGCTGCAGTCTCCCAGCATCCTGATGCTGGGTTCGGCGGGTCTTGGCAAAACGCATCTGTCGCTTTCCATCGCCGCAAAGGCCATCGACAAGGGCTACGGGGTGGTATACGGCTCTGCGCAAAATCTGCTGCGTTCGGTGGAGGTGGAGCATTTCTCCAAGGATTCCGACGAAAGCAACAGCCTTGCCTCACTGCTGGAATGCGACCTGCTGATTATGGATGACCTTGGCACCGAGTTTCAAACCGCCTTTACCTCTTCGGCGGTGTACAATATTGTAAACACCCGCATGCTTACCGGCCGGCCTACCATCATCAGCACCAACCTGACCTTCGACTTGATGAAAAAGGCGTACAGCGAAAAGGTGGTTTCACGGCTCGCGGGCAGCTACAGCATGCTGAGGTTTGTGGGCAGCGATATCCGTGATATTCTTCGCAGGGAGCGGCAAGGTACATAATATTGTAAGCAGGGTTTCTCTTATTACGCTGTGATGATAAAGGGGATTTTTACTCGTCATTATGGTACACCCGTGTTGTTGAAACCATCTGCTAAGTTTTATATAATGTTTACCATTTGTAAGAGTGTAAACAAAGCGGAATTATATAATTGGAGATGATTGATATGAAAAACCTATATCGCATTTATCAAATTGATTCTTTTACGAAAGAAAGGTTAACAGGTAATCCTGCAGGGGTAGTTACCAATGCGAATGGTTTGTCTGATCAGCAGATGCAGAAAATAGCACGCGAATTAAACAATTCAGAAACTGCCTTTGTTTTTAATTCTGAAGACGATACTTATGATGTAGAAGTTCGTTTTTTCACTCCCACTAAGGAAGTGCCGATTTGTGGACATGCAACAATTGCGGCACACTATGCTAGAGCGATTGAAAACCATCTGGGAACAACAAGAGTATTGCAAAAAACAGGCGCAGGCATTTTACCGGTTGATATCGTACAAGAAAACGATGACTACAAAATAGTAATGACACAAGGGAAAATCGAGGTAAGGGAAGCTCTCTCGCCTAAGGTACAACAAGCATTAGCCGCCGCATTGGGTATAAGTCTTAATGACATCATGGAGAACTGCCCTGTTGCAATCGCATCGACGGGACATTCCAAGGTAATGATAGGGATAAAAGAAATCAATATGCTGCATAGCTTACGGCCTAATATGGATATTCTTGCAAATTTGAGCGGTGAAATCGGATGTAATGGTTACTATGTTTTTACCATGAATCAGAATGAAACACCAATGATACATGGCAGAATGTTTGCACCCGCCATTGGCATTAATGAAGATCCCGTAACAGGTAATGCAAACGGTCCTCTTGGCGCTTACCTAGTTCATTATGGCCTTGTACCGCATAATGATACTCAATTCGCCTTCAATATTGTACAAGGCGAAGCTATTGGGCGGGCTGGTACAATGGAAGTACAAGTAAAAATCAAAAATAATCAGCCGATAGAAGTTAAAATAGCGGGCAATGCTGTTATTGCATTTTGTACAGAACTAGTGTTGTAATACAAAATAAGGGCTTTGATTTTGCGCATGCCTCAAGTAATGGAAACGCCCCTTGAACATCGCATAGCTTTTATAATCCAAAAATCAGCAGCCCCGCCGCCATCACAACTATGCCGAAGAGAACACCCAGCAGCGGGATACCGATCTTTACATTTTTGTAGGCGGAAGGTACGAGCTCGGCAAACGAGATGTACAGCATAATCCCAGCCACCACGCCAAAGGTAAAGCCCAGCACGGTGTCGGTGAGAAGCGGGCGCAGTAAAAACATGGCAAGCAGCGCGCCCAACGGCTCGGAAAGCCCCGACAGAAAGGCATAGCGCAGCGCTTTGCCTCTCTTCCCCGTTGCACAGTAAACCGGCACGGCAATCGAGATACCCTCGGGAATATTGTGCAGTGAAATCGCTACCGCTACCGAAAGCCCCAAAGACATCTGCCTGTACCCTGCCATAAAGGTGGCGACGCCCTCCGGCAGGTTATGCAGCACAATAGCAAGCGCGGTGACAACGCCTACCCGAAAAATACCCCGATTGTTCTGCCCGTCCTTAAGCCATGCGCTTTCGGACGGTACTTTTTTTTCAATCAGCGAGGCCAGCAGCATGCCTATCGACATGGCAAACAGCGCTATCAGCCCCGACGAAAGCCTTGTATGCCGCCCGATCAGCCTTGCCGCCTCGGGAAGCAGGTCGGCGGTAGAAACCATAATCATCACACCTGCCGCAAACCCAAGCGAGAAAGGCAGCACGCGCGGGTTTTCTTTTTTTACAAACAGTGCCACTAACCCGCCTAATCCCGTACACAACCCCGCGGCAAGCGTGAGCAAAAAAGGCGGCAGAACCTTCATAAAGTCCATCGGCTTTTCCCCTTTTGGCGCAGCAGACTCATACGCCTGACACAATATACGCGCCGCAGGTTTTTTATATGTTGTATATGGCTGAATTTCATCCGGCATCGTACTGCTCGCTTGCCTGCACAATAAAAACGTAATATAATAAAAACTGCTGATTGCTTTAGAATCTATCATTATCAGGAGGGCCGCATATGGCAGAGCTGAAACAAATTGAAATTTTCACCGACGGTGCCTGCAGCGGCAACCCCGGCCCGGGCGGATACGGCGTAATCCTGCGTTATGGTGATAAAGAGAAGGAGCTTTCGGGCGGCGAACACAGCACCACCAACAACCGTATGGAGCTGACCGCCGTAATTGAAGGGCTTGCGGCACTAAAGGAACGCTGCAGGGTTACACTATATACCGATTCCAAATATGTCGCCGATGCCATAACCAAGGGCTGGGCGAAAAAATGGCAAAAAAACGGGTGGAAGCGCGGAGGCAATGAGCCCGCTTTAAACCCAGACCTGTGGGAACGCCTGCTTGCACTGCTGGAGCAGCAGGAGGTTACCGTGGTATGGGTAAAGGGCCATGCCGGGCACCCGGAGAACGAGCGGTGTGACCGCCTTGCAGTTGCCGAAACCGAAAAACACCGAAACAAATAATTAATCGTTAAAAATTTATTAAGGGTATTGCATTTACTACCTAATTGGTATATATTATAGATGTTGTTTAATACTAAAGCCGTATAATTTAAAAGTCAGTAAGTATACCATAGTATATAGGTTATGATTGACTTTAGGAAAGGACCAGAACAGTACCATGAACTATATAAACGGCAAACCCTTTGTGTATGCGGATAACGCTGCCACCACCAAGATATCGGACGAGGTTTTTGAGGCGATGCTGCCCTACTTAAAAGAAAAGTACGGCAACGCCTCCAGTATATATTCCATCGGGCGTGAGGCGAAGATTGCGGTGGAGCATGCCCGCGCTACAGCCGCCAAGGCATTTAACGCCCAGCCGCAGGAGATTTATTTTACCTCCGGCGGCTCGGAGGCCGATAACTGGGCTATCAAGGGCTGCGCACACCAGCTTGCGAAAAAGGGCAAGAAGCATGTTATCACCACGGTGTTTGAGCATCATGCGGTGCTTCACACCATGGACACTCTGACAAAGGAAGGCTTTGATGTAACCTTTCTTCCCGTTGGAAAAGACGGAATTGTAAACCCCGCGGACGTAAAGGCGGCTATCCGTTCAGATACCGCACTGGTTACCATTATGTACGCCAATAACGAAATCGGCACCATTCAACCGATTGCCGAGATCGGCGCAATCTGCAAGGAGGCTGGGGTGCTGTTCCACACCGACGCCGTGCAGGCCGCAGGTAATGTGGAGATTGACGTAGTTGCTCAGAATATCGATATGCTCTCGATGTCGGCACACAAGATTCATGGGCCCAAGGGTGTAGGCTTGCTCTACTGCCGCAAAGGCGTTATTCTGCCGAACTATATCGACGGCGGCCAGCAGGAGCGCGGTAAGCGCGCGGGCACCGAAAACGTGGCGGGCATTGTGGGGCTTGCGAAGGCACTGGAGCTTGCGACACAAAACATTGAGAAAAAGGTTGCCGTTATTACACCAATGCGTGATAAGCTGATAGATACTCTGCTGAAGATTGACCGCACCCGCTTAAACGGCGACAGAACCCGCCGGCTATGCGGAAACGTGAATGTTTCGGTGGAGGGTGTTGAAGGGGAATCGCTACTGCTGATGCTGGATATGAACGGTATTGCAGCCTCCTCCGGTTCGGCCTGCACCTCCGGCTCGCTGGACCCGAGCCACGTTTTGCTGGCACTGGGCCTGAAGCACGAGGTGGCGCACGGTTCGCTGCGTCTTTCGCTCTCTGACATGACTACCCCCGACGAGGTGGATTATATCTGCGAAAAGCTCCCCCCGATTATTGAGCGTCTGCGCTCCATGTCGCCGTTGTGGGAGCGTATCTGCCGCGAAGGCAACTGATTTATTTGAAGAAAGGTTGATTAAAATGCTATACAGTGAAAAGGTTATGGATCATTTTGCGAACCCGCGCAATGTGGGCGAGCTTGCCGATGCCAACGGCGTGGGTGAGGTTGGTAACGCAAAGTGCGGCGACATTATGAAGATGTACTTAAAGATTAACAACGGCATGATTGAGGACGTGAAGTTTAAAACCTTTGGCTGCGGTGCGGCCATTGCCACCAGCTCGATGGCCACCGAGCTCATTAAGGGCAAATCGATGGACGATGCCTTAAAGCTCACCAACAAGGCGGTTATGGAGGCGCTAGACGGTCTGCCACCGGTAAAGGTACACTGTTCGGTGCTCGCCGAGCAGGCAATTAAGGCAGCGATTTCTGATTATTACACCCGAATGGGTGTAGACCCGCGACCGATTGTGGGCGATATCGGTGACTGCGAAGCCTGCCATACCGGTGATGGCGGCTGCGACCACCACTAAATAAGCATTAAAAAGGGTTGATTGTCGGAAAGAAATCAACCCTTTGTTTTATTGGGAGAGATTCATATGACAGTTAAAGAACATAGCCCAAAGGTATCACTGCGTTATATAACCGACGGGGAGCAGATTCCCGAGGTAAAAGAAATCTTTTTGGAGTATGCACGGTCACTGAATTTTAACCTATGCTTTCAAAGCTTTGAAAAGGAGCTGCAGGAGCTTTTAAAACGTTATGCCCCGCCCGAGGGTGCGCTGATATTAGCGGATGCCGACGGAAAAACGGCAGGCTGCGTGGCGATGCACAGGCTTGATGGCGATATCTGCGAGATGAAACGGCTGTATGTGCGGGAAACCTACAGAAATGCTGGGCTGGGAAAACGGTTGGTAAAGGCAGTAATTGCAAGCGCCAAAAACGCCGGATACAAATACATCAGGCTGGACACCCTCTCCTCGATGAAGGCGGCTCAGCGCCTTTACCTTTCCCTTGGCTTCTATGATATAGAGCCCTATGTTTATAACCCGCTCGAAGGCGCAAGATATATGGAATATAAAATTGATGATTAAGTCAAGACCATCCCTATTAAAGTCGGCGATGATAGCAAAACGTCCTCACTTATTAGTAAGGACGTTTTGTTGTTTTTTAGGCTTTTTGAAATTTAATAACTACCTTTACGGCAGCGAATTTACCGGAACCGTCATTTGCTTTTGCTGTAACTGTAAGAACCCTGCCGTTGGAGGTGACCTTTGTTCCTTCCGGAGTCAGGGTGACAAGCCCGGTTTGGTCTACCGCCGCATATTTCTGGTCGGCTGTACTCAGCAGCCATGTGACAGTATTATCAAACGGCTTGTAATCAGCAGATGGCCCGGAAGCATTTGCGGTAAACTGGATACCTTTCTTATCGGTAGATAGAATCTCAACGTTTGATTTTACAGGTTTCTCATCCTTTAGGATTGCAACTGAGGTGACATATTGCCTTACATCCAAATCGAGCATGTCTAAAGCACCGTTGTTGTCTTTGGCATACGCTACAACGGTAATGGTTCCGTTCTTGACCATTTTCTGAGTTGAAAGCTTACCTTTGTCGTCAATGGCAACACCCAGTTCCTTGCCCTTGGTAATCTCCCAATTTACGCCGGGAGTAACCGGTATTGCAGGGTAGGTTTCGGCACTGAGCTGCAGAGTGGAGCCATTATGGATAACAGGAGCTGTCGGTTTAATGGTTACCTCTGTAACACGTTTTCCAATATTCACCGTTAAGCTTGCTGAAACATTGGTTCCGTCGAGCATGGTTGCAGTAATAACAACACTCTTAACACTTGCGGCGTTAGCAGCAATGGTAAGTATAACAGAATCGCGGCCCGAAAAAGTAACAGCCTTATTTAAGCTTGCAACGGATGGATTGGAGGATTTCCAAGCAACTGCACCGGAACAATCCCCTGCCCCTGCTGCTAAAGCGGAAAGCTCATAAAACCGGTTGGGCTCACCTGTTAAGGTTGCCGGAAGTATCGCTACCTTTTTGGTTACCGGTGCTATGTAAACGTAAATAGGATTGCTTTCAGCAGCGGTAACCTTGTCGGTTGCCCTTGCCGTTACCTTTACAAATCCTTGGTAAACCGTTGCCCCTTTCGCGGTGGGTGCGGTTACCTTTAGTAAACCGCTCTTTTTATCTATGGTTACTCCATTAAATTCGAAATGGGTTTGCCCTGCATTATCTACCGGTTCTACCGAATATACAATTGATTTATTGGGTGCGCTGCTGGGCGTAACTGAAGCGGTAAACTGCATGCTTTTACCCTGCAGCAGTATTTGAGGATAGCTATCACCAGGTATCGTGCTGCACGCTCCATCCTGCAAGGTGGGGTTCTTACAGGCGGAATTGCTGATCATGATTTTCTCAACCGGCGCGCCCAGCTTTACGGTGATGGTCTTTAGCTTTCCGCTTCCGTCGGTTGCGCAGACATCTATCGTTACCGAAGCAGTAGTTCCAACATCTTTAGCGATAGTAAGATAGTTCTGCTCGCCGCTTTTTGTAATATTGTTTGTAAACCAGGCGATGCTTGGACTGCGTGAAACCCATTTGATGCTGCAGGCGGTTTTATCGCAATTCTCTCCGTTTGCCACAAGGATTAGTGATTCTCCCGGTTTGACAGATGGATTTTCAGGGCTTAATTGAATTGCGGTTGCCGCCGGGGCAACATAAAGCTTGATAGTGTCGGTTTTGCCCGAGCCGTCGGTGGCAGCTGCTTTTACCAGAATATACCCTGCACCGGCCTTGTTATCTGCCTTTACATTTCCCGCCGCATCTACGGTAACGCCGCTTACTGCCTTTCCGTCAATATCCGTTACACTATAAGACAATGTTTTATTAATGGCATTCGCAGGCGTAATCTGTGCATTAAGCTTCAGGCTCTTGCCTCTCAGTAATATCGGTGTGCCATTGGTTACAGAATCGCCGCTGATAACAGCTGCTGTGCTCTTTGGAGCGCTGAGAGCGATACCGCTAATATTTCCGGTATCTGCCACAACCACCTCCATGGATTTAAAAGCACCATTGCCGTCTTTGGCCTTGGCGGTAAGTGTGACTGTTCCGCAGTCATTCCCTGCGTATACCTTAATGGTACGAGGATTCGTGCCGCTCGGCATTATTATTTGCAAAACAGGCGTACCGTCATCCAACTTACCGAAGTTTGCGATATCCTTGCCTTTAGCAGCAGATTTAATTGACCAAATAACGCCGTTGTCGGTAATACTTGCTCCGGGTATCGGCGGTTTGGCCGACAGTACGGCGGTTACATCCAGTGACTCTTTGGGTTTTAAAGCAACCTTGGTGTAGTTTAACTCCAGCTTGTTAACCGGTACTGTGGCTGGCCCTACCGTTACCGTTGCTGTGGCCTTTGCACCGCTGCCGTCGAGGGCAGTAACGGTAATTGTGGCGGTACCTTTGCCTACGGCTATAATGTTACAGCCGTCCGCATCGGGCTGAACATCGGCGACTAATGGGTTGGAGGTTGTCCAAACCACATTGCGGCAGTAACCCTTATCACCCAACTCGCCGTTTTTGCACACCCATACCGCACGGGTAGTACCGCCATATGCAAGCTTTCCGCCATTAACGGGCAGATTAATCTTCATTCCCTGCACAGGGCTGTACACCTTAAAAATAGCATGATTGGATACGGGAGAACTGCTGCCCTGTTTGGCGGTAACTTCTACTGCAATGCACTTGCCGATATTCCCGCTATCCTTACCAACGAGCACGCCGGTTGCTGTAATAAGGTTCTTCATTTCAGATTGCCCGGATGTATATGCGCCGGTATTGTCGGCTTCGTAGGCATTCCATGCGCAGGTTATGCCGCTTGGTAGAGATTTTCCTTGGTTATACAATGCAGAAAGTGTTACGCTTTTGCCCACAAGAAGAATATTATTGTTGCTTTGATCTTTATAAACGGAGGTAGGAACCTTTACTTCAACCGCGGTTAGCTCACCCTTGGCGCTAACTGTCTTAAAGGTAAGCGGTTGTGATACTATGCCGGTATTTTCGGTGGAAGCGGCTTTGATTTGGAAATAGCAGCCTGGCAATGCATTGGGGGCAACGATAAAGGACTTGCCGTCTTTGCTTATGGTTATGTAGGTTGAGCCGGAATCTTCGGGTATGGCAGCTACTTCGAGCTTATAGCCTGAATTGGCGGGGGCCGTAGCAGCCGTACCGTTGTTAAAGGTAACAGCCGGAGTAACGGACGTACCGGACTTGGCCAACACATTGCCGTTCAAATCATGCTCCGATTTTGCAGGCTCTTTAAGAAGAATGCCATAAACCTTTTGGGTTGCCACCAATTGAATCGTATCTGATTTTCCTGAACCATCGGTTGTTGTGGCGGTAATGGTTGCTTTTCCCTTTGCATTAACCGTCACTGCTCCGTCTGGTCCCACAGACGCAACCTTACTGTCGGAGGACTTCCAAATAACCTCCTTCGACGCAGAATCAGGGATAGGCGCTGGCTTAAGCTGAACCGCAACAGGAGTATCCTTAAGGTCAACCGACACCGTGTCGTTCTTACTGATGTAGATTATACCTTTGCCTAGATCCTCTACCGCAGTAATCGCCACACTTGATGTAGCCGCTGATACCTTGACATCTACTTGGGCAGAACAACCGCTGCCGTCTGTTGCATAAGCAGTAACCTTTATGCTTTCATCACCTGTCGTCGGCTGTATACCTTTTAAAACGCCCTTTTGATCCACTGTTACATAGTCAGGGTTGGAAGATACCCACTTAAGTGTTTTATTGGTGGCCTCCGGCGGAGTAATCATAGCGGTAAGGCTTACGCTTTTACCAACGCCAACCGTTACTTTGCCGGAAGCAATTGTTACCGCCGCCACGGGAATTCCGCCGGTTGTAACCTTAACGCTCGCCTGTTTGTTACTGCCGTCAAGCGCACGGGCGGTAATGGTTCCCATACCGCTTGCTGAATCAAGAACCGTTATTGTTGCGGTGTTATTGCCGTTATCCCTTACATAAATACTGCTGGGGCCGGAATAGGAGAACGCAACTGCATTATAGGTGTTCTCATTCACTGCTGCACTGAGTGTGAACTTATTGCTGTTCAGGTAATCAAGTGCAACCGTACTATCGTTAAGCAGGCAACCGTTTCCTTCCTTTTGCAATGCTATGGTATTGACAAGACTGCCGTAAACCTTAACTCTTATCTGGGTTTCAAACAGCTTTTTCAGTTTTAAGTCGCCTGGGGCAACCTTTTCGTTTACTGCGGCGGTAACCGTCGCCTCTCCCGCACCAACAGCGGTAATTACCCCTGCACCGCTAACCTTAACAATATTGTTATCACTGCTGGTATAGTTAACCGCAACATCCTTTGATGCCGCGTCGCTAAGCATAAGTTTGGTTGGAACCGAAGCACCGAGCTTATTGTCGCCCTTGATAAGAATATACTGTCCGTCGCTGTTTTTGTTGACTCCCATTGAGAGTGATGCGCCCGTAAGATGTTGTTTTACGGTAACAACTACTTTTTTTGAAATATAACTGCCCGATGCATTCTTGTAATTCGTGGTTGCGATAATATCAGCGCTGCCTGCACCCACTGCTGTCACCAATCCGTCGGCATCCACCTTGGCAACCTTTTCATTGGAGGACTTCCATGTTACCGCCTTAAAGTGCTCCGAATCGGGCTTGGTATACACCATTGCTTGAAGCTTCTTGCTGCCATAATAAACCGTTCCATCTGCAGCAACACCCTTATCCAGCGTAAGCTTATCCACAACTACATTGTCAACTATATCCAAAGAATCGACAACCGCTGAAGGCTTAATGCTCAGATTGCAGGCTTCCTTGATGGGCGGGTAAAACGAGCGCCCGCTTGCATCCACCAGTTCTGCGGTGACGGTTACCTTGCCCTCCTTGAGCGCGGTATATTTTATTGTCGCTTTTTCGTTCACAACAGATACGGGGGCCGCAGTTTGCATAGCGATAAAACTATTCGCTGATATCAGCTTTCCGGAGTCGTCCTTCGCAACAGCGGTAAACCGAACTTTGGCATCTGTTACATTGGTATAAGCAGCCGCTTCAACGCTGCCCTTATCCAGGGTATATACCTCTGAGTCATCCTGAATGATAATATGGTTATGAATTAAGGTAAAGTTCAGTTCTTTGGGAATACCGTTTTCACCGTTCTTTATGTAGCGTGCTACAGTACCGTTCTCTTTCAGCTCATCGGCATCCAGCCACAGCACAAAGGTTTTTGTACCGGTTGCGCCCAATGCTACGGCTCTGTGAATATCCTCAGCGGTAAGTGCGCTCATCAAATTCGGGCTGGTGCCATAGTATAGATCGGTTACATCCGTATCGGTAGTAGTAACCAGCAGGCCAATCCATCTGCCCGCCTTTGGCTTCCAGTTATATTCAAAGTCATAACCGAATACCTCCAGTCTGCCGTTTGCGGTAATGGCGGTGTTGACCTTGTTACCGCTGTTATAAGAGGTATTCAATACAGAAAGCGTTGACTGGTTCTGCTTACTGCTTGCATCGGTTACCCGCTCTTTTGTTATCGCCGAGACATGTACCGTACCAATAGCAGGTGGGATATAGTTCAAATTTAACTTCACTACGGTACCATACTCACCGTTTTTGATATATCGGGCGGCGCTTCCGTCTTTAAATTCCTGCGTTTTAACCCATATAAGGAAGGTTTTATCCCCGGTGGCACCATAGGCTTTGGCAGTATTGATATCGGTTTGGGTTAGTTTCTTCATCCCTTCCGCAACGCTGCTACTGCCAAGGTAGAGATCGGTTACGTTCACATCGGTAGTAACCAAAATGCCTACCCATTTGCCCTCATCGCCGCCGGCAAGTTTATAGTCCTGCAATGAAGAATTCGCTTGAATATTGATATTCAGATAGTTTTTTACATAGGTGTTGGACCAAACCGTTACCGCGTTTTGATTTAATTTATAGGGTTGCGGTTGCTGTGAAACCGCAATTGGCGCGTCAGCGTTTGATTTTGCTGCATATGCGCAGGTAATGGCAGGAGCAACGAAATCGACATATTCTAGCTTTATTTCGGCAACAGTTCCCTTTGCGCCGTTTCTAATAAACCGCGAGATGCTATAGCCGTTTTTCGCCGTGTAATCGGAGCTCTTTGTCCAGATTACAAAGGTTTTAGACCCTTGCACGCCCAGATTGGCCGCCTCCTGAACAGCGGATTCCCCGAGCGGTAACATCTCGGCCTGGGTGGTGCCATAATACAGTTGGCTTACTTCCACATTGGTGGTAACAAGCAGACCGATCCATTGCTGACTGCCAAGCTTTTCACGGTCGGTTCCGGTTGCAACGAACGAGTTAAGCGGTTTATTCACCGTAATCTTTGCTGTTAAACTATTAGTGCCTGTACTGACAGTGATAGCACTCTGATTGAACTTCGAATCGGTATTTGAAACCTTCTCGGCGGAAATTGGGGAGATACTAATGATATTAATTGTTGGGTCGTAAACAGAAACTTCAACCGGCGCGCTTGTACTGGCTGAAAATACGGAGCTGTCGTTCGGGATAAAACCCGCTGAAAACACATAGTTGCCCACTTTATCAAAGGAAACTAGATCCTTTGCTATGCTTGCAGCACCGTCTGCCAATACTGCAGAGCCCCCGGGAATAACCTTCGCTTTCGATTCGCCGGGACGTTGGCAAAAGAGCTCAACGGTTCCTGAAGGCTTAGCGCTGCCGGATGCGGCAGCTACTGTGATGGTAACCGTTCCAAGTTTATCGTTAATCAGATAGTTTGAGTCGATACCGCTAATTGCGGTAGAAGTACCTATAGCTGGTGCTACTATATCCAATACAACCACATCTGCGGCATTACCGCTATTTACAGCGGAGGTGATATCCCTTGCGGTAATTTTATACCTGCCCACTGGTACATCCGCACCGATACTGATATGAACCTTTGTATCACCTGTAACAACAGGAACTTCCCCTAAAGAGAAGCTGATAGCTGTACTGCCGGGGGTTACTGAGGCATAATCGGTGCCGCCCTCATCTATGGCTGACCATCCTAAAGCTACCGCCGACGCGCCGATCAGCTCCTCCGGCATGGCTGCGCTTAGCGTTGCGGCCCCCTTAACAGCAGAAATACCGGGTACAGCACCGGTTACCGGCGGTTCTGGTTCAGCCGCATATACCGGTGAGAAAACCGTTGTCAATAACAATACTAAGGTTGCGATGAGAGAAACGGCCTTTTGAACATGCTTATAATTTGCCATAGTGGTTCCTCCAATAATGAATGTCAATAAAAATAATGGCAGCGGTTTTTAATTACAAATTAATAATTACAAAATGTTGTGGTATTATTACTCCTAATTATACCACTAATCCATAAAAGTACAATCACTTCGATATAATTCCCCATATTTTTACCATCAAACATTTTAAGAAAAATGCAAATAAAAACAACTATAATTCATGTGCACTGCATTTGGCTTTTTACTGCTTCTTCAGAATTATTTCTTTTGCCGATTAGGGTTCTCCGCTCTTTCGAAAAGTTCCTTCTCACAATAATTAGTTCAACTTGTTATTGTAATTTTCGTTGTGTTATAATATTTATTCAAGCAGAGAATTACGCCGAGTATGATGTAAACCGAAAGTAATGCCAAAAACTACATATAAAATTTGAAGAGGTACTTATGAACGAAAAAGAAGTTGCAGAAATTCGCCGTCGTTTTCGTCAAGACAAAAGCAATATCACCCACATTCGCGGGTGCTTCGTTAACGAAAAAAGAGAAATTGTATCTGAGTTCAATCAATCTCTTGCTTTGATGTCACAGGAAGAATCTGAAATGTTTCTCTCCGTAATCAAACGGACGCTATCCGGAACAATCGGAAAAAACCTGGTTGATATTTCGTTTACTACTCAGCAGGTCGTGGACAGCGAAGAACACAAACTGCTCATGGAACTTAAAAATTCGTCTTTAAAGGATGAGAATGCCGTACAGACTTTCTTTCAGCATGTGATTCAGGCGCTCGCCATCGAGGGTAACTATCTGATACTGCTGGCACATGATACTTATGACATTCCCTACCGTTCGCAAGACGGAGAAAAACAGGACGACGCCTCCTCTGAAGTGTTCTCGTATATTCTGTGCAGCATCTGCTCGATTAAGCCACCCCAACCTGCGTTGAGCTACTATGTTACCGAAAACGAATTTCATAATCGCAAGGCCGAATGGATTGTATCGGCTCCGACACTAGGCTTCATGTTCCCTGCTTTTGATGATCGCAGCGCCAATATCTACAACGCTCTTTATTACTCGCACGATATTGAAGACAATCACGCAGAATTTGTTGATGCCGTGTTTAAAACCGATATTCCGATGCCGGCTGCCGCTCAAAAAGAGGTATTCCAATCCCTGCTTGGAGATCTGCTTGCCGATAATTGCAGCTATGAAGCAGTGCTGTCTGTTCACGAGCAAATACGTCAAATGATTGAAGAACACAAGGCCAATAAAGAGGAGGAGCCTCTGGCACTCTCCAAAAGCACGGTTAAAAGTGTTCTGAAATCTTGCGGCGTCTCTGATTCCAGCATGATTGCATTTGATGAAAAGTATGATGCGGAGTTCGGGGCAGATACACAAATCAGCCCGCATAATATTGTCGATGCCAAAAAATTTGAGGTTAGAACCCCCGATGTGACTATCCATGTGAATCCGGAACGCGGTGATCTGGTTGAAACACGTGTGATAAATGGTACTAAATATATACTGATACGTGCTGATGAAGGTGTAGAGGTAAACGGGATAAACATTCATATCTACTAAGACGGAGTAGCAGGCGGGTTTGATGCCGAATACCGTGTGATATACTACCATATGTCCGCGCCAGAGGTTTCTGAATTTCGCGCAGTGAAAGAATAAATATACGGGCGGCTGTTTTTGCAAAACAGCAAAGACCACACTAAAGGTTTTATCCTTCGGCGTGGTCTTTATTTATTGGGCTAGACTTGAAGAGTGTCGATCAGAAATTACTTATTCTGAGTAACCCCTTTATATAATAAGTTCAAACCTGTTTTTTTCAAATTTGATAAGCCCTTCGTCACGCATCTTCGAGAGCTCGCTGGACATGGTGCTGCGGTTTACACAAAGGTACTCGGCAAGCTCCTCACGATTATAAGGAATTTCAAATCGGCTTGAGCCATAGTGCTTTCTTTGCAGCTGCAAGAAGATTAACAGCCGTTCGCGGAGAGAGTGGCTGGATAGAATCGCAATCTTCTCTTTTTGCATAAGGTTCTTTTGGGCCATGATCAACAGCATGTTTTCTACCAACCTTGAGTGAAAGCTGCATGCGGAGTTACAGCTTCTGATTACCTTTTTATAGTCAAAGAACATCACCTCACAGTCTTCGGCTGCCATTACAGTGACCGGGCTGTGAGTTATCTCGGCGCAGGCCAGCGATTCGGCAAACATCTCAGATTCAAACAGAATTGCGTCGATGCTTACATCGCCGTCGGCGGTTTCGTTTAGGATTTTTACGCTTCCCGACAAAACGATACCGATAAAATCCACCCTGTTGCCTGTAAGAAGAATAATTTCGTTCTTTGAAAAACGCTGTACCCTTGCCCCTATACAGGAATGCATCGTTTCAAACTCAGAAAGTGAGATATGATAAAATAATGGGCTGTGCTTTAAAACTTCAAAGAAATCTTTCATAACCATTCCTTTTGTTGTTATAACAACGTAATTGTTGATTTTATTATGATAAGATTACTTCATAAAGTCAAGAGGAGGTAACACTAATCACCCATAAAACCTAAAAATCTTCACAAAAACCATTAATCAAAACTTTTGATTGATTTTTTAAGGTTTTATAATCGTGATTAGTACAAGAACATGATACGCAAGATTATAAAAATCGATGAAGAAAAATGTAACGGCTGCGGGCTTTGTGTTACAGCATGCCACGAAGGCGCAATCGGGTTGGTTGACGGCAAGGCAAAGCTGCTGCGAGACGATTACTGCGATGGGCTCGGCAACTGCCTGCCCACCTGCCCCACCGGCGCAATCAACTTTGAGGAACGTGAAGCAGCCGAATATAACGAGGCAGAGGTAAAGAAGAACGCGGCCAAACCGGCAGCGCCGGCCTGCGGATGCCCGGGAACACAATCAAGAGAGATTAAGCATGCCGCCAGTGCGCAGGAGACCGCCGAACTGCCTGCCGCTTCGCAGCTCAACCAGTGGCCGGTGCAGATTAAGCTGGCACCGGTAAACGCGCCCTATTTCAACAACGCCAACCTGCTTATTGCGGCAGACTGCACCGCCTATGCCTACGGCAGCTTCCACAGTCGCTTTATGAAGAACCGCATAACCCTTATCGGCTGCCCCAAGCTGGACGAGGGCGATTATGCCGAAAAGCTTACCGAGATTTTAAAGAGGAACAGTATTAAATCGGTAACCGTAGTAAGGATGGAGGTTCCCTGCTGCGGCGGTATTGAAAACGCTGTGATGACCGCCCTTAAAAACTGTGGCAGGTTGATTCAGTGGCAGTCGGTTACCATTTCCACCGACGGGCGAATCTTAGAGAATTAAATTCTATACCATCTCAGAAGATTAATACTATGTGCCTGCTATAGCAGGCATCGGCTTACACAATAGAATGTAACTTTGGAGGAATAAAAGATGTCAATGTTTTGTTTTCAATGTGAGCAAACCGCAAAGGGTACCGGCTGCACAGTAGGCGGTGTATGCGGGAAGAAAGCGGATACCGCAAACTATCAGGATGAGCTGACCGGTGAACTGATTGCACTGGCCAAAGCGGCACAGAAAAATACTCCTGGCGTAAGTACCTATACCACTATTATTGACGGCTTGTTCACCACCATTACCAATGTCAACTTCGATAATGAGAGCCTTCAGCGAAAGATTAACAATATCCGAGCCGAGAAGGAGAAGCTGCTGCCCAGCTGCAGCGGATGCGCCGGTGGGTGTGTGAAAGCAGACGGCTACGATATGGGCGAGCTTTGGGGCGGCAACGAAGATATCCGCTCTTTAAAATCACTGATACTTTTCGGGCTTAGGGGTATGGCTGCCTATGCGCACCACGCCTATGTATTGGGAAAGAGCGACGAAACGGTAAACCGTTTCTTCTGCAAGGGACTTGCCGCTATTGGGAAGGATAGCTGCACGGACGAGCTGCTTGCACTGGTGATGGAACTGGGCAATGTGAACCTTAAATGCATGGAACTGCTTGATGCCGCCAACAACGAAACCTATGGCACCCCTGTTCCCACTGCCGTGACCACCAACATTGAAAAGGGCCCGTTTATCGTAATCTCCGGCCACGACCTGCATGATTTAAAGCTGCTGCTGGAGCAGACAAAGGGTAAGGGCATTAATATCTACACCCACAGCGAGATGCTGCCCGCTCACGGCTACCCAGAGCTGAAAAAATACCCCCACCTAAAGGGAAACTTCGGCACGGCGTGGCAAAACCAACAGGTGGAGTTTGAGAATATCCCCGCTCCGATTCTGTTTACCACCAACTGCCTGATGCCCCCAAAGGCAAGCTATGCCGACAGGGTATTCACAACCAGCGTGGTAGACTACCCTGAAATAAAGCACATCGGCGACGACAAGGACTTTACGCCCGTCATTAACAAGGCGCTGGAGCTTGGCGGATATGCCGATAATCACGCGATGACAGGCATTAACGGCGGCAGCACCCTGACTACCGGCTTTGCGCACGGTACGGTTTTATCGGTTGCCGATAAGGTAATCGACGCGGTGAAGGCCGGGGCAATCAGGCACTTCTTCCTTGTTGGCGGCTGTGACGGCGCGAAACCCGGCAGAAACTACTACACCGAGTTTGTGAGGCAGACACCCAATGATACCGTGGTGCTGACTCTTGCCTGCGGAAAATACCGTTTCAACGACCTTGACCTCGGTGAAATCGGCGGCCTGCCGCGTATGATGGATATGGGACAGTGCAATGACGCCTATAGTGCCATACGGGTGGCGGTGGCCTTGTCGCAGGCCTTCAACTGCACGGTAAACGAGCTGCCGCTGACGCTGGTGCTCTCATGGTATGAGCAGAAGGCGGTCTGCATCCTGCTTACCCTGCTAGCGCTCGGCATTAAGAATATCTTTATCGGGCCCAGCCTGCCGGCATTTATCTCTCCGAACATACTCAAGGTACTGGTTGATAACTACAACCTTACTCCGATTTCCACCCCTGAGGCGGATTTAAAGAAGATACTGGGGTAAGCAGTAAAAATTGATATATCCCTACAACGTCTGCGGTTTGATGCGCAGACGTTGTTTTCTTATATTATAGTATAATTGTAATCATCTTACATCTGGCTAATTATGTGATTCAATACAGTGTTTGACACCGGCAATGAGATACAGTATAATACTGGTACTATTTAAGGCTATACGTTCCTTACTGCTCCTCAAAAAGTGATAAGGAGGATTATTGTGTATCAAATACGCAAAGCTGTACCCGATGACGCATTGGGAATAGCCCTTGTAAAGGTATATACCTGGAAAACAACCTACACCGGATTGATACCCGACAATATCATTGACGAACTGATTCTTGCAATAAAGGCACAAGCCGAGAGGTTTAGCAACGACATCACACTATATAATAATGCTACTGTTGCGGCAGTGGAGAACACCATTGTCGGTTTTTGTGTTTATGGGAAGTCCAGAAACGAGGATTTTCCGGATGCCGGGGAAATTTACGCCTTGTATGTGTTAAAAGGGTTTCAGGGAATGGGACTTGGTGAAGCGTTGTTTGGAGCAGCAATAGACGAATTGCTTTTTCAGGGGAACAATTTCATGATTATTAACTGTTTAAAGGGCAACCCTTCCTTAGACTTTTATAAACACATGGGTGGTAAGGTTGTCGGCCAGCGGCAGGATGAGATAGCGGGCGCAAGCATTACGGAGGATATCGTCTTATATGATAATCTGCCGCAACTACGGAAAAAACGCAGACAATAGAGTTTACATTATATATAGAGAAAGAGGCAAAGGATATGATAAAGCCGAAACGATTGCAAAGCGGAGATAAAGTTGCTGTTGTAAGCCTATCCTGGGGCGGGCTTGGTGACAGTGCTTTCATCCACAAATATAATATCGCCAAGGAGCGGCTGGAAACCGAATTCGGCCTTGAGGTTGTGGCTATGCCTCATGCGCTTAAGGGCAGTGATTTTGTGGCAAAGCACCCGGAGCTTCGCGCGCAGGATTTGATAGAGGCTTTTAAGGATTCGTCTATTGCGGCGGTTATCTGTGCAATCGGCGGCGACGATACCATACGTTTGCTGCCATACATTGACTATGATGTGATAAAAAACAACCCCAAAGTATTTATGGGTTACTCTGATAGTACCATTAACCATTTCATGATGTTCAAGGCGGGGCTTGTTTCATTCTACGGCCCGTCGGTGATGTGTGAGTTTGGCGAATATGTTTCTATGTTTGATTATACAAAGAATGCCGTCAAAAATGTTTTGTTCGGTGATACGGCGGGTTATAAAATAATGCCGAGTTCTGAGTGGTCGGATGATTTTGTACCGTGGAGCAAAGAGAATATACATACCTCTAAAAAAATGAGGCCGGAGGAACACGGCTATGAGCTTTTACAGGGAACAGGTACAGTAAGCGGTCGACTGCTGGGCGGCTGTTTGGATGTTTTTACGATGTGTATCGGTACCGAGATCTGGCCGGCAATCGAAGCATGGAAGGGCGCAATCCTGTTTTTTGAAACCAGCGAGGACAAGCCCTCCCCCACCTTTGTAAAGTGGATGCTGCGAAACCTCGCAGCACAGGGCATTTTAAATATGTTAAGCGGAATTATTGTCAGCAAGCCGCAGGATGAGACCTATTATGAAGAATACAAGGCGGCGATTCTGGAGGTTGTGGCGGGGGAACAGCATTTAACGAATCTGCCGATACTCTACAATATGAATTTCGGCCATGCCGCACCGATAGGAGTACTGCCTTACGGTATTATGGCTAAGATTCACTGCGAAGAAAAAACGGTTACGCTTTTGGAAAATGCAACAGAGTAAACGGCAGTTTTTAAATTCCTAACTTTCTATCTAAAAGCTACCCGATAAGTATAGTACTTCATTGACAGATATATGCTATATTAAGTATATTAAGGTTTCCATCTACTCCTTTAAATAATCTATCGGAGGCAATAATAAATGAAAAAACTATTGGTTGTATTATCATCTCTTATGTTGCTTGTAACTTTAGCAGCCTGCGGCAACGGCACCCCTAAAAATGACGCCTCTGCCGCTGTTCCGAACCCTATTGCCCCAAGCACCGCAGAGGAGATTCAGTCAAAATTAGGAATAAGTATTGCTGTACCGAAGGATGCGACAGAGGTTGCTTACACCATTATTGCCGATAAAACCGCTCAGGCTGATTTTACACTGAACAATACTGCCTGCAACTACCGCATTGAAAAAGCCGACGCACTTTTGGATATCTCGGGTATGTATTATGAATGGACTACAAAAAAGGATTGTAAGGTTGGCTCTTATAACGGTCAGCTGCGTTTGATTGATGGCAAGCAGGGGTATTGCTCCTGGTTTGACGATAGTCAAAAGCTCTTACACAGTGTGAGTGTTGAGTCCGGTGCTTCGGAAGAATCCCTTCTGGCAGTTGCGAACTCGCTGCTTTAACCTGAAAAGCGCCCTGAAGCTATTGTTTTAAATGATTCTTTGGCTTGGACCGAAATGTATATTCCTATCAGGGATATGCCTCTCTTTTATGCCCCGCCGCTTCTTCTATAACCAGTCATAATTTGACAGATAAATTGCGCCGTCTTATAATAATATAACAAGCATTTCTGCTAAAGTGCTTAATTCATCCATTGCAGGACGTGACTTATGATTATTGATTTTCATACGCATATCTTCCCGGATGAGCTGGCCCCAAAGGCGCTCTCCGCATTGCTGTCGAATATAGACGGAATCTATCCCCCCGTAACCAACGGAACCAAAGACAGTCTTTTAAAGAATATGGACGACTGGGGCATTGATGTCTCGGTGGTTCAACCGGTTATTACAAAACAATCGCAAACACTAAAAATTAATGAGTGGGCAAGGAGCATCTGTTCTGATCGCCTGATATCCTTTGGCGGAATCTACCCGCATACGGATGATTATAAACGGGATATTGATTATGTTGCGGGCCTGGGCTTAAAAGGGTTAAAGTTTCACCCGGAATACCAGAGCTTTATCCTGGACGACAAGAGCATGCTGAGGATATATGATTACGCGCTGAGCAAGGGGCTTATCCTGTTTTTTCATGCAGGGTTTGACCCCGGCTTTCCCGCTCCGTTTAAGAGCAGCCCCAGGCAGTTTGCAGCGGTTGCCGATGCGATGCGAGGCGGCGTGATAGTTGCGGCCCATCTTGGCGGACACGCACAATGGGATGATGTTGAACGGTACCTGGTAGGGACAAATATTTACCTGGATACCGCAATGGGGTTTGACTATTACCCGCATGAACAGTTTTTGCGAATTGTAAACGGGCATGGCGCCGATAAAATTTTGTTTGCCTCCGATTCCCCCTGGAGCAGTGCCGAGAAGGAAATTACCGTATTACAATCACTGCCGCTCTCCAAACAGCAGAAGGAAATGATTCTGGGGCAAAACGCGAAACGGGTTCTAAGGATATAGGTAAAGCTAAAAGCAGTTTTGTATTTTTACTTAGTAAGATGATATCAATCACTTACTTTGGGAACTATCCAAAATTGCTTTTTTCTTTTGGGTTAAAAAATTCTAGGTATAATCTGCCTGTTGTGTGCAAATAATAATCTTTTTGCGTTTACACAAGTAATAAATTTACTATTCAAGCGCAATATAATCCATTGACAGCTTTACATAATGTAATATTATAAAAAATCGCGGTCAATTTTGTCCATTACCCGGCAGAATCTTTAACGTAAAAATCGCCTGTAATCAAGTAAATATAGTTCTATATCTTCGCAATAAACTCCATTGACCGTTTTTACTTTTAGTATTAAAATTTAGTACGGAAGCTAACAATCGACTATAACGTGTGCAGTTAAAATAAGCATAGTCTTTGTTATGCTTTTATTTTGCCATTCTATTGTGCTCGGGCACAAAATCTCCCTCTATTGGTGTTACTTTCAGGATTGTAATCTGACGGACATTCTCCGTCAGTAGCAATAAATAAAGAATCAGGAGTGAAAAGAATGAAAAAAGTTTTAGCAGTTCTTCTCGTGGCTATAATGATGCTTACATTAGCATCCTGCGCACAGACTCCTTCCCCTGCAAGTTCCGCAGCTGCTTCCGAAGCAGCCAGTTCCGCAGCGGCAAGTGAAGCTGCCAGTACTCCCGCAGCAGCAGCCGGCACCAAGATTGGTATCTCGATGCCTACACAGAGCCTGCAGCGTTGGAACCAGGACGGCGCCAACATGAAGGCAGAGTTTGAAAAGGCCGGATATACCGTTGATCTGCAGTATGCAGGCGACAACGATATCCCCACCCAGGTTTCCCAGATTGAAAACATGATCACCGGCGACTGCAAGGTACTTGTTATTGCAGCTATCGACGGTTCTTCTCTTACCGAAGTTCTTAAGACCGCTAAAGAGAAGAAGATCTCCGTTATCGCTTATGACCGTCTTATCATGAACAGTGATGCGGTTTCCTACTATGCAACCTTCGACAACACCAAGGTTGGTACCATCCAGGGCGAATACATCCGCGATACCCTGAAGCTTGACACCGAGAAGGGCCCGTTCAACATCGAGCTGTTCACCGGTGACCCCGCTGACAACAACGTTAACTTCTTCTTCGGCGGTGCTATGTCCGTTCTGCAGCCTTACATCGACAAAGGCGTTCTCGTTGTTAAGTCCGGCCAAACCACACTTGCTCAGTGCGCTACCCCCAGCTGGTCTACCGAGGAATCTCAGAAGCGTATGGAGAACCTGATTACAGCAAACAACTACGGCCCCAAGGGCACCAAGCTTGACGCTGTTCTCTCTTCCAACGACTCCGTAGCCAACGGTATCACCAACGCACTTGTAGCAGCAGGCTACACCAAGGATAACTTCCCGATTCTCACCGGTCAGGGCTGCGGTAAGCCCGCCGTTAAGAACATGATTGCAGGCCTCCAGAGTATGTCTATCTTCAAGGATACCCGTACATTGGCTTCCAAGGTTGTTGAGATGGTTAACGCTATCGTTGCTGGCAAAGAGGTTCCCGTTAACGATACCAAGACCTACAATAACGGCATTGCAGTAATTCCTTCCTTCCTCTGCGATCCTGTATTCGCTACCGTTGACAACTACAAGAAGCTGTTAATCGATAGCAAATACTACACAGAGGCAGATCTTGCTTAATCTCACCCTTAAAAGCTGATAAACGGTCACTTCTGGCCGATGTATTAGTCCTTAGGCAGGCGGGCGGAAGTTCTTCCTCCCGCCTGTTATTTTTCTCATTGGAGGGAATATCATTGTCAGAAACGCTACTTGAAATGAGGAATATCAACAAGAACTTCCCCGGTGTACGTGCGCTTAAAGAGGTTAACCTCCAGATTACCAAGGGGGAAATCCACGCCCTGGTGGGTGAAAACGGCGCGGGCAAATCCACTCTGATGAATGTTCTCAGCGGTATCTACCCTTTCGGAAGCTATGAGGGGGATATCATCTACGAGGGTGAGGTCTGCAGATTTAACGGTATTAAGGACAGTGAGCATAAAGGTATTGTTATTATTCATCAGGAGCTTGCATTGGTGCCCTACCTTACCATAGGCGAAAACATGTTCCTTGGGAACGAACGCGGCAGCAAGGCACGCATTGATTGGGATGAAACCTATAATAAGGCGGACGAGCTTTTAAAGCGTGTTGGTTTAAAGGATAGCTCCAGAACACTGATTAAGGATATCGGTGTTGGCAAGCAGCAGTTGGTTGAAATCTCTAAGGCGCTTGCCAAGAACGTGAAGCTGCTCATTCTTGACGAGCCTACCGCTTCGCTCAATGAATCCGATTCGCAGAAGCTATTAAACCTGCTGCTGGAATTCAAGACCCATGGCATGACCTCCATTATCATCTCCCATAAGCTCAACGAGGTATCCGGCATCGCCGACAAGATTACGATACTTCGCGACGGCGCTACCATAGAAACCTTAACCAAAGGAATTGACGATATCGGCGAAGAGCGGATTATCAAAGGCATGGTTGGGCGTGATCTGACCGATCGTTTCCCAAAACGTGATGTTAAAATTGGCGATGTGAGCCTTGCGGTTAAAAACTGGACAGTCTATCACCCAATATATGAAGGCCGGAAGGTATGCGACAATGTAAGTATTACGCTACATCGCGGTGAAGTTCTGGGCATCAGCGGGTTGATGGGTGCCGGACGCACCGAGCTTGCAATGAGTATCTTCGGCGGCAGCTACGGCAAGAATATTTCTGGCGAGATTCAAATTAATGGCAAAGATGTTAAGATGCGCAGTGTAAAGGACGCTATAGAAAACAAGCTTGCTTATGTAACTGAAGACCGTAAAGGGAACGGTTTAATCTTGGATATGTCTATTATACAAAACACAACACTAGCAAAGATGGATAAAGTCAGCCGCTACAATGTTGTGGACAAGGATTTGGAAGTTAATGCAGCTAACGAATATAAAGAGAAGCTCTCAACAAAATGCTCGAGCGTAGAGCAGAAGGTTGGTAATCTTTCGGGCGGCAACCAGCAAAAAGTCCTTCTTAGTAAATGGATGTTCGCTGACCCGGACATTCTTATTATGGATGAGCCGACGCGTGGAATTGATGTAGGTGCCAAGTATGAAATTTACTGCATTATCAACCAGCTTGTTGCTCAGGGTAAGTCTGTGGTGATGATCTCCTCTGAAATGCCTGAGATACTTGGTATGTGCGATAGAATCTATGTAATGAACGAAGGCAGAATCGTCGCGGAAATGACAAAGGAAAACGCCACACAGGAAGCGATAATGTCCAGCATCCTTCAATCCAGTAAGGGAGCATAAAGAAGTAATTCCCCCTCATTTCTGCAGAAAGGATTGGTCACATATATGCTCAACATAAAAGAGGCCTTAAGAAAAAACACGATGGTGATTGCACTCATCGTAGTTATGCTGCTGTTTCAAGTGCTGATTTCTATCAGCGGTAAGGGTTCGTTATTTGCCCCCTCAAACATTACCAACCTGATTTTACAAAACAGCTACGTTGTTATTCTTGCAGCAGGTATGCTGCTCTGCATCCTCACCGGCGGTAACATCGACCTTTCCGTTGGTTCGATTGTTGTGCTGGTGGGCGCTACGGCCGGTACCATGATTGTGAATATGAAGCTGAACATCTTCGTATCCATCTTTGTTTGCCTGCTGATTGGTGTTATCATCGGCGCATGGCAGGGCTTTTGGATTGCGTACATACGTATTCCCGCCTTCATTGTAACCTTAGCAGGTATGATGCTTTGGCGCGGCCTTGCACAGGTTCTTCTAAACGGCCTTACCATCTCCCCTTTCCCCGAAGACTATCTGCAATACTTTACAAGCTTTTTACCCAACAGCCCCAAATACACCATGATCGTTTCTGTAATAGTGGGCGCCGTAGTTTTCTTGGTATATGCAGTTCTTCAGATTCTTGGGCGTATTCAGAAAAAGCAGAAGGGCTATGAGGTTTCGTCGCTGCCCGGGTTAATTATCAAGCTGGTGCTGCTGTTTGCGGTTATTGCAGCCCTAGCATTCTTGTTGGGCGAACACAAAGGTATTCCGGTAGTGCTTATTCTTCTGGGTATTGTTGTTTTCGCATATGGCTACTTTACCTCTAAAACCGTACCCGGACGTCACCTGTATGCAATGGGCGGAAACGAGAAGGCTGCCAAGCTTTCCGGTGTTAACACCAATAAAGTGCTCTTCTTTGCATACACCAACATGGGCTTCCTTTCCGCGGTTGCCGCACTGGTTTGTGTAGCTCGCTTTAACTCTGCGGCACCTTCCGCCGGTACCGGCTATGAACTTGACGCCATCGGCTCCTGCTTCATCGGCGGTGCCTCCGCCTACGGCGGCACTGGTACCATCGGCGGCGCGGTTGTAGGTGCAATCTTCATGGGCGTACTGAATAACGGTATGTCAATACTCGGTATCGATGCAAACTGGCAGAAGGCCGTAAAGGGTATTGTGCTGCTGGCGGCCGTTGTATTTGATGTGCTTTCTAAGAAGCAGCAGAGTACTAAGGGTTAAAAATAAGCTAATCTCCTTTGTTTCTATAGGTCCTTTGCAAGAACCATCCGTCGGCTTAGCCAGCGGATGGTTCTTGCGTTGTTAAGAAGCGAGGCATATCCCCCGCTGCGGGAGATATGCCTCGCTTCTATCACAGTTGTTTATGGCGCAATATCCAAAAATTTCACCTTGGGGTTTTTCTCCTCCGCTCGCTGCATCACCCACTGGTTTTCAAACAGTACAACCGGGCGATTGAGATGATCGGTCACCCGAAGAGTTTCGCTGAAGTATTGCGGCAGTTCAGGCTCTGCATCCTCCGGGGTAATCCAGCGTGCATACTGAAAGGCGAGCGGTTCAATACGCATTTCTACACCATACTCGCCCAGCATACGGTAGGAGAGCACATCCAGCTGCAGCGCGCCAGCCACGCCGACAATATACTTATCCACACCATAGGAGTTGCTTTTAAACACCTGAATAGCTCCCTCAACAAGCAGCTGCTCTATTCCCTTCTGGAACTGTTTGCGCTTGTTGGTATCCTTAGCCGAAACCTCTGCAAAGTGCTCGGCGGGGAACATGGGGATTGGGTCGAATTTAAAGGCTTCCTTTTCCCCGCAAAGGGTATCACCCAAGTGAAAGATACCGGAATCAAACACGCCGATAATGTCGCCCGCACAGGCATCCTCCACCGCGGAGCGATCCTGCGCCAAAAATTGCTGTGGCTGGGCAAGGCGAATCTGCTTGCCTAGGCGGGTATTATACACGTTCATACCCTTCTCATACTGGCCGGAGCAGATGCGAATAAAGGCCAGGCGGTCACGGTGCTTCGGGTCCATGTTCGCCTGAATCTTGAAGATAAAGCCGGAAAAGCCCTCGTCCTCGGGCTTAACCGGGCCTTTATCGGTATTTCGATTGCCGGGGGCCGGGGCCATCTTGATAAAATCCTCAAGGAACTGCTGCACGCCGAAGTTGGTCATGGCACTGCCGAAAAACACCGGTGTGAGCTGCCCCGCAAGGATGCGCTCCATGTCAAACGTCTCGCCCGCCTCATCCAGCAGCGAAATATCTTCTTGCAGCGCCAGATAGGCCTCATCGCCGATAATCTCTTTCAGCTTGCTGTCGCTGAGTTCCAAGGTATAGGAGGTAAGCTTCTGCGCGCCGTGGTCACCGCCTGTTTCAAAAAGCTCCAGCCTCTTCAACGCGCGGTTGTAAACCCCTTTGAACACGCCGTCTACCCCCACCGGCCAGGTAACTGGGTAGGAGTTGATGCCAAGGGTCTGTTCCAGCTCGCTTAATAGATCAAACGGCTTTTTGCATACACGGTCGAGCTTATTTACAAAGGTGAAGATGGGGATACCGCGCATCTTGCACACGTGGAACAGCTTCTTGGTCTGCTCTTCCACACCCTTGGCGCCGTCCAGCAGCATAACAGCACTGTCGGCCGCTACCAAGGTTCGGTAGGCATCCTCACTGAAGTCCTGATGTCCCGGGGTATCAAGGATATTGATATGGTAGCCGTCGTAGTCAAAGTTCATGACGCTGGAGGTTACCGAAATGCCGCGCTGCTTTTCAATCTCCATCCAGTCGGATACCGCGTAGGTTTTTGCCTTGCGGCTTTTAACACTGCCTGCCTGATGGATAGCCCCGCCGTAGAGCAGCAGTTTTTCGGTGAGGGTGGTTTTGCCAGCGTCGGGGTGGGAGATGATGGCGAAGGTTCTTCGCCGCAGTATTTCCTGTTCTCGGTTTGCCACTGAATGATTACTCCTTACTGTATCGTGAATCAATTTCTATCGTTCATCGTTCTTTGCAGGCAGGCTGAGGATAACCAATCAGCCGTTTACCCAAACAGCTATTATTATAGCAGATTCAAGCAGAATAGGAAAGGAAAAGTTGTGCCATTTAACTGCCCGCTTAATAGTATAGTAAAAGTTGACACCTATTGGTTACAGAAGTATAATAAAATTTACTGTTTGTGTAAATATGGGAAATGGTTTATCTGCCTTATACTTATCCTGAAACGGAGAATAAAAATGAAGAAAGTTATAGCTATTCTTGCAGCAAGTCTTGTATTGCTGACCTCCTGCGTGATTGTTAAGCCCGTAGTAAACCAGACATCTTCCGAAAGCAGTTTGGCAACCGAGAGTATTTCGTCTTCTGAGCAGAGTGAGGTAACAGCAGACTTTGACTATAAAACCTATGCCAATGCCCGTTACGGCTTTACGGTGCCCTACCCCGATTACTTTACCTCGATTACCGAAAGCGATAACGGCGACGGCGCAACCCTTTCCAGGAGTGACACAGGTGAGGAGCTGAAGGTATGGGGCGCCTATAACATTGACAATCTTACCGGGAAAGCGATGCTTGAAGAAGCCAAAACCAGGGTATCGCAGATTGTAATGGAGGACGCTCAGGACGACAGCTTTTATATCTTATATCAGAGTGGCAACGACAATGAAGGCGGTACGATAAACTTTTTTGAGTACGGCTTGGTAAAGAATGATATGGTGGTACGGTTTTTGTTCCGTTACCCCGTAGAACTAGAAGAACAGTACGATGATATCATCAAACAGATGACAACGGAATTAAGCTTCGGTACCTCTGAAACAGCTAAAAGCTAAAAAAGGAGCGCGTAAGCAGGTTTACCTCCTATTTATGCATTTTTGGATTCATAAGCTTATTCGCTTTAAATGAGCCCCAGTGCCTTTACATAGGTTGGAATGCCGTATTCAAAGTTCACCCCAAAGCGCACATCAGTGCCCGCCTCTTTGGTACGCAGAATGCTGCTAACCGTAAAATCCACCGCGACTCTTGCGGCCTGAGAGAGTGCAAAACCATTTAACAGCGCGCCAAGCAGGGCACTTGCAAATATATCCCCTGTGCCATGATAGATTCCCGCCACACGCGGCGAGAGGATATAGTCAATCTTACCGGTTTGGGGGTCGTACGCAGCACAGCCAAGGGCGTTATCCTCCATGCATACACCGGTGAGCACCACCTTACCGGTAACAAGTTTACCCAGACCCCGGAGCAGAGCCTCGATATATCCTGTGGTATGCGGCCCTTCGCGGTATTCCAGGCCGGTGAGTAGCGCTGCCTCGGTAATATTGGGCACGATGACATCAGCCTTGCCGCACAGCTTTGCCATCCCCTTTGGAAAATCGGAGGAGAAAACCTTGTAGAGTGAACCGTTATCCGCCATCACAGGGTCTACCAGAACAAGGGTGTCCCCGCTCTTAAAGTCGTCTATCAGCCGTGCAACCAGCTCCAGCTGTTCAAACGAGCCCAGAAACCCGGTATACAGGCTGTCGAAATGCAGATTAAGCGTTTTCCAATGTGCCCCAATAGCCGGGATATCCTCGGTGAGGTCGCGGTAGGTGTAGCCGGTAAAGCCACCGGTATGGGTGGAAAGTACGGCCGTGGGGATTACGCTGGTTTCCACACCCGCGGCAGAGAGTATCGGCAACGCAACGGTTAAGGAGCACTTGCCAAAGCAGGAGATATCGTGAACAGCGCAAACCCTTTTTTGCGGCTTCAAATGCGGTCATTCCCTTCTTATACTAAGATTCGTCTGAGTCTTCTTTTCATTTTGCCGAGATTTTTTGAAAAATGCAAGGGGTTAAATAAAATATATCAATAAGCTATAGTTTTTCTCACTATTGGTATGAATAATTGATTCTGTTTTTATCCAGCCTATGCAACACGAAACTGATCTATTGTGTTACGACCGTTTAATATTTATAATCATCAATCTATAATTATCCACAAATAAGCGGGCGGCCTGAATAAAAAGCCGCCCGTTTATTTCATGATTGAATTATTCCCAGCGGAAGAATTTCAGTGACAGCACCACGCACACTACCGTTAGTGCGAGCATAACAATTACCGGAACCAGCATATTATCGGCTGGCAACCCGAGTGATGCCGCTTTTAGAAGCTTGATGCCCTGTGTAAGCGGAAGAAAGTCCATCGCCTTCTGCATAAAGCCCGGCATGATTTCGTAGGGCAGTGTCGCACCCGACAGCAGCAGCATTGGAAAGTAAAACAGACTGCACAAAAGGTTTGCGGTTTTGATGTTGGGCGCAATGCTCGCAATCATCATGCCGATGCTATAGATCGAAACAAGCACCAGCAGATAGGCCCCGGCAAACAACCAGACTGAGCCCCGGATTCTTACCCCAAAGCAGAGTGCACAGACCCCGTAAACCAATACCAGCGAGGCTAATGCGTAGATAAGGTTTACCACCAGCTGAACTACCAGCAGCTTCATGGGGCTTACCGGCGTAACCTGATAGCGCTTGAGTATCTTGCGGTGGCGGTAATCGGCCAGCACAATCGGCAGGCCCATGAGGCCGGTAGCCGCAATACCAATGGAGATAATTCCGCCGAACGACTGCTCCATAAAGCTGTAGGCTGCGCCGTCAAACGCGGGCTTGTTGCCCATAATCAGCCCCAGTACCACCGTGAACAGTAACGAGAACCCGATGCCGAAGAATAACAGGTTCATATCGCGTACAGAGAGAATAAATTCCGATTTAAATAAAGCTCTAAAGGACTTCATCTGTTGTTTCCTCCTCGCCGGAATACCATAGATAGGCTTCCTCCAGATTGCTGCAGGGGCTGTTCTGAATCGCCTCGGTGAGCGTACCCATGAATACCACCTGCCCTTTTCTCAGGATGCAGATTCTGTCGCACAGAGTCTGCACCTCGTCCATGTAATGGGATGTGAGCAGAATGGTAAGGCCATTGCCTTTGAGCGATTCAAGGTACTTCCACACATCCCGGCGCGCCTTGGAATCCAACCCCGTAGTAAGCTCATCCAAAAAAACAAGCTCGGGATTGGGGATGAGTGCCAGAATTACCGAAAGCCTCTGCCGCTCGCCGCCCGAAAGCTCGGTTACCATGCGTTTGTGCATACCTAAAAGACCAAACCGCTTCAAAAGCTCCTTCCAATCGGCCGGCTGCCTGTACAGTGAGCCGGTCACCTCGCACAGTTCTGAAACCGTAATCTTTTCGGGGTAGTTGTTGTGCTGAAACTGTACCCCCACCTTTTCAAACAACTGCCTGCGATTTTCAGCCGGGCTCAACCCCAACACCGTTACCGAGCCTGCATCATACCTTTTAACGCCAAGGATACATTCAATGCTGGTGCTTTTGCCCGCACCGTTATGGCCGAGCAGCCCGAAGATCTCACCCTTTTCCACCTTGAAGCTCAGCCCGTCAACCGCTTTTACCGGCCCATATGACTTTGTAAGGTTTTGAACAACCAACGCCGTCGACATACTCATATTCAACCCTTTCTCTATTCATGTGTCTTAATTTTAGTGGTTTGAATGCCTGAATTCTTGACAATCCTTGCGAAATGGGTATAAAAAAGCACCCGATGTATCGTCGGATGCTTGAAGTAACTTATGAATTGATCAGCTTATTTTACGAACCGGCCTTGCTTCGATGTACCCCCGATAACCCTGCGGCTCCAGTTGGAACCGGGGGGCTTCGTCATCTGCCCACCGAAACCCGAACACCTCGGGGTTGTAAGCATCAATGCTCTCGCTTACGCCCTCTATTATCTTAAAAAACTCGGCGTCTGCAAACGGCCTGCCCTGAAAGAACAGCATCTGGCAGGGCGGCAGATCGATTAAATCTAAGCCGTCCGGCACCACACCGCTGTAATCGGCGGGAACCTCTACCCCCTGTGCATAATAGGAAGTACCCTCCGGCCGGAAACGATGCGGCAGCCATAGGCCGATAGGCTCGTACAAGGCCTCTTTGACACTGCACAACAGCCCCCAGATATCACAATCTACCTCTTCGCAGTATTCAAAGTAATCGTTTGCCTTTGCGGCGCGTTTAAGGATAAGTTTTCGCGCGGGGCGTTCGATAACCTGTATGAAAAGCGACTGCGGCTCCGGCTTTGGCGTTGGCTCCGACCTATCTCGGTGATAGAAGGTGTATTCGTCTACAACGGGGGTTGGCAGAAACAGCTTGATGGGCGGCGGACTTTTGCTGTATTTTGCAGGTGTAATGCCAAACTCCCGCGAAAAGGCGCGTGTAAAGCCCTCGTGGGAATCGAACAGATAATCGAGTGCTACGTCCAGCACCTTGGGCTGTTCATCCCGAAGCTTTAACGCCGCCCGTGTCAGGCGCATGGCGCGGATATACTCAAAAGGCGTTTTACCGGTGAACTCTTTAAACATCCTCGCGCAGTGAAAGGGGGAATACCCCGCCGCGCGGGAAAGCTCCGAGAGTGTAATGGGCTCACACAGATGGTTGATGATATAGTCCTGCATAGCCTGAACCGCATTTACCTGGTCAATGTGTTCCATGTTGTCACCCCCACCGAATGATTATATCGTGTAAAGGCAAAAAAGTCTTGACCAAAATTGCGAACCTATAAATTTATTCTTTGAGTAAAAGGTTTGCAGATAAAACCTCCTGCATGTTGGGGATGGAAGCAACCGCCCCCTTGCGGGATACGGCAATGGAGGACGCAACCGAGGCAATGCGCAGTACCTCATCCATCGGCCGCTTCTGCAAAAGCTGTGAAACAAAATAGCCGGTAAAGGTATCGCCCGCCGCTGTGGTGTCCACCACCGGAACGTCGTAGATGCCATGGCGGTAAATCGCATTCTCGTGCAGGCAGAGCACACCGTTCCTGCCGAGTGTAAGCACAATGGTGGCGTTGGGGTAGCGCTTGTGCATGGTGGTTAGAATCTCCTGCGGCTCCTCGCAGCCGGTAATCTGCAGGCCCTCCACCTCGTTGAGCAGAAAAAGTGAAACCCTGGTAAGGTCGCACTGCTTAATAGCCTCATCAAACGGCGAGGGGTTCAGTACAATGTACAGCTTCTTCTCGTAAGCACGCTCAATAATATAGTCCACCAGATTGATCTCATTCTGTAACAGGATAACGTCCCCGGCATTCATGGCGGAGAGTGTTTCGTCCACAAACTCCTTGGTATTCTGCCGGTTGGCACCCGCAAAAAGCACGATACTGTTCTGCCCCTTGCCGCTGACCTGTATGATGGCGTTGCCCGAGCGCTGAGCGACCTTGCGGATATACTGCGTATTCACGCCATTGTTTTCGCAGGCCTCGATTAAAGCACCGCCGTCGCTGCCTACCATGCCTGCGTGGAAAACGGCTGCCCCCGCGCGTGCAAGAGCAACCGATTGGTTTAAGCCCTTACCACCGCAGAACATCTGCATGGAACTGGAGGTGATGGTTTCTCCCGGTGCTACAATGTGGTGTACGGAATAAACATAGTCGTAGTTCAAAGACCCGTAGTTCAATACCTTCATTAACTGACATTCCTTTCAGGAGCTTGCCCTGTTTCTTTAAAATTTCTTCTTTTACAATAACATAATTTGAGGAACGAGAAAAGGTCAAAAACTGCTAAAATCGCTGCTGTTTTTTATATCCGGCACCGCGAGGTTTTACCGATTACGCGCCTTTGCCCTTGGTTCCCTGCTCGAGGCTTGCCTTGAGCGCCTCCATCAGGTCGATGACATTGTTCTGCGGCTTTGGTGTTGCCGCGATAATCTCTTTACCCGCGATCTTCTGTTCAATTAGTGCTCTCAGACGCACCTGATATTCATCCTTGTGCTTTGACGGGCTAAATTCGGTATCCATAGAGGCAATGAGCTTTTTTGCCATGTCAAGCTCGGCTTCGTTTACCGGCGGTCGGGTATAGGGCTTTTGCAGTTCTTTGATTTCATCGGCATAAAACATCGTTTCAATTAAGATACCGTCTTCACGCGGGATGATGGCAAGAAGTGTTTCCTTCGTGCCCATAACGGTTTTGCCGATGGCGATCTTCTGCTCGGCCATCATAGCGGCGCGCAGCAGCTCAAAGGCCTTTTCGCCGCCCGCCTCGGGGATAGCCTGATAGGTTTTATCGTAGTAAACGGGGCTAATCTGGTTAAGGTTTGCGAAGTGCAGTATCTGGATGGTTTTGTCCTTCTCGGTTTTAATCGTCTCAAAATCTTCGTCGGTCACCACTACATATTTATCCTTATCGTATTCAAAGCCCTTGATGATGTCACCGAACGCAACCTCCTTACCGCAGTGCCCGCATACCTTTTTGTAGCGTACGCGCTGGTTGTCCTCCTTGTGCAGCTGGTTGAAGCTGATATCGTTATCCTGCGTTGCGGTATAAAGAGCCACCGGAATGTGCACCAGCCCGAACGAGATGGCGCTTTTATGAGATACAGGCATTGTTTTAACCGCTCCTTTCTGTAAGAAAATATAAATTACTATATATTAGATTTTCATTGCTTATTAAGCCTGTGTTTGTATTATTCTGCCCCATATAAGGCTAATCTCTCAATAAAAACTCGCTTAAAACAAGCAAAAAGCTGCCGGGCGCAGGCCTGACAGCTTAATTTGTTATATTGCTATCTTTTATAACAACCTTCCGGCTTTACTTCACCGGTGTGCCACCGGCTATCGAAGCTTTAGCCATACTTATTTTATTCGTAGACGATTTTAAAACCGGTATGCTCAATGCAGTTTTTAATCTGCATTTCAGTGGCAGGTTCGTTGTACCCCACCTTTACGGTGCCTTCTGCCAGATTCACCCCCACCTCCTGAACTCCCTGCACCTTATCCAATGCGTTCTTCAGCTGGGTTTTGCAGTTTTTGTTTTGCATACCGGAAACACTGCACAGAATAGTATTCATGATAAAACATATCCTTTCCTAAAAACATCTTTATTTTTAACGCTTATGATAAAGGAGTTTAATGACTTCCCTTTTCGCGTTTTGAGGCGTGTACCCCGACCTTGTTGCCGTCGATGATTCCGACATCGGCGTTCTCTTTGGGCTTCATCTTCCGCAGTTCAGGATTACTTTTGGGCCTGTCTTTCATTCGATTTTTGTTGTTATCCACACTACACCATCCTTTTATCATTAGTCTTTTTGTTAGTGTACTTCGCCAAAAAGGATTTATGCAGGCACAAACACTCCCGCTTTATTATAAAAAATTAACCTGCATATACACTTTGGTATATACAGGCCCAAGTTAATTATTTCATTCTTCATCAGGTAAAGCGGCAATCATATCGTAATTTTCCAAAAAACTATGCTTATCTCCGCCTTTACGATACCCGATGACCGCGTCAAGGTTTACATTGTGCGCACTTACAAAGATGTTCATGTCAATGTTTGGGTTAATACGTCGGAATTCCTTGATAAGCTGCTTCATCTCCTGACGCTTGGAGCCCATAACACTTTCAGCTTGCGCCTCACGTTCGGTAAAACTGCAGGCGCATTGGATAAACTGAAGCTCATTATAACGCTTCCACGCCAGAATGTCGGCCTCTTTGACCATATACAGCGGGCGTATCAGCTCCATGCCCGTAAAATTGGTGCTGTGCAGCTTGGGCATCATGGTACGCATTTCAGAGCCGTAGAGCATGCTCATGAGAATGGTTTCTACCACATCGTCAAAATGGTGCCCCAGAGCAATCTTATTACAGCCAAGCTCCTGCGCCTTGCTATAGAGGTATCCCCTTCTCATCTTCGCGCAGAGGTAGCAGGGCGAACGGTCGGTATTGTCGACCACATGAAAAATATTACTCTCAAAGATATGCACCGGAAGGTTTAAAAGCTGTGCATTTTCTTCAATTAACCTGCGGTTGGCAGGCGCATAGCCGGGATCCATAACCAGATAAACCGCCTCAAACGGAAAATCGCTGTGCCTTTGCAGCTGTTGTATGCACTTGGCCAAAAGCATCGAATCTTTGCCGCCGGAGATACAGACAGCAATTCTATCATTCCGTTGAATGAGCTGATACTCCTTAACTGCCGCAATGAATTTGTGCCAAATCTCTTTTTTATATTTCTTAATAATACTTCGCTCAATCAGTTCATATTTTTGCATACTTATCAATCTGCCTTCTTCAGAAATGCTATGATTTCTTCGTAATAATTCTCTTATGGTCTAAGTTTATCATAATCTCGTGAAAAATACAGCCTTTCATCCGGCAATTCTATAAGGCATAGCGAAAGCTGCCCCAGGTGGAATGAACCATTGGGGCAGCTTTTTACTGATTGAATTTAATTCGGGATATTTGCGAGAGCAGTTTTCCGGAACTCAAAACCGTTTTCGGTGGAAACACACACCACGCTGTCGCCCGGCTTCACGGCACCCTCCAGCATCTGCTCGGAGAGTTTATCCTCGATCTGAGTGGTGATGGCACGGCGTAACGGGCGCGCGCCGTAGATATCATCGTAGCCCACCGAGGCAATCTTGGTAACGGCGCTCTGGTCAAAGGTTACGGTAATGCCCAGCTTGTTTACCCGCTCGCTGAGGGTGGCAAGCATGTTAGCGGCAATCTTCTCTATCTCGGCGGAGGTAAGGCGGTGGAAGACGATGATATCGTCCACGCGGTTTAAAAACTCGGGACGGAAGGCTTTTTTCAGCTCGCTTAACACATTCTGCTTGATGCGATTCTCATCGTCGCTTACGGTGGGAGCACCCGCAAAGCCAAGGTTCTTAATCTTTTCGGTAAGCAGCCGCGCGCCGATGTTGGAGGTCATAATCACCACGGCGTTTTTAAAGTCTACCCTTCTGCCCTTACTGTCGGTAAGGATGCCGTCCTCCAGGATCTGCAGCAGCATATTGAATACATCGGGGTGTGCCTTCTCAATTTCGTCAAACAGCACCACAGAGTATGGTTTGCGGCGAATCTTTTCGGTGAGCTGGCCGCCCTCTTCAAAGCCTACATATCCCGGAGGGGAGCCGACTAAGCGGGATACCGAGAACTTTTCCATGTACTCTGACATATCCAAGCGGATCATTGCGTCGTCGTCGCCGAACAGTGCCTGCGCAAGCGCCTTGCACAGCTCGGTTTTGCCCACGCCCGTGGGGCCTAAGAAGATGAACGAGCCGATGGGGCGCTTGGGGTCTTTCAGCCCTACCCTGCCGCGGCGGATGGCGCGCGAAACAGAGTTTACAGCCTCATCCTGCCCGATTACGCGCTCGTGCAATATCGCCTCCATGTTTAAGAGGCGCTTGCTCTCCTCCTCGGTAAGCTGGCGCACATTGATACCCGTCCAGCCCGAGACGATTTCGGCAACCGTCTGCTCGGTAACAACACCGGTCTTGCGGCCGTTATCATCCTTCCACTCGTTCTTCTGGCGTTCGAGCTGTGCACGCAGCTCTTTTTCGTTATCGCGTATCTTGGCGGCAAGCTCGAAGTCCTGCGCGTTTACGGCGGCTTCCTTTTCCTCGTTTAGCGCCTTTAAGCGTTCCTCCAGCTCCTTTAAGTCGGGCGGAGCGGTGTACTGCTTGAGACGTATGCGGGAGGCGGCCTCGTCAATCAGGTCGATGGCCTTATCGGGCAGAAAACGATCCTGAATATACCGGGAGGAAAGGGTAACGGCAGCCTTCACCGCCTCATCGGTGATCTTCACCTTGTGGTGTGCCTCGTATTTATCGCGCAGGCCGAACAGAATCTGCTGTGCCTCTTCGGGGCTGGGCTCGTTGACGGTAACGGGCTGGAACCTGCGTTCAAGCGCCGCATCGGTTTCAACGTGTTTGCGGTATTCATCCAGTGTGGTAGCGCCCACCACCTGTATGTCACCCCTGGCAAGCAGCGGCTTAAGGATATTGGCAGCGTCCACCGCGCCCTCGGCGGCTCCTGCGCCCACCAGTGTATGCATCTCGTCGATAAACAGAATCACGTTGCCCGCGTTTTTAACCTCATCCAGTGCCTTTTTTATACGCTCTTCAAAATCACCGCGATACTTGGTTCCGGCAATCATGCCGCCGATATCCACCGACACCACGCGCTTATTCTTGAGTGTTTCGGGAATCTCTCCCGCAATAATCTTCTGTGCAAGCCCCTCTGCGATGGCGGTTTTGCCAACACCGGGCTCGCCGATTAAGCAGGGGTTGTTCTTGGTGCGGCGGGAGAGTATCTGTATCACACGCTCAATCTCGTTGGCACGGCCGATTACCGGGTCGAGCGCACCCTCACGCGCCCGCTGGGTAAGGTCGTTGGAAAACTGGTCGAGGGTGGGGGTTCGGGAATTCTGCGGGCGTTTGAGCTCCTTTGCGCTGCCGCCCGAGGAAAGGCTGCCACCGTTCTCGTTTACCCCTAAGGATTTGGCACACTGGTTGTAGATATCTTTCGGATCTACCGAAAGCTCGGTTAAAAAGCGAACGGCATAGCTGTCTTCTTCATTCAGCATCGCCATAAGGATATGCTCGGTGCCCACATAGCCGTGGCCGAGCGACTTTGCTTCGGCAACCGAAAGCTCCAGAATACGTTTGCAGCGCGGCGTAAAATCGGCGGGAGTAAGGCGCGTTGGAGAGCCGGAGCCTACCGTATCCACCAGCTTCTGCTCAATATCATCGTAGGTTACGCCGTTATGGGAAAGCACGATGGGCGCAACGCCGCTGCCCTCTTTAAGCAGCCCCATGAGTATATGCTCGGTGCCGATATAGGTATGCCCCAGCTTTTCGGCGGAGCTGATGGCGAGGTTGAGCGCCTCGTTGGCCTTGGCGGTAAAACCTGTGAATTTATACATTATCATCACCTTACCTTTCTGGCGCTTGCGCCGGAAAAGCACAAAACGTCATGAAAAATTGCGATGCGGCCTTGCCGCAGGAGGAGTTACACTCCGACAACAATTTTTCCTTAGTTTGAAAATTATTTTTCAAACTTATCACCTTGCCTTTCGTGGAAAGGGTATGAATAATCGTCTTTTAATTTTCGTTTAAGGAATACAAGCGTTCACGCACGATGGCGGCACGCAGTTTATCGCGTTCGCCTGCTTCCATGGCTCTGCCTTCCTGCGCCATGATGGTGGCCGGGCCGGTGGTGTTGATAAGGGCGTTAATCTCGCCGTAGCTGATACCCTTCAGGATACCCTGCGAAACACCCATGCGCAGAATGGAAACAAGCTCGATGAACTCGTCGTTTGTAAGGAGTCTTGCCGAGCTGAGCACACCGTATGCACGCCAAACCTTGTCTTCCATATAATCGCCCAGCTCGGCGCTGCGTGAGGCCCGCTCCTGCGCGATAATCTGAGAGGCAATGGCACGCAGATTTTCGATAGCGCCCTCTTCCGAGATACCGAGCGTTACCTGATTGGAAAGCTGGTAGAATGCGCCGTTTACGCGCGTACCCTCTCCGTAGGTGCCCCGGATTGTAAGCCCCAGCTTAGAAACCATCTGGGAGATGCGCCCGATAACGCCGTTTGCCTCCAGTGCGGGCAGGTGCAGCATTACCGACGCACGAAGCCCGGTGCCGAGGTTGGTGGGGCACTGCGTGAGATAGCCGAGCTTTTCATCAAAGGCATACAATAAAGAGGCATCTAAAATATCATCAATACGGTTAGCCGCCTGCAAGGTCTGTTTGAGGTTTAGACCGGAGCTGAGCGTCTGAATACGGATATGATCTTCTTCGTTAATCATCACTGCAATGCTTTCATCCGGTGAAAGCGCAAGGCCCGCATTCTTAGGGTTCTGCGAGAATGCCGGGCTGATCAGGTGCTTTTCCACCAGCGAGAAGTTCTGCTCGGGGGTGAGCTTTTCAAGCTCTATAAAGCCAAGCTCCATCTTCTCTTTGAGGCTTGCATTCTGCAGCAGGGTTTTCACATCGCTGAGCAGCTTCTTTTTCTGCTCGGGTGTCATGCGGTTTTCAAACGGATAAGCGCGCAAATTTCGCGCAAGGCGGATGCGTGTGCTTACCGCGATATCGTCGTCTGGGTTATGTTCAAGATACCACTTATTCATCGGCTTTATCCTCCGTTGCTTCAAGGTCCTTGATTCGGTCGCGCAGCACGGCGGCGCGCTCGTAATCCTGAGAGGCTACCGCTTCCTTCAGTTCCTTTTGCAGCGACTGAATCTCGTTGTGCAGCCTGTATTTCGGCCCCGCAGAGCTCGGCACCTTGCCCGCATGTTCGGTCTGCCCATGGATGCGCTGAAGCGAGGGCACAAAATCCTCATAGAAGGTGGCGTAGCATTCCGCACAGCCTGCCTTTCCGGAATTGCGGATATCGGCAAAGGTAGCCCCACAGCCCTTGCAGCGCTGCTCGGCTGGCAGCTGCTCTTTGGCGGGAGCAGTTTGTGCAAGCATAGAGCCCAGCATATCGCTGATGCTCATTGAAAACGGGTTCATCATTGCGGTGAAGCCCAGCTTGGAGGCACACTCGCTGCAGAGGATATACTCCTTGGCCTCACCGTTTATCACCTGACGCAGGTGTGTGGTGGCATGGTTCTTTTTACAGATTTCACATAACATGATGATTATCATCCCTTTCATGTCGCTTAGGAAACGTGAACTTTATAATATGGTCAGCAGCATATTTTTAAAGATGGAGGCTCGTACATTATCTCTCAGCTCCGGCGGAACCTCCCGCAGCGCCGAGAGGCTTAAGGCGCTCCACATCATTCTGGCGGTTTCTGCGGCGAGTATCTTGTCGTTGATAAGGTTTTGCAGTATTGCCCGGCAGGACCCTTCGTCCAGCCTGCTGCCGATGGTGTTAATCAGGTGCACCACCAAATCCCGCGGGTTGAGTGATATCTTGGAGATGCGGATATACCCGCCGCCACCGCGCTTGCTTTCAACCAGATACCCCTTTTCGGGGGTAAAGCGCGAGGTGATGACATAGTTAATCTGGCTGGGGACACAGCCTATTTTGTTGGCCAGCTCGTTGCGCTGTATCTCGGCCGTACCGTCGTACTCCTCCAGCAGCTTTAAAATCGATTGCGAGATAATATCGGAAAGATTCATGGGTTCACCCTCTTACCCTGCAGTACTTCCGCTATGTTTGACCTTGCTTGACCTTTACTCACTATTTTAACTAAAAGTCAATAAAAGTCAAAGTCAATTAAGGTCAGTTTAATTTATTCTAATCATTAATGCTGTAAAATATGCTGTATTATCTTTTCTTTGCTTTATGATTCTTTGAATTTCTTTAATTATCAGTTTATGCCTTCAAGCCGTAAAATATCAATAAATTCAATAATGATATTTTTTCTGTAACCACACTTTGCGTCAATACATAATATGTGTTGAAAGTAAATTTTAAGGAGGTTTTCTCATTATGTGTGGTAACAACGGTTTCGGCAATAACTGCTGCTGGTGGATTATCATTCTGGTTGTTCTGTTCTGCTGCTGTGGCGATGGTTTTGGCTGTGGAAACGGCTGTGGCAATAATGGCTGCGGCTGCTAATAATCCATCTGCAAATTACATCCGGCAAACATTCCTCTGCAAAAAAGGGTGCCTTAACGGCACCCTTTTTTGCGGGGGTTTATTTTAAGAAACTTATTGTTTCAGTACCATAGGGCGCCTGACCCAATTTTCATTTAGTGCAAAACAATAGAAGAATTGCACTACACCCATTCTGGATATTCTGAGCACTCCCCCGCGCATACAACGCTGGTTAAAAGAATATAATGGGACTGGCACTATGGCATCAATAATACTGCTTTTATTGCTATGTATCCTAAATGAGCGTAAAACTCAAGGTGCATCAATATTACAGGGGGGTTGTAAGGGTGAGACGTGAAACGCTGCCGGCCGAAAAGGGGCTGAGTGCACAGGAGGCCAGAAAGCAGCTTCAGCGCTTTGGGCCAAACCGGCTTGTGCAAGCTAAGAAGGTAAAGCCGCTGGTTATATTTGCCTCGCAGTTTAAGGACGCGCTGGTGGGCATTCTGCTGGCGGCGACGGTTTTATCGGTGGTGATGGGCGAGATCAGCGAAGCGGTAACCATTATGATTATCGTATTCTTAAACGCGCTGCTGGGCTTTATTCAGGAGTTCCGCACCGAAAAAACGCTGGAGGCGCTTAAGAAGATGGCAGCGCCCTCGGCGAAGGTGCTGCGTGGCGGGGTTGAGGAAAGCATCCCCTCCGATGAGGTGGTACCGGACGATATTCTTATTCTGGAGGCGGGTGACCGTGTAGCTGCCGACGCCATGCTGCTGGAAAGCGTAGAGCTGTATGCCGACGAATCGATATTGACCGGTGAATCGGTAAGCGTAAAGAAGGACGTGCGTTCCTCCGCCTTTATGGGCACCGTAGTTACACGCGGGCACGGACGCGCAAAGGTTACCGCCACCGGTATGCAGACCGAGATGGGCAAAATCGCGGGCATGATTGAGGAGATCGACGAGGAAATGACCCCGCTGCAAAAGCGGCTTTCACAGCTGGGAAAGTTCATTGGCATCGGCTGCCTGATTATCTGCGCGGTAGTGGCCCTCACAGGCATTGTGCGGGGCGAAAACCCGTTTGATATGCTGCTTACCGGTATCTCGCTTTCGGTGGCTGCCGTGCCCGAGGGGCTGCCTGCCATCGTTACCATCTCGCTGGCTCTGGCAGTTTCACGAATGCTGAAACGCAACGCACTCATCCGCAAGCTGGCCGCGGTGGAAACCTTGGGTTGTGCGGGGGTAATCTGCTCGGATAAAACCGGCACCATCACCGAAAACAAGATGACGGTTACCGCTGTTATCACGCCCAACGGGGTTTATGAGGTTACGGGTACCGGCTATGAAAAGAGCGGCGTGTTCCGCTCCATTAAGGGTGCCTCTCCCCGGCAGGACGAATGCCTTACCGAGCTGCTGCAAACAGCCGCGCTGTGCAACAACGCGCACCTTTACACTCAAGGAAGGAGCGCATTTCAGCGGTTAATCATTGAAAGCGATGACTTTTCCGCATCGGGTGAACCTACTGAAATTGCACTGCTGATAGCGGCGAGTAAAGGCGGCTTTTCAGAGCAAACCCTTGCGCGGCAGTTTACGCGCGAGGGTGAAGTTCCGTTTAGCTCGGAGCGCAAGGCCATGTCGGTACTGGCGCGTCTGCAGGATGGCCGAAACAAGGTGCTGATAAAGGGTGCCGCCGATGTGGTGATTAAAAAATGTGCATACATACAAAAGCGCGGCGCGGTGATGCCCATGGGCGACGACGACCTTTGCTGGGTGAATACCCAGACCGAGAATATGGCCAAAAATGCCCTGCGCGTACTGGGCTTTGCCTATAAATACAAACCCGAGGGCGGATTGAGCGAAAAGGATGAGCACAGCTTCATCTTTGTAGGCCTAACAGGGATGATTGACCCGCCGCGCAAAGAGGTTTACGACGCCATTCGTGTGTGCCGCCGCGCGGGTATCCGCCCGGTGATGATTACCGGCGACCATGCGCTTACCGCCGAAGCCATTGCAAGGGAGATTAAGCTGTTAACCCCCGGCGACGGAGTGCTCACCGGTGCTCAGCTCGACCGTATGGATGATGAGGCACTGGAGAAGGCGGCAGCCAAAACAGCGGTATACGCACGCGTTACGCCCCAGCACAAGCTTCGTATTGTACGCGCCTTAAAGAAGGCCGGCAATATTGTGGCTATGACAGGAGACGGCGTAAACGATGCTCCCGCCATCAAGGAGGCCGACATCGGGGCCTCGATGGGTATGAACGGCACCGACGTAACCAAAGAGGCCGCTTCGCTGATTCTGTTGGACGACAACTTTGCCACACTGGTTGCCGCGGTGGAGGAGGGGCGGATTATCTACCAGAATATCCGCAAGTTTATCCGGTACCTTATCTCGTGCAATATCGGTGAGGTGCTTACCATGTTTATTGGCATGCTGATGGGCCTGCCCGTTATCCTGCTGCCGATACAGATTCTGCTGGTGAACCTTGTGACCGACGGCCTACCCGCTATTGCGCTAGGGTTGGAGCCACCTGAGAATGATGAGATGACACGCAAGCCGCGCCCCAAAAACGAGAGCATCTTTTCAAACGGCCTGCTCACCACCATCATCTTTCGCGGCTGCATCATCGGCCTTGCAACCCTTGCCACCTTTGTAACCGTAACCAAGTATGGCGGCAGTGTAGAGGCGGCCAGAAGTGCTTCGCTGCTCACCCTTATCTTCAGCCAGCTCATCCATGTATTTGAATGCAAAAGCGAGAAGAAGAATCTGTTCCAGATTAACATCTTCAGCAACATCCGTCTGGTGCTTTCGGTGCTGCTTTCAGGTGTAATTGCTGCTGCGGCCGTTTACCTTCCGCCGCTTGCCGGGTTGTTTAAAACGGTCAGCCTTACGCCCTTTCAACTGCTGGCGGTATTGGGCTACACCTTTGCGGGGCCCGTTATTGCATGGATAGTATCATTATTTAAGCCCAAGCATACGACCATCGATCCGCCCGAACAGGAGGGGGTAGTTCCCCCTGCGCCCAAGCTGCTGCCGCCCGCAAGCGGGTATGATACAATTATTTAAAAACAGTATAAACAAATAGATGCAGAGATTTTTGAAATAAAAAACCTCTGCATTTTTCTTTTGATTAAAGCATTAAAACGGTTACGAAACAAAAACTAAATTTGTTTTTTATATTGTAATAATTTTAAGGGGCTTATCCCGTTTTAAGCACTCGTTTATTACAAAGCGCGTGCCGGGTGATTTCATATCCCAGAAAGCCAGCACCATATCGCTGTACTCTATAATCTCGAGATTGCGCTGCAGCGGGGCTAAACGGCCGTAGCGGGCGTAATCGGGTGTAATGCAGGTAAAGGGCAGCTTTAGGATAATCGCTGCGGATTCGGCCAGACAATCTATCCCCTGTGCGCCGCCGCTTACAATCTCGGTGCAGGTATGGGGCAGATTACGCAGAATAAGGTCTGTATCCGCGTTTTTAGCGCCACGGGAACCTATTACCGCCACCTTCATCCAACTGTCATCCCCTTAAGCTGATTTTTAAATTCAGATGAAATTTTACCGTTGAGAACTTTTTGACGATTAAACACCTTAAATACTGCCAGACTGAAATTATACGATATGTCAAAGCGCCAACGTGGGGGCGCTTATGAAGACCGGATTGTAAAATACTACATATGCATAGGGAAGTTGCGACAGTCGGCACTGTTTTTGCCTACAATAAAATATGTTGCGACGGCAAAGATAGTTTATGCAAAGCTTAATTGACGCTTTGCAATTGAAAGGCTGTGCTCCAAAGCACAAACCGGAAAAGCGCCGGAGATTATAATAAACCGGTAAAAACTATAGTAGTTTGTGCTTTCCCATGTGTTTAGCAACGCCGGAAAGGTAATAGAAAACAATGAAAAAGGTTGTTAGAATAACCAGCACGGTATGCTTTGCGATGGCTTTGGCGATTTTTACAGCGATAGCGGCCATCGCGCTGCAGCTGCCGGATGACTTTTTGGTGGAAACTGGACAGCAGCTTTATGTTGATGATAATATAAAAGCCGGAGTATTGCAAGATAAATTGTCCGGCCAGACAGCCGCGGCAGAAAAACCGTTATTAAACGGAAAGAGTTATAAAACCCAGCTAAAGATGTTTGGTATTATACCGATAAAAGATGTGAATGTATCTGTTGTCGAAACAAGGCGAGTGATTCCCTGCGGCACCCCTTTTGGTATAAAAATGTTCACGGATGGTGTAGTGGTTGTAGGGTTAACGGACATTGACAACGGATCAGCTTTAGTCAACCCCGCAAAGTGTGCGGGTATAAAACTGGGTGATATTATCACACATGTGAACGGAAAGGAGATCGGAAGCAACGAAGACCTTGCAAGAGAGGTTGTAAATGCAGAGGGTGAACCCTTAAATGTAACTGTAAGGCGCGGCAGTAGTTGCTTTGATACGATGCTTACCCCCGAAAAAGCCAAGAGCGACGGCAGATTCAAGGCCGGTATTTGGGTGCGGGACAGTTCGGCCGGTATTGGAACGGTAACTTTCTACGACGAATCTTCCAAGCTGTTCGGCGGGTTGGGGCACCCCGTTTGTGATATTGATACAGGGGGGATTCTGCCGCTTATGAGTGGTGAGGTAGTTGATGTGACCATTACCTCGGTGAATAAGGGGCTCCCCGGTTTGCCCGGTGAGCTTAGAGGCAGCTTTAATGGCAGCAAGGCGGCGGGGTACCTGATTACCAACAGTGAAACCGGCCTATATGGTATGCTAAACAGCAGCCCAAGCAGTCATAGCTCGGTTGAGGTTGCGCTCAAACAACAGGTTCACGAAGGTAAGGCTACGATACTAAGCACCATTGAAGGCAGCGAACCCATTGAATACAGCATTGTGATTGAAAAGGTGAACATGAATGACAGTAACCCCACCAAAAACCTGATTGTAAGAATTACCGACGAACGCCTGTTAAAGGCTTCCGGCGGTATCGTGCAGGGTATGAGCGGAAGCCCCATTCTTCAAGACGGTATGCTGGTTGGCGCTGTAACTCATGTATTCGTCAACGATCCAACGCGCGGTTACGGCATTTTCGCCGAAAACATGTTACTTTCTGCAGACAGCATCAGTGCAGACATTAAAAACAAGGCTTCCTAGGCAGCAATAATCAATCAAACGTTTTTCTACAATTTTCAACAAATTCTAACTAATAATTCTAAGTAAATGTTACAAAATAAACAAAACTTGTTTAGCCTATATTGATTCTTTCTACAAACAGTTATATAATAACATATATTGGTTGTTGATGAACCTGCATTGGTGAAATTAAAATCCAATTGTTTTGTTGTTGAGGTAGAATCATCCGTGTAATGTTAAAAAGAGGTAAATAATTGAAATTAAACCTTGCTATATTTAACAATATATGGTAATATTGGTTTAAACCAAAAGACATTAAGGAGGAAAGTAACATGGAGGGTTCTTTAAAGGTTCTAATTGCGGATGATTCCAAGGAATTTGGCGGTTTGTGCACCGAGATTCTGAAAGCACGCGGTTTAACACCAATTACCACGCCCAAAAACGGCAGCAAACTGGTGGAAAAGATTGAGGAATTAAACCCTGATGTGGTTTTAACCGATGTTTTCCTGCCTCACATCGACGCGATTGGTGTGATGAAAACTATTTTGAGCAACAAGAATATACTAAAAAAGCCTATGTTTATGATTATGTCCGGCTATGACAACCCCATGCTGGAGCGTGAGGTGCTAACCGCAGGTGCGGCTTTCTACTTCTTAAAGCCGTTTGATCTTGAGATACTGGCCGACCGCATTATGAACATGGCAGGTGCTGAAACCGGTGTAAAAACCACCTTGGGCGACACACGCGCCGTTCGTCAGCAGCCTATGGATTTAGAACTGATGGTAACCGATATCATCCTCCAGATCGGTGTACCGGCTCATATTAAGGGGTATCATTATCTTCGTGATGCCATTATGCTCAGCGTAAAAGACAGCGAGATGATTAACTCCGTTACCAAGCTGTTATACCCCACCGTTGCCAAGCACTTCGACACCACCTCCTCCCGCGTGGAGCGTGCCATCCGTCACGCCATAGAGGTTGCATGGGACAGAGGCGATATCGACACCCTGAATTCCTATTTCGGCTATACCATCAACGGTGTTCGCGGCAAGCCCACCAACTCCGAATTCATTGCGATGATCTCGGATAAGCTGCGGTTGAGAACGCGAAATGCAGTGTAAAAAACTTTAAAATAAAAAACTCCTTTGCTTTCATATTGTAAGGCAGAGGAGTTGTTTTTTGCATAAAGCAGGCTCTCCGTAATAACGGAGAGCCTGCTCATCTTTAATTAAGTTTAATTACTCGGCAACTTCAACGAATTCTTCAGTTGCGGGGGCATCGGGCAGCAGAGCCTTCATTGAAAGGCTGATGCGCTTCTTCTCGAGGTCAATCTCGGTAATCTTCGCTTCCACCTGCTGGCCTACCTTGAGCACATCATGCGGCTTTGCTACACGCTCGTTGGAAATCTGGGAAACGTGAATCAGGCCGTCAATGCCGGGGATGATGGTGGCAAAGGCGCCAAACTGGGTAAGTGAAGCAATTTTTACAGTTACGACGTCATCCACCTTAAAGTCACGCTTAAATATTTCCCAAGGGTTGTCCTCGGTCTTTCTGTAGCCCAGCGAGATGCGCTTGTTCTCTTTGTCGATACCCTTAACGAATACCTCGAGAACATCGCCAATCTTAACAACCTCAGAAGGATGCTTAATGCGGTTCCACGACAGCTCGGAGATATGTACCAAGCCGTCTACACCGCCGATATCTACAAACACACCGAAATTAACAATGGATTTTACAGCGCCCTTATAGGTCTGGCCTTCGGCAATCTCGTTCCAGATTTTCTCCTCAGCCTCTTTGCGCTCTTCCTTGGCAACGGAGCGGATGGAACCAACCGCACGGCCGCGCTGACGGTTTACCTCAAGGATGCGGAAGCGAACGGTTTTACGCAGCAGGCTTTCCAGCGGCTCATCCTTAGAAACGGTGGCCTGGGAAGCAGGGATAAACACGCGCACGCCGTTGGTGGTAGCAAGCACGCCGCCCTTAACAACCTCTAATACCTTACCTTCCAAAACCTCTTGGGTATCAACCGCGTTGCATACCTTCTCGTAACCGGCGATCGCGTCAAAACGTTTCTTGGAGAGCATAACGGTACCGTCAACATCGTTTACACGCACTACAATAAGGTCAAGCTCATCGCCCTTTTTGACAATATCCTCCGGTTTCAGACTCGCGTCGTCAGTAAGCTCGGAGAGCGGAACATAGCAGGCATGCTTCGTGCCGATCTCCACTGCAATTTCTGTAGGGAAGATGCCCGATACAGTGCCCTTTACTTTGTCGCCGTTCTGCACACTTTTAAGAGACTGTTCAAGAGCCTCTTCAAAGCTTACGTCCTCGGCATCGATATTGTTCAAAATTTCACTCATTGCTGTTTGTACCTCCTTAATTATGCAAGCCGGAGTAGAAGCGCCGGCAGTAACACCAATTTTATTTGCATTTTTCAAAATTTCGTAGGATAATTCGGCTTCTGTTTCAATAACAATTGTCCTGCAATTCTGAGAACAGATCTCACCAAGCTTGGCGGTGTTGGAGCTTTGCCTTCCGCCGATAACAACCATGAGGTCGACTTGCTTGGAAAGCTGCATTGCCTCTTGCTGTCGAAGTACAGTAGCCTTACATATTGTATCAAAAATTGTGAGATTTGTATACACTTTTTTCGCAGTTTTCAAGCATTTTTCGAAAATCTGCTGATTAAATGTGGTCTGTGAAACCAGAAATTTGTCTTTTCCTCCAAAATCGCCCTGATCGACAACTAACTGTTCAAGCTGCTGTTCATTTTGAAATACAAATGCACCGTTTGGGCAGTGCCCGACAATGCCCTGCACCTCCGGGTGCGATGGATCGCCTGCAATTAGAATGATACCGCCTTCGTGTGATTTCTCAGTTACAATGCGGTGTATCTTGGCCACATACGGGCAGGTAGCATCCACTATCGTGCTGCCGGTGAGGGCAAGTTCATTATAGATTTTCTGTGAAATGCCGTGTGAGCGAATCACTACCGTTTCTCCCGGCTGTGCCTTTTGAGGGGTTTGGATAATCCGCACACCCTTGCGCTGCAGTGAATCGATCACCTGTTGGTTGTGGATAATAGGGCCTAAGGTAGCCACCTTTTTCCCCTTACCAACCAAATCATCTACCATGTTTACCGCACGATCTACCCCAAAGCAGAAGCCTGCGGTTTTGGCAAGGATAATCTCTTTCATCATGCTCCATTTCAGCTGTCGCTCTGTTCGCGCAGCCTAAGTGTTTTTTCCCGTATGTAGGCTGCCGCTTCCTTTAGCTGCTGCGTGGTAAAATCTTCGGGGAGATTCAGATCGCTAAAGGGAATCAAATCGCCAAAACGCACGGTTACCCGCGAACGAAACCTCAGCTTTCCGCCCTCTGCCTGAATAGAAACCGGCACTACATCACAATGGGTTCTGGCAGCCACTACGGCGGCACCGGATTTATACGGCAAAAGCTCGCCTGTTTTGGAACGGGTACCCTCAGGGAAGATACCGAGTATTCTACCCTCTTCCACCAAATTAACTGCCTTTTCGATTGCCCCGCGATCACTCTTTCCGCGCTTTACGGGAAATGCACCCAGTGCTTTTAAGAGCAGCCCTACAAGAGGTATCTTCAATAGTTCGGCTTTCGCCATGTAGTTTACCTTGCGTTTTGACTTATATGCACCGAGTGAGAGAAAAATAGGGTCGTAATCAGAGATGTGGTTGCTGGCTAAGATAAAGCCGCCCTCACGCTTTAGTTTTTCCCCGCCCGTTATTTTAGTCTTGTAAAGCAGACCGGTAACACCAGTCATTAAGACGACTCCCAACGGATATAGGCTCATAAGATTTCAGATCCTTTCTTCAGGGCTTGAAAGCTATCATTTGAAGCTTTGTCGCAGATATCAGTGAATTCCCAAACGGGACTTAATCAGCGCAGAAATCTCGGCAATGGAATCCTCCAGCAGATAGCCGGTTGTATCAACAACAACTGCGTCGCCGGCCTTTTTGAGTGGGGCAATGTCACGATGAGAATCGTTGTAATCGCGTTCCTTAATCTCCTTGAGTATTGTTTCATAATCAATTGTCTGCCCTTTTGCCGCAAGCTCATCGCAACGGCGCATGGCACGGTCTTCAGGGGTAGCGGTAAGAAAAATCTTCACATCGGCATTGGGCAAAACCACGGTGCCGATATCTCGCCCGTCCATTATCACATTGTTTGCCGCCGCAATACTGCGCTGAAGGTCAAATAAAAAAGCACGCACCTCGGGGATGGCCGAAACATTCGAGGCCGCCATGGAAACCGCGTTTTCGCGTATACGCTGCGAAACATCCTCGCCGTTAAGGATGACGCGCTGCTCGTCCTTGACAAACCGCAGCGAAACATCTATCCGCTTGAGCAACGGCACCACCTGTGCGGGATTCTTGGTGTCTGCACCGCAGGTGAGCGCATACAGCCCAATAGCACGGTATAACGCACCCGTATCCACATAGATAAAGCCCAACATTTTAGATACAGCCCGGGCAATCGTGCTTTTTCCGGCTCCTGAAGGACCATCGATGGCTACAGACCTTGTTGAATTCATGAGTATGACCATTCCTTTCGGGCGTCTTGGCCAAAAAGGTCAAAACGCCATAACCAAAATGCTTGAAAGTAATCTGTAAACTATACAATATACTCAAAAACAATTCAGCCGCCTATTTATGCATTTCTTCCCGCCAGAACGCCCGTGCTGAAGGCAATCTGCAGGTTGTATCCGCCCGTAAAGGCATCCACATCAATAACCTCGCCCGCAAAATACAACCCCAGGCACAGCTTGGACTGCATGGTTTTGGGGTTAATCTCGGTCACCTTTACCCCACCGCTGGTGATAACCGCCTCCTCGATGGGGCGGAATTCCTTGGGCGTAAGGTTTACAGATTTTATGGTATCAACAAGGGTTTTGCGCATCTCACGGGTAAGCTGATTCACCTTGGTGCCGGGCGCAATATTGCATAGATATACTATAACAGGAATGAGCTTTTTGGGCAACAGGTCGCCAAGAGAATTGATAAAATCCTTGTTTAAATTAATGGAAAAATCCCGTTGCAGGCGCTTATCCAGCTGTTCCTCGCTCAGCCCCGGTTTGAGGTCAATCGAAAGGGTATAATCCGGAATGCGACGGGCATCCATGACGGAAGACGCACTGAGCACCAGCGGGCCGGATACCCCGAAATGGGTGAACAGCATCTCGCCCAGCTCACTGAATACAGGCTTGCTCTTGCCCTTTTCGTGCACCGTTAACGTTACGTTTTTAAGGGAAAGGCCCATCACATCCTTACACCAGCTCTCCTGTGTGACGATGGGCACCAACGACGGCGTGGGCTCAATAATGGTATGCCCCGCCTGGCGCGCCAGCCGATAACCGTCGCCGGTGGAGCCGGTAAGCGGATAGGAAAGCCCTCCCGTAGCTACCACCACCGAGGAGGCTTGTATTCTGCTGCCGTCTTCAAGTACAACGCCGCAGACGGCTTGGTTTTCAATCATCAGGCTTTTTACGGTGCCCTGAACAAGATGAACGCCCTGCTCTTTTACATATCGAACAAGGCAATCCACTACATCCACCGCCTTATCCGAAACCGGAAATACGCGGTTGCCGCGTTCTGTTTTGAGCTTGAGCCCATGCTCTTCAAAAAATGCGATGGTATCGCGCGGCGGGAACGTGGAGATGGCACTGTAAAGAAACCGCCCGTTGGTTTTCACCTTGGAGATAAACGCTGTTTCGTCGCAGTTGTTGGTGACATTGCAGCGCCCCTTGCCGGTAATCATCACCTTTCTGGCGGGGCGTTCATTCTTTTCGAGCAGCAGCACGCTTTTGCCAAGCTCCGCCGCCTGCCCTGCCGCCATCAACCCGGCGGCACCCGCGCCAATTACCAGTATATCGTATCGGTTGGCCATCCTTTATAATTACGCCCTTCCTTAAGTGATAAACAAAGCTAATCCATCTGACTTTCTTCGTTTAAGGTTACGTCGTTTTTCTCGTAAACGTGATAGGTATCCCATATATTTTCAAGCTTTGTGAAGGTTTGCGAGATTTCTTCCTTTTTAGATATTCCCACTGCGATAATCAGTGCGTTAATAAGGCTTAAGGGTGCTACCAGCGAATCTACAAAGCTGGCCATGTCGCTTCTGGCCAGCAGCAGATGGTCGGCGTTCGCGGCGAGCGGCGAAGCCTCACTGTCTGTAACAGCGATCACCTTCGCACCCGATTTGGAAGCATAGTTGCTGGCACGCACCGTTCTTTTGGAATAACGAGGGAAGCTGATGGCGATAAGCACATCCCCCTCACCGATGCGCAGAATCTGTTCAAACACCTCGCTGGCGCTGCTGGTGCTCACCATCCTTACATTGGGGAAGATAAGATTGAAATAGAAATTTAAAAAACCGGCCAATGCCGCAGCGCTGCGTCCGCCCATGATATAGATGGTCTTCGCACCGATGATTGCGTCCACTGCGCTTGCAAAATCCTTTTTAGAGGTTTTCTCCAGGGTGCGGCGAATCTTTTCGATATCGGAATTGAGCACCTTCTCCAGCACATCTCCGCTGCCGATCTGCTCGGTGGTAACCTCCATACGCTGAACGGCGGTAAGCTTGTTGCGAATCATCTCCTGCATGGCATGCTGCAGCTCAGGGTAGCCCTCGTAGCCAATCTCCGAGGCAAAGCGCACAACGGTAGACTCGCTAACCCCGACGGTTGCACCCAGCTTCGAGGCGGTCATAAAGGCGGCTTTATCGTAATGATCGGTCATGTAGGCGGCTATGGCGCGCTGCCCCTTAGAGAAATCACCCATCTTAAACTGAATATGCTGTAAAAGGTCAGTATGCATAAATTGTAAGCTCCATTCTATCCTTTACCTTGAGACAGATTCTATTATAATAAAATCAACATTGGATTAAATATTAAAACTATTCTAACAAAAATATTTTATCTGTTAAGTTTGAAAAAATCAATAGAAAAGAAAAGACCATTTTCTAATCATTTTACTCAATTAACAGGGATGGGTGAACCATAGTGAAGGGCAGACTAGCGTCTGCCCTCTTGCTAAACTTACACTTCGTAGTCGCAAACCGCGCGTTCGGTGCGAACCTCGGTAATAAAATCGCGAACCTTTGCGTGCTCAGGGTGTACCTGATAGCCGTTAAGCGCCTCTTTGGAGGAGAACTCGGAATACAGGCAGGCATCAAAGCCCTTTTCGTTAAAGCCGATGCCCACCTCGGCCTTTAACAGCCCGGGTACCACGCCTACAAGGGCTTCAAGGTCATGCTTCACCTTCGCCAGTATTTCGGGCTTGGTTAGGCCGTTTGCGTTTTCTTTAAAACTCCAGAATACGATGTGTCTGATCATAATTTATCATCCTTTCAACCTATTGGTTGCCAGTATTTACGGTCTAAGCTGCGGTATTGAATGGCCTCGGAGATATGCCGTGCCTCGATCTTTTCACTTTCGTCCATATCTGCGATGGTACGTGCCACCTTCAGAATGCGGTTGTATGCACGCGCCGAAAGCCCCAGCTTTTCAAACGAACGCTCAAGCATACGAGAGGCCTCGCTGCTTAATAGACATACCTCGCCTACCATCGCGTCCGGCAGGCGGGCGTTGCAGGTAGCGCCTGTTTTTTCGGCTCTTGAAAGTGCCACCGCGCGCGCCTTGTTTACCCGTGCCTTGATTTCGGCGGAGCTTTCTTCCTTCTGTGTGCCCGAAAGCTCGTTGTAATCCACGGGCATAACTTCCACATGGAGATCGATCCGATCTAACAATGGTCCGGAGATCCGTGAAAGATAGGCTGCGACCGCCTTGGGGTTGCAGCGGCAGGGTTTGGAGGGGTGCCCAAAAAAGCCGCAGGGGCAGGGGTTCATGGCTGCCACCAGTGTGATACTGCAAGGGTAGCTGAGTGTTCCGTTTACCCGTGCGATGGTAACGGTGCCGTCCTCCACCGGTTGGCGCATCACCTCAATAGCGGCGCGCGAGAACTCGGGCAGCTCGTCTAAGAACAAAATGCCGTTATGCGCCAGTGAAATCTCGCCCGGCTTGGGGATGGTGCCGCCACCCGAAAGTGCTGCGGGGGAAACGGTATGGTGCGGGCTGCGGAAGGGGCGTTCCTTGATAATGGATTGCTCTTTAGGCAGCAGGCCCGCGATGGAATGCAGCTTGGTGGTTTGAATCGACTCCTCGAAGGTCATGTCAGGGAGTATACCAATCAGCCGCTTGGCGAGCATGCTCTTACCTGCGCCCGGGCTGCCGATAAGCAGGACATTATGCCCCCCGGCAGCAGCAATCTCCAGGGCGCGCTTGGCTTCATGCTGACCTTTTACGTCTGCAAAGTCTAAAAACGGCCTTTGGGGCGGCTCGGGGTACTTTTTGCATTGAACCGTTTCAAGTGTCGCCTCACCGTTCAAATGATTAATAATCTCGGTAAAGGTGTTTACGGCGTAGATGTCTATCCCCTCTACCACCGAGGCCTCGGCGGCGTTTTCGGCGGGGATATACAGCGTTTGAATGCCCTCATGCAGCGCCTGTATCGCCATAGGGAGCACGCCGTTTACCGCCTTTACCTCGCCTGACAGAGAAAGCTCGCCTAAAAACGCGGTTTTCTCTTTTGGCAGCTCCATCTGGTCGGAGGCGCAGAGGATACTGAGCAGAATAGGCAGGTCGTATAGCGGGCCCGCCTTCTTAATATCAGCAGGCGCAAGGTTGACGGTGATTTTGCCTACGGGGAAATCAAAGCCGTTGTTCTTTGCCGCCGAGCGTACCCTGTCGCGCGACTCGCGGACAGAGGCATCCGGCAGGCCCACGATGTCAAACGACGGCATGCCGCGTGAAACATCGGCCTCCACCGTTACGGGGTAGGAATCCACTCCGAAAAGCCCTAAGCTGTCAAGACGTGCAAACAAGCTGTCACCGCCTTTACCGTTTTAATATGTCAATTTAATTACTTATGGTATTTTGTGTTTGCGTTAATGGAAAACGCTCGGTACACCTGCTCCAGCAGCATCACGCGCGCAAGCTGGTGGGGAAATGTCATGTCGGACATGGAAAGGCGAAGCGCGCAGGCGTTCTTTACTTCATCCGAAAGCCCGAACGAACCGCCGATGATGAATACAAGGCTGCTCTTTCCCGAAGCCGCAGCCGAGGCCATCCGATCGGCAAGGCGCTCGCTGGTGAAGCGCTCGCCCTCAATGCAGAGCGCTGCCGTATAGGAACCGTTGGGAATCTTGGCGAGGATGCTTTTGCCCTCTTCGGCAAGCGCTGCCGTTATCTGCGCCTGCGAGGGTTTTTCGGGCAGGCGGGCTTCGTTAAGCTCTACCACCGATGCCTTGCAGAACGCACCAAGCCTTTTAAGGTATTCCGCACAGGCGGCACGCAGATAATCCTCCTTCAGTTTTCCGACGCAGAGTATCGTAACACTAATCATAAATATTATATCCTAACTAAAGCGCACTAAAGCAGCATGGGGTGGCTGGGTGCGCTGCGGTTGGCCACCTCGAGCAGATAGTCCTCCCCAAGGGTTAAGCCTCCGCAGGCTAATTCGTTTACCGCCGTTTGCAGCGCAAGCTCGGGGATGTTATTCTCCTTGCTCAGGTGCGCCAAAAAGAAGCGGGTGGTGCCATTGTTGGCCAGATTCAAAAGCTCCTGCGCACAGTGTTCGTTAGAGAGATGCCCTGTTTTGCCGAGGATGCGCCTCTTTAAGGGATAGGGGTAGCTGCCGCATTCCAGCATATGCTTATCGTAGTTGGATTCAATCACCGCAAGGTCACAGCCGAGCAGGTATGAACGAACCTCGTCGGTGATATGCCCAAGGTCGGTGGCTACGCAGATGCGCCGCTCGTTACTCGTTTCAATCGAAAAGCCAAGGCTTTCGGCGGCATCGTGCGGTGTGCGAAAAGGGCGTACTACCATACCGCTTATGTATTCCCCTTCTGGGGACACCACCTCAACCGCGCTGCCGGGGGGAAGATAGTCCATCTTCTCAAGATAATCGAGCGTTCCGGCAGAAGCGAACACAGGGATGGAATAGTATTTCAGCAGTATCTTCAGCCCTCGGATATGGTCGATATGCTCGTGGGTAATGAAGATCGCCCTGATGGTTTCAATGCTCTGGCCGATGTCCTCAAGCGCTGTTTTAATGGATTTGCAGCTTACGCCGACATCTACGAGAATACCGCCCTCGCTGTTGCCAACAAAGGTGGCATTGCCGCTGCTGCCGCTGTATAAAGGGCAAACCTTTGCCATCCGCCCGCATCCTTCCTTATGTATAACGCTTTCGCGCATGTTCAACATTATTAACTAGAAAATCTTGACGAAATTCTTTTGATCCTTGCGATGGGAATAGCCGCAGGCTAAGTAGAACTGGTGCGCCGGCTGACGGTTAAAGCCCGAAGCCAGCCTAACGCCGCAGGCTCCCGATTCCTTTGCCCAAGCCTCAACGGCCTGCAGCAGCATCCTGCCCACCCCATTACCCCGCTCTCTTTCCTCAACCGCAACGGCCAAGATGTTTTTCAGCGGCTCGCTGTAGGTACAGTCATAATCGGCGGCATGAAGGTAGCCTATCACCTGCCCTGCGCGCTCCGCTACAAAGATATGGTTACTGACATTGGATAATATCTCAGCTAGGCGTTCGCAGGTTCTCTGCGGGTTGAATTCGTAGCCAAACGCATCACGGTTGAGCTTATAAATTGCCATACCGTCCTGCGGGTTTGCCGGGCGGATAAGAACCTCCTGCATCGCACACTGCCTCTTTTCATGATGTCAAAGATACTTAAAACCTTCTTCTAATTTTAGCACAAAAAGGACCAAAGGAGCAATACCTTCGGTCCTTTAACATTTTATATAGCTGTAGGACTACAATACATATTGGACAGTAGATAAAAAAAGATGAAAGATGAGGAGAAATCGGTTATTGTTGAGTTACCACACCTAACAAGCCGAAAGGAGACCTCATCTCTCATGAACAGCATAACACAAGACATGAAGTACAGACAATCCCTAATGAAGTATGTGGAGAAATATGGCGTGAGCCGAGCCAGCCGGAAATATAACAAAAGCCGATCGTATATCTATTTTTGGAAAAAGCGATA
>NZ_FNID01000015.1 GCF_900103835.1 Acetanaerobacterium elongatum | reverse complement strand
TTTTTTCGCAGATAGTGTGCAGACCACATCCGCCAGCAAGATATTCCAAGACAGCTTTCTTCTTTAATTCGGAGCTGTAAACGCGGTTCTTTTTTGTCGGGGCAAGACCCAAAGCACCCTCCTGTCGATATATCCGAGCCCATCTGGCTATTGATGCAGGTGCAACCTTGGCTCGTCTGGCGGCTTCCTCTCTTGAAATTTTCCCAGATACATACTCTCGAGTGATTTTAACTTTTTCAGTAACCTCTATTTTAGATTTTTGTGGCATAAAAATACTCCCTTCATGATGAACAGTGTTTGTTATTTCACTGTCTCTCATAAAGGGAGCATATCACAAATTAGCGTAGGGTGCCTTGTTTCACATATCTTTAAGCTTTGCTATTTCGTCAACTTTTCAATTTCCTCTTCTACTTCTTCAGCGCCTTCGGCATAAAACTTTTCTTCGTCGGGGTCAAGTTCCTTTAATAGTCTTAAAAACTCACCAGCATGAACTCTTTCTTCATCGGCGATATCCTTCAAAACCTCGATAGCCAATTTGTTGTCGGTTGATTCTGCCAATTGCATGTAAAGCTGAATGGCTTCATATTCTGCGGCAATCATAAACCGAATGGAACGAATCAGTTCCTGGTCACTGATTTTACGCTCTTTCGCAAGTCCAGAAAAGGGATGTCCAAAGTCAGGCATATTTTTTACCTCGTAAAATTTTTATCTATCCAACAATATTAATACTTGATAAACTTGTCCCCCGGAACGCCGCAAATGCTACATTTATCCGGTTGAAATTTCTCAATATTTCCGCAGACGGGGCAGAGGTAATAGAAAACCTCCTCCGTTTCGTCAAGGTTGTCCAGCGCTTCCTGATAGAGTCTCGCATGAACCTCTTCGGCTTTCATCGCAAAGGTGAAAGACATCAGTGCCGCCTTGTTTCCTTCCGCTTCGGCCTGTTTCACAAAATCAGGATACATATCCCTATACTCATGGGTTTCTCCCGCAACGGCGTCTTTCAGATTCTCGGTTGTTGAGTGGATTTTTCCCGCTACCTCAAAATGCTTTAAGGCATGTAAGGTTTCAGCGTCAGAAGCAGCCTTGAAAAGTTTTGCTGCATTGATTTTTCCGTCTTTTTCAGCTTTTTTGGAATAAGCCAGATACTTTCTGTTTGCCTGAGCTTCTCCGGCAAATGCCTCCATCAAATTGTCAAAAGTTGTTTTTTCGCTCATTTCTTTATCCTCCTCATTTTTACTGAATGCCTTTAACAATTTTTCCACAACCTCTTTCGGAAACTCATCTGGTTGCTTTTGGTCGAGAAGCGACCGCAAAAACGCCAGAGCGTTATCCCCTTGAGGAAGCATATAGCCCGCTTCGCGGATAATATCCTCCGCCATAATGTGGTTAGATTTTTCAATGGCGGCAGCCAGTTTTCCCGGCAATCCGGCGGCGATCATCTCTTGCTCCGATTTGCTGCGCAAAAGGGAATTTAAAGTGCTGACGACCACTTCGGTTTTAGGCTGCTGCGGGGGATACTCTACCGGAACCATCGAAATCGCGCCGGACAGGCAGGCGTCTGCACAATCTCCGCAGCCTATGCACTTTGAAACATCAATAATACTGTTTTCTGTATCTGTTGCTCCGGTTGGACATACATAGAGACACAGACAGTCCTTTGTGCATAAGCGAATATTCCTTACCGCATATTTCTTAGACATTCTGATTACCTCCCTTCGATTTTTTCAAACTTCCAGTTTGGTACCTTGCACACAGGACAAATATCAGGCGGGGTGTCTCCTATGTAGACAAAGCCACAAATTGTACAAACGTAAACACCAGTATTCTGAAGCATCGCTTCGCCTTCTTTTTGATAGCTGGTCAAAAGCGACTTCAAAATGCGCGTGACTTTCTCACTCCAAACCAGCGCTCGTAGTGCTCCGCGATCTTTGACATCGGATACTACGGAATTTGCATGCGGGAAACTCTCTTCAAGGTCTTTTTCGATTAGAGCAATTAGCTTGTCAAAATTAGGGTTTTTGGCAGGTGCCGATACTGTCTTAAAATATTCAGCCAATTCAGTAAAGAGGGCCGCTTCCTGATGCTTATACTGTTTTTCGCAGCCTCGCGCCAGATTAGTACAGAGTGCACTAATCTCCAGTGGAGACATCTCCTTCATGTCTGTGGACGACTCAATTGTAGATATTGGCTTTTTCTCTTCAGGTGCTACAGGTTCACCCTGCTTCTCAAATTCCGCTTTTGCTGCACCGCAGAGAGGGCAGACCCAATCTTCGGGTAGTTCTTCCCACTTTGTGCCCGGTGCGATGCCTGCTTCTGGAATTCCATTTGCCTCATCATAGACAAATCCGCAGACAGAACATGCATATTTTCCCATATCATTACCTCCTCCATCTTGTAATAAAATTTCAATCCCATTTATTTTTTAATATTCAACTCTATTACGTCCGTTACTTTTAGCCAAATACAGCTTTTCATCAGCATGTTTTATCAACTCGTCAATGCTCTCACTTTCTGGTGATTTTAAGTAATGAATACCGAAGCTTGCAGTTATGTTAAATTGCTTGCCATTATATTCGATTACAGATCTTTCAATTGACTTTCGCATACATTCGGCTGCTGACTTTGCAGTTTCAAGATCAGCTCCAGGCATACAAATCAAAAATTCTTCTCCACCATATCTTGCTACCCAGTCGCTTCCTCTTTTAATACATCCGGATAATGTTCGGGCAACATTTTTCAACGTCTCGTCACCGGCAAGATGTCCGTAATTATCGTTAACGGCTTTAAAATGGTCAATATCAGTCATAATAATAGATATTTCTTTTGATAAAAGCGTAGCGTTCAAAAGATCAACAGGTAGCTTTTCTATAATATATCGTCGGTTATACAGCCCCGTAAGTTGATCTTCAAAAGCAAGTTTGTTCATACTATCAATAAGCGCATGAATTCCTGTCAATTCATTACCCTTATCGTCAAGCGATTCAAAAAATAAACTGTTTGTAATATCTTTGAGAATCTCGACTACAACCTTTCTGTTATCTAAAATATAGGGGACTGCAGTCACTATGTATGTTTTGTCTTTGTTATACTCAATTTTTACATATGTCGTGTTGTCGTTATAAGCCCTCATGGAGATGCAATTATCGCACACTTTGTTTTTACCCCAAAAATCAAAACAGTGGATGTTGTTAATTGGAACCTCCTTGTTTCTGTACTCAATAACTCTTTTTTGTAAAGGATCTACAATTCGCGTAAAATCACTGAGTTTACTAAATAACTCACCATTGGTTAAATAATCATTAATATTATTTTCCATACATACCTTCCTTTGTAAAAATTATAATTTCCTATCCATGAACATAAACAATAGAAACGTAACAAAAATCATGGATAAATAACAGATACATTCAACCCGACCACACAAGCCCGGGTTTTTCAAAAAACATCTAAATCGACCACACGCGAACCTCTGACATCTAAACTGACTACTCGCCAAGCACTGACATCTAAATCGCTCTGTCACAAGGTTTTAAGCTCGTTTTGACATGTTCCCTCGAAGTAAGAATCAGGCAATTTCCGAGCGGTGGTTTTTATGGCAAAAACCTTGAAATGCCCTTATTTCAAGCCCTTTTTTACGGCTGATTTTCAACCCTTGACATCAATACCACGCACTCGACGTGGGCCGTCCTCGGAAACATATCCACTGCCCTAGCTTTTTCAGCCTTATACCCCAGCTCCTCCAGCTGCTTTAAATCTCGCGCGAGGGTGGCCGGATTGCAGGATACCATTATAATCCGTGAAGGGTTCATGCGTACAACGGCACTTAGGCACTCGTAATCACTGCCCTTGCGCGGCGGGTCAAGAATAATGATATCCGGTTTTGTCCCGCGTCTTTCAAGCTCCAAGGCAGCACCGGAGGCATCTGCGCACAGAAATTCACAGTTGCTAAAGCCATTGAGTACGGCGTTTTCGCGGGCATTATCCACCGCTTCGGGTACAATCTCTACCCCTATCAGCTTATTTACCTTGCGTGCCATTGAAAGGCCAATGGTGCCCGCTCCGCAGTAAAGGTCAAGCAGCAGGTCGCTTTCATTGGGCTGGGCGAATTCCTCCACGGCTTCATACAGGCGTTCTGCGCCCAGACGGTTTACCTGATAGAACGACAGCGGCGAAAGCCGCACCTTCACCCCGCGCAGGATATCGGTGATGGTACCGCTGCCGTAAAGGGTGGTGCACTTCTCCCCTAGTATTACGTTTGTATCGGCACGGTTATGGTTCAGAACAATGCTTTTCACCTGCGGATGCTTTTCTGTAAGCGTTTGAATAAGCATATCGGCATGGGGCAGATTTTTGCCGTTGATAACAAGACAGACCATCAGTTCCCCCGTAGCGCCCGCATAGCGCAGGTAAATATGCCGCAGTAGGCCGGAGCCGTTCTCTTCCTTGTATGGCGGGATTTTATATCGGTTTGCAAACGCAAGCACCTCGTTGGTTACCTCTTCGAACAGCTTCGGTTGAAGAGTACAATCGGTGCAGCTTATCAGTCGATGGCTCCGCTGGGCAAAGAAGCCCGCGATGCAGTGTCCGTTTTCATCAGCGCGCACCGGATATTGTGCCTTGTTCCGGTAACCTTCCGTCTGAGGGGACGGGATAATCATTTGTTCTTCAAAATGCAGGCCGCCGATGCGCTTTAATGCATCAAAAACCTGCTTTTTCTTTATGTTTAGCTCGGCCTCATAGGACATATGACGATAGGAACAGCCCCCGCAGCGGGAAAACACCGAACAATCGGCTGTTATGCGGCCTGCGCCGGGGGCAACAATCTCCTTAACAATCCCGTAAGCGTAACTTTTAAGTACCTTCGTAATATGAACGCGAAGGATATCTCCTACAACCGTCATCGGCACAAAAACGGCAAGGCCGTCTGCACGGCCAACGCCGTTGCCCTCGTTAGTGATATCCGTAATCTCCAGTGGAATAATATCATTCTTCTTTAAAGTCATCGTTTGTTCCATCCGTTCATCAATGAGTACACTTCGTAAGAAGCGGAAAAAGCTTAAGTCTATTACCAATATTACCATAAATATTACCCATTTTAAAGGCTTGCCCTTGCTCATGATTGCATATCTCTAAACATATGATTTATTACTTCTATCTTTTGCGCTTTTATTTCAGGGTAATAACATAAGAAGGGGATTGCACCATGAGTATTCGGGTAAACGGCAGATTGATTGCCGTTATATGCGCAATAGTGGCTGTAGTTGTAATGATAATTGCGGGCGTATGGATGACCAGCAGCAAGGCAACAGCAAAGTCGGCGCTGGATATTACTAATCGCATCTGCGTGCCGATACTAACCTACCATTCCATCCAACTGCAGAAGGATGGACTCGGAGATTTCAGCATCCTGCCCTCGGAGCTTGAGAGTGATCTTATCTATATCCGCGAAAACGGCTATACCGCTATCCACCTGAAGGACCTTACCGAATACTGCTATAAAGGCACTCCCCTGCCCAATCAGCCGATTATCCTGACCTTTGACGGTGGGTTTGAGAGCTGCTATAAAATTGCTTTCCCTCTGCTTGAAAAATACGAAACGAAGGCGGTTTTCTCGGTTGTTGGGGCTGATATTGACAAGGCCAGTGAGCAGCCGGTAGGTACCACCGCGTTTATGCGTTGGAAGGAACTGCGGGAGGTTACCGAATCCGGCCTTGTTGAAGTGGTAAACCAAAGCTATAGTCTAAACAGCTACAAGGACGGTACACGCAAGGGCATCGCAAAGCTAAGGAAGGAATCATTGGCGGATTACAAAGCGGTATTAGAAGGCGATATTGGCCGAATGCAGGAGGAGACCCGCGATAAAACCGGCATTCTACCCGTTGATTTTAGCTACCCCTATGGGATTATCTGCCGTGAGTCGGTAGATATCATCAGCGAGATGGGGTTTGCCGCTACCCTGAGCAGTGAGCCGGGAGTAAACTATCTTTCCGGCAGCCCCGATGAGTTGTTTGGCCTTCGCCGGAACAATCGCCCGCACGGCATGGAAAGTGAAGAGGTTTTTGATAAAATGTATCGCGTAAAGGTGGCCTTCAACAGCATCAAACCGGTAATAACCTACGATGTACAATACGACAGCTAAACACTGCTTTTATAGGCTTGAATTATTAGGATGATAACAGTAAGCGGCGGGATGTTCAGAACACCCGCCGCCTGTTTGTTGATTTAGCACTGCCTGTATAGTACTAATTGACTAATCGCGCCTGAAGGTGGAGCAAAGAGTATCCTCGTGCGATTCGGCATCCTCTCCGGTAATTTCGATTTTATCGGCTGTGCAGATATGCTGCGTATTGTAAACACATTTTTCAGCCATGCAGCTTACACCTACCTGCTGCTGCGGAACGGAATGCTGAGCTTCAACCGAATTGGTAAAGCCCTCCGCCTTGGGGTAAAAGCTTTTACAGCTGGTTGAATCCTGCGCATCTGCCTGCCTGCCGTCTACCTGTATCTTCTCTTTGCAGCAATAATTATCGTTATAATGAGCACAGGTGGAAACCTCGCAGAATAATTGCGGCATAGTTTATTTCTCCTCTCAGTTTTTAACCGCGGCTCAAAAGGCCGACAAAACTATTGTTTTCTTTCCCTGCGTAAATATACGAAGATTAAGATTGGCATTCGACTTTATTGTTTATGGTTTTATTCAAATTTTATCTGTATGAGAATCAAGAAAGGAACCAATTTTAGATTTTTGAATATTCTGGACTGTACAGTTCTTTACATTTTACTGGGCCATGTTTAAAAGTTAGATTTAAACGGTTTTTCGTTCAAATTCGTTGCAATTCGCAGATGGCTTTTTAAACATTGCCTATATACTGACCAATTGGGTGGAGGGATGATTCATGTGCAACGGCGGAAGTTCTTCCGCAAATTTTTTTCTGGGAGCGGTTGCGCCGCAAGGCTTTATTTCGCGTTACGCGCAGTGTTATAACATAGAAGACGACGGATACACTTACATACTAAAGGGTGGCCCTGGGCTTGGCAAAACCGAGTTTATCAAAAAGCTGATAGCACTGCTTTCCAAATATGATGATAATATCGAGCTTATACACTCTTCCTTGAACCCTGATTGTTACGACGGCGTATTGTTTCACTCCCTGCGGGCCGCGGTAATGGATGGCACTTCCCCCCACGTGCTGGAACCCCGTTATTATGATGCCTTTGAAACCATTATTCCGCTGGGCGAATGCTGCAACAAGGAGCTTTTGCGTGACAGGCGTGAGGAGATTCTGGCCCTCACCGATAAAAGCACGCAGCTGCTGGAACGAAGCGTTCGCTTTATCTCGGCCACCGGCTCGCTGTTAAACGATACCTATCGTTTGGCACTCAACTGTACCGATGAGGATAAAATTGCCTCCTTTGTGGCAAGGACATTGCAAAAAGAGGTAAAAGCACGCAAAAACATACCCGGGAAAGAGCGTTATCGTTTTTTAAGCGCTGTTACACCCAGCGGTGTTATGCGGTTTGACAGTACAATCTCGTATTACTGCGATAAGGTTTATGTCTTTGATGATGAATTCGGCGCCGCCTCAAATATCGCGCTGCATAAGCTGCGCCACAGCCTGACGGAAAGCGGCCATGAACTCATCTGCTGCTACTGCCCCATCTCTCCTTTTGAAAAGATCGAACACATCTTGGTACCAGAATTGCGACTTGGCTTTGTAACCTCCAACAAATGGCACTCCTTTGATTTTGAAGACAGCCGAACGATACATGCACGGCGTTTTACAAGCCTTGAAAAGCTCTCGGTACGCAAGCAGCGTATCTCGTTTAACCGCCGCGCGGCACAGGAGCTTAGCGATGCAGCTTCCTCTGTGCTGCAGCAAGCCCGTGAGGCGGAGGAGGAGCTTGAAAAAATCTACCGTACCGCAACCGATTTTGATAAGATTAACGCCTATATCGGCAAAACCGCGCAGGATATTCTGAGTATGAACCATATTAAAGGTTAGCCTTGCAGTACTCTTTTAAAAGCCGATTCTTTTCCTATGCCATAGCGGATAGGCGAAGAATTGGCTTGTTTGTTATATTCATTTCCGGAATTTGTATCATAGAAATGATTGACTTTAGTACCTCAGAGACGTATAATAAATGCGATAAGAACATATGTTCTAATAAGGGTTTTAAGTAAGCTGTTTGTCGGAAAGGCGTGTTCGTCGATGAAAAGATCGATTCTGCACATCGATATTAATAACTGTTACGCCTCTATTGAGTGCCTGCACCGCCCCGAGCTAAACGGTCTCCCCGTAGCGGTAGGTGGCAGTGTGGAGGCCCGGCACGGCATTATTCTTGCCAAAAACGAGATTGCGAAACGGTTTGGCGTAAAAACCGGCGAGGCTCTGTGGCAGGCCAAGCAAAAGTGCAAGGACCTTGTAGTGGTACCGCCCAACATGCCGCTCTATGCCCGCTTCTGCACACTTGCAAGGCAGATTTATCTGGAGTATACCGACCAGATGGAGCCCTTCGGCATGGACGAGGCTTGGCTGGATGTTACAGGCAGCGGCATCTTCGGTAACAGTGAGGAGATCGCGCAAACCATACGCGAACGCATTAAAGAGGAGCTTGGCATTACTGTTTCGATTGGTGTTAGCTTTAACAAGGTGTTTGCAAAGCTTGCCAGCGATTATAAAAAGCCCGATGCCGTAACGGTGATAACAGAACATAATTTTAAGGAGATTGTCTGGCCGCTGCCAGCTTCCGACCTTCTTTTTGTGGGCAGAGCCGCCGCCAAAAGGCTGGGGGGGTACGGCATACACACCATCGGAGATATCGCCCGCCTACAGCCACAGCTTCTGGAAGGGATATTGGGCAAGTGGGGCTTGATGCTCCATGCTTATGCCAATGGGTTGGACTCCTCCCCTGTACGCAGGATCACCGACCAACCAAGGGAAATTAAATCCATCGGGAACAGCACCACCACGCCGCGCGACATCAAGAACAACGAGGATGTGCGGCTGGTAATCTACATGCTCGCGGAGAGCGTTTGCACACGGATGCGCGCACAGGGATTTTACGCCAAGACCGTCGTGCTTTCGGTGCGGGATGTAAACCTTCACTCATTTGAGCGCCAATGCAAACTGGAAAACCCAAGCTGCCTTTCGGGAGAACTGGCCCTGAAGGCCTATGAATTATTACAAAAAAACTACAACTGGTGTAATCCTATCCGAAGCATCGGGGTTCGGGCCTGCGACCTGATGTACCATGACGACTGCCTGCAGCTCGACATCTATACGGATGAGGAGAAAAGGGTAAAGCGTGAATGTATTGAAAAAACGGTGGATACCTTGCGCAGCCGGTTTGGCGACACCAGCATACAGCGTGCCCTTCTTTTAAGTGACAAAAAGCTGATTGGGTTGGACGGAAAAGAGGAGCAGGATGTCTTTAACGAGTACGGAGGCGATTTGTTATGAAAAAGGTTTATGTTGACGTGACAGCCTCGTTTACCCGTGACGGAGTAATTATTCCCCAAGCGATACGCTGGGAGGATGACCATATCTTTTATATCGACCGGGTGCTGGATATCCGGCGCGCTGCGGCGCAAAAAACAGGTGGAGCGGGAATCCGCTACACCTGTAGGATTGCAGGCAAGGAGGCCTACTTGTTTTTGGAACAGAACCGGTGGTTTGTGGAGAGTAACAGATAATATAAACTAAACAGTTAGCAGGTCTTCAAGGCTGAAATTAGAGATAATAAACCCCCGAAATCCGCTCGGCAGCACCGCCGCCGAACAGTACCCGGTTATTTAACGTTGCAAGCCGCACGGTGTTATAAATTACCCCCGCTGCACCCTGCTCTACAGCTGCGGCTTCACCGTTCCAAAGACCCTGCCGAAGCATATAATAACCGAACGCACTGTTGCCCGAACCGGTGGCGGGATCTTCAAGATAACCGTATCTGGGCGGGAATACGCGGGTATGCGCTATAAACTCGGGTGCAGCGGTTTCAAGTGAAAATATAAGTACGATATCAATCTTATTTTCTTCACATAATTGCTTCAGCGGTTCAAAATCGGGGGTTATGGCAATCTCGGTAGCCAGCGATAATATCGGTACAATGAGTGTTTTCATCCCCGCACCGACAACCTTTATGGGCAGCTGAGGGTTTAGCTCCTCTTTGCGGATTCCGAGCCTTGCCGCCGCAAGCTCCGCAGATATGGCTACCTCGCTGTACTCCGGTTGAGGGGCTGTGATATAAACCGCGTCCTGCTCTTTAATACGGTTATATACCGTAAGGCTGCCCTGCAGGTTTGTCTGTATCTCTATCTCCGGCTTTTGGATTAACCGGGGTGAATTTTTAATTAAGCTATGCATACAGGCGATGGTTCCATGCCCGCAGAAGGGCACCTCACTCTCAGAGGAATAGTAGGTAAGATGAATGCCGGATGGTGTCTCGCTGCAGTATACCATCTCGGAAACGAAATACTTATGGGCCACTGCTATCGAAAGCATCTCTTCGTGGGTAAGCTGCTGATCCTCCTTTAGATAAATGCAGGCCGCAGGGTTGCCTAAAGAACCGGCAGATGTAAATGCGTCTACCTTTTTGTAGGGGTATTCTCTCATAAGAATGCTTCCTTTCCGCAATGCTGTTACTATTGATTTCAGATTATACCATCCCAAGTGATTCTATGCAATGGTTCCTGAATAAACCATGGCTTTCACTATATTTCGGGTTGACAATAGTATAGAAGCTGTTTATAATAATATATAGAATTTTTTCTATATGTATAAATTGTAAACTAAGAATGGAGTATGATGTGATATGACCATTAAGGTTTTAGGCCCCGGGTGCAAGAACTGTGTTTCACTGGCCGAAAACACCAAGGCTGCCTTGGAACAGCTCGGCATGCAGGCAGAACTTATTAAGGTAACCGATTTTAAGGATATTGCGGCCTATGGGGTGATGTCTACCCCCGCGCTGGTGGTGGATGAGCGCGTGGTTTCTTACGGAAAGGTATTAAAGCCCAAAGAGATAGCCAATATACTGGAAAAGTTGAGATAATAACTATGTGAACGCCCCGCAGCTGGTATCTGCCAGCTGCGGGGCGTTTTTAGGTTGTTCTATTTAAAGTACATATACAGCTGGCATTTAATCATGCCGTTATATAGCTTACGGCGCTTATCTGCGGGGCGGCCAAACAGCCGCTCAAACTCTTCGTGGGGGGAGATGATATAATAACTGGTACGCGGACGTTTCTCAAACATGCGGCCCATAACCTTGTATAATTCCTCGGCCTGCTTAATATCCAGCAGACGCTCGCCATAAGGCGGGTTGCAAAGCACAATAGCGCTTTCGGTTGGAATAGTAAAATCCTTAATATCTGCAACCGTAGCTTTAATGCGGGATATCACACCGGCCTTTTTGGCATTGCCGGTGGTCAGCGCTACTGCATCGGGCAGGATATCGCTGCCGTAGGCGGCAAAGGAGGCGTGGCGGTCAATAGACTCCATGGCGCGCTCACGCTCCCGCTTCCACACAGCAGCGCTGAAACAGTCCCAACCCTCTGCCGTAAAATGGCGGGAAATACCAGGCGCAATGTTAAGCGCATAGAGAGCCGACTCAATTAAGAAGGTGCCCGAGCCGCAGAACGGGTCATATACCGTGGAGCTTCCTTTTACACGCGCAAGATTCGCAATGCCTGCCGCAAGGGTTTCCTTGATGGGAGCTTCGGTGGCATCCTTGCGGTAGCCGCGCTTGTGAAGCCCAGCGCCGGACGTATCCAGCATTACGGTAACCTCGTCTTTAAGGATGGAAAACTGTATTTGATGAATGGGGCCGGTTTCTTCAAACCAAGACTGGTGATAAACGCCTTCCAGCCGCCTTACCGCGGCTTTTTTGATGATTGCCTGACAGTCTGGGACCGAATGCAGCTGAGAATTGAGTGACCATCCCTTTACCGGAAAGGCATCCTTCTTACCGATAAACTCCTCCAGCGGTAGCTGTAAAACACCCTGAAACAGCTCTTCAAAGCTGCTGGCCTGAAAGGTGCCCAGCACAATCAGTACTCGTTCGGCGGTACGCAGATAGAGGTTCGCGCGCGCAACATCCTCTTCGGAGCCTTCAAACAACACTCTGCCGTTTTGAGCCGCTACATTCTGCCCGCCGAAACGTTTGATTTCATCGGCCAGAATGCCCTCCAGGCCAAAGATGCAGGGGCACGAGATGGTAAATGGTTTCATGGGTTTTTATCCTTTCAACTGCCAAAGCATATGTGTTCTTTTTTATACTTATCTTGATTATAAAGCCTCTAAAAAACAAGTAAAATGCTTTAATTTAAGGTGGGTTCTTACGAGGATTTTTAAAAAAGGTTTTAATGAGAGATTAGTATCATTCTGCCACGTACGGATACCCGCCATGCGGCAGCGCCTGAACATAAATTGCGAGGGGGCTTTCGCTCCCTCGCATGAATTCGGCTTAAATTTATCGGTCTGGGTTCGGCTCAAGCAGGCCGTAGTTCCCATCCTTGCGGCGGTAAACCACGCAGATTTCGTCGGTAGTGCCATTACGGAACATGAAGAACTCGTGGCCGAGCATGTTCATCTGCAGTATGGCCTCATCTACCGTCATGTGGTTTACAACAAAGCGTTTATTACGCACAATCTTATACTCGGAATCGCCCTCCTCATAATCGTAGAGGTAGCTTTCATCGGGCTTGGTAAAGGCATCGTCACGCAGCTTGGCTTCCAGCTTGGCTTTGTTCTTAACAATCTGCTGGAACAGGGAATCGGTAACAGCCTCTAATGCCACAATCAGGTCTCCCGCGGTTTTTTCGGAGCGGTAGAGCATACCCTGTGATTTGATGGTAATCTCGACCGTAAAACGGTCACGCTCCAGTGAGGCAGTTACAATGGCATCGGCATTACTATCAAAGAAGCGGTCAAACTTTTTTAGCTTCTTTTCAGCCCTCTCTTTGAAGGAATCACGCAGGTTGATTTTACGGCCTCTGATTGTAATGTTCATACACACATCCCCTTAAACCATTTATACATCATAGCTAAATCTTTAAAGATAAGCTATGCTGTTTTTGATTAAAGTGTCTAATCTATGGTTTAATAATAGCACATTTACACTCGAAAGTAAAGAGTTGGGTTGTGAATGATTTTAGTTATTTTTATGTATAAATGAACTTCGTTTATATTACCCTAAAACCATTTATAAAGACCATATTCGGCGTGGTATAAACTGAGAGCGGATCACCCTCAAATACCACAAGGTCGGCGTCCTTGCCCGGCTTAATCGAACCAATACGCTCCTCAAGCCCACAGATTCTTGCGGGGTTGATGGTAATGGCCCTGAGTGCCTCTTCGTAGGGTAACCCCTCACGAACCGCAAGCCCCGCGGTTAAGGGCAGGTATTGTATGGGGATTACCGGATGGTCGGTGCAGATGGCAATGGAAACGCCCTGCTTGTGAAGCACCGCGGCTGTCTTGGGGGTAAGGTTGCGCAGCTCGGGCTTGGATCGCTCGCAAAGCAGCGGCCCGATCACAGCATCCGCCCCTTCGGCGCGGAGCTTGTCGGCAATCAGGTGCCCTTCGGTGCAATGGATGAGCACATAATTCAGCTTAAACTCACGGGCCAGCCGCATGGCGGTAAAGATATCATCGGCGCGATGGGCGTGAAAGTGTGCCTTAATCTCGCCCCGCAAAAGCGGCAGCAACGCCTCACATTTGATATCATAATCCGGCTCATCAAAATCCTCATCCTCCGCAGCCTTTTGCTTATCCTCCAGATACTTCTTCGCCTTATAAAGCTGTTCACGGATAATGGCAGCAGTAGCCATACGAGTTTCGGGCGCCTCGTTCTTGCCGTGATAAATACCCTTGGGGTTTTCGCCCAACGCAAACTTAATGGCCAGCGGCTCCTTGACAATGAGATCGTCAATCCGGTTTCCATAGGTTTTTATAGCGGCCAGCTGCCCCGCCACTGGGTTGGAGCTGCCGGGGCCGGTTACCACGGTGGTAACACCGGCTCGGTAGGCCTCTTCAAAACAGTGGTCCATTGGGTTGACTGCATCGATACCCCTGAGGTGCGGAGTAGACGGGTCGGTAGCCTCGTTGCCGTCGTCGCCCTCAAAGCCAAGCCCATCCTCCCACATGCCAAGGTGGCTGTGGGCGTCTACAAAGCCCGGATAAACCCCGGCGCCGTTTACATCCAAGATATCGGCGGAAGTGACCGCAAAGCCTGACATTTCACCCACCGCAGTGATTTTGCCGTTCTCAACGGTAATGTAGCCGTTTGGAATGATTTTATCTTCCATGGTATAGATTTTTGCGTTGATAATATTCATCTAAAGAACCTTGCCCTTTCATGTTGGTTTGCAAAAACAAGAGAAAAGGTGCCGGTATGGGCCGATTAAACCAATACCAACACCTGCTTGGCCTATTTTAAAAAGCGGCTAAACCAGCCTGCATCATCAGACTTGAATAGGTTGTCAGCCGAATTTGGCACCGCGCTTAGTACCACTGGAGCCTCTTTTGGATTCAACGCTACGCTTGAGGTCGTACATCTTTTCGTCGCTGGACTGCTTGAACTTGTTCATCATATCCTCAAAGGTCATGCTTTCGTTATTACGGCGGCCAAAGTCAGCACCGCCCCGACCACCCTCGCGCCTGAAAGGCTTTTGAGGGCTGTGTGCTGCGGGCGGAGGGTTATCAATCGCCTTTTTGATGGAAAGGCCAATCTTGCCGTCAGTCCCAACGGTAAGAACCTTTACCTTAACCTCTTGCCCCTCGGTTAGGTGATCCCTGATTTCATTGACATATGTAGGCGCAATTTCAGAGATGTGAACCATACCTGTCTTCCCCTCGCCCAGGTCAATGAAAGCGCCGAACTTGGTAATACTGGTCACCTTTCCGGTTACTAAACTTCCTACCTCAAGCTGCATACGAAAAGTTTATCCTCCTTAATCATTATAGAAAAGCTATTAAATTTATAAAACACTTCTAATTACCCGAAACGTCAACATACACCTGTTCCTGCGGGTAAACATAGCCCAACTTTTCCCGTGCCATGCGCTCCATGTAGCCGTCATCAGCAGAAGTGATCAACTGGCTGATCTCACGGTTTTGAAGCGTCTGTTCGGCAATCTGGTTATTGATGAGATCCAGTTCATGCTTTTGTTGAGAGATGGTAACACCCAACTGGATGGAAGAGAAGATTGAAACCGCGCATATTGCTACAATGATGAGCTTAATGATGAGAGGAATCTTTCCTTTTCTTTCCACGCTTTTTTTCATACTCGCCAATCCCTCGTTTTTGTTTGGTATAGTGTATGTTTTCAGATTTTGTTGTGTGTAATAAATTATACAATAAAAGACGGTATTGTTTCAAGCTGTAATTCATATTATTTTTGATTATTTTATTCTTAGATTCAACTTTTTTTGCAAAACGGTCCGCTTTTTGGCGGGTAATGCCCATAAAACGCTGTACCGGAGCAACAAGCTTACGGTAGATAAACCTCATTACCCGATGAATGAAGGCTATAATAGCCTTGGAAGCCTTCATAACAAGTACACCGAGGGTAAGAAAATATACCACCATTCCTATTACGATGCCCAGCAACAGGAAGATACGAAGTTGCCCCGAGTTCACCGCAAGGATAAACAAAAACGAAATAAGTGCGCTAACCGACCAGTAGAGTATATCCTGCACAAAAATAGCTACCGGGCCCGTTTGAATCAACAGCCGCAGGATTCTGAAGATCTCGTAAAAAATCCCCAGCAGAAAGCCCAGCAGGCAAGCCTGCAGAAACAGAACGGTTTGATGCGATACAACAACCTCCACGCCGTTTAAACACCCCTTTGCCTGGCCCTGCCGTTTTTGAACATAAAGGCTACCGCACTCCCCTGCTGCGGCAAGGCATTCCTTCAATAGGCAAACCAACTATCCCCAGCGTGACGGCATTATTTGAACAGCTTTTCAAAGAAGCTTCTGCGCTTGGGATCGTCGTCGGTGTAGATCATGGTATGAATATCACCGTCGATATTCAATTCTCCCGTATCTACATTCAGCTTGTTGATATGCAGGTTGCTGCCCTTGACGGTAAGCTCGCCCATCTCGGTGAATAATACTACCGACTGCTCGTCAAAGCTGTCGATGTCGTTTACCCCCGAAACCGTTAGTACCCGCCTGCCCTCTAATATTAGATTGTGCGGCATTTTTATGGTTTTCTTCTCTTCAGCCATGCCCTATTACCAGCCTTTCTGCTTATGGGAAAGCTTGTTTAATTGCAAAAAAATAAGTAACACCAACGCCCTGGGGGCAGGTATTACTTAATGATATGATAGGAAGGTGTATTATATGCTTGGGAGGTCTGGTTTGATTCAGGGCAGCACCTCGTAGTTGGTGGAGGCATCGTCCTTGGTGGCATACTCACTTACCTTGAGCACACGTACTTTAAGCGGCTTTGCACCCAGATTAATCTGAACGATATCCCCTTCCTTTACATCGTAGGACGCACGGGCTGGCTTGTCGTTTACCAGCACGCGCCCGGCATCACACGCTTCGTTGGCAATGGTTCTGCGTTTAATGAGCCTTGTTATTTTAAGATATTTATCCAAACGCATGGTTGACCATCCTTTTAAAAATATAACGGGATAAGAAAAAACTGCGCACCGTTTAAGGCGATGCGCAGTGTACTGTGCAACTTAAAAGTTGTACATGAACCCAAAAGCAAGCTTATTTTGCAACCTGCTCTTTGAGAGACTTGCCAGCCTTAAATACAGGCAGCTTGGAAGCAGGGATAACAATCTCCTCTTTGGTTCTGGGGTTGCGGCCTACTCTCTGGCTGCGGGGCTTTACTTCAAAAGAGCCAAAGCCTACGATCTGAACCTTGTCGCCGCCGGCAAGTGCCTCGGCTACTGCATCAAATACCGCATTTACAGCCTTATCTGCATCCTTCTTAGAGATGCCTGCCTTCTCGGCAACCGCACTAATCAACTCTGTTTTCGTCATTCTCTTTCCCTCCGAATTAAGTGTTTTGGGCTTTGCTAAGATCCTTTGCTTTCTTCCAAAGTCTGTCCAGCTCACATATATCCGCATGGTTTAGGTCGATGCGCTCAGCATCCGCAAGTGCTTCTACCTGCGAAAACCTGCATATAAACTTGTCGGTCGAGGCGGTAAGCGCCTCTTCCGCATCAAGCGTGAGGAACCGCGATAAGTTCACACATGAAAAGATTAAATCACCAAGCTCTTCGGAAGCGGCGGCCTGATCGTTATCGCTGACCGCACGCATCAGCTCTGAGAGCTCGCTCACCAAATCAGAAAAGGCATACTGGATGTTGGGGTAATCAAACCCGCTTTTTGCCGCCCGCGCCTGAACTTTCTGCGCGCGCATAAGCCCCGGCAGAACACGGGGCACATCCTTCATACTTTCTGTTCTTGACTTCATGCCTTTTTGGGAGTTTTTAATGTTTTCCCAGTTTACCAAAACCTCGCTGGAGGTTTTACAATTACCATTCTCGGTAAAGATATGCGGGTGACGGATAATCAGCTTTTTGCAGATACCATCGGCCACATCGTCGAAATCGAAGTTTCCAAGCTCCTTTTCCATTCTGCAATGGAAAACCACCTGCAGAAGCACATCGCCCAATTCCTCTTGGAGCAGAGCAATATTGTTCATATCGATGGCTTCGCAAACCTCATAAACCTCTTCAATGAAGTTCTTACGGATACTTGAATGTGTTTGTTCCTTATCCCACGGGCAGCCATCTTCGCCGCGAAGAATGTCCATAATCGTAAGAAGATCGTTTACGTCGTATTTCGATTTAAACTCAAACTCCACGAATCCATTCTCCAATTTCCATGTGTTAAAACATATATATATTACCCTATTAATCCGTGCATTTCAAGTACTTTAGCAATTTTTTCTCCATTTGGGAGCATTAAAATGTCATCTAAACTAATGCCACGGATTAAAAACAGCACCATAACATATAGTATTGCCGCAATTGCAATGGAAATAAGCGTGGAAACCCTTGCATCGCAGGCACGTACAAGCAACCCGTAGCTGCCCCAGGCAGACGCGCCGCAGAAAACTCCTGCGATAACAGGCTTTACAAATACGCTGAGCAGGTTGGGAACCATATGGGTTTGGCGGCTTACGGCAATCATACTGGCAACGACGATAAACAGGTAGCACAGCAGCGTGCCAACCGGCGCTCCAAGGATATTGACGCTGGGGATGGCCACCAGAAAATAGTTTACGGCAAGCTTAATCAGCCCGCCTACAAGCAGGAACTTCACCGGCAGATCGGCCCTGCCGATTGCCTGCAATATGGCATTCACAGGGCTTGTAATGGCAACGAAGATTACACTAATGCCCATAAACGATAGAATCGGGGTTGAAATGGCAACCTCGCTGGCAAGCCCATCGCCCTTAAAGTTATAAAGCAGCGTAAGCACCGGCCCTGCCAGTGCCATTAAGCCGCAGCCCGCAGGGATTGCAACGAGTGAGGTTACGCGCAGGGCTGATTCAACATTCTTTTTCAGTTCTTTAGTATTATTGCGCGCCCACGCCGCCGAAACGGCCGGCAGCACGCTGATACCGAAGGCTGTGGTGATGGCAGGCACCAGATTAAAGATGGTCATAGGAAGCCCCTTATAGGTGCCAAACAGGAAGGCCGGCAGACGATCAAGGGTCATATCCTGAGGCAGCACGCCTGCGTACATGCCCATTACAAGCTCTGGGTTGTTGTTCACAGCAGATGTCAGACGGTTCATTACCGAAGCAAGGTCGATGGTGGAGGTTAGGCTTACCACCAACGCCCCCAAACAAACCGGTATGCCGATTCGAATGAGGCTTTTTAACAGTTCTCCGGTGGCTTTCGGCGCAGGAGCTGCAGCGAACTCGGTGCTCGTAATGCCATCGCCTTTTCCGATATGCCGGATTAACAGGTAAACAAAACCGCACAGCGTGCTTAGGGTAACCCCCAGAATACCGCCTGCCGCAGCAAATGGCAGCACCGCGGTTTTTGCCTGTTCGAGGGATTGTACCACAACGCCGAAAACCGTGCCGGTTTTGGTATAATCCTCAAGCCCAAGCTTCAGCACCCACAAGGAAAGCGAGTAGCCTAAAATAAGCTTGGCACACGCCTCCGTAATCTGAGAAACAGCGGTGGGGTACATATTGCGCAGCCCCTCGTAATAGCCCCGGTAGGAGGACATCAGGCAAAGGAACAGCACCGCGGGGGCAATTGCCATAACCGGAACCGCTCCGTTGGGGTTGCCCACCAATACCGCAAAAGGCCGCGCAAAAATAAGGGTAACCACAAAGCCGACAGTACCGGTTGCCAAGAAAAGATATAGCGATATTTTACGGATACGCCTCACATCACGAAACCGGCCACCCGCCACACTCTCGGAAACAAGCTTTGAAACTGCAATCGGCAGCCCTGCGATGGCTATTGCGGAGATGGGGTTAAAGATATCGTAGGCCGTATAAAAATGCGCGGCACCCTCCCCGCCCAGAACCAGTGTGAGGGGGATTTTGAATATCGCGCCGATGATCTTTACAATCACGGTGGCGGCAGTCAGAATCAGCGCACCGTGTAAAAAGCTTTGTTTTCGCCTAGCGGTCACATCCATCACACCTTTTCTGCCTGCATTGGGCTGCTGAATCTGCACAGCAGCCCTAAGACCTGTGCAGGCAAAGCTGACGCCTGTACGGCCTAGATATTACTATGCGGGCAAAATGGCAAAAAGAAGCCTCTTTTAAACAGGTGTACGCTAATACTAATCTCTCATTAAAACCTTTCAAAAAAATCTTCGCAAAAGCCCATAAATTCAAGCTTTTTGCTCGATTTTTTTGAGGTTTTATAATCGTGATAAGTATGGGCAGGAATTTACTGCTGCATGCTGTTGATGCGGCCGGTAATATCTTCAATCTTCTTGAGCAGACTGTCAATGCGGGCAATAATCTCATTGACGGCATCGCTTTCGGTTACGCCGTTTTTATTCATGTTGTAGCTGAGCTTACCAAGCTTTGCGTAGCTGCGCTCCAGCTCGGCGCCGAGGTTCATACGCTCGATGCGCAGCCGGGAGGTATTCACAAAATCACCGGTTGCCCTGCAGGCATTATCAAAGATTGTTTGCGCGGTGGCAGTAAAATCATCGTAAGTACTCATGATAAAATGCTTCCTTTCTTAATCTATGAATTCCCGCAGCAGTGAATCCTCCGAAACATAATGCCTATCAAATTCGGCAAAGTACTGCAGAATGTGATAAAGCCTTTCAAAGCGCGGGTAGATATCACACTTAGGATCCATCTGCTCAATGAGCGGACATAAAAAGTGGTGGAAGATGCACGGTTCGTACAGAATCAATGAATCTATGGTAAGGTTGGCATAGCATTTATAAGGCGAGATATACTTCTTTTCGCCCGCGCGCACCGAGGCCCACATTCCGGTGGTTCGCTCCAGTGAGGAATCCCGGTGGTAGTAATCGCGCACACAGCGGCGGATAAAACGCAGGTCCTCGTGCGTGAGCACCACCTCATTGTTTAAGCTGTACTCACCCTTTACACTGATAAACAAGCGGAAGAACTTTGAGGCGTCCAAGCCCTCTGTTATCAGCGGGTTGAGCGCGTGAATGCCCTCTACAATCAAAATCTCGTGGTCGCCCAGCGTAATATCGTTTGTAATGATGGAGCGTGAAGCGGTATGAAAATCAAAGGTGGGAAGGCTTGCCCTGCGCGTATTGGTGAGCTGGTCAAAGCATTGGTGGATACAGTCAATGTCAAGGGCATATACCGTTTCAAGGTCTTTGCTTCCGTCAGGAAGGGTGGGCAGCCGGCACTGGTCGATATAGAAATCATCCAGCGAAACCACATAGCTGTTTACATAAAACTCTTCCTTGAGCATCTTGCGGAACTTGTGCGCCGTAGTGGTTTTACCCGAGGCGCTGGGCCCCGCCAACAGTACAATGTGGGAACGCTCCATATTGTTGCAGATATAGCTGCAGACATTGCGTATCTGCGCCTCATACCGCTGCTCGCTTAATGCCACCAGCTGCTTAGGGTCTGAAACCGCAAGGTCGTTCATCTTTTCGGCCTGTACGCGGCAGTGTGAGTCATAGAACGCATCCGTCATAAAAATCCTCCACCTGTCTTTTTCTTGATAGTATTTCGTCAAAGCCGCTGATATACTCGTGCGGGTATTTGTAATTGAAAATTCGCTCTATGCGGCTGCCGCTGGGTTCCCGCAGCTTGGTTACCCCACCGGCCCCGCAGGCGAGAATAGTATGCGTCTCATCCATGATAAATACGTTATAAAGCCCCTCATACCCCTCTTTGGCAAAACCGGTATTCTCAAGGTTTTCGCGTGTGTTGCGCTGACGATATAGATAATAAGGGTTATAGCCTGCACCCTGTAACATGGTTTCGGCATAGTCGGTCATGGCGGTAACCATACCCTCGCGCGCACCCTGCTCCGCGGCCTTGTTGTAGGCGAGGTTGGAAGAGCGCTTGAGTGAAAGTGTATGCACTGTTACATCCTCGGGTGAAAGACGGATGCAGGTATCCACAGAGTTTTGAAAGCTCTCCAGGGTATCGGTAGGCAGGCCCGCAATCAGGTCCATGTTAATACAGTTTATGCCGACCCTGCGCGCAAGGTTGAAACTATCGATGGTTTGCTGCGCGGTGTGTCGTCTGCCGATGGCTTCAAGCACATGGTTGTTAAAGGTTTGCGGGTTGATGCTGATGCGGGTGGCCTCGCTTTCACGAATGGCGATAAGCTTCTCTTCGGTAATGGTATCCGGGCGGCCGGCCTCCACCGTATACTCCCGCAGGGTGGAAAGGTCAAACGCATTGCGTATAGCGGCAAACAATGTGATAAGCCCCTGTGCCGACAGCGTGGTAGGGGTTCCGCCGCCGATGTAGACCGTTTCCAGCCGCAGCTTTAACCCCCCAGCAATCTCACCGGTAAGGGCGATTTCTTCGCACAGTTTAGGCAGGTAGGCCTCGATAAGCCCCGCCGATTTTTCAATAGCGTGGGAGACAAACGAGCAGTAGTGGCAGCGTGTGGGGCAAAAAGGGATGGAGATATACAGGCTGAAGGAATTGGGCGCAGAGGTTTGTATAATCGCCGCCTCCTTGCCCGCGGTTCGCAGCAGAAGCGACGCCTTGCGCGGCGAAACCAGATAGCTCTCTTCAAAGTGCTTTACAATCTGCTGTTCCGAAAGCCCCTGCGCCTTAAGCTTGTGAACCAGCGTGACGGGACGTATGCCGGTAAGTATCCCCCATTGAGGCGTAACCCCGGTAAGCGGCGACAGCAGCCTGTACATCATTATACCGAATACACGTTCACATTCCTTGTCGAATGCCCGCACATCCAGCGGAACCTCTGCATAGCTGGAATGAACGATACCGTTCAGCCTAACAGTTAGGGTAAGCTTTGCGGAGCTACCGTCTCTTTGCAGTTCGGTAAACAGGTAATCCCCCTGCTCCGGCAGTTCACTGGCCTCGGTGATGGGTTCGCCTTGGAAGAACAGCAGCGCGACATTTCTTACCTCATAAGCGTAATCGTGGCCTTTAAAAACAATCGTCATAGCTTACATTTCCTAAATAAGGATTGGTTCGGCGTTCGGTTTCCAGTGTGGTTTCTTTTTCGTGGCCAGGGAACACCGCATAGTCACCCTCCAGGGTTTCGGCTAAACGCTTTACCGAAGCAATCTCCTCGGCTAAGCTACCGCCGTAATGGGTGACAATACCGATGGTACCCGCAAAAAGGGTGTCGCCGGTAAACAGCATATCATCAACCTTGAACACTACCGAACCCTTGGTGTGCCCCGGAGTTGAAATAACCTCTACGTTTATCTCATCCAGAGTAATAATATCTCCGTTATTCACCAACCGCTCGGTTGGGATATCGGCAAGGTTGTACCGATTATCATCCTGAGCAAAACGTGCACCGACGTTCTTTTCCGGGTCACTAAGCATCTCGGCATCCTGCTGCGAGATGATAATACCGGCGCCGGTTTGCTGATGCACCTCACGTACCGCCCCGATATGGTCGAAATGGCCGTGGGTAAGCAGAATATAGCGCAGGGAGAGTTGATTGCTTGTAACAGCCTGCAGAATCGTATCTGCTTCTGCGCCGGGGTCTATCACAAGGCTGTTCCCTTGCCCGGAAGCAAGGATATAGCAGTTATTATCCATCGGCCCTACCTTGAGTTTTATCAGCTTCAAAATACTTCCCACGCTCTCATCCTATATATTTACAGGCGTAAATATACTTCTATTTTAATTCATCGGTATCCAGCAGGATCGTAATTGGCCCATCATTGACCAGTGAAACCTTCATCTCACCACCGAATACACCCGTTTGAACCGGAGTAATCCCCTTTTCCCGTACCAAGTTTACAAAGTATTCATAGAGTGGCTTCGCCTGTTCGGGGCGCGCGGCGGCAATAAACGAGGGCCGCCGGCCGTGGCTTGCGTCTGCACAGAGGGTGAAGTTTGAGACAATTAACATACCGCCGTTTACATCGGCAAGCGAAAGGTTCATCTTTCCCGCCGCATCCTCAAAAATGCGCAGCTCCGCCGCCTTTCTGGCCAGCAGCTGTGCCTCCTGCTCGGTATCGGTTTGGTAAACGCCCAAAAGCAGCAGAAGCCCCTGTGATATCTCGCCGCAGATTTTGCCGTCTATCGAAACGCTAGCCTGGGTAACCCGCTGTATTACTGCTCTCATTGTTAGATAGTATGTCCTTTCCAATATATAGACAAATATAAATATATCACTTACCGGTACGGGTAACCGAAACCACCCTGTCGATACGAGTGAGGTTGTTTATAATATTCTGCAGGTGCTCCTTGCCCGAGATGCCGATGGTGACATGAATGCCCACATAGCCATCCTTCAGCTCGCGCGCGTTGAGTTCGTGTATCTGCAGGTGCATATTGGCAAGCGCAACCGTTACGTCGGCTATCATGCCCGGCCGGTCATGCGCCAGAATCTCGACGGTGGACTTAAAGGTCTCCTTCACCTCGTCAGCCCACTGCACGTTCACCCAGCGTTCGGGCTGGTCGCCCGATTCAAGCGAGTTTACAACGTTCACACAGTCGCGCTTATGCACCGAAACGCCGTAGCCGCGTGTTACAAAGCCGATGATATCATCGCCCGGCAGCGGGTTGCAGCACTGCGCAAACTTTACCAAACAGCCGTCGATTTCCTCGACGATAACGCCACTGGAGACGGTTTTGGCCGCTGTTTTCTTGGGTATGGTCTGTATGGGTTCCACAGGTCTGAATGCCTTGAGGTAATCATCCTTGATGCGAGGTATAATCTTTGAAAGGGTGATACCGCCGTAGCCGATAGCCGCGTAGAATTCATCCACAGAGGCATAATGCTGGCGCTTGGCAAGGTCCTCCATGAAGGTATCGTAGGCTTCATCGGGCACACGGATATTGTTGCGCTTAAACTCACGCTCAATCTCCTGCCTGCCCTCCTCAATATTCTCCTCGCGGCGCTCTTTTTTAAACCATGCACGTATCTTGTTCTTTGCCTCGCTGGTTTTTGCGATCTTAATCCAGTCACGGCTAGGGCCGCGCCCCACCGCGTTGCTGGTGATAATGTCAACGATCTGTCCGGTTTTCACCTCGCTGTCGATAGACACCATGCGCCCGTCAATCTTGGCGCCCACCATACGGTTACCCACCGCGCTGTGTATAGCATAAGCAAAGTCGATTACCGTAGAGCCTGCGGGCAGACTTTTTACATCCCCCTTGGGCGTAAACACAAATACGTCCTCGGGAGAAAGATCGGTTTTTATGGTGCGGACAATCTCCTCCACGTCGTCGGTCTGTGATTCCAGCAGCTTGCGTATCCACGCAAGGCGCTCCTCCAGCCTATCCTTGCCCTGCAGCCCGGCCTTGTACTTCCAATGCGCCGCGATGCCGTATTCAGCGGTGTGGTGCATCTCCCATGTGCGGATTTGAATCTCAAACGGAACACCCTCTTTGCCGATAACCGTTGTGTGCAGCGACTGGTACATGTTGGCCTTGGGGGTGGATATATAGTCCTTGAAACGGTTGGGGATGGGCGTAAACATATCGTGCATGATGCCAAGGATGTTGTAGCACTCGATAACGGTATCCACAATGATGCGCACCGCATAGATATCGTAAATCTCCTCCAGTGCCTTGCCCTGCATATACACCTTGCGGTAGATGCCGTAGATGCTTTTAACGCGGCCCTCCAGATAGATTTGAACGCTGTCAGTCTTCATGCGCTCCTGAATGCGCTCGATAATATTCTGCAAGAATTGAGTGCGCTCCTCCTTGTGGATGGCAAGTGCCTTATCAATATCGTTGTAGGCAACAGGGTCTAGGTGCTTGAGTGAGAGGTCTTCAAGCTCTTCTTTTACAGCGCGGATACCTAGGCGATGTGCAATGGGGGCATAAACCTCCATGGTTTCAAGGGCCTTGTCGCGCTGCTTTTGGGGGGGCATGGCATCGATGGTGCGCATATTGTGCAGTCGGTCAGCCAGTTTAATAATGATTACACGGATATCCTGGCTCATGGCGAGCAGCATTTTTCGTATATTCTCGGCCTGCTGCTGCTCACGCGAGGAATACGGGATTCTGCCGAGCTTGGTTACCCCGCTTACCAATAGTGAAATATCACGCCCGAACAGGCGGGTAATCTCCTCCTGCGAGGTTTCGGTATCCTCTACCACATCGTGCAGGAGTGCCGCAACCAGTGACTCGGTATCCATACCAAGCTCAACCAGTATCTTAGCTACACACACGGGGTGTATAATATACTCTTCCCCTGTTTTCCGCTTCTGGCCCTGATGCGCATCACGCGCAACCTCAAAGGCCTTGGTAACTAAAGCCTTATCGTACTGCTTTTCATTTTTATCAATAAAGTCCAGAAGTTCTTTTAAATAATCGTCCATCGCAGTCACCAGCCCCTTGCCCCCGGTTATTGTGTTAGGGTGCGCTGAATTAATCGTTAAATAATCAGCGTTCCCTTTGTGTGCTTAACCCTTGCAGAAATTTTGAATCGGCAAGGTTAGCCTTGGGGGCGCCCTTGACAATTGAGATTATATATTGATTGTTATCAATGTTTGTAGAAATCAGCCCAAGCTCCTCAAGCGCCTGCAGGGCAACCATGGTTTTGCCGTAGTTGGAAAGCGACGCTGCCGCAAGCTGCACTGCGCCCCACGGGTAACGCTCGTGTTCCCTGAGCTGACGATAGATAACTGCGACATCATCCCTGGTTGGAATAATTACATCAATATCCGTCGATATTATCTCTTCCTTCCCCCGGTAGCGCTCATACAGCTCGCGGGAGCGGAAGAACTGATCCTGATTAAACGAAGACGCCCGGATATCGCGTATCTTGATAGAAACGCTCTGCCTACCCTGATATTCGTTGATATCGCAGGCTGCCAAGATATCCACCGTATCGCCTGCCTTATAGGGAAAGCTTTGCTCGGTCATACCAAAATATACACCGAACACCGTTTTTTTGCCCTTGGAAAGCCGCAGACGCAGGTGCTTTCCGCCGCCCAAGGGAGTAATCTCGGTGATGGTAAGACCCGTAAAGCAATAGCGGACAGCCTCGTTTCCACAGCCAAACGGTTCAAATACCGAAAGCATTCGCAGTTCCTCGATTGTTACCTCGTCGGGCTCACAGAGCCTGTCAGCGCTAACAGAATGCACCGGCATGAGGGGGTACTGCTTGCGGCTGTAATCCTCTATACGCTGTATAAAGGCCTCTATATTTTTGGTTTCAAGCGTAAGGCCAGCCGCCGCGGTATGGCCTCCGTAGCGCAAGAGCAGGTCGTCACACGAGAGCAGTGCCTCAAACATCGAGTAGCCTGCCACTCCCCTGCCGGATCCGCGGGCTGTATCACCCTCTATCGAGATTAAAAAGCAGGGCTTTGCGTAGCGCTCCACCAGCTTTGCCGCCACGATACCGGTTACACCGTGATGCCACCCCTCGCTAGCCAGCACGATTACGCGCCGTTCAGCCTTTTCGGGGTGTTTGGCAAGCTCCTGCCCGATATCGCGCAGGATGACAGCCTCCAGTTCCTGCCGCTGGGCGTTATTTTTATTGATTTCAAGGGCAAGTGCCATCGCTTCTTCGTAATCATCGCTTAGAAGCAGCCTGAGTGCGACCTCGGCAAGCCCCAAACGGCCCGCCGCGTTGATGCGTGGAACAATTGCGAAAGCAACCACCTCGGATGTGATAGGCTTATCGGTTAAGCCGCAGCACTCAATCAATGCCGCAAGGCCAATGTTCTGGGTGTCTCGCAGGCGTTTTAGCCCTTCACAGGCGAGGATACGGTTTTCGCCCACCAGCGGCACAACATCCGCGATAGTACCCACTGCCGCAAGGTCGCCGCAGAAATCCAGCATCTCATCAAAATCGCCGCCCGAAAGCGCCGTGATTAGCATCAGGGCAAGCCCCGCGCCGCAGTAATCTTTAAATGGGCTGTCACAGTCTTTGCGATGGGGGTCTACCACCGCGCAGGCTTTCGGTAGTATATCCTTTGGCTTATGATGGTCGGTTACCACCACATCGATGCCAAGCTCGGAGGCGTAGGCTATCTCTTCATTGGCGGTGATGCCGTTATCCACAGTGATAATCAAATTGACACCCAGTTTATGCAGCTTGGCGACTGCGGCCTTGTTCATGCCGTAGCCCTCATCCTCGCGGGATGGTATATAATATGTAACATTCGCCCCTGCTGACTCCAGATAAAGCACCAGAATCGCGGTTGCGGTAACACCGTCGGCATCGTAATCTCCGTAGACGGCTATTTGCTCATCGTTTTCCAGTGCTTCGTTGATTCTATCGACGGCTTTATCCATATCCCTAAAGCAAAACGGGTTGGAAAGTGCAGCGTCGTTATGTAAAAAGGCCTGCGCCTGATTCGGTTCGGTTATGCCGCGGGCCACCAGAATATCAGCAACCGCCGGTAAGACCCCAAGTTCGGCGGCAAGCCTTGCACTCAGGCTTTTATCTATATTCGGCAGCACCCATTTTTTATAGCCCAAAGCTTTTTCCCCCATAAAGTTTGCATTGGCTTGCTTTTCCGTTAACGGTCTATTCTGTATTCTATCATTTTGCCTACCGTTATTCAACCTTTTTTGACGGCACTGGCTAAAGATAATCGTGGGCATTTAATCGGGATGAGATAGACACTCTACGCTTTTAATTGTATAATAGAATTTATACGAATATCATCAGCGGGAGGGATAGACTATGTCAAATATTATTGTAGTATACCGCTCAAAGACCGGTTTTGTAAAAAACTACGCCGAGTGGATTGCCAAGGCGGTTGGTGCCGATTTAAGGGAAGCCAAGGGCGTTGAGATAACCGACCTTATGAAATACGATACGATTGTCTACGGCGGCGGCCTCTATGCCGGCGGTATCAACGGTTTTAGGCTGATTAAGAAGAACCTTGATCAGTTAAAAGGGAAAAGGCTGATCGTATTTACCTCGGGAGCCTCACCGGTACGTCCGGAGGTGGTTGACGAGGTGAAGAAACACAATCTGAACCCGGAAGAACAAAAGCAGGTTCAATTCTTTATGATGCGCGGCGGATTTAATTATAATAAATTAAGCCCCATTGATAAATTCTTGATGTCGCTAAGGAAGATACAGCTAAAAAGCATTAAGAACCCCGATGCAGATGCGCGGGGCATGCTTGCGGCCTATTCGCAGCCGGTAGATTTTACGAGAGAAAAGAATATTGAGCCAGTGGTGAAGGCGATCTTGGCTAAATAAAGCAGCAAGGACGGATGATGTTAATCCGTCCTTTTCTTATGAAAAATAAGTTATTCAAAGGGTCTAAACCGCTCCATTACCGCCTGCGCTATCCGAACACCGTCTACCGCGGCACTGACAATGCCACCCGCATAACCGGCACCCTCGCCGCACGGGTAAAGCCCCTGCACCCCCTGCGATTGCAGGGTATTATCACGCAGGATGCGCACCGGTGAGGAGGTGCGGGTTTCCACCCCGGTAAGTACCGCGTCCGGTGATGCGAAGCCCTTGAGCTTTGCGTTAAAATTGACAAGGCCGAGCTTGAGCATATCGGAAACAAACGGGGGGAATATCTTGGTGAAATCGGCTTCGGTTACACCGATGGCGTAGCTTGGTTGAATACGGCCAAGCGCAAGCCCCGGCTGGCTGTTTAAAAACCTGCCCGCGGTTTGGGCGGGGGCTTTGTAGCTTTTGCCGCCGTGCAGAAAAGCAGCAGATTCTAACTGACGTTGAAATGCAATACCATCCAAAATACCTCCGCCGAAATCGGCAGGTTCAACCCCTACCGCTACAGCGGCATTTGCATTGATGCCGTCACGCAGATATTCGCTCATGCCGTTTGTTACAACCCCGTTTTCCTCGCTGGAGGAGGGCACCACAAAGCCGCCGGGGCACATGCAGAAGGTGTATACTCCTCTGCCGTTTAAGCGGTGCGAGAGCTGATATTCTCCCTTTGGCAGCGCGGGATGCCCCGCAAAACGCCCGTAGAGGCCCTCGTCGATGGTTTGCTGCAGCTGCTCGATACGAACCCCCACCGAAAACGCCTTGGGCTGCATAGCAACCTGCTTTTGCAGCAGCATGGAGAAAGTATCCCTTGCACTGTGCCCGATGCATAACAACAGGGTCTCGCAAGGGATTGCCTGATGGTTTGCGGTAACCGAAACGAGCCTGCCATCTTTTACAGTGATATCGGTGAGGCAGGTGTGAAACAGCACCTGGCCGCCCAGACGAATAATCTCCTCCCGGATGGACTTTACCACCCCGCGCAGTTTATCGGTGCCGATATGCGGTTTCGCTTTTTCAAGGATGTCGGCAGGCGCCCCGTGGCGGCAGAACTCATCCAGTACAAAATCGCAGCGCTCATCGTTGATACGGGTGGTGAGCTTACCGTCGGAGAAGGTACCCGCTCCCCCCTCGCCGAATTGCACGTTGGTGTTTACATCCAGTGCCCCACCCTGCCAGAAGGCGTTTACGGCATTGACACGCTCGTCCACACTCCCGCCGCGCTCAAGCACAATCGGGTGAAAGCCCGCCCTTGCAAGAAGAAGTGCTGCGAACATCCCCGCAGGGCCAAAGCCCGCAACCACCGGCGGGTAAGCCAAAGTCTGCTCGCCGGTTTTCAGCGAAAGAGCCGTTTTGATGCGTATAACAGCCCCAATGCTTCCGGCGCGTTTAAGAATAGCCGCCTCATTGGGTGCTTCTATCCCTATGGAGTACACCAGCTGTATCTGCTCACGCTTGCGTGCGTCAACCGAAGATTTTGCGATGTAGGCGCGTGTAATATCCTTTTGGGTAAGCCCCAACTTTTTAAGCGCGAGCGTTATCGCTGCCTGTTTGGGCTCGTTTAAACCTGTGCTGATATTTGGAACCAAGATGGCCATGGTTACCCCGTTTCTCCGCTGATTTCAGCTGGTATTGTACCTATTATGATTTATTGTACCCATCTGAGTATTGGATAAGGAGCTTGGCATATCACCAAGCTCCTTGTATTTTAACTATTTTTCTTTTACCGAGATAACAGCTGAATAATCGCCAAAGGCCCATACCGTGCCACGGGAAGGAACGAATATCTGTACCGGCACCTTATGCGATCCTGTACTTAGATCAATTTCTGAAAGATCAATCTCTCCGACAATATCGTTGGCCGTAATCTTATCCAGTATATCCGGCGGGCCAACCAGCTTGATGTTACTAACACCCCTGGATTCCAGCTTAACCATATAGTTTTCCGGTTCGTTGATAAAATGAATGTTGGCGCTTTTGATATTGAACTTGCGTTCTTCAAAGCCGGATGACGCAATTTTAACCATAACTTCGGTTACATTCTGAATATTGGCAAAGCCTTGGGGTAAGTCTAAATCAAATAATTTTACATATTCCGGCCCAATTTCTTTTAAGGAAACATAACCGATGTTAATGCTAGATTGCGTGTCTACTGTTTCAGCAGGACCCGCAATTTCTATTTCATTAACCGAAAGCGTATAATCCAAGTCAGAAATCGGGAAGCCCTCCGGTACATTCGTGAACCCCACATGGAGAGGCAGCACCTTCTTTTTAAGCACCGGAATAGTAACTTCCGCGGTATCCTTATCGAGTTTCATGTTTCCAAGCTCTATTCGCTTGCCTGAAGCGTCATAGAGCACAATCGGCCCTTTTTCAATGTCGGTTTTATTCAATGTCTCAGGCAGTTCCGGCTCCACCATACATCTGGTTACGCGTGAAACCTCGGCCTCCGGGCCCGAGATTGTAACCTCGGTAGGTGTAATATAGTATGCTTCCATAATATAACCGTCTGGAACAGTAAGTTTGGAAAGATCAACACCCAAGGAAATCTTTTTTGATACATAGCGGTCGAATTTGGCAGAAACAAGAATAGGCGTTTGAGGCTGCTGGATATCATAATCGGTATTCTGTAGTTTCTTACTTACCTGCACTTCAACCGAGTATGTACCCGGAGCATCAACACCTACAAGAGAGGCTTTTGCAATAAAATTATCGGGGGTGAGCTCGCCAACCGTTGCTCGGTTCCCGGTAACCTCAATACTTACTGTTTCATTTTGACCTGAAATAACGCTTAACCCAAGCTTATCCAAACTGGTTTTATCGTAGGTAACGGGAATGCCATTCACCCTCATGCTGAATGTCGGTTCTACAATCCAAGCAATAATTACCCATACAATAATGCCTAAAAGAACCGATATCACCATAAGAATACGGTCGTTATAGATAAGCCGTTTAAACGAAAACTTGTTCTTTTTCATTTGGATTTCACCTTCCAGAAGGATGGACGCTTTTCGGCGAGCTCGGCGATCTTAGAGGTAAAGAGTGTTTTTTCCAGCCGTTCCGCTAACGTTTCACTGTCAAAATTACGGGTAAGCTTACCGTTCTCAGCCACCGAGATGATACCGGTTTCCTCCGAAACAATGATTACGACAGCATCGGAGTTTTCGCTCATGCCCAAAGCCGCACGGTGACGGGTACCCAGGGTTTTACTGATGGTATGGTTTTCGGAAACCGGCAGAAAGCAGCCCGCTGCGTACAGCTTGCCGCCTCGGATAATCATGGCTCCGTCATGAAGCGGAGAGTTCGGAAAGAAAACGTTGCCAATAAGCTCCACGCTTGGATCGGCATTAATAATCGTTCCGGTTTTTATTATCTCGCCCAGCTTGGTCTCTTTTTCTATTACAATCAGCGCACCGATCTTCTGGCGCGAAAGAAAGCTTGTACTGTCACAGATTGCAGAAATAGCAGTACGCCAACGGCGTTCCTGCTCATCTGCGTCTACATCCCCGGGGGTGAACATACTCAGCCCGATACGCGTTCTGCCCACCTGCTCCAGCGCGCGGCGAAGCTCGGGCTGGAACACCACCACCAATGCGGTTACGCCAAGAGAAAGGAGATTTTTAAGTAAAAAGCTCATCGCAGTCAGTTGCAGCTGCGCTACGAGCAGATAGCCGATTGCCAGCAGCGCAAAGCCTTTTACCAACTGCTCTGCGCGGGTATCGCGCACAAGCTTAATAACCTTATAGATAAGGTACGATACGATGGCAACATCAAGAAAGTCTTGAAACCGAATGGTTTGAAGGCCTTTGAGTATTTTATCCCATATACTTAAAAAGTCAATCACTATCTCCACCACCGTATAGGCACAACATTTACCTGCCAGGACAAGCTTTGAGCCTGAAAATACACCTAAATATATTGTAACATATTTACCGGCTATTTCAATGCCGAAAGTATAGAAAAAACGCCTCGTAATTTAACAAAATTCCATTTAAAATTAAGCCTGTTCCCTCATTCTTTTCAGTTCAAACAAGAAGCGTTCCACCTGCTCGTGCGTATTAAACAGCGAAAAGCTCGCCCTAACGGCGCCCGCTTCACCCGTTTTAAGCTTGTTATGTGCCAAAGGTGCACAGTGGTAGCCGCCCCGCAGGGCGAACCCTCGCTTGCTCAGCTCTTCCACTACGGTTTCGCTTCTGCTTTCTCCCAGATTAAAGCACAGCACAGGCAGATGGGTTGCTACCTGCGGGCGTTCGGTATACAACCGAATGCCGTTTATCTTGGTTAGCCCGTCGTAAAGGGCCTGCGTAAGGGCAAGCTCATGTTTATATATCTTATCTATTCCAAATGTATCTACAAAGTGCAGCCCCGCGCGTAAGCCCGCAATACCGTAGGTATTCAGCGTGCCGGATTCAAGCTTATCGGGCATGATGGGCGGCTGATCTGCTAAGTACGATTGGCTGCCGGTACCGCCCTCCATAATGGTTTCGAGCATCTCACCCTTATCGGTGATGAGCATACCGGTTCCGGTTGGCCCATATAGCCCCTTATGCCCGGGCATACATAAAAAATCGGCTTGTTGAAGCGATTGCCTTACAACGCCGGCCGTCTGGGCGCAGTCGAGGAGCAGTAGCAGATTATACCTTCTGCACAGCTCTGCAAGGCCGTCGCAGGGCAGCATGATACCGCACAGGTTGGAGCCTGCCGTGCAGGCAATCATACGCGTTTGAGAAGTAAGACAGCTTTCGAAGGAACGCACCGTTTCGGCAAAGTCAGCCTCATATACCCGCGCTATGCTAAAGGTTATCTTCCCGGCTTTGGCAAGCCGGTACACAGGGCGGAACACCGAGTTGTGCTCCAAATCGGAGATTACAACATGCCCGCCGCTCTCCATAACGCCCTTTATGGCGATATTCAGCGCGTGTGTACAGTTCTGAGTGAAAACTACATTCTCAGGCTCTGCATCAAACAGCTTTGCCGCAAGCTCGCGGGTTTCGTAAACCTTCTGTGCCGCAAGCATCGAGAGGCGATGCCCGCTCCGGCCGGGGTTTGCGCCGTAATAGGAGGCACATTCCCCGACAGCCTTTAAAACCGTACCCGGTTTTTGCATGGTGGTAGCCGCATTATCAAAATAGATCATGGCTATTCACCATTTATCGCAATCAGATAGGTGATATTCGCACCGGCGAGCAACCCCACGGCTTTATCGAAGGCATAATGTACATTTAACCGATATTGGCAGGTTCTGAGCAGATTATCCTGTGTTTTTATAATATCTGCCTTAATACCGTTTCGCTGCAACAGGCTTTGCGCCTTCATGGCATAGGTGATGGTTGAAAAGGTAATTACACCGTTCCCCATATCTTAACACTCCTTCATCCGGGACAAAAATGAAACGATACACACGTATACCGCATAATTCATCTTATGCCGGACAGCCGGAGTTGGAACATAGATTCTGATGAACTTCCTGTAGATATACTGCCTAATCAGGCTATTTTGCTATGGAGTAATTCAAGATAATTTTAAACAGTTTCTAATAGGCACACTGCATGGGCGGCCAACCCTTCACCCGTACCGGTAAAACCTAAACCCTCCTCTGTGGTGGCCTTTATGCTGACGCAGGAAAGGTCGCAGCCGACTGCCTGTGCGATATTGAGCCGCATGTCTTCAATATACCTCGCGAGCTTGGGCGCCTGCGCGATAACGGTCGCATCAATATTACCCACACGATAGCCCTCCCGCCCAATCAGCAACGCAACATTACACAGCAGCCTCATACTGTCGGCATCTTGATAGGTGGGGTCGGTATCGGGGAAATACTTGCCGATGTCACCCAGCGCGAGCGCACCGAGCAGGGCATCCATCACAGCATGCGTAAGTACGTCCGCATCCGAGTGGCCCAGCAGCCCTTTATCGTAGGGAATAGTTACCCCGCCGATAATCAACAGCCTGTCCTTTACCAGTCGGTGAACATCATATCCGTGGCCAATCCTAAACATAGGTGTCACTCCTTTTTAATTTTGCTGCATTGCATAATACTTTTTTAGCTTAGACTGTCATTATGATCGGTGCGCTCTAATTATCAACAGCGGCAGTAACAAGAATCTGTGCAAACAGCATGTCCTCCGGCGTTGTGATTTTAATGTTTGTATAATCGCCCGCGGACATAGCCACAGGGTGGCCTGCCTGTTCAAACAGCTGGCAGTCGTCGGTAAAGCTTAACCCTTTTTGCTCGGCCTGCCTTAACGCCTGACGATATGGCTCGGCACGGAACATCTGCGGGGTTTGGGTGATATAGAGCACGCTGCGGTCGGGAGTTTGGATCACCATGCTTTTTGCGTCCACACGCTTGATGGTATCCTTTACCGGCACGCCTGCGGTTGCGGCACCATATTCCATCGCATCTGCAATAACGGCGTTAATCGTATGCTGAGAGACCAGCGGGCGTGCGCCGTCGTGGATAAGGTAATATTCGGCCTCCTTAGAGGTGCAGGTAATCCCCTTGGCAACCGACTCCTGCCGCGTTTCGCCGCCGCTAACCACCTCACGAACCTTGTTAAAGCCAAACTCCCGAGCCATCGCGGCAATATCCATAATATTCTCGCCTCTGGTTACAACCACAATCTCACGGACAAGTTCGTTCTGCTCAAAAGCCCGGATGCTTTTAGCTACCACCGGCATATCGCCTATCATAAGCAGTTGCTTGTTAACCCCCTCCCCCATTCGGGAGGAACTGCCTGCCGCAACAATTACCGCCGAAATAAACGGCTGCTGCTTTTTCTTCATCGTAAGCTTCATGCCTTTCTTATATGTAAAATGTCGGGTGCCGTATTTGCGTTGAAATGCACCGTATTAATAATGTTATTATACCATAAAAAGCTACAAAACAAAAAGGGGACCATAAGCTTACCTTGTGTGCTGAATACCCTGATAATCAATGGTATAGTCACCGGTATAGATTAATTCGCTGACCTTAACAAAGCTGTAGCCCTGCTTTCGCAGACTGGCGATGATTCCCGGCAGAGCAGTGCGGGTGTTCTCTATTGCAGTGTGAAACAGGATTATCGAACCATTATCCGCTTCCTTCAATACGCGGGTGGCAATCTCATCCGGTGAGGGTTTTTTCCAGTCTAGACTGTCGATTGTCCATTGCACTGGAATATGGTTGAGTTTTTTTGCTAACTCGATTACTGTATCGTTATAGCTTCCCGAAGGGGCGCGGAAGTACTTGGGGAAAACCCCTGTAGCCTGTTGGATTACCGCATCCGCTTTAGTGATGTCGGCTTCTATCTGCGAAGCGGTGAGCTTGGTCATATCGGGGTGTGCATAGGAATGATTTCCGATTTCATGCCCCGCCTCGGCAATCAGCTTTGCCTCCCGCGGGTTCTTTTCGGCCCACTGGCCTACCAGAAAGAAGGTACTCACCACATCCTGTTGCTTTAAAAGGGCCAGCAAAGCGGGAATGTCGTCTGCCTCCCACGCGGCATTAAAGGTAATGGCAAGCTGCTTCTTTTCGGTGGCTACCCCATAGATAGGCAGCTGCCGTGCGCGGTCAAAGCTCCATGCGGGGGTGTAGCTTGCCGCAGGCACCGCGATGTGCTCCAGCGGACCCGCAATCAGCACCAAGATGATTAATCCCGCCAAAGCTAAAATGCCTGCCGCCAGATGCTTTTTGGTAATCATCAGATAACGCTTCACCCAAACCCGCTCCCCCGTTTTGAAGTCGCACACTTGTACGATTCTTTATATGCGGGGCTGCTTGTACGGTATGCTTGGGGCACATTAGGGGCAACTGCCAACTATATAATCAAATTAGTGCTTTCAGACAGCGGCAGCGACTCCCTTACCTATCAGTACAGCGATAGCAGCATTTATCAACCATTGCCAGACACAGCATTTTCAGCAGGCTGTCGTCCGTCGGAAAACCGACTTTGCCTTTGTCCCCCTTCGGAGCTGGCGGTTGAAACCCCCGATGATGCTTATTGTGTAAAAAAGTCTATGGCATATCTGAAAGAAACGGCCGAAACCGAAGCGGCCTTACAGGTGTTTGCCATGAACATCTCCACTGCTTGCGGGCGCTTTTGCGCCTGCTTTTCAAGGGCAATTTATACTGTTTCAGCAGCATTCTATTGGCCTGGTTCCGGTTTGAACGTTTTTTAAGTTGGCCCTACTTATCAATATAGATTTACACACCCTGCAGCTTATAAAATGAAACTTACTATCACTAAATTATAATCAATAGATACTGAAAGGAGTTTTCCTGTGTAAGTAACCTTGATTTACCCCACTACTATGTGGGTTTGTGGGGCATTGGGGTGAGCAGCAAACTTTTTGCTCCTTATACCATTCCTCCCGCGATATAAAATTTGTGAATGATTCACGAAATAATTGGTGTGCACGTGTGTTATTTTGTGTGTATTGCGTGCGTGCGTGCGTGCGTGTGTAAATATGGACATCCACTATTTGTTATGTTAGTATTTTATATATCGGGTAACATTTTAATGCGGTTTTATAAATTTACATAAAAGAAATAAGGAGGTTTTCTAATGAAACTCAAGAAAATTCTAGCCGGCACCATGGCAGTGTGCATGTTGATTGCAATGTCAGCATGTTCCAACAGCCCAGCAAGCGTCCCATCTTCAAGCAGCGAGGATTCTGGCAGCAATGCGACAAGTAGCACCGAAAGCAGCAACAAGGTAGTTTTGTCACCGGATAAGCCTGTAACACTTACGGCATGGATTACCACACAAGAAACTGCACCAGCACCAGATAACAAGATTACAAAACTCATTAAAGATGAGCTTGGTGTCACAATCGAATATCAAATAGTTACTCCGGACAACGTTGACCAAGCAATTGGCGTTATGATTGCCGGCGGCGATTATCCTGACCTCGTTGGTACGACAGACCTTAAATTACGTCTGTTGGAAGCCGGCGCATTGCGTAAACTTGACGATTACTTGGCAACGGGCAATTACCCGAAGCTTTCCGAATATGTTGAACCGTACGTTAAAAGAATGAGTTACATCGGTACTGCGGTAGAAAAGGGTTTATACATATTCCCCAATTACAACCGCTTCTTTGGCGAAATCCAGGGCGGAACACACTGGGGCACAGGCTTTTGGATTCAAAAGCGTGTATTAGTCGATGCGGGCTATCCTGATCTTAGCAACATGACACTGGAGAAATACTTCGGGCTGATTGAGAATTTTATGGCTAAAAACCCGAAAACTGAAGGCCAACCTACAATCGGATTTGAAGTTCTTGCAGCAACAGGACATGAATGGGGCTTAACTAATCCGCCTCAGTTCCTTGCGGGATACCCGAATAATGGCGGTGTTATTGTTGACGACAAAAATGTAGCAACCATTTTTGCGGATAAGCAAATAGCAAAAGATTATTTCCAGGTTTTGAATAAGGAGTACGCTAAAGGCGTTATCGACTCTGAATCGTTTACCCAAACTTTTGATCAGTATTTAGCAAAGTTGGCTACCGGGCGCGTGCTTGGCATGCATGATCAGCGCTGGGACTTTGGTACAGCGAATGACGCGCTTGTAGCAGCCGGCAAACCGGAGCTTACATGGGTTGCCTGTATGCCTACTTATGAAGGTGTGCAGCCTTGGTATATGGACCGCGATGTTATGAACATCAATCAAGGCTTTGGCGTTTCCGTTACCTGCAAGCAGCCGGAAGTTGCACTTGCATTCCTGGATACTATGCTTACTGATAAGTGGCAGAAAATTATCTCTTGGGGCATCGAAGGCGAAGACTATATGGTTGACAAAGACGGTAAATTCTATCGTACACAGCAGCAGCGCGACAATTACAATAACGTAACTTGGCGTGCAAGCAACCGTCTAATGGCTCTTCGCGATGTACTGCCTAAGCACAACGGGTCGTTCGATGACGGCAATGCTTTCAGTCCTGATGACCAGCCAAGAGAGTTCTTTGATTCGTTGCTTAAATACGATCAGGACTTCCTTAAGAGCTACAACAAGCAAACATGGCGTCAGTTTATGAATCAGCCAAAGGATAATCCCGCATACTATCCTTGCTGGAATATTGCACTATCTGATGAAGTTAACCAAATCAATCAGCAGCTTACAGATGCTAATGTGCAGTATCTGCCAAAGATTATTATGGGCTCTACCGATAGTTTTGAAAAGAACTGGACAGAATATGTAGACGCTATCCATAAGGTTAATGTGAAAGCGTATGAGGATGCCATTAACGCTGGTATCCAAGAGCGTGTTAAGAACTGGCAATAATGCTTAATAGACCATAATAATATTGGGGGGGCAGGTAATGCCCCCCCTTTGGAGGAATTGGTTTGGCCGAAATTGCTGTAAAAAAGAATAACGATTTGGACGTAACTATAGTAAAAAAGAAAAATAAGCTAGGCGCAAAGATTATAGCGCAGCGTGGGCTCATTTTAATGAGTGTACCCATTTTGCTTTATAAGATTCTGTTTGCTTATGTGCCTATATATGGTTGGCTAATTGCATTTCAAAATTACAAGCCCCAGATACGCAATATATTCAAACAGCAGTGGGTTGGTCTTGACAACTTTAAGAAGTTATTTACAGGGCTAATGGGAGATCGTTTTATCCGTGACATTATTAACACCCTTGGGCAGAGCTTGTTGACACTTATACTGAGTACCGTTTTTGCCATAGTGCTTTCGTTAATGCTCAACGAGGTAAAGAATACTGCTTTCAAGCGTGTGGTGCAAAACATTACATATATGCCCCACTTCCTCAGCTGGATTATTGTAACGGGGCTGGTTTCGGTAGCCTTGTCGCTGCCGTCTTCGGGTGGTTTTATAAACTCTACCCTTATGGCGTTGCACCTCATTAAAGAACCGATACTTTTCCTATCCAAGCCAGACTATTTTTGGGGTATAGTGGCGGGCAGCAACCTCTGGAAGGAGCTTGGATGGAATACAATTCTTTATGTCGCGGCTATGACGGCAATTGACCCGACGCTTTACGAAGCTGCCGAAATAGACGGAGCGGGACGATATAGTAAGATTTGGAACGTTACCCTGCCCGGTATCCGACCGACAATTGTAATACTGCTCGTTATGTCTACGGGGTACATTTTACAGACAGGCTTTGAACTACCGTACTTCCTGGGCAACGGTGTTGTTGTTGAAAGGGCTGAAACAATTGATGTATTTGTTATGAGATACGGTTATCAGCTGGGCAACTACAACCTTGCCGTTGTTGCGGGTATATTCAAGACGGCTGTGGGGCTTGTCGTAGTCGGGCTTTCCAATTTTGTATCAGGTCGTCTTGGTCAAGAAACACTAGTATAGGAGGGAGCGTAAACATGAAATCCAAAAGAAAAACATTGACTTTTGAAAATGTTACATTTACAACGATTAACACGCTCATTCTTATACTGCTTTCCGTATTGATGATATATCCTTTGCTGAATACACTTGCAATATCATTAAATGACGGGTTAGATGCGGTTAAAGGCGGCATTTATATCTGGCCAAGGATGTTTTCGCTTAAGAATTACGAAATTGTATTGAAAATGCACACAATATACAATGCGTTTTTCGTTAGCGTAGCCAAAATGCTGGTTGTAACATTTACAAACATTATATTTACATCTCTTTTGTCTTATTCACTTAGCCGCCGCGAATACATTTTCAGAAAGCCTATAACAATTCTTATAATCCTGACCATGTATTTTGACGCGGGACTTATTCCAAACTACTTGCTCATTAAGGATTTAAACTTAATAAATACTTTTCAGGCGTATTGGGTGCCTAGTATTATAAGTGCTTTTAACTTTATTGTTATACGCACTTATATGAAGACAATACCGGAATCATTTATCGAATCCGCCAAGCTGGACGGTGCGGGTGAATTTTGCATCTGGTGGAGAATCGTAATGCCTTTGTGTAAGCCAACATTGGCGGTTATTGCGCTGTTTGTAGCGGTGGGCAGTTGGAACAGTTGGCTGGACACGTTGCTTTATGCATCCAGAGCTCAAAACCTTTCAACACTGCAATACGAGCTGCAAAAGCTGCTTGCGAGTGCTATGAACTCTACTGTGGCTAAAGGCGGTATGGCGGGCGCCCAGGCGATAGCAGGTACGGGCGGTCAGGTAACAACACCCTTAGCTTTGCGGGCCGCAATTACAATGGTAGCCGCAGTGCCTATTTTGTGCGTGTATCCGTTCTTGCAGCGTTATTTCGTTGTTGGGTTAACTATCGGCGGTGTAAAAGAGTAGTGTTACCACCTATTATAGGGGCAGTACATAATTTCTTTTGCCGCGCGCATCTCTACAAAGCATCCGCAAGCGGAACATATCCCCCCTATAAGATTATCACAGCTGTGACATAAGTTTAGCCGCCGGGAGTATTCAACCGGCGGCGTTCTTATTTCTTCGGGTATTGCTTCTACATATTCCTTTAATTGCTCTGCAAAACTACTTTCATCAAAAATAGTTTCGTTGCAGCGTAAACACTTTTTTCCCATGCTTATACCTTCATCCAATAGTAACGCTTAACACAGTGCTTCTTTCTATTGTAAAGGCGAAGCCCGTATTTGTGGCAGATATGTCTTTGAAATCCTCGTTTTTAACTTTATCGGGAGCAAAAAAGCTGTTGTGGGCGTTGGGTTCCCCAGTAAGAATATGCGCTGATACCGGCTTGCCGTTTGTACCTTGTATATCCAAGTCGATATGACGGCTTTGGTTGTGCGAAAGGTTGACAAGCGTAATGTTGATCCTGCCGTTGGAATCTTCGGATGCGGAAACGTGCAGATCTGGCACCATCGCCCCATCCGTGCCGATGAGCGAGGATTCGACATAACTTTCCAGAAGAGTTGCGTCTTGGTGTATTTTATAAAGATCAAAAACGTGGTAGGTTGGGGTTAGTAGCATCTTCTCACCATCGGTCAATATCACGGCCTGTAAAACATTTATCATCTGCGCGATGTTTGCCATCGCTACCCTGTCGCAGTGATTATTGAAAATATTAAGGTTTATCGCCGCCACAAGCGCGTCGCGCATCGTGTTCTGCTGATACAGGAAGCCGGGGTTTGTACCCGGTTCTACGTCATACCATGTACCCCATTCATCAACGATAAGCCCGACTTTCTTGTCAGGGTCGTATACGTCCATGATACGGCTATGGTTTTGTATGAGCTCATCCATATATAAGGTTTTCTTAAGCGTTGTATAGTATTCCTGCACCGAGAAATCGGTTGCCGAGCCCTTTTTCTCCCATGTGCCGGGGACTGTATAATAATGCAGCGACAGCCCGTCCATGAACTTCCCCGCTGCCGACATTAAAACATCTGTCCATTTGTAGTTTGCCGTATCCGGCCCACAAGCTACCTTATAGACCTTGTTGCCGTCATAGTTACGTATATAGGTCTGATATCGCCTGTACTCGTCTGCATAATATTCGGGGCGCATATTGCCGCCGCACCCCCAATTCTCGTTACCCACAGCGAAATACTTAACCTTCCACGGCTTCTCATGCCCGTTTGCAGCGCGTAAATCAGACATCGGCGAAATCCCGCCGAACGTCATGTATTCTACCCACTCGCTCATTTCCTGCACTGTTCCGCTTCCCACATTGCCGTTAATATACGGCTCGCAGCCAAGTTGCTCGCATAAATTCAAAAACTCATGCGTACCAAACGAGTTATCTTCGGTCACACCGCCCCAGTGGGTATTTACCATTTTTTTGCGCGCATTCTTCGGGCCAATCCCGTCCTTCCAATGATACTCGTCAGCAAAGCAACCGCCAGGCCAACGAAGCACAGGAATTTTAATCTTTTTAAGCGCCTTTACAATATCGGTACGCAGCCCATTAACATTTGGGATATTTGACCCTTCCCCAACATATATGCCGTTATAAATACACCTTCCCAGATGTTCTGAAAAATGCCCGTATATTTCTCGGTTAATCTTAGCACCTTTTTTGTTTGGGTTGATAATAACTTTACTCATAATACCCTCCATGAAATACAATTCATAGTCGTAAAACGTACAGTCACATACAACAGAGCATTTGATGTCTTAAATAAGTTTGGTTACCGGATGGCACCACAGCCATTGTAGAATAACTCAAAGCTTATATCACACATTTCAGTTCCTGCCACTCGTTATGCTAAACTAAATGATGCTAAGCTCGCAACGCCGTTTCCAACATACGTAAAATACAAGGCATTAACCCCGTTAGGGATTGCTATATCGGCGGAGAATTCTGTCCATACGTTGGTAAACTCGACAGGAATACTGCCCAAGGGCTTGGTGTTTAAAGACGTTCGCACTTCAAAAAAGCCGTCACAATATCCTCTGACTTTTATTTTGACTGTTTGTACTCCAACGCAATCAAAATATTTGAAACCCACAGTAACTGAATCTGTGATGCTGGCGACATAGCCTTGTTCCTTATCACCATCTCTGCCATCCTGCGTTATCTTCGGAAGCTGCTCCTGCGAACCATCGCAGCGAAACAAATTGCAGGCTATGTATGCGGGGTACTCACCATGCCCGGTAAAGGGGCATTTACTGCCCCCCAGAGACGTCATTTCCACCTGCCTGATTGTTCCGTCAGCATTTATTGCAATACGTTCCATGCAGCCTTGACGGGAAAACCACGTTCCATTTGTTTGCCTGTGGTAAAAGACATACCAATCGCCCATAATCTCCACTATACTGCCGTGATTGTTACCGCCGGGATAAGTACGCTTATCTGAGTCACAGTTACTTACAATGATGCCGCCGTATCGGAAGCCTTTTGTGGGATACTTGCTTGTAGCGTAGCACAATTCATTCATGGCGACAGATGAATATATAAAATAATAGGTGTCTTTATATTTTCGTATGGAAGCTGCCTCAAAATATTCATGCCCTTCAAAAGATGTTCCTTTGCCATAACAGCTTCCGGGAGCAATAAAAACTGGTTCTTCCGTAATTGTAAGCATATCCGGACCAAGCACGGTTGCCATCGCACCTGTTCTGGTCTTGTCTCCGGCTGAGCAAAACCCGGTATATAAATATGTAGTAGTTCCTTCCGTCAAAACGCCGGGGTCAAATTGAGGTTCGTCACCCTCACGCTCACCCAGCCGTGTTCCGTCGGCATAATGCACATAGCCGTAAAATTCATATTTCCCAGCGGGGGAATCGCATACCGCCACCGATACAACCGAAACCTTATCGAGTACATAGTATAGGTAATAGCGCCCGTCAGGTCCGACAGTAACATCCGGAGCGTAAAGGCACATTCTACCGTCGGGGTTTAATGGGTCATCGGTTTTTTTATAAATTATCCCTTCGTACCGCCAAGCACCTAAATCGTCGACAGGCGCAGACCAGCACGCGTAATCGTTTAAGCAGAAAACCTGGCCGTTAAAACGGTCATGCGAGCCGTAAACATAAACTCTTCCGTTAAAAACATAAGGCTCGGCGTCTGGGATATACTCCCATGACGGAAGGTATGGGTTAACGCATTGTTTTTTTATAGGATCATTCAACAGCCATTGTATACTTGGCTCTAAAGCTTTACTCCAATAATGCCAGTCATGAACTCCCGTTCCTTCTACATATGTAACCGGAATACCATGGGCATCCAAAAACGCTTTAAACATGCGATTTTCATTGATTAGAAAATCCTCCGTTCCGCAAGACATATAGATTTGAGGTAGTGTTTTCCCGGCCTTTACTAATTCTTCAGCTAAATATTCCGGATTATTTGCACTACTTTCCAGCTTGCTCAGATCTCCAAAAACGGAATGATAATAATCGTAATCTGCCATTTTGTGCGGACATGGGGTGTCTTCCTTCATATTACTGATGGTATGTACTATTAGCGCAGATGATAAAGCGAAAACTTTGCCGAAGGTATCGGGGTATTTAAGCGCATTAAGCAGCGCACCGAAGCCGCCCATGGATAAGCCGCCGATAAAGGTATCATCACGCGAGGAAGAAAGGCCGAAAACATTCCGCGTGTAGTCCACCAGTTCAACACCGATGTATTGACTAAACGCTTTGCCCGTACCTTTTGCATCCAGATAGAAGCTGTTTTCACCGGAAGGCAGGATCACGGCAAGATTGTACTTTGAGGATAGTTCACTTACAGGGCTGTTAATAAGCCAATCCATATTGCTGCCGCAATATCCGTGGAGAAGATACAAGGCTTTACAGGTTGTCAAGTCATCGGGCAGCAGAATATTAAAATTAACCGTCCGTTGCAGAGAATTTGAAAAAAAATCCACTTTAGCTAAAGCCATTCCTATCGCTTCCTTTATCAGAATTATAAAAGCAGAGATAATCGTTTATTTTTAATTCATCATTGCATGTGTAAACTTAGAATAAAACAATGGCATATTATATTCCTAATTGTACCATAACGATAATTAATAGTCAAACTATGTTCGGTTTTACAAGTGCAAAAAACCGGGGCGCATCCAAACGGCATTTCATACCTTTCCTTTTCGGGAGATACAACGGATAAGCGGTAATATTACATCCTAACCACAATGCTTTCGGCAGATATATTGCAATTAAATCGTTAGCATTTTTTGGATATAAGACAATATTCCATTACAGTCCGGATTAAAGATCAGCGCCGCATGAATGGGATTATTTGACATTTTTCTGTTGATTTTATATGGGAAGTGGCATTACTATTAGGTAAGTAAAGTGGAGGTTAATCGCGAAAGCATAAAGGAGGCTGACATGCTTGAACACCAATCTAACGAATAGTTCTGCCAATGTGCTTGCTAAAAATACAAAGCAGGTTTCCGCTGCGGGTACGGGGTTAAGGCTGCTGAAAACCGCCTGCTTTGCCGTAGTAATCGCAGCAACGGGTATTCTGTTTATCTGCTTGGGTATTCCCTGGTATATCGGTGCGGTAATCATAGCGATTGCACCTTTATTGATAATACTGGACGTAATCTCACTGATTAGGAATTCTGATGTGCGGCTGGATGAGACGAAGCAGCCGGAGCTTGATACATTAGAGCTGGAGGCTGACGAGGTGCTTACAGCCACCATTCCTGCGGTTAAGCGGTTTGGGGCTGCACGAAGCAATGGTGTAATGGGTGCCCCTAAGGTTATAGCCCCAGAAAATGCGCTGATTATTACGAACAAAGCAATTTGGGCTTTGACTGTTCCGCTTCAGGGGGTGGATAAGATTATAGGAGGAACAGACATGGGCAAATGGCAATGGATGAGCGCATATGAGGATATTATTAACGGGCTGAACCGGATGGTCTCCTCCCTGCCATTCGAAGAGGTGCTGAAACAGGGACGAGCCAAACGCCTGATGAAGCTGGAAGAGCTGCAATCAGCAAAAGCCCTGCCATATACCTATGCCATCTCGTTTGCACGGGCAGACGGTAAAAAATTCGGGTACAGCATACGGCTGCAAGAGGATTTTGAACGGGCTAAGGTATTTTTGGGAATACAGTAAACTTCTCTGCTGCATAGTGTTGCCGCTTCTAAATCTTATTTCATAATCATACTTTGGATTAAGAAAACAAAAGTGGTGATGCGCTTTATGCTTAAGCGAAAGATCCCGTGGTTTTGGGTGGCTGTTGTATTGATTTGCGCGGCCATTCTCGTAAACCTAGCCTGCATCCTGTTTTATTCACCTGCCGTGCCCGCAAACACCGAAAACTGCAAGTTCATCAAGTGGGTAGACTTTACCGTCACCGAAGAGGTGATGGAACAGACGATGAAGTTGGATATTGACAGCCAGAAAGCTGGCGTAAAACTAGACTGGGTAGATTTAATCGCCTACCTTGCAGCCAAATACGGCGGCAACTTTAAGCGATTTAAAAGCAGCGATCTTGATACTGTTGTAGAGAAGCTGCAGGCAGGTACTCCCATGTTGGAGCTTACCAAGGATATGAAGTATTACGACTATTATCGAGAGGCCTATGGCGCGGTGCTGGATAACCTTGTGGGCAATTATAAGATACAAACTACCGAATCCCTTGAAAAGGGGACGGTGGAATATGAGGAAAAATACGGCTTAAAGGCCTACTCCCCCATTGCGTATGGCTACAGCTTTGCACATTATGACGATTTTGGCAACCCCCGCAACTATGGCTTTCGCCGCAACCATCTGGGACACGACCTGATGGGTAGTATCGGAACGCCGATTATCGCGGTGGAATCCGGAGTGGTGGAGGAGATGGGCTGGAACCGATTCGGAGGCTGGCGCGTAGGAATCCGAAGCTTTGACGGCAAACGTTTTTACTACTATGCCCATATGCGCAAGAACCGTCCCTACCACGCCGACCTGAAAAAGGGGGCGGTGGTAAAAGCGGGCGATGTGATTGGCTACCTTGGCATGACCGGTTATTCCAATACCGAGAATGTCAATGGGATGAACGTACCGCATCTGCACTTTGGGATGCAGCTGATCTTTGACCCGTCTCAGGCTGAAGGCGCAAATGAAATCTGGATTGACACCTATCAGTTGGTTAGCTTTCTGGAGCACCACAAATCGCCCGTTGAACGGAACGATGATACTAAGGAGTACTATCGCAAATATGCGTTTATAGATCCGTCGGTGGAGGCATTAAACGGTAAGATACCGCAATTCGCCACACCATAAAAACATAATGCGCCTGCCCTGGCATGTACTGCAAGGGCAGGCGCAATTTTATTATAATGAATTTCAGCCGAACACCGCTTTTAAAGCCTGTTGCTGAGCGACAACGACCTTATCGCACCATGCATCAAACTCCGGGTCGTCGGTTTGGTATTCAGGGTGAGAAAGGATAAAGTCCACCGTCTGGCGGATGCCCTCGTCAAACCGTACAGTAGCGGTAAACCCGGGAACAAAACGCTTAAGCTTAGCGTTATTAAACACCACCGAATTGGCTTTGTCGCCCAGCAACGCCCCGCCGTAATCTACACCGATTAACATCCCGCAGGCCGCAAGGAAATCGGAGGCCACATGCACTGCATTCAGCTTTACACCCAGCGCAGTTGCGATGCTTTCATAAATCTGGTTCCATGTAACGGTTTCGTCAGAGGTAATCTGCACCGTTTCGCCGAGTGCATGGATATTGCCCATCAGCCCGATAAAGGCCCTTGCGAAATCGCTGCTGTGCGTCATCGTCCAAAGCGAGGTGCCGTCGCCATGTATAATCACAGGCTTACCCTCCAGCATACGCTTTGCAACCGGCCAGCTGCCCTTGCTGCCATGCACGCCGAGGGGAATTGAACGCTCGTCGTAGGTATGGCTTGGCCTTACAATAGTAATTGGGAAGCCCTTATCACGGTACAGCCTAAGCAAAAACTCCTCGCAGGCAATCTTATTGCGGGAATAAGCCCAGTAAGGGTTTGCCAGCGGGGTTCCCTCGGTAATACAGTAATCAGAGAGCGGCTTCTGGTAGGCGGAGGCGGAGCTGATGAAGATAAACTGTCTGGTTTTATCCTTAAAAAGACGGTAATCGCGCTCCAGCTGCGACGGGACAAACGCGATAAAATCGGCAACCACATCAAAGCTTAAGCCTTTAATAAGCGCGGCTACGGCCTGTTCATCGTTAATATCCGCTTTAAGCTCTTTCGCGCCGTCCGGCAGCAAATTATTTCGATTGCCGCGGTTAAGCAGGTAAAGCTCACAGCCATTTTGAATAAGCTGACTTGATATAGCCGTACTGATTGTGCCGGTACCACCGATAAACAGTGCTTTCATATGCTTCTCCCTATAAATTTTTTATTGTTAAAAGCCTTTCAAATTATAAAATAATTATACTCATTACAACTAACATTTTCAATCAAAAGGCCTTAACAAAGGTTATCTCTGTTAAGGCCTTAATATAAATCTTAACCGGCACCCGTTTCCGGAATGGTTGGCCGTGGCGTAAACCGAAACTCCTCCTGTATCATCTTCCAAGCATCCTGATAAAAATTGTTGCTTAAATCCAAATCAAATTCCGAAGACGATGAGGAATCGGCTGAGTTCCTTTTTACGATTACCGGAACCCCTAAAAGAACAGAAAAATCACCCTGAGAAGTATTGCTAAGCAAAAGCAGAAAGCTGCCAGCCATTGACGGAGTAACAGTAAAGGTATTTCTCCCGTTCTTTTGGGCAAAAAGTGAAGATGGTGTATCCTGATTTATGTTTAAGTTAAAGCCATCCAAGCAGCTGATCTGAACGTCTTGGGTAGAGCCGATTTTTGTATTGATTATGGGAGACTGCGGGGAAACCAACATATTAAAACTATTATCATAGACACCACTTATACTGCTGTATGAGGTGACAACCGCAATTTTTGAACCATCATGCAGCACAACCCCGTATCTCGCATTAACCGCGCCTCCCTTAACATCGGCTTCGGCGCCCTTGAGCAGCTCTATACCGATGCCTTGGTTTACATTGATGGAACCGCTTGTTATATTCAAAATCAAACCATCTTCAGCCCAAACACCGTATTCTTCGCCTTTTACGGCGCCTCCGTCGAAAGTAATTGTTCCGTTTTGTGCCTTTATACCGTTGTTAATAATACCACCGGTGAATTTAAATGAATCAAACCGATTTAAATGCAATCCGTTTGTAATTGATCCCCCCTTTATGGTTATATCGGAACCCTGATTGTAACTGACTGCTCCGTTTACAGTACCACCGTTAATATGTACGATACCGCCGACAGAGTAAACAGCATCGCCCTTTTCGGCGGTAACAACCGCTCCGCTGTTAAGCTCCAGACAGCCACCGGAGGCAACGTTTACCGGCGACCTGCTCCCTTTTATCGTACCCGCATTACAGATGAGCTTTGCTGCCGAAACAGTAAGGCGGTAATCCCTTGTGTCTATGGTAACAGCTTTATTGATTATGAGCTCTTGGGTTAGTGTAATATTTGAAATAAAAGTAATCGTGTCACCATCCAGGGCGTTTTCCAGGGTTTCTGCCAACTGCTCTTCTGTTGCAATATTCAAGGCTGTGGCAGAAAGCAAAGGCATATTTAAGGAAGTAAGAGAAAACTGCAGAACCATCACAGTAGCTAATGACGCTAGTCTTTTGATAACCTTCTTCATAAGCACACTTCATTTCCATATATTTCCTATTGATAGTATAATCTATTTGGCAACAATTATCCTGTCGTTTTACATCGATTGATTCAACTGCAAGCCGTGAACAATTCCATACTAATGTGGTTTTGCGTTCAGCACATGGCGTTTTTTACAGGGATACGGCAAAAACTGTTGCAAAAAGCCGATAAGCAAGCGTATAATAATACCGTTAAGTTTTTCACAGAGGATATACAACAATACATAAGCCTTTGTTTACATATAGAAAGGATTTGTGTCTTTACATGAAGTATCTGGTTTTGCTTTGCGATGGTATGTCGGACTATGCAGTGAATGAGCTGGGCGGAAAAACCCCCATGGAGGCAGCTGACAAGCCGCTGATGAACCGTTTGGCCTCCCGTGCGGAGGTTGGGCTTCTGAATACGGTAGCCGAGGGCTTAAAACCCGGCAGTGATGTTGCCAACCTTTCGGTGCTGGGATACGACCCGTTTAAATACTACTCCGGGCGTTCACCGCTGGAGGCTGCAAACATTGGGGTTGATTTAAGCAATGATGACGTTGCTACGCGCTGCAACCTTGTTACGCTTTCGGATGAGCCTGATTTTGCGCAGAAAACAATGGTAGACTACTGCGCCGACGATATCTCCACTGCCGAGGCAGATATCCTTATAAAGTATCTGCAGGAGCAGTTAGGCGACGAGGTATTCTCGTTTTACACCGGTGTAAGCTACCGCCACTGTCTGGTGTGGAAAAACGGCCCCGATAAGATAGGCGCGCTTACCCCGCCGCATGATATCACAACCCAGAAGATTACTGACTACCTGCCCCAGAACGAACAATTTCTTGAGCTCACCCAAAAGAGCTACGAGCTTTTAAAGAATCACCCGGTAAACCTCAAACGCATGGCTAACGGCCACCGCCCGGCAAACAGCATATGGCTATGGGGCAGCGGTAAGAAGAAGCCGCTGGAGGACTTTCAGAAGAAATACGGCCTGAAGGGCTCGGTAATCTCGGCGGTTGACCTGATTAAAGGTATCGGCAGGCTGGCAAGCCTTGAGGTAATTGATGTGGCGGGCGCCACCGGCTATATCGACACCAACTTTGAAGGAAAGGCTCAGGCCTGCATTGACGCATTCAAACGCGGGCAGGACTTTGTATACCTGCATGTGGAGGCTCCCGATGAGTGCGGGCACCGTGCCGAGATTCAGAATAAGGTAAAGGCGATTGAGTATATCGATAAGCGCATTCTTGCTCCTGTGCTGGAGGCGCTGAACACCTACGACGATTACAAGGTAATGATTCTGCCCGACCATGCTACACCGCTTGCCCTTCGCACCCATGTGGGTATCCCCGTGCCGTACCTCATCTACCATAAGCGCTCGGAGAAGGAAAGCGGCGTGGTGAATTTCAGCGAACAGTCCGCTGCGGATACAAAGGTTTATTTTGACACCGGATATCTGCAGATGGACAGGTTTTTGGATAAAAAATGAGTTGCGGAATACTTGCATATAAAAAGCATAACCTAATATAAAATGGCTGCCCTCGCTTGTAACGGCGGGGGCAACGATATGTTTTAACCATTATATTGATGACATTACAGTAAGGAGTACACTTATCATGAATTATATTATTAAGGGCTATGAGCCCGAAAAGGTCTTTCATTTTTTTGAGGAGATCAGCGCAATCCCGCGTTCCTCTGGTAATGAGAAGGAAATCAGCGACTACCTGGTAAGCTTCGCAAAGGCTCACGGGTATGAGTATTATCAGGACGCCATCTGTAATGTTGTCATCCGCAAGCCTGCCTCCGAGGGATTTGATGGACTTCCGGCCATAGCGTTTCAGGGGCACATCGACATGGTATGCGAAAAGAATATAGGTACAGTGCACGATTTTTCGCGCGACCCGCTGAAGCTTGCAGTGAAGGACGGTAAGCTCTTTGCCAAGGGCACCACGCTGGGGGCGGATAACGGCATCGCGGTTGCCATGATGCTGGCCCTGCTGGATGACGAAAGTATCAAACACCCCGCGCTTGAGTGTATCTTCACCGTAATGGAGGAAACCGGGCTAACCGGTGCCGCCGAGCTGGATAAGAGGCAGGTTACGGCACAGTATATGATCAATCTGGACGCAGAGGATGAAGGCATTGCAACCGTAAGCTGCTGCGGGGGTATACGCACACACTTAAAAAGAGCGGTGAACTTTGAGCCTGTTAAGGGCAACTGTATGGCAATCAGCCTGGGCGGGCTTGCAGGCGGCCATTCAGGTATGGATATCGACAAAGGACGCGCGAATGCCAACAAGCTGATGGCACAGGTGCTTTCATGTGTAGCAGAGCGTTTTCCTTTACGCCTGATTCGAGTTGATGGCGGCAATATGGATAATGCTATCCCACGCGAATGCTGCGCCGTAATAGCTGCCAGTGCCGCCTTGAGTGAAATTATGAAGATTGTTGAGGATGTAAGGCTTTCCATTGCAAAAACACTGCACAGTGACGACAGCGGCTTCGCCCTTTCGGTTAAACCGTGCAGTACAACGGAGATGCTGACCGCTGAAGCCTCCAATAATATATTGATGCTTATGAATGCAGTCCCCCACGGCGTACTTGCTCGGGGAGAAGAGAATTTTATTGAAAGCTCCACCAACTTTGCCTCTATTCATACTACTGAAAACTGTGTGGAGTGCATCTTTCTTACCCGCAGCGTTGTTGAGGATAAAAAACATGAAATTGTTGCAAGTATAGAGCAAACAGCGGGTGCACTTGGCTTTAGTGCTTCCCATTCGGGCGATTACCCCGGATGGGCTTATGACGCACATTCTCATCTGCGGGAGCTTGCCTCAAAAAGTTACCGTGAGCTTTTTAGCAAGGAGCTTAGGCTCAATGCCATTCATGCGGGCCTGGAATGCGGATTATTCAAGGCAAAGCAGCCGTCGCTTGATATTCTGGCAATCGGGCCGAATATTGCTGAGGTGCATACGCCCAATGAGCGGCTGGATTTGGACTCGTGCAGACGGATATGGCAGCTGATTCTCTCCATTCTTGATAAATTGTGTGCATAAACGGAGAATATTTACATATTCGTAGTATATTCTAAAAACTTGGCATGATATAATGACTTTGTATGTTTACCCTCTTTGGGAACGGATACTTCATGAATCTAGGCTAGGTGATAAATCGGCCTAAGAATACAGCGTAGGGAAATATCGACGATGAATCAATACAAAAAGCTGCTTTCCAACACCTTAATATTTGCGATAGGTCAACTGGGTACCAAGATACTGATGTTTCTGCTCATGCCAATCACCACGCATATTCTTGCCCCTGAAGAGATGAGCACGGCCAGATTGGTATCTAACACCGCTAACTTTATTATACCGATCACCGCCGTATGTATCGGTGAGGCGGTAATTCGTTTTGCCCTTGAAAGCAAAACACATAAGTCGGATGTATTCTCCGCCGGTATTTTAACTGTCTTGGCTGGTTTCGCCGTCTTTTTAATGTTCTACCCGCTGATGGATTTGCTCCCTTTTACCAAGGGATATACCGTTCTTCTTTATCTCTATGTACTTGCCTCCTCCTTAAATGGTGTCTGCGCACAGTTTGTCCGCGCGAAGGGCTATGTGCGGTTATATGCGTTTGACGGTGTCCTCAACACATTGATGTATTTTGTTTTTACTTTGTTAGGTCTTATTGTATTCAAGCTTGGTATAGTCGGTTATGTGTTGTCTACCATTCTCGCCGATTTTCTTTCTGCGGTATTTCTTATCTGGATTGCGGAACTTTGGCGGTACTTCAAGATTAAAAAGCTGGATAAACAGCTATGGAAATCGATGCTTTTGTATTCGCTGCCCCTAATTCCAAACACCGTGTTCTTTTGGATAATCAGCCTTTCCGACCAGTACTTTGTAACTGGCATTGTCGGTTCAGCAATAAACGGTCTCTATACCACTTCCTACACCATTCCAAATCTACTGGTTGTGGTCTCAACTTTCTTCATGCAGGCCTGGCAGCTTTCTGCCTTTACAGAGACCGATGAAAGGGTAAGAGCAAGATTCTACACGACCGTATTCGATGCCTACCAGTCGTTACTATTTGTGGCTGGGTCTGCTTTAATTTTGCTGATACAGCCCATTACCAGAATACTTGTTAGCAAGAACTTCTTCGATTCTTGGATTTATGTACCCTACTTGATTGTAGCAATCGTATTCAACTGCTTTGGATCCTTCTTTGCAAGCATTTACATGGCTGAAAAGCGCAATGTCATGACTATGATTACTACCTTTTCCGGGGCCGCCCTGAATGTAGTATTGAATATTATATTGATTCCAAAATTCGGTGCCAATGGAGCATCGTTTGCTACCTTTGCCAGCTATTTTGTCGTATTTGTCTTCCGTTGTATTCACTCTCGTAAATATTTAAAAGTGGACGTAAGTTGGGCTCGCCTGATTATAAGCACAACGATACTAATACTACAGGCTGTTATTATTATTCTGCAGATAAAGTATTGGATTGTGTTTGAGATTGCGTTGACTGTTATTGTCTTGCTGGTGAATGCCAAAACCCTCATTACAGCACTGTTTAAGCTATTCGAGAGAAGGAAGCACACAGCATGAATATTCAGCCGGCTTCTTCAGGTGACCTGCGAATCGTTCATGGGATAGTAACGCACACCATTCAAGCGGTTTACCCGAGGTATTATCCCGGCGAGGTGGTTGAATTCTTTTTAAACCACCATAGAGAGGAAAACATCTTAATCGATCTTCAAAACGGCAAAACTTATTTAGTTACCGATAATCAAAAAATTGTTGGTACGGGCAGCTTGGATAAAAATCATATCACGCGCGTTTTTGTGCTTCCCGAACACCAAGGTAAAGGATACGGCACATATCTAATGGATTATCTGGAAGGAATGATTGCGAAGGATTATCCTGCCGCAATTTTAGACGCATCGCAGCCCGCGATGGGGTTATATTTAAAGCGTGGCTATATCACCACTGAAAATCTGCAGATTGTTGCTGCTCATAACCGGGTATTATGCTACCCGGCTATGCAAAAACTTCTTCCCTTTGCAGAGGCTTCTCCAGAAGAGTTTTCGTATGATGGACGTACCTTTCTTGCGGTTGAGAACAGCGAGAATGGTGAGGTCTCGCAAAAAACAATATTTCGCTATCATCAGAACGATGATACCGTTTGGGCGGAGTATTCCGGCGGCGAAATCAGCAAGGGCTTATTAATTGGGAAAGTGCAAAACGGCGGTTTAAGCTTTACATACCAGCACATAAACCACCAGGGGCGGCTTAGGATGGGTAAATGCCTGAGCAGGCCGCAGCTTCTGCCGGACGGAAGGCTGCGTTTAAACGAGCGCTGGCAGTGGCTGAATGGTGATTGTACTGCCGGTAGTTCTATAGTAGAGGAGATACCGGATTAGGAGTAAATAGTTCTGTTTCAGCAGAGATACTTATTATGTTAAGAACAGGCACGAAGCCGTTTGGTTTCGTGCCTGTTCTTTAAATTTATATATTGATATCTATCTATTCTTCGGCTTACCGGATGAAGGCTTTTTGCGAACGGTATATCCGAATTTGCCCAGCCGTTTGCCAAGCGCAAAGTATTCGCCGTGAGAAAAGGCGGCCAGCCCACATTTATGCAGCATCAGCTTGCCCTGCTCGTCGATATACTGCTCGTCTACATCCACACACAGAATCTCAGCTAGAAACATATGATGGCTGCCAAGCTCCTTTATTTCGGTTACGCGACACTCAAGGCTCACGGGGCTTTCGGCAACCAGCGGCGCCGAAACCATAGAGGCAGGGGCGGCTGTCAGCTTCATATCCTTAAACTTATCGGTGTTTGCACCGCTCTTAACCCCGCAATAATCCGCCGCACGCACCAGATCGGCAGTAGTGAGGTTGACTACAAATTCGCCGGATTCCTTTATCAGGTTGTAAGAATAACGTGTGGGCCGCACCGAGATATAGGTCATGGCCGGGTCGGAATTGATAATACCTGTCCATGCTATGGTTAAAACGTTTGGCGACTGCATGGTACCGCAGGATACCATCGCCGGAGGCACCGGTGCAAGCAGGGTGCCCGGTTTCCAAACCACTTTACTCATTGAGGGTCTCCCTTCTGTTGCATAATTATATTTTAATTATACCATATTAGGAGATTATTGCAACCCCGCATGGATGTATCAGCTTATATTTATGGGCTTATGCGAGATTTCTAAGTAAGGTTATAACGAGAGACTAGTATTACCTGCACTGAGGGCGCAGCACACAGCCAAGTTCATAGGGAAGTATAAATACCGGTATACCCGAGGCATAAGGGGCAATCTCGTACTGCTGATAATAAACGGCTACCCCCTCCATGGTGAGGTAGAAGCTGCGCTGGTTGAAATAGCGTGCAACCAGCCTTTGGTAATCATCAAAATAGAAGCCGGTTCCCTGCTCTATCTGCTCGGCTATTTGATTGTTAATGGCCTGCATTGCGTAGGCTTTATAGCTTACCGATGAGGGAAACATATCGCACAGCAACAGGCAGCACTCCTTGCTCAGGCTCCATGTATCGGAGCTTCTGACAGTTGCACCGTGGGCGCCGCCTTTATATTCATACTTATCAAAGTAAAGACTAATCGTGCAGTCACAATTATAGGTTACCTCAAAAACTATGTAGGCCTCAAACATATGAAACGGATAGCCGTTTGACACCGCTTCATCATATTGTTTACTTGCTTCGCATAATAGCTGCTGTACGCAGGTTTGTTGAAAGGTAATCGCCCGAGCCTTGTAAAGCAGGTTCAGTTCCCCAAGCATACGCTGAAAAAAGATACCCGTAAACTTTGGGTATTCAATCTTGTAATGCAGCACCTTAACGTCCTTGTAGGTTAATTCACCCTCTAGGATGATTTTATCTACCGTTACATTTTGTTTTTTCACAACCGCCACCTCCAGTACAAGCATATGCGCTAATAATGAAGTACATGCCTGCCAACAATAAAATGCGCAGGCGGCTAAAGCTTGCGTTTCATAACCTAACATGGTAGAATACGTGTAATAATATACCCTGTAGTTTACAGGAAGAACGTTTAGCAAACCTGTGCGTTGCAAAATAAACTATCGGGCCGGCTGCACAGCGGCGGATTGGATGAAGTATGAACAGTCACATGCGCTTGTACCGGATGGTGATTGCAGCACTGCTCTGCGCCATCGGTATCGTTATCCCGATGTTTTCCCCGGTAAGACTAATCCTTGAGCCGGCCTCGTTTACGCTGGCCAGCCATGTTGCGGTTTTTATCGCAATGTTTATATCTCCCGCTGTAGCGGTATCAGTGTCGCTTGGCACTACGCTAGGCTTTTTCCTCGGCGGGTTCCCCATTGTTGTGGTGCTGCGTGCGTTGAGCCAGGTAATCTTTGTTACCATCGGCGCTTTATGGCTGAAAAGGCACCCATACACCCTGCTGAGCGTTAAATCAAACCTTGCCTTTAACTTTGTAATGGCGCTTATTCACGCGGGCTTTGAGGTGCTCGTGGTAATACCCTTCTACTTCAGCAATACCATGGCCAAGGGCTATTATGCCAAAGGCTTTGTGGTTGCCGTCATCCTGTTGGTTGGGGTCGGTACCATTATCCACAGCAGTATTGATTTCTACATCTCTTGGCTGCTGTGGAAGGCGGTAAACCGTAACCGCTTTACCGCCGAACTGTTTACGGCTAAGCCAAAAAGGCCGGAAGCCACGACTTAACTAAAAATATATCGATGAATATCAATAGGCCTCCCTGCCAGGAACAGGGAGGCCTTGTTTTCTTACAGGAGTTTATAATGAGGACGTTCCTCGCCAAACAGCTTATAGCGCATATAATCATCCAGTACAATCCCCACAAGCGAGAGGAAGAACCACGCGCAGAAGAATACCAAGCATATCTGCCCGTTAACATTATAAGGCATGTCGCTGTAGTTCCACACCCCAAGCCGAAACCAATCGTTAATCACCGTACCGGATACAAACTCCAATGCTGTGATAATTACTGCCGAAATCAGCATCTGGCTGGTAAGCGCTATCTCATACGGAAAGACCTCGTTAACAGCTCCAATCAGCACAAAACACAAACCACCGACAATTAACATCGTCCAGTGCGTATTGCCGCGGAACATGATCTCGATTAGCCCATAGGCCACCGCACCAAAGCAAAACAGATAGAATTCCTTAAAAAAGAGCTTCATTGTTAAAATCCTGCCTTTCGGGAACATGAAAGTCTATTTTTCAGCTACTTCTCCCTTTATTCCTTAAAAATGATTACCGGATTAGTATCTCAAGCTTTTACGGATTCAACCCCATTTGCTAACGGTAATTTGAACCGCTATATCCATATCATTTAACTGTTTGTTGGGTATGACCGTATTTGCCTTGGTAATACTAAATTTGATTAAACATTGAAAGGATTGTTGATACGATATGTTAGACGCAGAGGATAAACGGGGCCTGCCGCTTGGCTTTGGTATGGCACTTGCACAGAACACCGAGGCACTGAACCATTTTGGCTCCCTTACCAAAGAGCAGCAGCAAAGGGTTATTGATCGCACAAAAACAATACGGTCTAAAAGCGAGATGAAGCAGTATATAGCGCAGCTTGCGCAAAACCCATCGGCCTTTTACTAGGAAAAAATATTAAGATAAGGACGTGAGCTTGGAATGACCGTATATGACGAGAATATCCCCGGTTTTCGGGAGTATTTCGAGTCGCTGCCCATTCAGGTTAAGAATAAAATTTTGGAATCGGGTGTTGAAATCTCAACACTGGGGGAACTAATGCAGATTGCAGAGCATTTTAAGGCTGAGCTATAAACAGCAAACACTCAGGCAAGTTTTGTAACAATCTAGGTTTTTTAGGCATATGATGCATCAAAAGGAGATGATAATATGCCTGAAATGCGTGACCATGGCGAGTGCTCAGATATCCGCTGGCGACGTCGGCGCTGGTACCCAAGGCCCAGATGGCCATGGATGTGGCAGTGCCCCAATTGTCCACCGCGTCCTCCGTTTCCTCCCGGGCCTCCACCCCCGCCCCCGCCTCCAAGACCCCCGTGGCCTCCGGGACCGCCACCTCCTCCCCCGCCTCCCCCACCGTGGAGACCGCGATAAAATCTAAGCAATTACTACTTAAAGCAGCAAAGCTTAGGCCTTGCTGCTTTCAATTGTAAATAATCTAAAAAGGATGAAATTTCCGAATATAAAAATTTGACAATTTGATTATTATGCTGTATACTAAGTGTTAATGCGGAGTATATCCGTCATAATAAAAAAAAGAGGTATTTCCATTGAACCATCAAGACAAAACACTGGTATGTAAAGACTGTGGCAACGAGTTCGTGTTCACAGCAAGCGAGCAGGATTTTTACGAGGAGAAAGGCTTTACCAATGAGCCTCAGCGCTGCAAGAGCTGCCGCGATGCCCGTAAGAATAACGGAAGGCCCCAGCGCGAAATGTTCGACGCTGTATGCGCTTCCTGCGGGAAAACCTGCAAGGTTCCCTTCCAGCCCAGAAACGATCGTCCTGTTTACTGCAGCGATTGCTTCTCGAGCCAGAGATAACCCTTAACACCGCACTTACAAACACGTCCCTTTGGGGGGCGTGTTTTTTTGTTTGCATTCTTTTCACAAGTAATATTTAAGCCGTTAATAATTATTATGTATGGTAATATAAATAGAATGTTAACAAGGAGCATAGATACAATGGGGTTTTTCTCGCAGCTGCGCTACCGTTTACAACAATGGATGTATGGCCGAAACGGGGTGGATCTACTTTCGCGCGACCTGAATATCCTTGCATTTATACTGATGTTTTTAGATATTCTGTTAAGAACGCATATCATCTACTGGGTGGGGTTTGCGGTTTTGGTACTGGCTTTCTTCCGTGTGCTTTCCCGCAATATTCCAAAGCGTACGGCAGAGAATATAAAGTACTTATCATTTAGAAACCGCATAAAGGGTTGGTTTACAACAAAGCGGCAGCAGTTTGCCAATCGCAAGTACTACCGCTACTTTATCTGTAAGACCTGCAGGCAAAAGCTGCGGGTGCCAAGAGGTAAAGGAAAGATCGAGATATCCTGCCCCAAATGCGGGAATCATTTTATAAAGGTAACCTGAAAAGAAAGTGATTTCGTTCTACTAAGCTGATGCAGGGGTGTATCGCGCATTTTGTGTAAACTCCGGCATCGAACGTAGAATGGAGCCTAACAAAACAGAACCACATAAAAATCAGCGCCCATGAATTTACATGGGCACTGATTTTTATAGCATTACAGTAAATACCAATTATACTTGTGATTGTTTGAGATTACATATACATTCAATGGTTTATCAGGAAGCTCTATAAGATCGATTATTTTAATGTTGCAATTGTTACGCCAGACTCGCCTTCACCATAAACACCCAAACGATACGATTCAATATTGGGGTGAGTTTTCAGGTGTGCCTGTACGCCCTTACGAAGTACGCCGGTGCCTTTGCCATGGATAATAGAGATAACCTCTAAATGCAGCAGTACGCATTCATCAATGAAACGGTCAAGCTCCATAAGCGCTTCTTCCAAATTCATGCCACGCAGATCCACCTCGGTTTTGGCCTGCATCTGCACGGTGCTCCTTACGTTACGCCTTGCATCGGGCTGCTCTGTGCGCTTACGCTTGCCTTCCACCAGTTTGAGGTTGGCAAGCGGGGTTTTGGTTTTCAGGATGCCCGCCTCTACTGCCACCATGCCATCCTTATCGGGTAGACGAACAACCGTTCCCTCCTGATCAACATCCATCAGTAATACTGTATCCCCCACCTTTAACGCGCGGGGCAGTACATAGTTTTCGTCCTTCTTCGTAATAACAGGATCAGCCGTTGCCTGCAGCTTGGAAACCTTTGAATTGAATTGTGCCTTTGCCTCGGCAGCCATGCGCGTAAACGCCTCGTTATCCTTCTGCTTTTTTAGCTCCGTCAGCTCATCAATCAGCTGCTGGGCTTCATACCGCACACGTTCAACAATATTTCTGGCTTCCCGGCGTGCCCGTTCCAGTTCTTTTTCCTTTTCTAGCTCAAGCTTTTTCTTGTGATTTTGTATCTCAGCATTTGCAGTCTCAGCATCCCAGCGCTGGCGCTGCGCAAGCTCCTTTTCCTTTTCAAGCTGCTGGCGGGTTTGCTCCAGACCGGATACCACATCCTCGAAACGAGTGTTTTCGCTGGAAACCATCGCACGCGCTCTATCGATTATAGAACCGTCCAGCCCCAGACGCTGCGAAATGGCAAACGCGTTGGAGCGCCCGGGCACACCGATGAGCAGCTTATAGGTGGGGCGCAGGGTCTCTACATCAAACTCGCAGCAGGCATTCTCTACCCGCTGGGTCTCAAGCGCATAAACCTTTAATTCGGCATAATGCGTGGTAGCGGCTACCCGGCATTTGGCCCAGCGCAGATGGTCGAGAATCGAGATAGCCAGTGCCGCTCCCTCAACCGGGTCGGTACCCGCACCAAGCTCATCCAGCAGCACCAGCGTGTGTTCATCCGCCGCCTGCAGGATAGCAATGATATTTGTCATATGAGATGAAAAGGTAGAAAGGCTTTGTTCAATGCTCTGCTCATCCCCGATGTCGGCAAGCACCTTTTCATACAGACCAATGGTACTGCCCTCGGCACAGGGCAACAGCAACCCACACATCGCCATAAGCGTAAACAGCCCTATGGTCTTCAGTGTAACGGTTTTACCGCCGGTATTGGGGCCAGTAACCACTAAGGCATCAAACTGCTGCCCAAGACGAATATCGGTAGGTATAACCTTTTCACGGTCAATCAGCGGGTGGCGTGCCTTTTTAAGCTCAATTACACCGTTAGCTGAAAGGTTCGGCCTTGTTGCGCGCATACGGTCTGCAAGCCTTGCCTTGGAAAAATACAGATCAATATCAATTAAGCAGTCATAGCTGCCACAGGTTGCATCGGCATATTCGGCGCACTCAGCGCTAAGCTGTGCCAATATACGCTCAATCTCCGCCTTTTCTTTAGTTTGAAGTACACGGATTTCATTGTTAGCCTCCACCACAGCCATGGGCTCAATAAACAGGGTAGCGCCGCTGGAAGAGGTATCGTGCACCAGCCCCTTTACCTCGTTGCGATATTCCACACGAACCGGCAGTACAAACCGCCCATCACGAATTGTTACAATAGCCTCCTGAAGATACTTCTGGTAGGTCTGCGAACGCACCATTCCCTCGAGCTGTTCACGCACACGCATACCTGCGCCTTTAATCTTTCTGCGAAGCTCGGCGAGCTCAGGGCTTGCGTTATCATCCATCTCATCCTCTGAAAGGATTGAGGTGAAAATCTTTTCCTCCAGCTTTTTATTGGGGACTAATGATTCAAACAGAAAATCAAGCGTTGTTGAAATACCTTCGCATCGCTTCTTCCATTCGGTTAGCGACCGGATGCAGCGCAGCACCTCGGCGATTGAGAGTAATTCCCCCATAGAAAGTACCGCTCCGGCGCCGGCTCGCCTGAGCATCCCCTTGGGGTTTGCCACACCGGATAACGTCGGTGCTCCAAAGCGCTGCAACAGCATATACGCGTCGTTAGCTTTATCAAGCTCGGCATTAACGGTATTATAATCGGATGACGGCTTTATCTCCAAAGCTAAGCCGTATGTATCCTTACAGCTTGCCTGTTCGGCAAGCAGGGTGAGTATCTTAGGCAGTTCCAATGCCCTATAATGTCTTTCAAAATCAGGCATGATAATTCCTTTCGTTTATTCAAACTATAGCTTCCCCTTCATTTGCAGGGGAAAGTGAATTTAAGAAGTCCAGCGATTTAAACCCATGCCCTACCTGGCAAAGCAGATAGGCCTCACAAACCCTAGCCAACTGGCTTAAGCTCTCATCTGCCAGCGTAAAGTTAAAAAGCTTATTAAACTCGCTGTAGATAATATAACGCATGGCGGTTAATACTGCGGGCGGCAGCAGCATATAAGGCTCGGTAATGGCCGACTTCGCACAGTCGGCACATAAAAGCTTGGCGCTTCTTAGTAGAAAATACATTTGGGCAGCCTCATAGCAGGAACAGCTTTCACAGCAAACCAAATTAGGCATGTATCCGGCAAGTGAAAGAATGCGAAGCTCATATAACGGCTTAATAAACCGAACCGAACGGGTACCGGTGTTTAAAAAATGCATTGAGTTTAACAGCAAACGCAAATAACCCTCTGCCTCGTCCTCCTCCGGGGCGAGGCATTGGGTAAGCTCACAAAGATATCCGGCCAGTGATAGACTGTCTATATCATTTCGAATGCCATAAAAAACGTTTAGTGTTTCTGCTGAGTCTACCGTATAGTGGTCTTTACCCTTATACAGCTGGAATCCCGAATAGTTAAACGTTTGTGTTGCCGCCATCAGTTTGCTTTTAAGCCGTTTGGCGCCGTTGGCAAACGCGGTAATAACGCCTCTGTCACGCGTAAGAATGGTGAGCACTCGGTCGGCTTCGTCAACGTCCCTAACCTTTAGCACCACTCCCTCGGTACATATCTGCATCCTGGGGTTCCTCGCTTTCGGCCAAACCTTGAAGAAATTGATTATCCTTATAAAGAAGATAAGCCTCTACGCTGCCGGTGTCTTCAAAAATTCTCCACAGAGCTTCCCTGTCCACAATAACCCCTCCATATAATCAACAATCACCGTTTTGTTCAAAGGGTTGACGAATCAGCTCTCTTCACAGCGGTGTATTAAGATTGTTGCCCTGAGCGGGGTTTATATGTGCGGCAATGTAGACCATATTCTTACTAAGCTGCTGCAAAATCGGTCTTGCGGGCTTAGTTGTAACCTAGTGAACGAACGGCGCTTTCCTTGTTGCGCCAATCATCCTTAACCTTTACCCAGGTCTTTAAATTAACTTTTATGTCCAGAAAATCTTCCAGTTCTTTTCTGGCTTGGGTTGCAACCTTTTTTAACATCGCGCCGCCCTTACCGATAATAATGCCCTTATGCGATTCCTTTTCGCAGTAGATAACCGCATCAATATCAATGATATCGGCTCCTTCGCGTTCCTTCATGGATTCGATCTCTACCGCCGTGCCGTGCGGTACCTCGTCTGAAAGATTGCGCAGCAGCTTTTCGCGAATAATCTCGGCAGCAATAACACGCTCGGGTTGATCGGTCATGGTATCACCCGGGAAGAAATGCGGCCCTTCCTGCGCAAGCTTATCCAGCTCTTTCAAAAGGATTTCAACCCCCTCGCCGGTTTTCGCCGATAAGGGGATGACGCTTTCAAACTCAAACAAGCTGCGGTACTGATCGATTCGTTGAATAATCTGTTCCTTTTGCGCTAAGGTATCGATTTTATTGATAACGAGCAGTGCGGGAATATGCAACGATTTAAAGCTGTCTATCAACTCCAGCTCCGCCTTTGCGGGTTCACCCTGAAAATCAACCACTAAAACCGCGGTATCCACATCGGCAACCGAATCGTCCACCTGTTTTACCATATACTCGTCCAGCTTTGTTTTCGGCTTATGCAGGCCGGGGGTATCGATAAATACAAACTGCGTGGATTCCTTGGTAAGTACCCCGGTAATCCTTGTTCTTGTTGTTTGCGGCTTATTACTTACAATGGCAATCTTCTCGCCAATCATACTGTTTAACAGCGAGGATTTCCCCGCGTTGGGTTTGCCGACTATTGCTACAAACTCACTTTTGGTTTTGAGCATCTTTTCCTCCGTAATTTAAGTTGTTAGAACTCTCAGCCTTATTGGCCCATCTGCCTGCCTTAACAATAAACAGTATTGCAACAGCTACAGAAAGCAGCAGTAGCACAACTCTCACCCAACTGGCAGCAAAATACAATAAGATGTTTTGTATGATACCAATGTCAAAAAACAGAATGACACCCACAACCACCGCCGAAAATGCAGCCACCAAAACCGCACCTGCCGCTACATCCTTCGCAATCTTGGCAAGTCTTGCATAGGCATCGGTAACAAGGTCTACCACTGTTTCGATAGCTGTGTTGAGCATTTCGGTGGCTATTACAAAACAGATAGTGAGAATGAGCAGAATATACTCCGCACGGCTTAGACTGTAAAAGCGTGAAAAATAGAGTATATATAGTGTTACCACAAGATGAATACGGATATTTCGCTCGCTTACTATACTGCTTATGATACCCGTTATTGCATATTGAAAGCTTTTAACAAACCCTTTTAACCCACGTTCATTATTTTTCATCGGTTAAAACGTAGCTTTCGCCTCTGGGCAGCCCAAGGCTGGTAAGTACAGCTTCTTCCTTCTCGCGCATCCGCACCAGTTCCATGCCGCCATCCTCATGGTCGTACCCAATCAGGTGCAGCATAGAGTGTACAGTAAGATATGCCACCTCGCGCCGCAAGGAATGCCCGTACATCTCTGCCTGCTCAACGGCTTTCTCCATTGAGATCACGATATCGCCAAGCATATATGCACCGGTTTCCTGATTCATATCATATATGCCGTTTTCACCAAGCGGAAACGACAGTACGTCGGTAGGCATGTCCTTTTGCCGGTACTGACTGTTCAAGCTTTGGATATTCTCGTTATCCACAAAGCTGACACTCACCTCATAGTTCCCGCTCATGTTTTCCTGCTCCAGCACCGCATGACAGCAACGCCTGATTAGCAGCCGAATACCGGTAGGAATCTTTATCTTTTTTTGTCGGTTGGATATTAATGCTTTAATTCTCTCCATTGTTTTACCTTTCCTTTCTGGCAATACCAAACTATCGCCATTCAACTATTCGGTATTCCTTACCTGTAAAGAATCTCGTATTTTATCTTACATGCTTCTTTTCATCATAATACTTTTCATACGCACGGATAATCCTTTGCACCAGCACATGCCGAACTACATCCTTTTGAGTAAGATATATCATTCCTATATCTTCCACGTCCTTTAAGATCTTGCTTGCTTCGATCAGGCCCGAACGTTTTTCTTCGGGGAGGTCAATCTGCGTTATGTCACCGGTAACTACCGCCTTAGAGTTTACACCCAGTCTGGTTAAAAACATCTTCATCTGCTCCGGCGTAGTATTCTGCGCTTCATCCAGTATAATAAACGAATCATCAAGGGTTCGCCCTCTCATATACGCAAGCGGTGCCACCTCGATATTGCCGCGTTCAACATATTTTTGATAATTCTCAGCTCCCAGCATATCGAACAGTGCATCATACAATGGGCGCAGATAAGGGTCAACCTTTGTTTGAAGATCACCGGGCAGAAAACCCAGCTTCTCACCCGCCTCCACCGCAGGACGAGTAAGTATAATCCGGTTTACCTCATGCGCGCGAAAAGCGCGAACAGCCATGGCTACAGCAAGATAGGTTTTACCTGTTCCCGCCGGGCCTATGCTGAATACAATTATATTCTTCTTCATTAAATCTATATACTGCTTTTGGCCCAGTGTCTTACCTTTAATCTGTCGGCCTTTGGCAGTAATACAAACATTATCATCGGCAGCCAGCGAGCTGATCTGGTCTTCGTTCCCTTCACTGACCAGCGAAATCACATAACGGAGATTCTGCTCGTTGATTGTTTCACCCCGGCTTAAAAGCGTCAGCAGACCATCAATTACACGCGACGCATACATCACGCTGTCGGGCTCACCGCTTACCTTTATCTCATTCTCGCGGTTAACAACGCTGACACCATATTCCTGTTCAATAATCTTTATATTAGAATCGAAACTTCCGAAAAGGGCAAAGGTATGCTCCAGCCTGTCAATATTAATTACCTGTTCAATCATCAAGGCAATGCTCCGTTTCTTTAGCTTTTTCCGATACCTTTATTGTGTTCGCTTTAATTCGTTTCGCTGCAAAAATATGTATTAAAAAATGATTTAATATTTGAACAACCTACATTCTAAAGAATTATATCATAATTTTCCTTAAAAAAACAGCAATATTATTCTAAATTTTGTACCAGAATTTCTTGCTCTTTTGCTATATCAACATTTGCCACCATATCCACCTTTACCAGATACCTGTTATTCATCTTCTTAACATCAATAATACGAGATATTATCTCTGCATCCTTCAGTTCGTCTTTTTCAAACTTTTTTACAAGCAGCAAAACTGCGCCTTTTGCCTTTTCTTCGGTTACAGGCACTTTTTTACTGATTACTTCCCGATAACGCTCTTCTTTATAGATTACGGGAAGCTCTATACCAAACAGCGAAAGTGTATCCTTGGCGGTTTCCAGCCGATAATCAAACTCGGTACTACCGCAAAACCAGATGGGTATGTCGGTATTTAAAAACGAAAGCAGTCGTTTCGTTCTCTCTTTTCCGGTATACCGCGTGACCTCGGTAACCAGCGGAACATCATATTCGCGGTGCTCCTGAACCTGTGCAATTACCTTAGCGCCTGCGTGCTTAATCGTATTGTTTCCAGATTTATCCTCGATTATTCCGCTTACCAGGATATCCCCGGCCTTAACCACATCACCCTTTTTAACCATAGACTCCCCGTCATACACTTCCATTTTAAGTATCTGCCCAGATCTTGCCGCAACGATATTGCATGGTATATCAACCGGTTCCATCTTCGGCTCTTTGGTACGCTCCTTCACCTCTACAACCGCGGTTGTTCCGCTGAGATTGATTGTTAGCCACGAAAGATCGTCAAGTGCAAGCAAAAGCCTTTGCTTGGCTGCAGGTATATCAATATTGTTTTTATACCCGCCAACCTTTATGCCTTCAACCTCAAGTGCTTTTAAGATTTCAAACCTCGACACCTCTACATTGCCAACAACCTCTACCGACCAGATAAACTGTGACATGAGCATGATAAAGCCGATGAATATGGCAACCCCCAGCAATAATCCTGCTCGTTTACGGTATTTTCTGGCGCGAAACGGAAGACCAAAACGGTTGTTCAGCCGCAGCCTTACGCCGGATTTCTTTGCCGGGGTTCTTAACCGCTTATAATCTTTTGCAACAGTACAGGCAGTTAGTACCTCATCTTTTCTGCTGATATTCCATATACTGATTCCGGCACGGGTTACAAGGTTTAGAAACCGTTCCGCAAATGCACCGATGACCGTAAAAGAAACGTATCCCTTTAGCCATCTGACTAATTTTACGATAAACAAAGGCGGCGCCCCTCTCTTTATATCCCGTCTGCCAACTAGGTGAGAAACTCAATTCCTGTTAAAAAGCCTTCTATCGCGAGTGATTCCCCCGAAAGGCATTTCAAGGTGAGCCCTCTACCGGAAAATTTCAGTACCATTCGGCCCGCATTGATTTTAATACAATCCTCACTGTATTCCAAAACGCCCTGCGAGCCGTCTAAGGTTATCTCACGGTTTCCCATAATCTCCATCTGGGCGGATTTTGACAACGCCGTTTCAGGAAACTGGAGCATTTTGGCAACCTTAACAGCCCCTCTTTGCGCAATCTCCCTTTTACTCCTTTTCTCGGCTTCTCTTTCCCTTCGCGTCATATATAAAACCAAGCCTTCCTTCAGCGACGCCCGAAAGGCGCACAATATAATTTATACAACATTAAATATATATTGAAGAATGGCTAATTTTATAATCAAACTATCCATATATATGGAATAACTGACGTCAATTGGGGGTTGTGTAATGGAGGGTATGAATAAAACCGGCTTGAAAAAGGCAGTTATTCTTTCTGTATTTGTTACTGTTCTTGCACTGCTCTATTTTCTAAACAGTACCGCCGTCATTTCCGGGGTAAAGGAAGGGCTCGCGGCCTGCGTTAACGCCGTAATTCCTTCCCTTTTTCCGTTTATGGTTCTTTGCTCGTTTTTAATAAACAGTAGGTTATCTGACACATTATCAAGGCCACTATCCTTTTTTACCGCTAAAATTCTGCATCTGCCCAAATATACAGGCACTATTATTCTATTAAGCTTGATTGGAGGCTACCCCATCGGGGCCCGTTCAATCGCTGCTCTGTGCCGGGATAAACGTCTGGATGCTAAAACCGCCGCCCGAATGCTCTGCTTTTGCGTAAATGCGGGGCCTGCGTTTTTAATAACTGCCGTAGGAACAAAGATGTTCGGCAACCCTTACACCGGAGTGATTATCTTTGCCGCCCAGACAATCGCAAGCATTATTATCGCAATATTCTCAGGTATTAAAATGAAAGGAGCAGAAAAAAAGGTGCTTTTAGACAGTTATACCAATACAACTGCTCCACTGGCCGAAGCATTCGTGGAAGCTGTAACCGGATCTGCACTGGGTATTCTAAGCATCTGCGGTTTTGTGGTGATTTTTTCTGCAATACTTGCACTTTTAAAAGAGCTGCCGCTAGCCGCCGGAATCTATACTTTTCTACCATTGGACCTACGCTCATGGGGTATGGCTGTATTTACCGGCGTCTTTGAGGTAACGTTGGGGTGTGCTTCAACTGCCGCCATTTCTGGGAGCTCAGCCGTTATATTGGCCTGCGCGCTCTGTTCCTTTGGTGGTTTATCTGTTATTTGCCAAGTAACAGCCTTCTTTAATGGATTGAAAGTCAGCATGAGGCCGTATATTCTATCAAGATTTGTGCACATACCATTATCCTGCCTGATTGCAGCCGGGTTACAGGCGTTATTCCCCGGAGCAATAGCAGTCTTTTCATTTACTCCGGAAAGCCCTTTGACTGCTTACGGCCTTTCTGGCCCCCCTTTAGCCGCCGGTGTACTTTTGGTACTGTGCATCGCACTCATACTATTTAAAAAAGATAGACCAATTCTCTAATTTTTGGTATAATAATATTGAGTTAAGAAAAGATTGGGGATGTGCTTTTGAAAATGTTGTATTTTGGGAAAGAAATTGAACCCTCCTGCGAATACTGCATTTACTACAATATCGCAGAAAACGTCACCTTACACAGCTGCCGCAAAAAACAGGCATCTGTTCTAACTGGAAGCTGTAAACGTTTTGAGTATGACCCGCTGAAACGTAAGCCCAAAAGAATACTAACGCTTCCGCAATACTCCGCGGAGGATTTTAAGCTATAACCATCTGTATTAAATACATAACCCAACTATAGATGTTTTTTACCACCGCTTTACGTCTTATTTAACAAAATTCATTGTGACATAACCTAAAATATGTTACACTTAGCATAAATTAAGTTAGCAGCGCCTAAAACAAGATTTTAGTCTTAGGATTGGAGCGGGAAAACAATGAAACTGTCGAAAGCGGAGAAAAGCTGGGTATTATATGACGTGGCAAATTCGGCATTTACCATGATAATATCTACCACAATTCCCATCTACTTTAGGTCGTTGGTGGAGAACTCTGGAGCAGACCCTTCAACCGCAACCGGTATCTGGGGAATTGTAACCTCGATAGCCATAGCCATCATGGCTATTCTATCACCTATTCTAGGTGCAATTGCGGATTACAAGGGTATGAAGAAGAAGATGTTTATCCTCTTTCTTGTTATCGGGTTAATCGGCGGGCTATCACTTTCGGTTACCTCAGACTGGGTTGCATACCTGCTGGTGTTTGTGCTTGCCAGAGTAGGCTATACGGCCTGCAATGTTTTTTATGACTCCATGCTCACCGATGTTACCAACGATGAACGTATTGATTATATCTCCGCTGCAGGCTATGCGTGGGGATATATCGGCAGCTGTATTCCCTTCATAGCCGGTATTGCAGTTATCTTCTTAAAACCGTTCGGAATGTCAACCGGTATGGCAACGCAGATCTCGTTTCTATTCGCCGTGCTTTGGTGGGGGCTTTTAACCATTCCGCTTCTGAAGAATGTTAAGCAGGTCTTTTTTCTGGAAAACCGCCAGGATAAGATTACACACGCCTTCTCGCGCCTTGGCGCTACCTTAAAAAAGATTGTAAAAGAAAGAATCCTGCTTTACTTTATTGTGGCATATTTCTTCTACATAGACGGCGTTTACACCATCATTTCAATGGCTACCACCTATGGCGGTGAGGTTGGCATTGACAGTACCAGTATGATTCTGGCGCTACTGCTTACCCAGTTCGTAGCCTTCCCGTTTGCAATTCTTGCCGGAAAACTCGGCACAAAATTTGGCGCTATGAAAATGATTAAAATATATATCGTCTGGTATATTGCTATCTGCCTGTTTGGCTTCCAGCTAGATCAGCAATGGGAGTTTTGGGTGCTTGCCGTTGCCGTTGGGCTTGCGCAGGGCGGTGTACAGTCTCTCTCTCGTTCCTACTTCGGCAAGCTGATTCCTAAGGAAGAATCGAATGAATATTTCGGCTTCTTTGATATCTTCGGTAAGTTTGCGGATTTTTTCGGGCCACTGATTTTATCGGCTTCCGCTTTTATCTTTAAGGCATCGAAGTATGGTGTTTTAGCCTTGATTGTGCTGTTTATTATAGGCTTTATATTCCTTTCATTAATTCCAAAGAATGATACTGTTGATTTCATCAAACCGGAATAATATTTATATCCTCTTCAGGCCCTCGACAGTAGTTTGAGGGCCTGAATTTTTTTATAATAAAACTATTGACGAAGTTAATTGTATTTAGTATAATAATTAACGTCGCATGAGACACGGGGGTATAGCTCAGCTGGGAGAGCGCTTGTAACGAATGTACTACCTCAGTATAATAATTCTTTTTGTGGTGATGTAGCTCACTTGGGAGCGCAAGCAGTGTGCTCACGTATCCTCAATCACAAAAGTTAATATCTTTATCCCCAAACCAACATGGGGGTATGAATACGGGGGCGTAGCTCAGTCTGGGAGAGCGCTTGAATGGCATTCAAGAGGTCAAGGGTTCGATCCCCTCCGTCTCCACCAATCGAAAGAAACTCGTTTCTGTAAGGAAGCGAGTTTTTTGCTTTGTGCAGCGATATCAAGCCCTTCGTTGAATTGGTCAAGATTGATTTGGAAGTCAATGTGGAGCTTGTATCCACGATAAATTTCTACTCTGCTTATCAGGTAGTTGATGATCATTTTCTTGGCCTCGAAACTGTCAGTGTCGTACATCCCCGACCATGTAATAATTTCATTGTATTGTTCGTTCAGTTCAGCAAGAACATTCTGAAGCTCGGTACATTTAACTTCCGCTTCAGCAATCCGCGATGGACGCATATCTTTTGAAAAAGCATCAAGCTCAACGATGTGCAGAAGCTCTCATATGCTTACGATTCTCTTGCGAGATTAACCAACAAGACCATCAACGGGGCGAATAACTATGCGGTAGGCTATAGTTATGAGGATGTATCCGACAGCAAAACGACTACCCTGCTCTCCAGCATTAACAACGGCGGTAGCACACTCAGCTATACCTACGACAAACTGGGGAACATCGAGACCATCAGCGAAAACGGTAATCTGAAGGCCACCTACCACTACGATGCGTTAAGCCAGCTGACCAGAGAGGACAACCTGTGGCAGGATGAAACCATCGTTTACGCCTACGATGTCAGTGGTAACATTCAGAGTAAAGCAACGTATGCGTATACCGACCCGGCGGTGGAGCCTGCGAACGCCACCGATACTATCAATTACACCTACGGCGACAGCAACTGGAAGGATAAGCTGACGGCCTACAACGGGCAGTCCATCACCTATGATGAGATCGGCAATATGCTATGGTTATCGTAATTTCTTCCGCTTCAGAAACAGAATCCTTCATGTTTTTAGTCAGCAAAATGCTGCTTTGTCCTCTTAACGCTTCCTTCGCT
>NZ_FNID01000052.1 GCF_900103835.1 Acetanaerobacterium elongatum | reverse complement strand
CCCACCCCCAACCCCCTCCCGCATTTCAAGGCGCATATTGTCCAAGATTCTATTATGCGGGAGGGGGAAAACTGTTCGGGGGCTTCGCCCCCGAACGCTTACCCCCTTATATTCGACGCCCTGCGTCGGGATGTAGGAGGCGGCGTCCTCGCCGCCTCGCTGTCCACCATGGATACGGGCAAACCCGGGGTTCGCCGCAACGTACGCAATGAGGGATGTAGGGGCGATTATCAATCGTCCGCGGTCTTACCGAACGCTGTAAAAATACCGCGGCCTTGCGGGATCCCACCCCCAACCCCCTCCCGCATTTCAAGGCGCATATTGTCCAAGATTCTATTATGCGGGAGGGGGAAAACTGTTCGGGGGCTGGCGCCCCCGAACGGCTACCCCCCTATATTCGCCGCCCCTGCGTCGGGATGTAGGGGGCAACGTCCTCGCCGCCCCGTGGTCTGCAACCAAATCCACGTTGAGAATGCAGGGGCGCGCTTTGCGCGTCCGCGGTCTTACCGACGGCCGGTTGAATACCGCGGGTGGCCGATGGCCGCCCCTACAAATGCGCTATTGGAAGGCCGTAGGGGCGAACTGTGTTCGCCCGCGGTAATATCAGATTTCAGATTGCAGGCAACAATCCTGTGTCGGAATGTTGGGGGCTTCGCCCCCGACGCCCCGCACTCTGCAACCAAATGCGCGATAGGGAAGCAGGGGCGCTTACCAAGCGCCCGCGGCACTAACGCAACCCCATACAATACCGCAAAACGGAAGACTGTTCCCCAAAAATAGTCAAGCAGGGCGAAGAACACTCTCCGCCCTGCTTATATTATTGCTATTTAGAGCTGCTTTTTGAAGAACTGCTTTCGTCTGACGAGCTTGCCTTAGAGGAGCTGCTCCTGCTGCTCGACGACTCCTCGCCGGAGGCTTCCCCGCTCGAGGTCTCCCCGCTCGAGGCCATCCCGGAGGAGCTTCCGTCGCTTGCGCCTACAACGGCCGCGGCGGGTTGCTCAGAGGCATCACCAAAGGCCTCGCCCTCGTTAGAGGAGGTCTCGCCGGAGTTAATCAGCGCCTCGCCCAGGCTGGAGGTAGCGGATACGATGTTGGAGGAGGGGTTGTCGATATACTTCAGCGAAACGATAATGTAGCCGGTTTCGCTTTTTTGCAGGTGATACTCCAGATATTTGTCGGGGTCTGGCTGCTTGCGGTTGCCGTTGTCGTCAATCTCCCAAACGCTGCCCGGCGGCACATAGCCCACGCGCAGGATAACCTCGTCGCCCTTCTTGGTAATGTTGGTCACCTTGGGGGTATACACCTGCGTTGTGGCGGCGGGGGGCACGCTGTAGGTTTTGGTATCGGCGTTATAAACGTAGTTGGTTTCAAAGTCGCCGAAGCTCTGGTGCTCCAGCTTTACCGCGGTGCCATACAGCTTCGCGGCCTGCACATCCAGCTCGGAGGCGGGTATCTGTGCAAAGCCCAGGTCGTCCTTGGCCCACTTGGCGTCATCGTTATTCAGTATCGCCGCCCACATCGAGGTTTGCAGCAGCATCGCCTGATCCAGTGTTGTAACGCTTTCGAAGGCCGGCGGGTCGTACATTACCACCGGCAGCAAAAACTTTTCAAACTTGGCCTTTTCCTTATCGTTATTAATAAACGACTGCCCAAGGGCGATACCGCCAAGCACAAGCGTTACCAGGCCTATACCGCACAGCAGCAAAAGCACCAGCCCGATGGGCGCCGCCACACGGCTGGCCTTTCTTCTTCTTTTATGCGGCACAGGGGGGCGCTTTGGCTCCTCTTGCTCCAGGCCGCTTTTAAACAGTTCGCTGTCCATACTAAAGTTCCCTTAGATTGAAAGCGGAGCTCCCAACCTGTCCTTTCCTAATCTCAATATTGTAGGGGCGAACTTTGTTCGCCCGCGGTATTCATACCATCCCATAGAGGGAATAGAGGCTCGGATGTAGGGGGCGGCCATCGGCCGTCCGCGGTATCTATACGGCGTCCGGTGAGACTGCGGACGCGCAATGCGCGCCCCTACAGGCCGCAAATATAAGGTTGCTAAAGACTTTAAACCCGTATCTGCCCGTTGCCGTTTATAACATACTTAATGGTGGTAAGCTCGTTTAAACCCAATGGCCCGCGCGTGTGCAGCTTTTGGGTAGAAATGCCGATCTCTGCACCCTGCCCGAACACCCCGCCGTCGGTAAAGCGGGTGGAGGCGTTTACATACACCGCCGCCGCGTCAATCTCACGGGTAAACCGCTCGCTGTTCTGCAGGCTGCTCGTCACAATGCACTCGCTGTGCCCGCTTGTATATCGTACAATATGCGCGATTGCCTCGTCAATGGAATCTACTACCTTTACCGCAAGGATGTAGTCGAGAAACTCGGCGGCATAGTCCTCGTCGGTAGCCGGTTTCACAAAATCGCCCAGAATCTCTCGGGTGCGCTCGCAGCCGCGAATCTCCACGTTATGCTCTCTTAACAGCGCATATGCCATAGGCAGAAAGTCCTTTGCCACATCCCTGTGCACCAGCAGGCTCTCGGCGGCGTTGCACACCGAGGGGCGGGAGGTCTTGGCATTGTTGATGATGCGCGCGCCCATCTCAAGGTCGCTGGGGGAGTCGATATACACATGGCAGTTGCCCACACCGGTTTCAATCACCGGCACGGTAGAGTTCTCCACACACGCCTTAATCAGCCCGGCGCCGCCGCGGGGGATAAGCACATCCACAAACTCGTTTAAGCGCATCAGCTCGGTTGCGCTCTCGCGCGCGGTATCGGTAATCAGTGAAATGCAGTTTTCGTCAAAGCCCTGCGCGCGGATGGCCTCCCGCATAAGGTTTGCAAGGCAGCTGTTGGAGTGTATGGCCTCCTTGCCGCCGCGCAGAATCACAACGTTGGAGGATTTTAAGCACAGTACCGCCGCGTCTACCGTAACGTTAGGGCGGGCCTCGTAGATCATCGCGATAACCCCCAGCGGCACGCGCGTTTTCAAAATGCGCAGGCCGTCCTGGTTAATAAAGCCGTTATCAATACGCCCGATAGGGTCGGTAAGCACGATTACCTCGCGCACCGAGGCGGCAATGCCCTTAATGCGCGCTTCGGTCAGGCGCAGGCGGTCAAGCAGCGACTTGGTAAGCCCCGCCGCCTCGCCGTTTTGTATATCCTTTGCGTTTGCGGCAAGGATTTCGTCCATATGTGCTTCAAGCGCTTGGGCTATCGCCTCAAGTGCCTTGTTCTTGCTGCCCGTGTCGGCGGTCATCAGCATCCGCGCGGCGGCCTTCGCCTTTTGGCCAATCTCGGCTACCGTCATAAACAAAACCTCCTTTTAATCGGTGTAGGGGGCGGCGTCCTCGACGCCCCGCGGAATATCCGCTTGCCAAAGGTGCTGAATGTAGGGAACGGTCTTGACCGTTCCGCATACTCCCAAAAGCCAAAATTCTCTCCGTTTTGGGGTACTCTACTAACAACTAATAACTAATCTCCAGCAACTATTTGCCCACCCCCAACCCCCTCCCGTTTCTATGGAACGGCGGGTATCGTAAGCGGGTCAAAACGGGAGGGGGAATATCTTGCAGGGGCTGACGCCCCTGCACCCCGTTTTGGGTGGTACCTTTCGTTTTTACGCCCTCTCGTAGGGGGCGGCGTCCTCGACGCCCCGCGGTTTATAACCAAATCCGCGTCGGAGCTGTAGGGGCGCTTACTAAGCGCCCGCGGTTCTAATGCAACCGCATAGTTACCGCGGAACGGTCAAGACCGTTCCCTACAAACCGGCCCTCTCACCGCATAAACAGCGTCCCCACCGGTTTGCCCTCTATCAAATCATAAAGGCTTTCCGGCTTAGAGCCGTTGATAATTGCCATGGAAATATCATTTTCAAAGCAGATCTCGGCGGCGTGCAGCTTGGTAATCATGCCGCCCGTGCCGATACTCGAGCCTGCGCCGCCCGCCAAAGCCCTCAGCTCGTCGTTAATCTCGCTCACCTGCTCAATTAAACGGGCGTTGCTGTCGGTGCGGGGGTTTGCGGTATACAGCCCGTCGATATCCGAAAGGATCACCAGCGCCTGCGCCCCGCAAAGCGAGGCCACCAGCGCCGAGAGGGTGTCGTTATCGCCGAACTCGATCTCCTCCACCGCCACGGTGTCGTTTTCGTTGATGATGGGTAAGCACCCCATATCCAAAAGGCGCGCAAAGGTGTTCTCTACGTTTTCGCGGCGCTTCTCCACGTCGATGATGTCGCGGGTAAGCAGCACCTGCGCCACCGTATGGTTATAGCCCGCAAACAGGCGGTCATAGGTGTACATCAGCTCGCACTGCCCCACAGCCGCCGCGGCCTGCTTGGACGGGGTGTCGCAAGGTCGCTCCTTCAGCCCCAGCTTGCCAAACCCCACGCCGATAGCGCCGGAGGTTACCAGCACCACCTCGCGCCCCGAGTTCTTGATGTCGGCCAGCACCTTCACAAGGCGCTCCACACAGCGTATATTCATCATACCGGTAGGGTAGGCAAGGGTAGACGAGCCCACCTTTACCACGATTCGTTTTGCGTCCTTTATGCTTTGCATAGTTACTTTCCCCTGTTATGATATTCTATGTTTTTAAAGTAAACGACTTTTTGCGGGATTACAGCACAGTTATCCATTTATATCGTGAATTATAGCACACTTTTTCGCGCCGCTACAATAGAAACCGCCCTGAATTCACTTAATGTTAAGAATTTGAAGTCCGAACCGCCTGATAAACCGCCTTGCTTCTTTGCTGTTGCCCTTGCGCTATGTTATAATATTCCTGATACAATACCGTAAAACCGGCTGACGTTTTCGGCGGCTAAACGGTTGAGCAAAGAGGAGAGGACAGATCATATGATCAAGTTTGCCCATACAATCGTACTGGTAAAGGACATCGAGGTCTCCAAGCGCTTCTACCGCGACCTGCTGGGGCAGGAGATTGAAAAGGACTGCGGCGCGTTTGTGCTGTTCAAGAGCCTGTTCGCACTGCACGAGGCAAAGCCCCTCTGCCGCACCATCTACGGCACCAACGAGTTCGACGCCGCCGCAGGCACAGAGCAGGGAAGCCGCAACCTGCTTATCTATTTTGAAACAAAAGACCCCGACGCCTGCTGCCAAAGGCTCGCAGAGGCCGGGGTAGAGATTATTCACGGGGTAAAGAAGCAGGAATGGGGCCAGCGGGTGTTTAGGTTTTACGACCCCGATCGCCACATGGTGGAGATCGGCGAGGCGATGGATTTGAGGTTTGATTAAATAATAGTGCCTAGCCTTTGAACTGAAACACATTTATATTGTCCCCGCCTTTGCCGATTGTTCTGCAGAGCACAAGATATTCCCCGTTTCGGTTTTTGCCTGCGAATAGATAGTCGGCAATGGGTTCAACTTCAAGATGGTTTATAGCATATTTTACAACATATACTTCCTTATATGGAACCTGCGGAGTTGAGACGGCAAATACATGGTAGATGCTTTTACTCTCCTTCGTGTAGAAGAAGTCAAAGAGTGTAACCTCGGTATCCTTTAATTTTATCGCGTGCATCGGCAATTCCGGCGTTAATTTGTCCTTGTATTCTTTGGGAATCACTTTGGCATCAGGCTTCGCCGTTTCCATAGCTATAGGCTCAATGCTTCCAAGCACAGCGGTTCCCTCGCAACCTTTCGGGCTGCCCCCTTGCTTAAAATCGAACAGTATTTCGTCTTCAAACTCTCCGCCTGTCAGGTTTCCTTGATAAGAGCCTATATATTTCGAGTTGGCGTAAAGCTTGAATTCCTGTCGATTGAAAGCCGGGAAGAACAGCTCTAAGGGCAGAGTTGTTGGCTGGCCATAATATTTAACGTACAGTGTTTTGCCTTTATAAACAATCACATCAAAATCGCTTACGAAAGAGGCAGGAGCGTCTTTTTTAGGCCTAAATGAAACCAATATCCGATCTTTAAGTTCAATAGCAGACCATTCGCCGTCTTTCTGTACATACAGCACAGAATCGGTTACTTGGGAACCGAGGCGGTCAAATTGATAGGCCCGCATAATCTGGTCGTACGGCAGCACATTACCATACAGATCGGCATATTTCCAAACACCGTTCACATTTTTCGTTGTTATAAAAAGATCATATCCTGATTCTTGATAGTCCGGCGGAAATCCGGAATCGTCAAGCTTGGTGACCGTTGTATCAAACCCTGCTGCTACTTCTAACGTTTTGGCGGCCTTCACCACTTCTTCGCTTAAAGAGCTGCTGCTTTCAGCCTGCACCTCAGAGCTAATTGGGGGTTTCGCCACTTCTTCGCTTACAGAACTGCTGCTTTCAGCTTGAACCACAGAGCTAATTGGCGGGGTCGCATCACTTGAGCTGCAGATATTCGAAACTGGGTTTGTCGGTGAACACGCGTAAAGTATTATACTTAGCAATATCATCACAGCGCAATATACTAATCTTCTCTTCTTCATACTCTTGCTCCTTCTACATTCAATTTCAGACCGCTGACTCGAAATCAAGAATAAAAGCAAATAAAATTAGAGGGAATATAGTATAGATATTTATTAACTAATTTACTCCTCCCCAAACAGCAGCCCCAGCATCCGCTCCGGGCAGTCTAAAAACTGCTTGGTCAGCAGGTAGTGCTCTGTCTGCTTGTAGGGGGTAAGCGCAATCTCGTCCTGCGTAAGCACATAGATGTCCGCGTCGGGGTAGGCCATTAAAATAGGGGAGTGGGTGGCGATGATGAGCTGCGAGCCCTCCTCCGTCAGCTTTTTCATCTGCGCCAGCAGCGTCAGCTGGCTGGTGGGCGAGAGCGCCGCCTCCGGCTCGTCTAAGATATACAGCCCCTCGCCGCCAAAGCGGTTTAGGATGAGCGACAGAAAGCTTTCGCCGTGCGACTGGTTGTGCAGCGACTTCCCGCCGTAGCTTTGCAGCAGCGGCGGGGAGCTGGTAACAATTTCATCCAGCCGGTCTACCTCGGTGGCAAGGTTGTAAAAGCTCTCGGCGCGCAGAAAGAACCCGTCTCGCGCACGCTTGTAGCCGCGCGTAACGGCAAGGCGGCGGTAAAGCGCCGAGTGGGTTTCCTTCGAGGAAAAGTTAAAATTGCGGGTGCCGCCCTCGGGGTTAAACCCGGCGCACACCGCAATCGCCTCCAGCAGCGTGCTCTTGCCCGTGCCGTTTTCGCCCGCGAAGAAGGTCACGGGCTTTTTAAATTCAAGAAAGGTAAGGTTCTTCACCACCGGCAGCGCGTGGATATAGCTGTCCTTCAGCTCGTTTGGCTCCTCCTTTAAGCGAACCCCGGTAATAAACAGGCTGCTGAGCATGGGGTAACCTCCAAAACCAATTACTTATCGGGAGCATTCACACCCTTCGTCTAAGGTAACAACCCCCTGCACGCAAAACCGCATTCTTCTAGCTGTTGCCAGTGATAATTATATCTCATCAAGAAGCATTATCTGTATAACATTTTACTAAGCTGCTGTTTTTGCATCGGTTCAAAGCATCCCATAGCTGCACGCCGCAAACAGAATACCCAGTAAAAACTGTATCGCCCCGCAGATTACCACCGTAACAATCATCGTCTTGCCCAGCTCGTCATCACCGCGCGAGATATAAACAATAGCCATAATCAACCCGATCAGCGGAGCAAAGATTGCCAGCGCATAATGCCACCATTCGGCGTCGCTGTCATACTTCACCTTCTGCTTCGGCGTATAGTCTATCAGCCTAGCGCCGCACCGCTCGCAAAGAACCTTGTTGGAGGGAAACCTCGCACGGCATTTGGGGCAGATTTTCTGCACAAACCGGTTGTCGCCAAGCGGGGTATAGCAGCGGTAGCATTCGTTGCGGTCATCGGCATTCAGTTCACCGCATTGGGGGCAGGTTTTCAAAAGAACCATCTCCGTCTATTTATTTACCATGAAGTCATTGGCACTGTATTAATATACCATATCATGCAAAGGAAGTCGAGCGTTTTAGCGCCCGACCTCTTCTTTTTATCTCAGCTAATCCACGTGCCCTCCGCGCCGGTAATCGCCCACCCGTCGCTCTTCTTTTCCACCGTATAGGTCGCGCCGATAGCACCAAGGCCGGAGCGCCACTTCTTGCCGTCGGTTTTTAAGCTATCCGCAGTCAGCTCCTTATCCTCAAACGAGAAAAGCACCCCTTTGTCGAAATACAAATCCTCGATATAGCCCTGCTCCTTAAGCTGCTCAAAGGTTAGGCAGAGCAGCTCATAGCCGTTCTTGTCGCAAAAATCCTTCACCAGCCTCACCAGCGGGGCGGTATCCTTCAGCTTTACCCTGGTAAGGTCAAGCGAGATGTATTGTATGCCGTCGTTAAGGCCGTCGTCCTCCTGCCACAGCTTTTCAAACAGCAGGTAGTATGCCTTTTCCGCATCAGTAGTCTGCAAGGCGCTGCTTACAAGGCTCTCTCCCAGCACCGCCGCCGAGCTAACCGCGCTGCTGCCCGGGCTTTCGGGCGGCGTTTTTGCGCAGGCGGCAAGCAGTAACAATGCAGATAGTATGGCTGTAACCGAAAGCACGATGCCCTTTTTCACAATTATCCGGCCTTTCGTCTGTGTTATGCTTATATTCGTCTGAGAAATGTAAAAAAATCGAGCAAAAGCTTTGATTTATGCGGTTTTGCGAAGATTTTTTGTCAACATTTCTAACGAAGATTAGCATTACCTTATATGTGCCGGAAAACGGACGATTTATTCCATACTGCGGGATAAAAGGACACTTACGCCTTCATGTAGGGGCGCGCATTGCGCGCCCGCGGTTCTAATCGCAGCCGCTGATAATACCACATGGCATGGGGCTTGTATATACCCACCCCAGAGCTTCGCCGCAACGAAGCTTTACCTCCATCCCGCATCTTAGACCCATACTCCCGCAGATTGCTTTGTGCGGGAGGGGGAAAACTGTTCGGGGGCTGACGCCCCCAAACAAATACCCCCGTATATTCGCCGCCCTGCGGCGGTATGTAGGGGCGGTGTCCTCAACGCCCCCGCGGTCTACAACCAAATCCGCGGGGGATGTAGGGGCGCGCAATGCGCGCCCGCGGTTCACCAGCCGAGACCGATAAATTGCCGCGGACGGCCAATGGCCGCCCCTACAAAACCCCCCTTGCGTACCTACCTGGGCAGACACACGGGGCTGCCCAGGTAACCCCATTACATCTGTTCTACAGGTAACAACAGCGGGCAGAGCAGGGTAAACCCCTATCTCTGCCCTCTTACTTTATTCTTTCCCCTTCACCACCGGTACCCACAGCTCATCCCTTCTGCCGCTGTCAGGCGCATAGTAGCACTCAATGCACGGCAGATCCGCAAGCATATACCCCGAAGAGGGCAGCCAGTCGGTGTAGATGCGCCCCCACGCCTGAACAGTATCGGGGAACACCGCCCACAGGTGGGGGGGAAGAATCAGTTCATTCATCCCCTCGGGCACCTCGCCGTCATACCGCGTCGCCGTAAAGTAATCAAAGGTGTCGTCTTTTATCGAGGCCTCTTTGCCGCACACCCCAAGCAGGCCCTCCATCCGGCACTTCGGGTGCTCCCACGCCATTGCCACCAGCTGCTCCAGCAGGCCGTTCTGTGCGGCCTCCTGCCACAACGCAGGCACCTGCTCAAGCGCCTGACGGGTGCTTACGAGGTTGGATTTACCCACAATCCGCACCTCAAAATCAATGTCCTCCAGCCTGTACTCCATTTCATCCGCTCCTGTAATCGTAATATGAAAGGAGAGCTTGGGGTAGGCCTTCAGCTGCGTGCCCGCGCCGCGCGCCTCGGAGGGGTTGATGCCGTGCAGCTTATAGAAGGCGCGCGCAAACGCGTCGGCGGAATCGTAGCCGTATTTCAGGGCGATATCCAGAATGCGCGTGTCACTGCGCTGCAGCTCAAACGCCGCGAGCGTCAGCCTCCTGCGGCGGATATACTCCGAGAGCGTCACCCCCGCGATTGCCGAGAACATCCTCGAAAAGTGGTATTCCGAGCAGCACGCCGCCCGCGCGGCCTTGCGGCAGATGTCGTTACCCTCCAGATTCTCTTCTATACAGGCCACCGCGTTGTTCATGCCGGTAAGCAGGTCCATGCCGCTCCCCCTTTCGTTCTCAGCATACACCGGCAGGGCATAACCCCGCACGATTTTTCATGCACCGATTAGTCGGCAGATCCCGCCGACGGCCTGCGGTTTAGCAGTAGCATCAAAATTACCGCGGCAATCAGCGAGAGCGAGGCGCCCAGCAGAAACGGTGCGGATGCGCCGAGCAGGTTCCACAAAAAGCCCGCAATTACGCTTGCGGGCAGCAGCGCAATGCCCACGATGGTGGCGTGCAGCCCCAGCATGGTGCCCTTTAGGCGAGGCGGGGCGATTTCGGCAATCAGCGCGCGCTCCACCCCCGCAGTCATGGCGGTATAGAAGCCGTACAGTATGAAGATGCCCACCAGTACGGCAGAGTTACTTACAAACGCAAAGCCCGCATACACCGCCGCAAACACCAGATACCCCGCCACCAGCACCCTCTTGCGGCCTATTCTGTCCGAAAGCCTGCCGAACGGCACCGAGAGAAGGGCAGCGGTAATGTTGTAAAGAAAGTAAAGCAACACCACATTGGTGTCGTTAAAGCCCACATCCTTGGCGCGCAGCAGCAAAAAGGTGTTGGAGGAGTTGCCCAGCGTGAAGATGAACGCCACCAGTAGGTAGAGCTTCAGGTTGCCGTCCAGCTCCTTCATGCGCTTCCAGAACTGCTCGCGCTCCTTCGCCTCGTGCTGCTTCTTCTCCTTTACAAACAGCAGCACCGCAAGGCCGATGATTGCGGGAACAATCGAGATGATAAACAGCTTCTTATAATCAAACGCCCCCGCAGAGTTTGCCAGCAGCAGGTAGGCAATCAGAATACCCGCCGCCGAGCCCGCCATATCCAGCGCCTTGTGGATACCGAAGGCGCGGCCCATCGTGTTTTTATCGGCGCTCTCGCTCACCAGCACGTCGCGCGGTGCGGTGCGGATGCCCTTGCCCAGGCGGTCAATCACCCGCGCCACCAAAATTCCCGCCCAAGAGGTGGCAAGCAGCAGCGCCAGTTTATAGACAAGCCCCGTCGCATAGCCGCAGAACGCCACGGGTTTTTTGTTGTTCTTTTTATCGGTGATATAGCCGCTGAACACCTTTAAAAGGCTTGCCAGACTTTCGGCAATCCCCTCGATGATACCCACCAGCGCGGGGGTCGCGCCAAGCACTGAGGTAAGGTATAAGGGAATCAGCGGGTACACCATCTCAGAGCTGATATCCGAGAAGAAGCTGGTAAGCCCCAGCAAAACAATATTGAGCAATGCTACCATCCTTTATTGTTGCAAGATATCTGTTATAATCACTTAATGTCAGTTTTTGTCGCGCTATTATTGTACAATGACAGTATACTGCAATCTATCGGCAACAACAATACAAGCCTTGGCTTTGGCGGATGATTTTTAAGCTGCTTCTTTGGTTAACAACCCGCCATCCCCGAAACGGGCGCAGACGCTAAGGAATATACTAATTCAGCAGCAAGCAAAAGCCGTTTTCACTCGGCCTGCGCTTGTTTTTATACTTGTACTTTTCACCATATCAATAGCTTTCGTTTCTGTGAACAGTTTAAGAATTTTGCCGGATTTTCTTGCCTGCCAACTACCGTTTGGCTATAATAGGGAGCAGTAATGTTCTAACCATCTTGCGGTACGCATCGCACAGGGAGAGGTTCTGGTGGAATGCCTGACATAAATGTACCCGCTGTTTCCTTCAGCAGGGAAGACCTGCTGCATCAGCTTTCAGCGGCCTGCTTGGCGGATAACGCACAGGCCGCCGCGCTGCTGAGCCGCTATCTTTCCGCCTTTTACCCCAAGGCAGACGGCAAGCTCACGCTTAATGAGTTTGGCCTGCTGCTTAAGCTCAAGCAGCTTGCACCTGATACTCTGCGGCTGGGGCTGAAATGCCGGCACGGTGCCTATGAGCTGTGGATAATCTGCAACACCAAGGACTATGCCCTGCTTGAGCAAGCCTCCGCCCTGATGGCCGACTACGAGCGCCGCACCAAAACCGCCGTAAACGGTATCTGGGTAACCGAAGAAAGGCTGCAAAATATTCCGCAGCCAAGGTTCATCTTTACTTTATAGCGAACAGAGGACAGGATGCGCAGGGAACGGTGTTCCATACGCCCCCGTTAATAGCCTGAATCCGTAGGGAACGGTCTTGACCGTTCCGCTATATACCCCAACCCCCCTCCCTCAGTGGAGCAGGTGAGTAACCTTAACCTCCTGATTTTTATCATAAAAAGGTATGATATCCATGACAGAATACGAAGAACACCTGCAAAAATACCGCCGCAACAAGGAGTTCCTGCGGCTGGGGCTGAACCAAAACCGCATCGGCTGCCCCCACTGGGAGATTGTCGCGCAGTACTACGCCTGCATCCACCTCATCGAGGCGGTGCTGCACAGGCAGTTTAACGAGGAGATTCTGCGCTACGCCGAGCGCACCGAGCGGATGTACGAGCACCCGAAGGTGTTCGGCGGCTGCATACCCTACTACAAAAGCCTAGCCGTCCTCGCCCACACCGCGCGGTATAAAAGCATGGGCCTTACCGACGAAGCGGACAAAAAGCAGGCGCGGCTGTATTTAAAAAGGATAGAACAGGCATTGAAAGCATATATAGTTTAAACAGTTAGCGGGAGCCGAAAGTAAACGGCCCCCGCTTATTAAATCTAAAAATATTAGTCTATATTTTAGATAGGGGCTGCCCTTCACGGGCAGCCCCTTATTGTTCTATTCCTCGTTCCCCTCCGTCAGCTCCTCCTCCAGCGCCTCCTCAAGGTTTTCGTCCTCGTCGGTGCTGTCGGTATCGGAGGTATCCTCATGCGGGGCGCGCGCCATCGAAACAAGGCGGGTGTCGCCCTCCACGCGCATTACCCTTACGCCGCCCGCGTAGCGAGACTGCACCGCAATCTGCTCTACGGGTATGCGGATGATGATGCCGTCGTTGGTAATCAAAATCGCGTCGTCATCGTCGTTTACGGTGCGAATACCCGCGACAGCGCCCTTTTCCTCGTCCACCCTGTAGTTGATAACGCCCTTGCCCGCGCGGGTCTGCTGGCGATACTCGTCAAACTCGGTGCGGCGGCCCTGTCCCTTTTCGGTAACGGTTAGCAGCGTGCCGTTTTCACGCACACGCGCCATGCCCACCACCACGTCGCCCTCGTCGAGCTGGATGGCCCTCACCCCTCTGGCGGTTCTGCCTAAGGGGCGCGCGTCGTTTTCGTCAAAGCGTATCGCCATACCGTTGCGGGTGCCCACAATCAGGTCGCTGTGGCCGTCGGTCAGGCGAACCCACGCAAGGGTATCGTCGTCATCCAGGTTGATGGCGATTACGCCGCCCTTGCGCGCGGTGTCATACTCGGTAACCTCGGTGCGCTTGATGATGCCCTTGGTCGTCACCATCACCAGATACTTGCCCTCCTCAAAGGCGGGAATGCGTATCATCGTCTGCACCTTTTCATCCTGCTCCAGCGGCAGCAGGTTTACAATGTTGGTACCCCTTGCGGTGCGCGAGCTCTCGGGTATCTCGTAGCACTTTAAGCGGTAAACCCTGCCGCGGTCGGTAAAGAACATCACAAAGTCGTGCGACGAGCTGATGAACAGCTCCTCCACAAAGTCCTCGTCACGGCGGGTCATGCCCGAGATGCCCCTGCCGCCGCGCCGCTGCGCCTTATAAACGTCGGCGGGCTGGCGCTTGATGTAGCCGTAGTGGGTGAGGGTAACCACGCAGTCCTCTACGGGGATGAGGTCCTCAATATCCAGCTCGCCGCTCACCGTCTGAATCTCGGTGCGGCGCTCGTCCTTGTATTTGTCGCGTATAACGCCAAGCTCGGCCTTAACGATGGCGCGAACCTTGTTTACGTCGGCGAGTATGCCCTCAAGCTCCGCCACCTTCTTTAAGATTTCGGCAAGCTCTTCCTCAATCTTCACGCGCTCAAGGCCGGAAAGCTGGCCTAAACGCATCGCCACGATGGCCGAGGCCTGTATGTCGTCAAGCCCGAACCGCTCCATCAGGGCAACCTTGGCAGAGGGCTGATCCTTGCTCGCGCGTATGATGGCAATAACCTCATCAATGAAGTCGATGGCAAGCTTTAAGCCCTCTAAGATGTGCTCGCGCTCCTTGGCCTTCTTTAGGTCAAAGATGGTGCGGCGGGTAACAATCTGCTGCTGGAAGTCGATGTAGTTCTGCAGTATCTCCTTGAGCGTCATTACCTTGGGCTGGGTGCCGTTTTCAAGGGCGAGCATAATCACGCCCACGGTATCCTGCAGCTGGCTTAACGAGTAGAGCTGGTTAAGCACGATCTGGGGGTTTGCCTCGCGCTTTAGCTCTATTACTATGCGCAGGCCCTCGCGGTCAGATTCGTCGCGCAGGTCAGAGATTCCCTCAATGCGCTTATCCTTTACCAGGTCTGCAATGTATTCAATCAGGCGCGCCTTGTTTACCATGTAGGGGATCTCGGTAACCACAATGCGGAACCGCCCGTTTTTCTCCTCCTCTATCTCGCAGCGGCTGCGCAGGGTAATCTTGCCGCGCCCGGTGGCATAGGCGGCGCGTATGCCGCTGCGCCCCATGATGATGCCGCCGGTGGGGAAGTCCGGCCCCTTGATGCACTCCATCAGCTCGTCGAGAGAGGCGTTGGGGTTATCGATTAAAAGGTCTACCGCCGCAACCACCTCGCCGAGGTTGTGCGGGGGGATGTTGGTAGCCATACCTACCGCGATGCCCGTACAGCCGTTCACCAGCAGGTTCGGGAAGCGGGAGGGGAGCACCACCGGCTCCTTCAAGCGGTCGTCGTAGTTGGGTACAAAGTCTACCGTTTCCTTGTCTATATCGGTGAGCATATGGGTGCTCATCTTGCTCATGCGTGCCTCGGTATAACGGTAGGCAGCAGGCGGGTCGCCGTCTATCGAACCGAAGTTGCCGTGGCCGTCCACCAGCGGGTAGCGCAGCGAGAAATCTTGAGCCAGACGTACCAGCGCGTCATACACCGAGGCGTCGCCGTGCGGATGGTACGCACCGAGCACGGCACCGACGGTATCGGCGCACTTGCGGTAGGCCTTATCGGGCTGCAGCCCCTTTTCAAACATCGTATACAGAATACGGCGGTGCACCGGCTTTAGGCCGTCGCGCACATCGGGCAACGCGCGCGAAACGATAACCGACATCGAATAATCAAGGAAGCTCTTGCGCATCTCCTTCTCAATATCGATGGAAATCACGTTCTTGTTAGTGCCGCCTTCGGCTAAAAATGCCGCGTCCTTATTGTTGTCTTCGAACTTTTTGCTCATGAGTTTGCCACCTTTTGCAACGGCCTCAGGGTGTTGCCTACAGCCGCTTTATTTTTTATCATTTATCCTTCGTTATAGGGGCGGCCATCGGCCGTCCGCGGATTTTACGCAATCCCATACAGGGAATATGGGTTCAAATACAAAGGGCACCGTCCCCGACGCCCCGCGGTTTATCCGCCCGCCAACGGGCTTTGTTGTGGGGGAGACCTGTGGTCTTTCGCGGTATATCTACAGCGTTTGGCAGGCCGCGGACGCGCAAGGCGCGCCCCTACACGCACCGCCGCTATTTTCCCTTATAATCGTCGCCCAGCTTATCTTTCAGCAGCGCCCTAATCTCTTGCAGCGTCTGCTCCTCCACCGCACGCTTGGGAATACAGAACAGCTTGCTTCGGCGCACAATCAGCAGAATCAGCGCGTCGGTCTCCACCGCCTGTGTTTCGTGGTAGTATAGAGAGCTTTCGCCCATCGATTCGGTCACGCTGTAGTCGGCATCGTCAAACTCCATTTCAAAATCCAGCGCCTGGCCGGAGGCCTGCTTAAACGCGCCGCGTGCCTGAAAGAGCGGCACCAGCCACACCGCCGCCAGCACAAACAGCGAAAGGATGCTCAGGATAATCCCCGTAACATAGGTCGGGTCCACCCATACCGCCTGAATGTAAAGAAAAAAGACGATTGCCAGCAGCACGGTCTGCACCATACGCAGCACCCTGTTTCGGCGAAACTGCGCCGTTTTCACCGCGGCGTAGATTTCGTGCGGGTTGAGGGTGAATTTAATATACAGCGGCTGAAACTGCTCTTCGTTTTCGTTTTCTTTGATGTTTTCGTCCATGTTGTATCCTCGTCTCTGATTTGTAGGCAACGGTCTTGACCGTTGCGCATTCTATCCACCCGCCCAAAGGGTTTTGTTGTAGGGGCGATTATCAATCGCCCGCGGCATTCTTGCAGCGTTCGGCAAGGCCGCAATTGCGCTATGCTTCTATTTGTCCTTTGCCCTCCAAAAGCCCACCCCC
>NZ_FNID01000063.1 GCF_900103835.1 Acetanaerobacterium elongatum | reverse complement strand
CAGACCACATCCGCCAGCAAGATATTCCAAGACAGCTTTCTTCTTTAATTCGGAGCTGTAAACGCGGTTCTTTTTTGTCGGGGCAAGACCCAAAGCACCCTCCTGTCGATATATCCGAGCCCATCTGGCTATTGATGCAGGTGCAACCTTGGCTCGTCTGGCGGCTTCCTCTCTTGAAATTTTCCCAGATACATACTCTCGAGTGATTTTAACTTTTTCAGTAACCTCTATTTTAGATTTTTGTGGCATAAAAATACTCCCTTCATGATGAACAGTGTTTGTTATTTCACTGTCTCTCATAAAGGGAGCATATCATAATACTCTGCTTGACTTTATTGATGTGTTCGTCATTACTCTTCGGATGTATGCAAACGGAGTGCACCAAGGATACTAAAGCAGTACAATCTAAGGGGCAAAAAGCTGAAGCTGTCTCAACAGTGCAAAGCATGACATCAGAGGCGGTTCCTTCCGCGGGTGCTTCCTCCGGCAGCAATTCTACCGGCTTGGATAAATGTATTTCGACGGCTATTTTAACGAAGTGGGGCGCTCAGAACCAGCAGGAAGCTTTTTATACCGAAGCGCATCTGGTGCTGGATACAAGAGTGGAAGGGGAAAAGACTACGGTTTATCTGCTGGAGCAGTTTTACCGGTTTAGCTTTGAGAATGATCGTTTTGTGGTAACTAGTGGTCATTCAAGCCCCGTTGTTATGGTTTTTACCCGCAATGACGATGACACATTTACTTTGTTGGATTATCATGCTCCGATAGAACAGACGCTTGAAAAAGAATTCTCGCAAAATGCCATTGAGAAATTTAGAGCACTGTCGGAAGAACAACTTAAACCCCTTCAGGAAAAGGTGAAGCTCGATGCCGAGAGCTTTTTAAAAGGCGCCGGATACGATGAATCTACAGTTATAGATATCAATTTTAGCAGGTAATAAAGTTAAAACGCTTGCAAAGCGGGGTTTTGCTTTCTGTGTAATCAAATATTGCCCTTTCGGTATGAACGCTTATACCGGAAGGGCTTTTGTTATATTGCCCGCTCGCATCCTATCGTTATTTGTCGAACTCAATATCTGCCGCTTTCATAAGATGTAGTGATATATTGTGCCTATATAATGTCCACTGAATAAATCATAATGCCCCCGTGAAGCGGCTTTGAAAGCATTTTTGATTTATCAGGGTGCGAGGCTTTAGCATGAAGCTAAAAAACCTTGCACCTTGCCTAGAGCTTTTTAACCCTTCATGCAGTGGACATTATAGTATGACTGAATTGGTTAAAAAGTAAACATTTTAGCCAATGCGCAGCCTCTGCCGCCGCGAATAATTCGCAAAACGAATTATTCAGCAGGTATTATATATCGAATAATTTTAAAAGGAGCAAGATGTAAAATGCCGATCCTTGAACAAGGCCAGGCGGGAACCACACTAAGCGAAACCGTATCAGCAAACGCATTTTGGGATATACGGTATCTCTGGACTATTTCAAAAACCGTAACACCGGAAATTCTGAATCTCTTCCGCAATGATACCGGAACAGTGCAATATACAATCACGGTTACAAGTGATGCAGGAACATTAGAAGCCTATATAGAAGGGCTGGTTTGCATCACAAACGGTGGGGCGGTAGCAACAGAAGGCCTTGCCAGTACGCTGGTACTGCAAACCCCTACCGGTACTACTATCCTCACACAGGCTCTTGACGTAAGCCCCAATCCTATCCTCGGCATTGGGCAAACCTACTGCTACCCTTATCGCATTGATATTCCGCTGAATCTATTCGTTCCGGGCCAATCCTTTAAGGTTACAGCCAATACAACGATATTGAATCATTCCGGCCATATTGGCGAGCCTTTTGGCCCGGGCGCAAGTGCTTCCGGAAATCTTCCGACAATACGCAGTACGGTGAATGAATCGATCAATGTAAACGACACAAACGGCTTCTCCTTCGTCTTTAACGCTACCGACCCATCTGAATTAAAAACCCGAACCTATACAAAGGATTACAGCTGCAACTCCGATCAGGGCTCCCATACCAATACAGCAACCATTGTTCAAACTGGGCAATCGGCCTCCGCTGCTGTTTTAGTGAACTGCTATGACCTGATTGTTACCAAAACGGTTCAGCCTGCATTTACCCGAATCTATTCCTGGAAAATAGGCAAGCGTGCGGTTGACAGTAACGGTGCCGTCGTTACCACGCTAACCCTGGGCCTGAATGAAACCTTTACGGTTCGATATATTATTGATGTAATGCGCACATTTACGGATACAAACTTCAGGGTTACCGGCACCATCACGGTGGTAAACCCAAATCCCGATAGAACTGCAAACGTACTGATATCTGACTTGATCTTGCCGGATGGAATAAACTCAACGGTAACACCGGCAAGTATCTCTGTTCTGCCAAACTCCAGCGCCACCGTAAATTATACTGCGGTTTTACCAAACAACCTCAGCCGCGTTGATCAGGCTACCGCTCTTCTCTTTAACACACCCAGCGGCACAACGCCTTTCTCTTCGCTGGCTATCCCCTTTGATTTCAGCAATGCAGCAATAACAGAAATTGACGCCTGTATTAACGTAATGGACAGTTTTATGGGGCCGCTTGTCCCCTCGCCTATCTGCAATAACTATCAGTTCACCTATGACAGAACATTGGGGCCATATGCCGCCTGCACCGGGGCAATACAATTTCCCAATACTGCCGCCTTTACAACAATCGACACGCAGACCACCGGAAGTGCCGATTGGGCGATTACGGTAACTGTTCCCTGTAAGGGATGCACGTTAACTATTGGATATTGGAAAACACACGCCGGTTTCGGCCCTCAGCCAGACGTAGTAACCCCCTTGCTGCCAATAAATCTTGGTACACCGGGCGGGGTTCTCACAGTAAACGTAACCACGGCTGCTCAGGCAGTAAGCATATTGAGTTTCGGAGGTTCAAACGGGGTGACTGATGCAGCCAATGGAATAAACCGGCTCTATGCGCAGCTGCTGGCCGCCAAGCTTAACATTAAGAGCGGTGCAGACCCCAGCGTCATACAATCCACCGTTTTAGCCGCGGATGCGTTTCTTGCCAATAACAACTCCTCAAGCTGGGCACGGCTGAGCCGGGCAAACAGAACCTATGTGAATAATTTACAGACACTGTTGGATAATTACAACAACGGGCTGATTGGCCCCGGCCATTGCTCGGAACAAACCAATTTCAGTTCTGTTCAGTTAACCGCCGCTTCAGGCACCGAAGCTGCTGAAACTGACAGTACAGATACAGCTATACAAACGGATGAGACCAACATCTTCTCTGGACTGTACCCTTACCTTTTTACCGGTAAACTTGCGCCTCTTTTAGGCCAAAACGCAAAGCCGCTTACAAATGATAACAATTATTATTGGAAATACCGCGGCCAGTGCTGCGTCAATTCAAGGCCAAGGATGAGATCGTTTATTTCTATAAGTAATCTGCCGTAGTCAGCGCACTAATGTAATTCTATCGCTGCACTTGTTATTGATTACGAGAAAACCGGGCGGGAACTGCTTCCCACCCGGTTTCATTTACTTAAGTTGATGCTGAAGATAAAAATACGAACTAAATTGCCACGTCATCGCAGAAAATATATAAGGGCAGCCATTAGGATTATCCTTTCAGTTTCTAAAACCACTTGTGCTTTTTAAAATAGAAAATGCACCCGGCTACCATCACAACACAAACCCCGATGACTATGGGATAAGAGTACGGAAAGCTGTATTCGGGCATCTGGAGGTTCATGCCGTACCAGCCCACTATAAGCGTTAACGGAAGAAAGATCGCGGTAATAACGGTAAACACCTTCATGGTAACATTCAGGCTGATATCTACCTGTGACTGGTATGCCTCGCGAATCTGAGTGACATAATCGCGCAGGTTTAGCACGCTGTGGTAGAGACGGTCTACTCTGCCCTCCAAAATCTTAAAGCTGCGCAGGGCGCGTTTATCCAACAAGCCGTTCTCGTTGCCGTCAAGGTATCCCAATACACCAAGCAGCTGCTCGTAGTACCGTTTGAGGATCATCAGGCGCTTGCGCAGTGAGATGATGGTTTTTACATAGTTTTTATTGAGCTTGTCGAGGATAACATCGTCCTCAAGATTAATAATCCCCTGTTCGATATCCTCCAGATATTCGGCATCCTTTTCCGTGAGGTATTCAAAGAACATAAACAAGAGCTTGCCGAAGCTCACATCCGGCACACCGTCTTCGATTACACGGCTGAGCAGCTTTTCAACATACTGCGGGTTATCACATAAAAACAGCAGGCTGCTCTTTTGCAGAAAGATATACACCCGCTCCAGCGGTGAGGAAAGCGCGCGGTGGTTTAAAAGCCCCGCGCAGATGACGTCCAGCGCCTCATGGCTCTCAAACCTTGCGGCGCGGTTTTGCAGCACGCGCCCTATTGCATCGGGTGAAAGGCAAAATTGCCCCGCAGCCGCTTCGGCATCCTGAAGCGCAAACACTCCAATGCGGTTGGGGCAGCCGTATGGCTGAGCCTCAGTTAAGGTAAAGATATTGCCGTTTTCCATATAGTAAACCATGGTATCACATCCCTAAGCTGTAGAATCGTCTGCGTTGATAATATGGTAATTTCACAGGCAGTAATTACAAAAAGTGTAGCACCGTTATTGGGGAAAAGCAATATTAATTCAAAATGATTGCGCTTACAATATGTAGGACTACAATACATATTGGACAGTAGATAAAAAAAGATGAAAGATGAGGAGAAATCGGTTATTGTTGAGTTACCACACCTAACAAGCCGAAAGGAGACCTCATCTCTCATGAACAGCATAACACAAGACATGAAGTACAGACAATCCCTAATGAAGTATGTGGAGAAATATGGCGTGAGCCGAGCCAGCCGGAAATATAACAGAAGTCGATCGTATATCTATTTTTGGAAAAAGCGATATGATGGAACGGTAGAATCTCTGGGCTGCCAATCACGAAGGCCACACAGTCATCCAAATCAGCATACCAAAGAAGAGCTCGACCTGATAGTTCGCATGCGCAGAAGGAATCCACAATT
>NZ_FNID01000019.1 GCF_900103835.1 Acetanaerobacterium elongatum | reverse complement strand
GATAACGGTTTTGAATTTACCAATCGTTTCTCCAGCAGCAAACGAGATAGTTTTACCTTGTTTGAACAAACGGCACTGAAACTGGGTATCAGACATAAACTTATTCGTCCTTATACACCCCGACACAACGGCAAGGTAGAACGTAGCCACCGTGAAGACCAAAAGCGTTTCTATGACATACACCACTTTTATTCACTCGCCGATTTTGATGTGCAGCTAGCTGCACATCAAAATCGTTCCAATAACATACCGATGCGCCCTCTTCGCTGGCTTTCGCCACTTGAAAAGCTTGCTCTTTCCTAACACTGTCCAAGATGTTTGACAAACCTACACTGTTGCGTTCTTTTCATTATTTCCTTCGGCTTTTTTAAGCGTGCCATAATCACATAGATTATTTAAGCAGCATACCACGCAGTGGGGAGCTCTGGCTTTACATACGGCCCGTCCGTGCAGTACCATGCGGTGGCAGAAATCGTTGGACTTTTCTGGCGGCAACAATTTTTTCAGCTCTACTTCACATTTATAAGCGTCTTTGGTTGTGGTAAGCCCTAAAAGGTTTGTAATGCGAATGCAGTGGGTATCGCAGACAATTGCGGGCTTGTGGTAGATATCACCCAGAATAAGGTTTGCGGTTTTGCGGCCAACCCCGCTTAACGAGAGCAGATCATCCATATTATCAGGTACTCTGGAGCCGAAACGAGCAATTAGGTCTTGGCAGATTCGGATGATATCCTGTGTTTTGGTTCTGTAAAAGCCGCAGGGCTTTACAATCTCCTCCAGTTCATCTGTTTTCGCCTCCGCAAGGCTTTGAAGGGTAGGGTATCTTTCAAATAATATCTTGGTCACAATATTCACTCTTGCGTCGGTACACTGCGCAGAAAGACGCGTAGCAATCAGCAGCTCGTAGGGTTTAGAATACTCCAGTGAGCATTTCGCTGCCGGATATTCTTGTCCCAGCGCTTCAATAATTTTATTGGTACGTTTGATAATATCCATCAGCCCCTACGACCTTCCCAATCTCTAGATGGTGCAGTTCTTGTTTTTACTAGAATATGAATCTGTGTATATAATAAACGAAAAGGCGGCATATTTCAATTATACACAAAAGGTAAAAATTAATCTCTCAGCCAAGATATTTACTTTACTTTATATCTTCCATATTGTAAAATAAACGTTAGTGATATTATCAGGATATGTAAAATATTATATCCTGCCCGGTAGTAATACTAATCTTTCATTAAAGCCTTACTACAAAATGTTTGCATGAGCCATAAATCAAAGCTTTTTGCTCGAATCTTAAGAGGCTTTATTAGAGATAAGTATAAGGGATTCTATAATAAGTTATTTGTTATAATTGAAAGGAATGTTTCTGTTCATGGAGCCAAAATATAAAAGGATATTGCTCAAGCTCTCCGGCGAGGCGTTGGCCGGAGATAAAAAGCAAGGGCTTGATTATGATGTGGTTTGTGCTATCTGCAGCAGCATTAAGCAGGTGCATGATCTTGGCGTGCAGGTTGCGATTGTAGTTGGCGGAGGAAACTTTTGGCGGGGCAGAAGCAGCGAGAAAATGGAACGTACCCGTGCCGACCATATGGGAATGCTCGCAACCGTAATCAATTCATTGGCTTTAGCTGATGCATTGGAACAGATGGATGTTGACGTACGCGTTCAAACCGCTATCTCCATGCAGGCTATTGCAGAGCCGTATATCCGCAACCGTGCGGTTAGACATCTTGAAAAGGGTAGGGTAGTTATCTTCGGCTGCGGTACCGGTAACCCGTTTTTCTCTACCGATACAGCATCTACGCTTCGTGCGGCGGAGATTGATGCTGATATTATCTTTAAGGCAACCATGGTAGATGGTGTTTATACCAGTGACCCGGTGAAGAATCCCGATGCCGTAAAGTATGATACCCTTACATTTGCCGAGGTGCTGAATAAAGACCTTGCGGTTATGGATAGTACTGCTGCCTCTATGTGCAAAGACAATAATATTCCGATCCTTGTTTTCAGTATTGAAGACCCGCAGAACATTGTACGGGCAGCCTGCGGTGAATCCATTGGAACGATGGTGCAGAAATAAAAGCCTTAAGCAATCTTTGATACATGATTAGTATTGATTAAGAGAGGAAGTTGACGAAGATGAAGGAAGAATTAAAGGCTCTTACCGACAAAATGGAGAAGTCCATTACTGCCCTTAAAGGTGAGTTTCATTCCATAAGGGCAGGCAGAGCAAACCCCAGTGTATTGGATAGACTAACGGTAGACTATTACGGAACCCCCACTGCAATCAATCAGATGGCCGCCGTTTCGGTTTCCGAAGCCAGAATTCTTACCATTCAGCCGTGGGATGCCTCTACACTGAAGCTGATTGAGAAGGCGATTCAAACCTCGGATATCGGTATCAACCCTCAAAATGACGGCCGTGTGATACGGTTGGTGTTCCCGCCGCTTACCGAAGAGCGCAGAAAAGACCTGTGCAAGAGCGTAAGCAAGTATTCTGAAGAGTGCAAGGTGGCTATTCGTTCCATTCGCCGCGATGGGGTGGATAAGCTGAAAAAGATGCAGAAGGCCAATGAAATCACCGAGGATGACTTAAAAGACGGCGAAAAGCAGATACAGGATTTGACCGATAAGTATTGCAAGCAGATTGATAAGATGTGCGCCGATAAGGAAAAGGAAATCCTTGAAATATAGTGCTTTTAAGTGAGGGCTGATTCAAATTACTCAAATTATCAAAGAGCTTACGGCAAAAAATGCGCTGCCTACCCATATTGGAATTATTATGGACGGAAACGGCCGTTGGGCGAAAAAGCGCGGCCTGCCGCGGCAGGTTGGGCACCGTTACGGTGCAGCAGCCTTCAGCAACCTAGTGGATTATTGTCAGGAGATCGGCATCCGATACCTTACCGCATATATGTTTTCCACCGAGAACTGGAAGCGCCCGCAGGCTGAGGTTGACGCCATTATGAACCTTTTGCGGGAATACATCAGCGAGGTTTTTGAGAAAAACCAGTCTGGTAACCGTAAAAACTATCGTACTCATTTTATAGGTGAGCGTGTAAGGCTTGCGCCGGATATTGTTGAGAACATGGCTCGCGTTGAGGCTTTATCGCAGGATTGTACAGGCATATGTGTAAATATTGCCCTGAACTACGGCGGTAGGTCAGAGATTGTTCATGCGGCTCAGCAGGCCGCCAACAACGTATCGGCTGGGCTGATAAAGCCCGAAGATATTACCGAGGAATATCTTTCAGGCCTGATGTTTACTGCCGGACAGCCTGACCCTGACCTGATTATTCGTCCAAGCGGCGAGCAGAGAACGTCAAATTTTCTCATTTGGCAGTCGGCGTATTCCGAGTATGTTTTTATGGATGTTTTGTGGCCCGATTTTAAACCCGACCATCTTGATAAGGCCTTAATGGAATATGCCAAACGTTCAAGGCGCTTTGGGGGGATATAGGTTTTGAAGCAAAGGTTAACTACAGCCGCTATTGCTTTAATTGTTCTTTTTGTTGCAATGCTCTTTTTTGAAACACCCGTATTTAACCTGTTTATTGGTATTGTTTCTGCGCTGGCGGTTTATGAGCTGCTGTATCAGACGCAATATGTTACCAGTAAGCTTGTTCTGGTTGTGAGTGTGGCCTTTGCATTGTTTTTCCCCATGCTGTATCTAAAGCCTTTTAAGCATTACCTAATTGCAATGGCTGCGTTTTATTTGGTTTTTTTAGGTGCCATGTTTTTGATGCGGCATGAAAAATATATGTTGCCCAGCATCTGCACGGCATTTTTAGTAACCCTGCTTGTTCCCGTGGTTTTTTCAGTTTCGATTATACTGCGTGACCGGTTATACCCCGATGGCATCTTTTATTATGTTCTGGCTTTAGGCGGTGGATGGTTTGCCGACTCTGGGGGCTATTTTATCGGAAGCCTTTTTGGTAAGCACAAGATGGCTCCGAAGATAAGCCCGAAAAAGACAGTAGAAGGTGCCGTGGGCGGAATTGTGGCTACGATTCTAGGGTATCTGTTGATAGGGTTGCTCTATACCTTATACAGAAGCTTCATGGGCGAGGCTATCCATGTTTCCTACATCATGCTTGCTTTAGCGGCTCCGGTATGTGCCGTTGCAGGCATTCTGGGTGATTTGTTTGCATCTGTCATCAAAAGGCAGACGGGTATTAAGGATTACGGAAACATTCTTCCGGGGCATGGCGGTATTATGGACCGTTTTGACAGTGTTCTGTTTGTATCGCCGGTGCTGTATGTATTTATCTCCTTTGCCTCATTTGTAACAAGGTAACGATAGGCCACATTTATCCACTTTAGAATGGATAAATGTGGCTTGTTACAAAGTAATTTGAATTTGAATGAAATGCTGGTACAGCTTGTGAGTATAAAGAAAATATCCATTTTAGGTTCTACAGGTTCGATAGGCAGGCAGGCACTCGATGTATGCCGCCTGCATGGTTATACCGTTCTAGCGCTTACTGCGAATAAGAATGCGTCGTTACTGGAAGAGCAGGCGCGAGAATTTCGGCCTAAAATGGTTGTAGTGTGCGAAAAAGATGCATATAATACCTTGAAAACGCGACTTGCCGATACCGATACTCGTGTGCTTTTTGGCTCAGAGGGGGTATGTGAAGCGGCAGCCCTCCCTCAAGCTGATATTATATTGAATGCAATTGTTGGAATTGCCGGATTACTACCCACTTTGGCAGCTATAAACGCGCATAAGACGGTAGCGCTTGCCAACAAAGAAACAATGGTAACAGGCGGGGCGCTGGTAACCGAACTGGCACGGCAAAAGGGTGTATCCATCCTTCCTGTAGACAGTGAGCACTCTGCGATATTTCAAAGCTTGCAGGGTAATAATAAACAGAATCAGGTACAGCGTATACTTTTAACTGCTTCTGGTGGGCCGTTCTTTGGCTGGACTCGTGAGCAGCTCGAAGGTGTTACTGCAGAGCAGGCGCTAAAGCACCCAAACTGGAGCATGGGTGCAAAAATTACCATTGACAGTGCTACCATGATGAATAAAGGCTTGGAGATTATTGAAGCCGCCTGGCTGTTTGGTATTACGCCAGAGTTGATTGAGGTTTTAATTCATCGTGAAAGCGTAATTCATTCCGCGGTGGAGTTTGCCGATGGTGCGGTGATTGCTCAGCTTGGTGTTCCTGATATGCGTGTTCCCATTCAATATGCTTTAACCTACCCAGAAAGGCTGCCATCCCCTGCAAAACGACTTTCGCTTACCGATTACGGCAAATTGACCTTCTTTCAGCCGGACAGTAAAACATTTACCTGTCTCTCAACCGCAAAGCATGCCTTTGAAATGGGTGGCTTTGCCCCCTGCGTTGCAAACGGAGCCAATGAGCAGGCAGTGGAGCTTTTTTTAAGTGGGAAAATTCGCTTTACTCAGATTGGAGACCTTGTAGCCGAGGCGGTGGAGACAATTACTCTGCGGGATACCCTAACGGTTGATAATATCCTGCAAGCAGATGCTGCCGCACGTAAATTTGTGCTGAAACGCTATGCATCACGCTGATGACATTTAAAGTGATGATTTGACTTCATAAACCGGTTTCAAGCGTAAAGCTAAAAGAAAGGTATGGTACGAAGATGAATATTGTTGTAACCATCCTTATAACGGTATTGGTTTTCAGTGTAATAATTTTTATTCATGAGCTCGGACATTTTGTAACCGCAAAATCAACGGGAATTAGGGTAAATGAATTTGCCTTGGGTATGGGACCAACTATTTTTAAGATTAATAGAGGCGAAACAAGGTATTCACTTCGTGCTTTTCCTATCGGTGGTTTTGTAAGCATGGAGGGCGAGGATGAAGAAAGCAGCGATGAGCATGCTTTTAATCGCCGCCCCCTCTGGTGCCGTATTTTGGTGGTAGTGGCCGGTGCATTTATGAACCTGGTGCTTGGGTTTATCGTGGTACTGATTATTACGCTGAATCAGAATGCCATTGCTTCTACAACCATAGCTGCTTTTGACAGCGCCGCAACCAGCAGCAGTATGCTGAAAATAGGCGATGAGATATTAAAGATTAACGGTTCGATGGTGAAGGTCGATTATGATATCATCTTTTCGTTGGTTCGTGATACCGACGGTAAAGCAGATTTTGTTATAAGGCGTGACGGAAAGATTGTTGAACTCAAGGGTATACCTTTTCCCGTAGAAAAGAATGCAGAATTGGGGCAATCAATCCGGTTGGATTTTAAGGTGTACCCAGTTAAAAAAACCTTCTTTTCGGTACTTCATCAATCGTTTTTCTACTCTTTAACCATTGGCAAGATTGTTTGGGTATCCCTGCTTGACCTTGTAACGGGCAGGTTCGGGGTGCAGCAGCTATCGGGGCCGGTGGGGGTATCAAAGGCCATTGGGCAGGCATCCGCCATCGGGTGGCAGTCGCTGCTGTCACTGGTTGCGTTTATAACCATCAACGTGGGTATTTTTAACCTGTTACCCTTGCCTGCGTTAGACGGTGGCAGGCTGTTATTCCTATTGGTGGAGCTGGTAAGAAGAAAACCGATAAACCCGAAGTATGAAGGCTTAATTCACACGGCAGGCTTTGCGTTGTTGATACTATTAATGGTTTTTGTAACCTTCAACGATATTGTCCGGTTGATTAAGGGGTAGTTTTTTCAGGGTAGGAAAGGCAGGCTTATTTCATGACAGACCGGTTTCATACCAAACGGGTAGCTGTTGGCAAGGCTTTTATCGGCGGCGGTAGCCCTATCACCATACAATCCATGCTCAGCAAAAGGGCGGAGGATACTGAGGGTAATATAGAGCAGGCCAAAGCTTTAAAAGAGGCTGGCTGTGACATTATTCGGGTAGCTATTCCCGATATGAAGGCTGTAAAACTGATAGACGCAATTAAATCAAACGTGGATGTACCGCTTGTGGCGGACATCCATTTCGATTATCATCTGGCATTAGAGTCAGCTGCCGCCGGGGTGGACAAGATTCGTATCAACCCCGGAAATATCAGCAGCGACGAGCATGTAAAGCAAGTGGCTGATACCTGCCGCCTAAAGGGAATTCCGATACGAATCGGGGTAAATTCCGGATCATTGGAGAAGCATATTCTTGAGCGATACGGAGCACCTACGGCAGAAGCTCTGTGCGAAAGTGCCCTGTATCACACCTCGCTGCTAACCCGCTATGATTTTGAGGATATAGTGCTTTCAATGAAATCCTCCAACGTTAAAACCATGGTGACGGCTTACCGTCTGGCTGCTGAGCGCTGTAGTTTTCCATTGCACCTTGGGGTTACGGAGGCTGGGACCGAGCGCATGGGTATTATTAAGTCTGCAGAAGGTTTGGCCCCCCTTTTACTTGATGATATTGGCGATACCATCAGGGTTTCGTTGACCGACGACCCTGTTAAAGAGGTCTCTGCGGCAAGGGATATCCTGAAGGGGCTGCAGCTATACGGCGGTGTGAATATAATCTCCTGCCCAACCTGCGGCAGAACCAGTATTGATTTAATCAGGCTTGCCAAGGAGGCAGAGGCGGCTTTGGCAGGCGTTAATAAGGATATTACGGTGGCTATCATGGGCTGTGCAGTAAACGGCCCGGGAGAAGCGCGGGAAGCGGATATCGGTATTGCGGGCGGCAACGGGGAGGCAATGCTCTTTAAAAAGGGGCAGATCATTAGAAAGATACCTGAAGCCGAAATTATACCGGTACTGCTCGCAGAGATAAAGGCTATGTAGCAATGGTTGTTGTTATTGTTTACGGAAAGGTAAGATAAAGCAATGGAAAGAACGTTTGGTGCTTTGTTTGGCGCAATCCTTTGTAAGGACATGCTTTCGGATGCAATCGCCAAAGGTAGAGTTCTGCATCTTGACGTAGACAACGAAAACAGCTTTTTGGGTATTGCCGCGGAATTTGACCAGACCATAACCAAAAAGGAGCTTTACCTGCTGGAGGAAAACATTGCTGCCAAGATGAATCTGCGCTCGGTGATTATATACCCGCGTTATCAGGAGCATCTGCTTACCCGTGAATATTTTCCTGAATTAGTAACTGCCCTGCGAAATAAAGGTAAGATTGTAAACGGATTCTTGGATGATGCTGAGGTCGAGATTACTGATCAGTGTGTATCGGTAAACCTATGCTACGGTGGTTTAAAGATCTTAAAGCAAACAGGATTCGATACGGCTTTACGGCAACTTATCAAAGATGAATTCTGCGTTAACCGTGAGATTACCTTCTGCGGTACCACCGAGATTGCCGAAGATTATGCGGCTAAAATCAGTACTTTTACAGCCGCAGAAAAGGCAGCTTTGTCAGATTCAGCTGCTCACCCCACAAAAATGCAACCGGTTGTGGGGGCTAAAGATTCTGATAGAGAACGTTCTGCCCCCAAACGCGTTGAGCGGCAGAACAAAGAACCGGTGCCCGGTAATCCGTTTGAGCGTTTACCCATCGTTTCGGGAAGCGCACAGGTACTGATCGGAAAGGCCATCAACCAGCAGCCAATAAGCCTGGAAGAGGTAAATGCCGAATCGGGCAAGGTGGTGGTTTGGGGTGATGTGCTTACAAACGATAAAAAAGAAACCCGTGATAAGGCGAAATACATATATTCCATCGATTTTACCGATTATACCGGTTCTAATACCCTAAAGCTAATTTGCGATAAGGCAAAGGATAAAGAGAAGGTTGAAAAGCTTGACGGCTTGAAAAAAGGTACCACAATTATCATTCGTGGTGATGCCGGCTTTGACAAGTATGATAACGAGGTAAACATCCGCCCGCTGGATATCATGACGGCACAGCAGGTGAAGAAAAAAGATAATGCAGAGAATAAACGTGTAGAACTGCATTGTCACACAAATATGTCATCTATGGATGGTATGAGCAGCGCTAAGGACTTGATTATGTGCGCCTACAAGTGGGGGCATAAGGCAATAGCTATTACCGATCACGGTGTGGTGCAGGCATACCCCGAGGCGATGAACACCGTAAAGGATATTCGCAAGGGGGGTGGACAGTTTAAGATTATTTACGGCGTTGAAGCCTATCTGGTGCTTGATTCATTAGACGTGGTGCAAGGGGATTCAACAGCGCCGCTTGAGGATGAAACTGTGGTGTTTGACCTCGAGACCACCGGCTTTTCGCCCTATAACGACCGCATTATTGAAATTGGTGCGGTAAAGCTTAAGAATGGGGAGATTATCGACCGATTCTCCACCTTTGTAAACCCACAGCGCCCTATCAGTGAAAAGATTACCGAGCTAACCTCGATCACGGATGATATGGTAAAGGATGCACCGTTGGAAGAGCAGGCGGTGCGGGATTTTTATGCCTTTTGTGGGGAAAGTCCAATACTGGTAGCGCATAATGCCTCATTTGATACCGGTTTTTTAAATATCTCATTGAAACGTCTTGATATTACCTGCAATTATACAGCGGTGGATACGGTTTCTATCGCTCGTGCATTGCTGCCCGATTTAAATAATCATAAGCTTGATACAGTTGCCAAGGCACTGAAACTTGATGACTTTAACCATCACCGCGCCTGTGACGACGCCGCAGTACTTGCTAGTATCTACCTGAAGTTTATTGAGACGATGAAATCGCAGTTTAATATCCAGGCAGTCAACGAGATTAACGGCGGGCTTGTGCTGGATGATTACAAAAAACTCCCATCTTACCACCAGATAATCCTTGCCAAGAATCAGGTGGGGCTTAAAAACCTATATAAGCTTATTTCCAAGTCTCATTTTGAGCATTTTTATAAAAAACCGAGGATTTTAAAGTCAGAGCTTACCAGGCTTCGCGAAGGGCTTATCCTTGGAACAGCCTGTGAAGCCGGAGAGCTTTACAGAGCTATTGTGGAACAGAAAAGCCACCAGAAGCTGCTGGATATCGCCGCCTATTATGACTTCTTAGAGATTCAGCCGCTCACCAACAACGACTTTTTAATCAGGAGCGGTAAGGTTAAGGATGAAGCGCAGCTGATTGAATACAATAAGCTGATTGTGTCGCTTGCAGAACAGTTGGGTAAACCCTGTGTGGCCACCGGAGATGTGCATTATCTGAATGAACGGGACGGTGTTTTCAGAAAGATTCTGCTGTCGGGGCAGGGGTATACCGATACCGAGTACCAGCCGCCACTCCACCTGCGCACAACGGATGAGATGCTGCAGGAGTTTTCCTACCTAGGGGAACAGAAGGCCTACGAGGTGGTGGTAGAGGCCCCCAACCACATCGCCGATCTGATTGACGATTCTATCCTGCCGATACCGGATGGCACCTACCCGCCGAGCATTCCTGGCTCTGAAGAGGATCTGCAGCGCATCACCTGGAAAAGGGTGCATGAAATCTACGGCGAAAACCCTCCGGAGGTGGTTTCGGCACGGCTGGAGAGGGAATTAACGTCGATTATAAAGCACGGCTTTGCGGTGCTTTATATGATTGCACAGAAGCTGGTGTTTAAGAGTGAAAGCGACGGTTACCTTGTGGGCTCGCGTGGTTCGGTAGGCTCGTCGTTTGTGGCAACCATGGCGGGTATTTCTGAGGTTAACCCGCTGCCGCCGCATTATGTGTGCCCAAACTGCAAAAACAGCGAATTCTTTTTAGACGGTTCAGTAGGATCGGGCTTTGACCTGCCCGAGAAGAACTGCCCTGTTTGCGGTACAAGGTATAAGCAGGATGGGCATGATATCCCGTTTGAAACCTTCCTTGGCTTTGACGGCGATAAGGCGCCGGATATCGACCTGAACTTTTCGGGTGAATATCAATCCACTGCCCATAGGTACACCGAAGAGCTGTTTGGGGCAGATAATGTTTTCAAGGCCGGAACGATTGCCACGGTTGCCGATAAAACCGCCTATGGCTATGTGAAGAACTACCTTAATGAGCATGGACGTGTGGTACATAAAGCGGAGGAGAACAGGCTGGTAAGCGGCTGTGTTGGGGTAAAGCGTACTACCGGCCAGCACCCAGGCGGCATGGTTGTTATTCCTGCTGGGTATGATGTTACCGATTTCACCCCCATTCAGCACCCGGCTGACCAAAAAGAAAAGGGAATCACCACAACGCACTTCGATTTCCACTCGCTGCATGATACTATACTCAAGCTCGATATCCTTGGGCACGATGTTCCCACGCTCTATAAGCACTTGGAACAGCTTACTGGCATCAAGATTAACGATGTACCGCTCAACGACCCAAAGGTTTACAGCCTTTTTACATCCACCGAGGCGCTTGGGGTTGAACCGAAGGATATCGACTGCGAAACGGGTTCGCTTGCGATACCGGAAATGGGCACCGATTTTGTTCGTGGCATGCTGCTGGACGCTAGGCCCAAGAACTTCTCCGACCTTTTGCAGATTTCGGGTCTTTCCCACGGTACCGACGTTTGGCTGGGCAACGCGCAGGAATTGATTAAAAACGGGACATGTACTATCTCGGAGGTTATCGGAACGCGTGACTCGATTATGACCTACCTGATCTACAAGGGTGTAGAGAAAAAACTCTCGTTTAAGATTATGGAGTATACCCGTAAGGGAAAGGCTCCAAAGGAGTTTACGCCCGAGCTGATTCAAACTCTGTTGGACCACAATGTTCCACAGTGGTACATTGATAGCTGTTTAAAGATAAAATATATGTTCCCTAAGGCGCACGCCGCAGCCTATGTTATCGGTGCGATTCGTCTGGGGTGGTTTAAGGTGTATTATCCGCTGGAGTTCTATGCAGCCTTCTTTACCGTGCGCGGCGGCGACTTTGATGCAGAAAGTGCTATTGCGGGCAAACGGGTTGTTATGCAGAAGCTTGCGGATTTAAAGGTGCGCAAAAACGAGCGCTCCGCCAAGGAGGACGGTATTTTTGAATCGCTGCAGATTGTTAACGAGATGCTGGCCCGTGGTTTAGACTTTTTGCCGGTAAGCCTTTATAAATCCCACGCCACCAGTTACCTTTGTGAGGACGGAAAGATTCGGTTGCCGTTTTGTGCATTGAAGGGAGTTGGCGAGAGCGCCGCTCAGAATCTGCAGGCCGCCAGAGGCGGTGAACCCTTTCTTTCGGCCGATGACCTTGCAGCCAAAGCGGGGGTATCCAAATCAGTGATTGAGATTCTGGACAATGCCGGTGCGTTGGAAGGGTTGCCTAAAACCAGTCAGCTTACGCTTTTCTAGTTTAGCAGATGTAATAAAATATGTGGATAATCTTTATAATGGTTGACAGCAGTATTTTATCATGGTAATATAGTAGCATACTAAAGTGATGGCTTGTTTTGCGTGAGGAGAGTTTGAAAATGAATTTTCAAACTATGTAAGAATTACTGTCGGAGTGTAATTCCTCCTGCGGCAAAGCTGCACCGCAATTATGGTGTTTTGTGCCTTTCCGGCACAAGTGCCGGAAAGGCATGGTCATAGGAATGAAACGATACAATACCATAACGCCGGAGGGTATACGCGATCTGCTTTTTGAGGAATGCGTAGCGCGCCGTAAGTATGAAAAGCTGTTGCGTGAATTGTTCTTAGGCAGGGCATATAACGAGGTGGTTACTGCCGGTCTTGAATTCTACGATGTTTTTTCATCTGATGCCCTGCATTTCCCGCAGGAAAGCATGTATAAGCTGACGGATAATAAAGGCAGGCTTCTGGTGTGCAGGCCGGATTCTACCGCACCTATCGCACGGCTTGTTGCCACCCGTTTAAGGAATGAAACGCTCCCAATCAGGCTTTTTTATAATCAGGATGTTTACCAGATGACCAAAAGCCTCTCCGGCCGCAGCGACGAGGTTGTTCAGATGGGCATTGAGCTCATCGGCTCAAGCTCGCGACGTGCGGATTTGGAGGTCATTGTAACGGCGCTGGATGCGCTAAGATCGTGTAATTCCACTGATTTCCGCTTGGAAATTGGGCATATCGGTTTCTTTAACGCTTTAATAGCAAGCTTGCCTGTGGAAGATGAAACCCGTGAAGAAATCAGAGGCTTTGTTGAAACGAAAAACTATGCGGCACTGAATGATCTTTTAGATACCATCGGTGATACCAAAGCGATTGCTGCGCTGCGCAGACTGCCGTCACTGTTCGGCGGCGATGAAGTCATTGAAGAAGCTGCGCAGCTTTTTGAAAGTGCCGAAACCAAGCAGGTACTTGATTACCTGAAAGGCATCTACGATGAATTAGCAAGATTAAACCTTAGTGAAAAGGTGATTATAGACCTTGGGCTTGTTCACCGTAAGGATTACTATACCGGCATTGTTTTCCGTGGATATATAGAAGGTTGCGGCGAGCAGGTGCTTTCGGGCGGCCGTTATGATTCGTTAATTGCCGATTATGGGCTGAACCTGCCTGCCATCGGTTTTGCGGCCGATATCTCGGCAATCGCCTCGGCTCTTTCCAAGGGTGACAGCACGGTGAAGCTGCGGTCTGCCGACGTCTTAATTTATGCAGAAACCGAATACCAAATGGAAGGGCTAGCACGCCAAAAAGAACTGATCAGTAAAGGGCTGCGGTGCGAATACTGCTTATTCGATACCCTTGATGAAGCAAAGGCCTATGCCAAGCAAAAGGGTATTTCAAAGCTGCTTCACGTTTGTAACAAGACTGTTGAAATAAGCCTATAACCGGATTTTTGTGAGCAACCGGCAAGGAAGGAAACTGAGCACATGAAACCTCTTCGTATTGCCTTAACAAAGGGCAGACTGGAAAACGATACGGTAAAGCTGTTTGAGAAGATGGGCTTTAACTGTGAAGCATTGTTAAATAAAGGCCGCAAGCTGATTTTAACCATCCCCGATGCAAACCTTGAGGTGGTGCTTGCCAAGGCCGCGGATGTCATCACCTATGTGGAGCACGGTGCCTGTGATTTGGGTGTTGTGGGCAAAGACACCATTATGGAGCAGGGGCACAGCTTTTTTGAGATGCTTGACCTCGGTTTCGGGCGTTGCCGTTTTTCGCTGGCTGCCCCTAAGGATGCGGATTTTTACGCAGGATATAACGTAAAAACCATTGCGACGAAATATCCGAATGTAGCGCGTGCTTTCTTTGAAACCAAGAGTATGGATGTAGACATTGTGAAGATAGAGGGTTCTGTGGAGCTTGCACCGCTCATCGGTCTTGCCGACGCGATTGTGGATATAGTAGAAACCGGTACAACGCTAAAGGAAAACGGGCTTTCGGTAATAGAGGACATTGCCCCAATATCCGCGCGTGTGATTGTGAACACTGCTTCTCTTAAACTTAGAAAGACCGAGATTGAGACATTACTCGCTCAGATGAGTAATCAACTCAACTGAATTGCTATTGAAGGGTATGGTTTTTGTTATGATAAACTTAGTAAAGGCAAACGGCACCGATGAGGTGAAGTTGATTGAAACCCTGCGTACAAGAAGCGGAGAAACCGGCAGAGAGGTGTCAGCGCGGGTTTCCGAGATTATAGAGACGATTCGTACCGGCGGAGACAAAGCGCTGCTCGATTATACCCTGAAGTTTGATAAGATTATCCCAGACCCTTTACAGGTACCTCAACATCAGATTGATCAGGCAGTTCAGGCTGCCGATCCGGTATTTTTACAGGCACTTAAAAATGCCGCAGAGAATATCCGCCGCTTTCATCAAAAGCAGCTGCAGCATGGTTTTACGGTAACCAACGAGGATGGAGTACTGATGGGGCAGAAGGTGCGCGGGCTGCATCGTGTAGGGCTTTATGTGCCGGGCGGAACAGCGTTTTATCCTTCTTCGGTGCTGATGAACGCTATTCCTGCGGCGATTGCCGGTGTTAAGGATATTGTTATGGTTACGCCGCCCTCCAAAAACGGAGGCGTTAACCCGGATATTCTGGTTGCCGCCTATGTTGCGGGCATCACAAAGATATTCCTGGTTGGTGGGGCGCAAGCGGTGGCGGCACTGGCCTTTGGTACCGAGACTATCCCGAAGGTAGATAAGATTGTAGGCCCCGGCAATATCTATGTGGCTACCGCGAAACGGCTTTTATATGGGATTGTAGATATCGACATGGTTGCAGGCCCCAGTGAGATTCTTGTTATTGCCGATGAAAGCGCAAACCCGTCCTACCTTGCGGCAGATATGCTCAGTCAGGCCGAGCATGACGTTTTGGCATCGGCGATCCTTATCACCAACAGCCAGCGTATTGCCGACGCAACCTTAAAGGAGCTTCAAAAACAAACCGCAGAAGCGCCCAGAAGGGATATCATTGAAAAATCACTGGCGGATTATTCGGCGATTATTGTATGCGATGATATGAACCGTGCGGTTGAGCTTGCCAATGAGCTTGCACCTGAGCACCTTGAGGTTATGACCGAAAATCCCACCGAATATCTTGGCAGGTTGGAGAATGCAGGCTCGATATTCCTTGGCAGGTATTCTCCTGAGCCTCTTGGCGATTACTATGCGGGCCCGAACCATGTGCTGCCCACCAGCGGAACCGCCCGTTTCTTCTCCCCACTTTCGGTAGACAGCTTTTTAAAGCGTACGAGCTTTATCTGCTATACCGAAAAGGCGCTACAAGCTGCCAAGGATGATATCGTTTGTATTGCCGAGCGCGAAGGGTTGTATGCGCATGCAAACTCCATAAAAGTGCGCTTTCCATCTCAGAACTAAAAGGAGCCCTTGATTATGCCTTACGAACTTTGCGAAAAAATAAAGAATATGACCCCCTATGAACCCATAAACGGAGATTACTCCATTCGATTAGACGCAAATGAATCCTTTATCGCTCCGAATAAGATGCTACAGCAAAAGATTCAGGATGCTGTTGCGCAGGTAAGCTTTAACCGTTACCCCGATGCGTTGGCAGTTGAACTATGTAAAGCATTTTCGCTTTACTACCGGGTAGGCGTTGAATATATCACAGCTGGTAACGGCTCTGATGAGCTGATTTCGGTAATTATTGGTTCTCTGCTGCAAAAAGGGGATACCCTGATTACCCTTTCGCCCGATTTTTCCATGTACCGTTTTTACGGCGAGATGGCTGAAATGAATATGGTTACTCTTAAGAAAGGCGAAAGCCTTGAAGTAAACGTGGATGATATTCTAAAGGCTGCTAAAGACCATAGCGCCAAGGCGATAATATTCTCCACCCCCTGTAACCCAACCTCCTTGGTTACCGATAAAAATGAGGTTCTGCGTTTAATCAATAGTACCGATATGCTGGTGGTGGTAGACGAAGCTTACATGGATTTCAGTAACCAGTCGATTCTGCAGGAGGCTGTTTCCTTTGATAATGTGATTGTATTAAAAACCTGTTCCAAGGCGTTTTCTGCGGCAATCAGGCTTGGCTTTGCGGTAGCCAACAAGCGCATTACCAACGCGCTGCGTGCGGCCAAATCGCCCTACAACGTAAACAGTGTCACGCAGGCTATTGGCGCGGCGATCTTAAATGAGGCTGATTATAACCGAGATTGTATCAAGCAGGTGCTTCAAAACCGTGCGGAGTTGTACCAAGATTTAACAGATCTTGCCTTAAAAAAAGCTGATATCATAAAGGTTTATAAGTCCGAGACTAATTTCATCTTTGTTGAGCTTCAGGATGCAAAGGCGACACATGCAGCACTGATGAACAAAGGGATTGTGGTTCGGTGCTTTAACCGTCATCTGCGTATTACCGTAGGCTCAAAGGATGAGAACAAGGCATTGGTTGCAGCACTTGATGAGCTGCTGAAATAATAAGGAATAGAATATGGGAGGCGAGTTTCATGCGTGAAGCGACGGAAAGACGGCAAAGCAAAGAAACCGATATTCAAGTAAGCCTTAATCTTAACGGAGCAGGGCAAGCGGAGGTTTCTACCGGCATCGGCTTTTTTGATCACATGCTTACAGCCTTTGTCGTACATGGCGGTTTTAACGCCGGTATTAAAACAGTGGGCGACCTTGCGGTAGATTGTCACCATACTATTGAGGATACCGGAATTGTTCTGGGCCGTGCTTTTGCAAAGGCGCTGGGCGATAAAAGCGGCATTATGCGTTATGGCAGCTTTTATATTCCCATGGATGAATCGCTCGCCTTCGCTTCGGTGGACATCAGCGGGAGGCCGTATCTGGTGTTTGACTGTCCCTTTTCAGGGGAACGCATGGGCGAAATGGAAACCGCTATGGTAGAGGAATTCTTTAGAGCCTTTGCCTTTAATGCGGGTATTACCCTGCACATCAGGTTGTTATATGGCACCAACGACCACCATAAGTGCGAAGCGATATTCAAGGCAGTAGCTCATTCACTGAAAATCGCTCTGCAGCAGAATGGCAAGCCGGTTCTTTCCACCAAAGGACTGCTCGACTAATTGAAAAAGGGGCAAGCCAGATGATAGCAATTATAGATTACGGTGCAGGTAATCTGTTCTCGGTTAAAAACGCGCTGAATTATATAGGGTTCGAAAGCTGTTTTACCAAAGATGCCGACGAGCTGCGAAAGGCTGATAAGCTTATTCTGCCGGGCGTTGGTGCTTTTCCAGACGCAATGAAGATGCTAAACGCCAGCGGGCTGGTACCTACCATTAAGGAACAGGCGCTTAAAAAGCCGCTGCTGGGTATTTGTTTAGGAATGCAGATATTGTTTGAAAAGGGCTATGAGTTTTACGAATGCGAAGGTCTTGGGCTTATAGAAGGCAGTGTAAAAAAGATAGAGAGCTGCGGGCTAAAGATTCCGCATATCGGCTGGAATGATTTAACCGCGTTAACACCCTGCCCGCTTATGAATGATGTTCCCGAGCAGAGCTATGTGTATTTCGATCACTCCTTCTGCGCCGAAACTGCGGATGAGCATATTGCGGCTTACACAACCTATGGGCAGAGGGTGCCCGCACTTGTAATGTCAGGAATGGTGTACGGCGCGCAGTATCACCCCGAAAAGAGCGGGAATGTGGGTCTTACCATGCTAAAGAATTTCTGTACACTGTAATCAAGGAGTACTGCAATGATTATCTTTCCGGCCATTGATATACAAAACGGAACCTGTGTGAGGCTGACACAGGGCGATTTTGCTACCGCACAAAAGGTGGCAGCCTGCCCGGTGGAAACAGCTTTAGGGTTTAAGGCGGCGGGTGCCGGCTGGGTTCATATGGTAGACCTTGACGGTGCAAAGGCGGCATCCCCTCAAAACAGCGAGATTTTCATCAAGGTTGCGGCTAAAACCGGCTTAAAGGTACAGATTGGCGGTGGCATCAGGAGCATGGAAACGGTTGAGTTTTACCTTGCAAATGGTATCAGCCGTGTAATCCTTGGCTCCGCCGCGGTGAAGAACCCTACGCTGGTTAAAGAGGCGGTTAAGGTGTTCGGCGAAAAGATAGCCGTTGGCATCGACGCGAAGCATGAAATGGTAGCCGCCGAAGGCTGGCTGGATACCAGCAGCGTTCATTATATAGAGCTTGCTAAAAGGATGGAGGCTATTGGGGTTCGCTGTATTATCTTTACCGATATCTCGAAAGACGGTACACTTCATGGCCCCAATTTAGAACAGCTGGAAGCGCTTAGCAGGGCGGTCTCCTGTGATATCATCGCAAGCGGCGGCATCAAGGATATCCATGATATTCAGGCACTGCGCGACAGAAAGCTTTACGGGGCAATCTGTGGTAAGAGCCTGTATCAGGGCACACTGGGTTTACAGGAAGCCCTCAGGGAATGTGAAACGAGGTAGATAGAATGCTGGCCAAAAGAATTATCCCTTGCCTCGATGTGAAGGATGGTAAGGTTGTAAAGGGAATAAACTTTATCGATATCAAAGAGGTCGGTGATCCGGTTCAGTGCGCAATTGAGTACAACCGGCAGGGGGCTGATGAGATCACATTCTTGGATATTACGGCTACGCATGAGGGCCGTGGCACCATGATTGACGTTGTACGCAGAACCGCCCAGAATGTCTTTGTCCCGCTGTGTGTCGGTGGGGGCATTCGCACCATTGATGATTTTCGGGATATTTTGCGTGCGGGAGCCGATAAGGTTTCGGTGAACTCCGCGGCGGTGCATAATCCTGAACTGATACGCGAAGCCGCCGATAAGTTTGGCAGCCAATGCGTCGTGGTGGCTATTGATGCCAAGCGAGACGGCAAGGGTAGCTTTCATGTGGTGATTAACGGTGGCCGCATTGATACGGGTATAGATGCCGTTGAATGGGCGCAGCGGGTATATAAGCTGGGGGCAGGCGAGATTCTGCTAACCTCTATGGATACCGACGGCACTAAGAACGGCTTTGATATTGAACTGACCGATACAATCTCCAACATGCTGGATATCCCAGTGATTGCCTCCGGTGGCTGCGGTTGTCTTGAACATTTCTCTGATGTTTTTGAAAAGACACAGGCCTCGGCCGCTCTCGCGGCTTCACTTTTTCATTATGGCGAGCTGACGGTAGAACAGGTAAAACAACATCTTGCAAAGCATGCTATCCCAGTCAGGAAAATAAAGGCATAATAACGAGGTGTAGTTATCTATGAATCTGGCTCAGTATTTTCAAAAAAGCGAACTGATTCCCGCAATTATTCAAGAGAACAAAACCGGAGAGGTTCTAATGCTCGCTTATATGAACAGCGAAAGCCTTCAAAAAACACTTGAAACGGGCTACACCTGGTTTTATTCCCGTTCCAGGCAGGAGTTGTGGAACAAAGGAGCGACCTCCGGTCATGTACAGAAGGTGCTCAGCATATCCGCCGATTGCGATAACGATACCCTCCTGATTACGGTGGAACAAACCGGCCCCGCCTGCCATACAGGCGCTAAGAGCTGCTTTTTTAATAAGATTGAATTACAGGTAAACGAACAACAGTGATTCTGTCATGAAAGGAAAGAATAGAATATGGCTAATGATACATTGCAGGGCCTTTTTGAGATTGTTAAGGCTCGAAAAGCACAGCCCGAGGAGGGTTCTTACACCTGCTACCTGTTTGACAAGGGCTTGGATAAGATATTAAAAAAATGTGGCGAGGAATGCAGCGAAACTATCATCGCCGCAAAGAACATGGATAATGCCGAAACGGTGAACGAGATCTGCGACCTTTTTTATCATCTGTTGGTGCTGATGGCTCAGCAGGGCATAGAGCTTTCAGAGGTAGAAGCCGTTTTAGAAGAGCGCAGAAAGAAGATTGGTAACTTAAAGCAGTTCCATCAGACCAATAAAGAGTCCTGATAGAAATTTCTTACTGAAAAATACACTCAACTTAAGCTTGCAGGAAATTAAATTTTAATTGACAAACAAAAACGGGTATACTATAATTGCTACAAATGCGATGAAAGGGACAGTAGCTTTAGTCATTCCGGCAAAGAGAGCCTTCGGGTTGGTGTAACGAAGGGTACGGAACACTTGAGTGAATACACCCTGGAGCAGCCTTGCTGAGTGGGCATCTGCCCTGTAGGTTTGTGCCGAGTTCGCGCGTTAAAGCGAGAGAGTATATATGCTGAGAAAAACAGTGTTCGTACTCAGTAAGGTCGCGCACCGTTTTATGTTGGGTGTAGCCGTGAGGCAGCGACAAACAGAGGTGGTACCGCGTAGATTACGCCCTCTGCACTAGGGAAAGCCCTTGTGCAGAGGGCTTTTAGTTTTATTTCTGGTTTACAAGAAAGGAATGACTAAGATGAGTGTATTTGATGTACTGCAGGAGCGCGGTTTGATTGCGCAGATGACCGATGAGTCAGAGATTAGAAAGCTATTGGAAAACGAGAAGGTTCCATTTTATATCGGCTTTGACGCTACAGCAGACAGCCTGCATGTGGGGCATTTTCTGCAACTGATGGTAATGTCGCATATGCAGAAGGCTGGCCACCGCCCAATCGTTCTGCTGGGCACCGGTACCACGATGGTGGGAGATCCGACAGGAAAAACCGATATGCGCAAGATGCTTACGGTGGACGAGATTAATCACAACGCCGAGTGCTTCCGGCGCCAAATGTCAAGGTTTATTGATTTCGGCGAGGATAAGGCAATTCTGGTGCGTAACGGCGATTGGTTGATGAAGCTGAACTACATCGAATTCTTGCGTGAAATTGGCGTGCATTTCTCGGTGAACAAGATGTTGACCTACGAATGCTTTAAATCCCGTCTTGAGAGAGGGCTTACGTTTATAGAGTTTAACTATATGCTGATGCAGAGCTACGACTTTCTACGCTTAAGCCGCGATTACGGCTGTAAGATGGAGCTTGGCGGAGACGACCAGTGGGCAAATATCCTTGGAGGCGTTGATCTTGTTAGAAAGTGCGATGGCAAGGATGTTTACGGCATGACCTTTACGCTGCTTACCACCAAGGAAGGTAAAAAGATGGGCAAAACCGAAAAGGGCGCCCTGTGGCTTGACCCCGAAAAAACACCGCCGTATGAATTCTTCCAGTACTGGCGCAATGTTGCCGACGCTGATGTTATCAACTGCTTAAAGCTGATTACCTTTGTATCGATGGATGAAATCCGTGAGATGGCAAAATGGGAAGGAAGCGACCTTAATAAAGCGAAGGAGCGTTTGGCTTATGAGCTTACCAAGCTTGTTCACGGTGAAGAAGAGGCCGAAAAGGCATTAAGCGCAGCCAAAGCGTTGTTCTCTGCCGGTGGCAGCGATGAAAACATGCCTACCACCCAGCTTACCGCCGAAAGCTTTAAAAACGGTGAGCTTGAGGTACTGGAACTGTTGGTGCTAACCGGGCTTGCACCATCCAAGGGCGAAGGCAGGCGGCTGATTCAGCAGGGTGGCATTACCGTAAACGGAAACAAGGTGGAGGATATCAGCGCCAAGGTTACCGCCGCTGACTTTACCGACAATACTTTAATGCTAAAGAAGGGCAAAAAGGTCTTCCATAAGGTTATTCTTTAGTATCGAATAGTAATCGATTTAGCTTGAATTGGATAAATAGTTTCAGGGGGATTTCCACAGAAAATCCCCCTGATTCTTTATTTTATAGGTTAATTTGTGCAATTGATTATCTGTAATAATTGTGCTATATTTACAGCAGAAAGATTTAGCAGAGTAGAAACCTGTGCGTAAAGTGCCAGCCGGACGGGGAGTTGCCGGGTGGACGAAAAGTTTAACTTGCGGTACAGGCTTCGCATCCCGCTGCTACATGATAGTTTGTACGGGTTCCCGAATGCCTGCAGCCTTTTATCCTGGGAAACTGTATAGAGGTCGCCCTCCTATGTGTAGCAATCTTTTATATTGCTATATTTAAGGAGGTTTTTTTGTTGAAAAAGTTCGCAGGTTTAATTATCAGCTCGGCAAGGGAGTTAAAGAGTGTGCTGTCGCTTGCAATATCTTCGATGCTGACAGCACTCAATGTTGTTCTTGGCTTTTTTACCATACAGCCCAATGAGTTACTGAAGTTTACCTTTGCATTTATTCCGCTTTCGATAACGGGAATGCTCTATGGGCCGGTGGCCGGGGGCCTTGCCGGTATTGCGGGCGATCTGCTAAAATTCTTTATTAAGCCCACCGGGCCATATTTTATCGGCTTTACAATTAGTGCGTTTCTAACCGGTTTTATCTATGGGTTGTTCTTTTACAAAAATAAGATAACGCTTTGGCGGGTGGCGCTTGCCCATCTTACGGTTGTAATTTTTGTACAGCTTCTTTTAAACTCCGTATGGATTGCAGTGCTTTATGATAAGGCCTTTCTTGCCTTACTCCCGGCAAGGGTACTTAAGAACTTTATTATGTACCCGATTGAAACCGGAATGATTTATTTTGTATCTAAGGCACTGGAGAAGATATTGGAACGCAGTAGAATAACCACACGTTAGTACTCATTTTATAACCTTGCAGAAGATGGGGATAGTATAAAGATAACCGCAACGCAGAGGTTTTCTCTCTGCCTGCGGTTCTTTTCTAAAAGTATTGAAAAGGGGGAAATGGTATGCCGGCGCACATTACGCACAGCATCTTTGGCAACGAGGTTTTAAAATGTCGTTTTGTTAATGATCAAAGCAAGGGCTATGCGATTTGCGGGTATTCCATCAGCCAACCCGCTTTTGAATGGGCGCTTCAAGGGCCGGATATTCTGTTTTTTGCGGTACTTGCCGGTAATAAAGAACTGCCTCAATACGGGTCAATCATGCATAACAGCAAAACCGACGAGCTTTTTATCAAAATGCAGGAATACGCCGTTAATATCAAAGATACATCTGATTTTAAAGCGGTATTCTCTTATATCTGCGGGTTTGTGTGCCATTATGTGCTCGATAAAAACTGCCATCCATATGTTTATTATTTTCAGAAAGAGAAGAAAAAGCTAAATCCAAGGCATCATAGCGTGCACAATAAGATTGAAAGTGATATTGATTCTGCGATGGCCTACTGTAAATACGGGATTAAGCCTCAGGCGTTTCAGATACCCGACAGGCTGTTAAACGAACAGCAGGAATACCTGCCAATCGCACGATTGTATAAGTACTTGCTAAATAATCTATATGGTATTAAGGTTACCGAACAGGAGCTGCTCACCGCTTTTAAGGGCAGCAAGCGGTACTATAAGTTAATTATTGATCGCCTTGGCTTGGGGGTGATTGCACGAATTATTGATTTTTTTAGCTTTAAGGATAAAAGGGTATATAGCCTTCTTCGGGTTAAACGTTATAACCGTTGGGTAATGAACTATGAACACCGGGCTTGGCGTAACCTGCAGCGGCCGGAGATTACCTTTACCCAGAGCTTCGATGAATTATTTGAGGCATCTAAACCGGAGGCCGCGCTGCTCATACAAAAAATTGCTTCATCCATTCTAAATGGCACACCCCAAAAGATTACCTGCGGAGACAGCTTTGATAACGGCAAGCCGAGCAGACAGTAAGAATAACCGGAGGCAATATGAAGACTGGCATAAAGAATCAAACTCTCGCTTTTGCATTTTTAGAATGTTTTTTCTGGGCAGGCTATTGCTGTGTGCTTGGTTTTATATCCAGCTATCTCAAACAGCTAAATTATTCGGATTCTATCATCGGGCTAATCATGGCTGTCGTCGCAATGATTTTGATGATTACACAGCCATTGTTTGGCTATCTTGCTGATTCCTATATACCTCCTAAAATTCTCATTTCATTGTCCATACTCATCAGTATCGGCTTGGCTTTTCTCATCCCGCTTGCCAAACAGGGTTTTGTTTATGCGCTTATCACCGTACTGTTGCTAACGGTATGTGAAAGCTCGGTGACAGGTGTAATCAGCAGTTGGTCATCAAAGTTGATTGCTGCAGGGGAGCCCATCAATTACGGCTTAACAAGGGGTACCGGTTCAATGGGCTTTGCATTCACTGCAATACTGGTAGGCTTTATGATGCAAAAGCTAGGTTCTGATATTATATTTATATTGCATGCTGGTTTTTACACATTAGATATACTTGTTATTCTCTTTTTAGTAAAGTACATACCATGTTTGAATAAAAAAGTTCATAATGAAAAGCAATTGCAGTCATCCTCCGGCTTAATTAATTCTATAGGTATCTTAATGAGAAATAAAAGATATGTAGTCTTAATGCTCAGTATTTTTATAACATCTTGTTCTATCACTATGGTTAATACATATTTTCCCATAATTCTGCTTTCCGCTGGCGGAACCAGTGAGGATGTTGGCATATACCTGTTTGTTACGGCAATGTCTGAGGGCTGTGTAATGATCTTCTACTCAAAATTTGCGAAGCGCTTTAAAAATCGCTCCTTATTTTTGTTCTCCCTGTTCTTTTTTGTAATCCGCTTTCTCCTTTTCTGGGCTGCATCCGGCAATACTACTGCACTCATTGTATTTCAAATTACCCAATCCTTTTCTTATGGGCTGTATCTGCCGTCTACGGTTGCCTATACAGCAGAGGTTTCGCCGCTTGCATTACGCTCTACCGCGCTTTCGATCGGTATGGCATTGAACATGGGGTTAAGCAGTGTAATTGGTAATCTTGTTGGAAGCATCTTATCTCAGAATATAAGCTTATTATCCATTTTCCCTGTAGCGCTATTATTAGTAATAATCAGTATTCTTATCTTTTCCATCACCTTTCTAATCAAGGATGCACCAGTGCAGAATTAAAAGGTAGTCGATTTGCATACCCCGTGTTCTTTCAAATTATTTCATACTTTTCACTGTTGACAATACAGGCTAAATATAGTAAAATAATTTTCGTTGCCACTCACGAAAGCGGCATGGGAGCATAGCTCAGCTGGGAGAGCATCTGCCTTACAAGCAGAGGGTCATAGGTTCGATCCCTATTGTTCCCACCATAATGGCCTGGTAGTTCAGTTGGTTAGAACGCTAGCCTGTCACGCTAGAGGTCAGGGGTTCGAGCCCCCTTCAGGTCGCCATCAAGTGCTTCTGTAGCTCAGTTGGTAGAGCAGAGGACTGAAAATCCTCGTGTCGTTGGTTCGATTCCGACCGGAAGCACCAGATATGCGGGTTTAGCTCATTTGGTAGAGCGCCACCTTGCCAAGGTGGAGGTAGCGAGTTCGAACCTCGTAACCCGCTCCATACGGTACCATAGCCAAGTGGTAAGGCAGAGGTCTGCAAAACCTCTATTCCCCAGTTCAAATCTGGGTGGTACCTCCAATGTAAACCGCCGGAGTTATTCGGCGGTTTTATATTTATAGTTTTGTATAACCTTAATTGTTTTGCCTTGAAAGCGTTAGGGTTATCGGCTATAATTAATGCAATCCAGTATTCTTACTTTTTCTACAAATGGAGGCATAACATGAATCGTAAATCTAATCTGCGGCATGGGCTCTCGCTAATGCTCAGTATTTTATTCGCCGATATTCTAAGTATTTTCGTTTTTATCTCGTTAGCCAGTGTGTTGCCCAACGTCTTCGGTACAGTCCTTATTCAAATTCTTAATCTACTCATACTCTTAAGTCTTGTTTATCTTCCTGTCTGGACGGTAGGCGAAAAGGATATCAATTATGTACTTACCGGTAGGATAACCTATGATCGCTATTGCGGCTTAAAGATTGGCCTGATAGGGATGATTGCATTATACCTGCCCTATATACTGCTATTTCTGAGTAAAATTAATAACGACCAGTTTTTATATGCTATTTTCCAGGTAATATTGTCTCTTTTTTACGGCTTCATCCGCATGTTATTGCCGGTAACTATAAAGGACGTAAACTGGCTACCGATGTTAGTAACCCTTATTTATCCACTGATTATTCCATTGATAACCTCCCTTGCCTACCATTTCGGTTACAAGCGTATCTCTTTAATCGGTAAGCTTATTTATAAAAAGAAAAAGTAAACATATTTCAGGTTCCCTCCAGCATAACCTTTGGTGGAGGGGATGTATGTGGCAAAAAGATATTATAACTATCGAAATCTTGATGTACGCCAGGCCATTTTTACCGCATTGTTTATTTTGCTCGTTCTGCTAGTTATCATCTATGTAATCAGAAGGGTAAATGAATCTGCGCAGCCTGCGTTTGCAACATCCGATAATCAAATTGCAGTAATTATTGATGCGGGGCATGGGGGAGAAGACGGCGGAGCCGTAGGCTACGACAATAATACATGTGAAAAAGGCATAAATCTTGCAGTTGCCCAAAAGCTCAAACAGTTTTTAACGATAGGTGGCTTTAGGGTAATTATGACACGCGAGAAGGATCAATTACTCAATGATGAAGGTCTGAATACTGTAAGACAGCGAAAGGTTTCAGATATTCAAAACCGTATGCAGATAATAGAAAAAAACCCCGATGCGATCTTTATAAGCATTCACCAGAATAAGTTTACGCAAGATTCCGCAAATGGAACTCAGATATTCTATAGCCCGAACAATTCCGACAGTGAAGATTTAGCGCAGGCCATTCAGGATAGTTTTCGTGAACTGATACAGCCTGATAACAGTCGTCAGGTTAAGAAGGCAGGAAAAGAAATCTATCTGCTTTACCATTCAAAAATTCCGTCGATTATGGTGGAATGCGGCTTTTTGTCAAACCAAAATGAATGTGAGAAGCTTTTAAAGGATGAATATCAAAATCAGGTTGCCTTTTCAATTTATGCGGGCCTGATGAAATATATCGATAAAAGCAAAAAAGGGTTAGAATAGGTTAAAAAGTATTTGACCTATGATAGAAACGCAGAGGTGTAATAACCATTGAGCACAAAGTTAAAAAACGTTTTTGTTTGTAGTGAATGCGGCGCAGAGTCCCCAAAATGGCTTGGTAAATGCCCTAGCTGTAGTGAGTGGAATACACTGGTTGAGGAGATTCGCGGGCAGGAGACGGATACCGGTAAAAAGAACGGAACCGGCGCGGTTAAGGTGTTCACTCCGGTTACCATAAATGATATCTGTGAAGCCGATGAGATACGTTATGATACCCAGGTAAACGAGCTAAACCGTGTATTAGGCGGCGGTATAGTAAAAGGTTCGCTGGTGCTGTTGGGCGGCGATCCGGGTATCGGAAAATCCACTCTGCTGCTTCAGATCTGCGGTCATCTGGGTAAAACGTTAAAGATACTGTACGTTTCGGGCGAGGAATCACAGCGGCAGATAAAGCTTCGTGCGGCCCGCCTGAATGTTTCAACTCCTAACCTCTTTTTACTGGCTGAAACCGATATAGAAAGCATCATTAATACCATTATTATAGAAAAGCCAGATCTAGTGATGATCGACTCAATCCAGACCATGACACACAGCGCTGTTTCTTCCGCGGCGGGAAGCGTCAGCCAGGTGAAAGAATGTACGCAGGCATTGATGCGCTGCGCTAAGGGAGAAGAGATTTCAATCTTTGTTGTAGGGCATGTCAATAAGGATGGTGCCATTGCGGGGCCGAAGGTACTGGAACATATTGTGGATGCCGTACTGTACTTTGAAGGTGAACGCAACCTGCCTTACCGTATCCTGCGCGCCGTGAAGAACCGTTATGGCTCAACCAACGAAATCGGTGTTTTTGAGATGTCCAGCGAAGGCCTATGTGAGGTGGAGAACCCCTCAATGATGCTGCTCTCCGGCCGGCCCGTTGATGTATCAGGCACCTGCGTAGCCTGTATCATGGAAGGCAGCCGTCCTATCCTTGCCGAGGTGCAGGCGCTTGTAACCAAAACAGGCTTTGGTACTCCTCGAAGAATGTCTACAGGATTTGATTACAATCGTATGTCGCTTATTCTTGCTGTTCTTGAAAAGCGCGCTGGTTTTTTGTTTTCAAGCCTTGATACCTACGTAAATATCATTGGTGGTCTAAAACTGGATGAGCCCGCAGCAGATCTTTCGGTAGCGCTGGCGCTTGTATCGGGATTAACCGATATTCCCATCAGGGATGACGTTTTTGTTTTTGGCGAGCTTGGTCTGGCAGGGGAGATACGTTCGGTGTCCAATGCGGAGCTGCGTGTAAATGAAGCTGCACGGCTTGGCTTTAAAAAATGTATTATACCTAAAGCGTCACTTACAAAGCTTGTAAACCCACAGAAATTCGGGATAGAGATTATCGGGGTAAGCTCTATTTCACAGGCGATAGCAGCCTTAAAAAAATAATTGTTTCAGGTTATCGATTGCCGTACAGATTAAAGCTGTACGGCAGTTTTTATATTATTAATTTCATAATCTCTTCATAAATAATAAGCCGTATTTCAGCCAAAATATTATAGAGTTAAAGGATGAATTTAACTAGCGTTTGTATGCCTAACAAACCTAATAATATAATAAATCTTAGCTGTTAAGCTTCTATTATGTTTTGGGGTGTGTAGACAGACGGCGCTAAATTCATCTTTAGCGAAATTATAGGAAGAATTTTGCCGTATAATACTATTCTTCTAAGCAGAATAGTATAGGTAAAAGGGTGGCAGGTATGAAGTTAAGGCTGACAGTGTTGCTGGCAGGTATGATGCTGTTGCTGGCGTCCATCTTTATCCCCGATATAATGCTTTCGTCAATGCCCAAGGTGAATGTGACAAAGCTAGAAAAGACCGTATATAACCAGTACTTAAACTGTTCCGGGAGCATTGAGGTGGAAAAGAAAAGCAATGTCAGCCTTGAAATACCGGTAAAGATCTCACACATTGAGGTTGAGGTAGGCGATTACGTAAGGAAAGGTGACCGGATAGCGGTTGTGGACAAAGATGCCACTGTTTCAGCATATTCCGGCTTAAACACAGTAGCTGCCGTTTCTGCGCTAATGGGGAGCAGTGTATCTGCCATACCGGAGAACCTGCTGTCACAGTATGTTAATTCCGGGGAATATTCTATCACGGAGATTCTTGCGAAATACAAGGACGAAATAAAAGCGTTACCAACTGTATTGACTGCACCTGAAGATGGTGTAATAACAGAAGTTAACGCGCAGGAGGGGGAGATGTCTTCGGCGTTTACCCCTATTATTACCATTGCTCAGAGCAGCAGCCTTGTAGCAAGGGTAAGCGTCAGCGAATCCAATATTTCGAAGGTTAGGGAGGGGCAGAAAGCCACCCTTACGGTACTTGCCCAAAATGGCAGCCAATATAACTGTACCGTTAGCAAAATCTACCCAACAGCACAAAAAGCACTGCTTTCAACCAGTAAAGAAGCTATGGTAGATGTTATATTGAAAATTCGAAATCCTGATAAAACCCTGAGACCGGGTTACTCCATCAAAGGTAAAATTCTTATTGAAGAAGGGCGCAAGGCATATGTACTCCCCTATGAGGCTATCGGTCAGGATGATGAACAAAAGGAGTTTGTCTTTGTCTATTCGGGTGGGCGGGTTCATAAGCAACTGATAAAAACCGACTCCGAACTGCTCAACGGTATTGAGATAAAAAGCGGAGTGAACGAAAGCGACTATATTGTTACAAACCCTACAGAAACACTTAAAGATAACACCTTAGTGTGCTTATTGGAATAAAAGAGGGCGGGGAAGCGGATGAGCGATTATCTTAAGTATGCGGTGAAGAATCTGTTTCGGAATAAGTTCAGAACCTTCCTCACCATTATAGGTATCGCCATTGGCGTGTGTTCCGTGATTATCATCGGTTCGATATCCGATATGGGGAAAAGCGCAATCAACAGCGAACTAAACAGTCTGGGGATTGGTGCACTGACGATTGAAACCGACAAACGCGTTACCGATATGGAGCTAAGTGAAAATGATTTGCAGGTAATTCAATCAACCGATAAGGTTACAAAAGCGGTTCCAATTATGTTGGAGTACACCAATGCCTATACCAGAAATCTGGTACTTAACAGTGCTGTATGGGGTATTGATTCTGGAGCTAAGCAGATTTTTTCACTGCAGCTGTTATATGGCCGTCTGATAGGAAAAGCTGATGTGGGCGCCTCGGAAAATGTTTGTGTGGTAGATAAGGTATTTGCTCAGCAGACCTATAAACGTACCAATATCGTCGGCAAAGCGATTAAAATCCGTCTTGGCGGCAGCGATGAAGAATTTAAAATCATCGGGGTTGTCAATTCAGGCGGAAATATGTTACAATCATTGCTGAGCAGCTATATCCCTACCTTTGTTTATGTACCGTATACCTCTCTGCAAAAGGCTGCGGGAAAACAAAGCTTTGATCAGATTGCCTTACAGGTGGCCGATTCTTCGGCCATTGATGCGGTGGCTAAAAATGTTATCCGCAGGCTGGAGCAGGCAACCGGGTATAAAGAAATCTATAAAACGCAGAATATTGCAGGCCAGAAGGATAAGCTGAACAATCTTTTAAGCATTATTTCGTATGTATTATCAGCCATTGCGGCGATATCGCTGATTGTTGCTGGGCTTTCCATTATGACAGTAATGCTGGTTTCAGTAAACGAAAGAACAAGAGAGATTGGTATTAAAAAGGCCATTGGAGCGCGCAGGGTCACCATCATGAGCGAATTTATTCTTGAGGCCTTTGCAATCTCAATACTCGGGAGCTTGATTGGAAGCGTGATCGGGCTATTGCTTTCGCTGTTAGGCTTCTTTTTTATGAATATTACGCCGATTATCAATATACCGCTGCTATTGATATGTATTGGCTTTGCAATAGTAAACGGCACAATCTTTGGCGTTTACCCGGCAGCACAAGCCTCCAAGCTGAACCCTGTGGATGCACTCAGAACAGAATAGACCTGGGGGGAAAACCAAACTTTCGAGGAAAACAGCACTATGGAATATGTAAGCTCCCCAAATCTGCCGCAGGGCAAGGTTTTAGTGGCGGCAGTTTCTGAACAAAACCAACAAATTATATCCGCGCTGAAACAGCAGGGGATAAAATGCATTAAGGTAACACAACACGGTGGGTTGGCTGAGCCGGTGCAAACCCATGCGGATATGCTGTTGCACCATCTGGGCGGAAAACAAATCCTCGCTGCCGATAAGGATGCTCCTTATGTTGAGCAGCTGAAATTACTTGGTTTTGAGGTAAGCGTATTATCTCAGAGCCTACATAAAACGTACCCAGGGGATGTAGCGTTAAACGCAGCTCGTATAGGGAGAACACTGTTTTGCCGTAAGGATACGGCGCCCGAGATTGTTGATTACTGCGCCCCAAACGGCATTGCTGTGAATTTTGTAAATCAAGGATACGCAAGGTGTTCGGTTGCAATTGCATCGCCCTATGCCGTTATTACGGCAGACAGTTCAATTGCCAAAGCCTGCGAAACATCGGGAATCGAAGTTCTTTTGATACAGCCCGGTTTTATAAAACTGCCCGGATACCCTTATGGGTTCATCGGCGGCTGTTGCGGCTTGATTGAAAAGGATGTTTTGGCGTTTACAGGGAACATTTTTAGCCATCCAAACGGAAAAAAGATTGCAGATTTCTTAACTCAACGCTCTGTAAAGTATGTATGCTTAACAGAATGCGAATTGTTGGATATTGGCGGGATATTGCCTTTGATGTGCCGTCACAAAGATACGTTTTAAGTCCTGTAAACCTTATAAAAATAGCAAAGCCTAGTTTCCCTGTAGTAATCTCCAATGGATGTTTGCAAACGGAGGCTTAGGATGATATAATATCCGAGGTTGCGATTCTTTAGTAAAGGAAAACTATACGATGCTGGTAACAATAGACGGGCTTAATAAGAGCTTTGGCGATAAAACAGTTTTGACCAATATAAATCTGAAGATCGAAGAAAAGAGCCGTATCGGGCTTATCGGTGCCAACGGTGCAGGAAAGTCTACGCTGCTGAATATCCTGTGTGGACGATTGGAGGGTGACAGCGGAAGCGTTTACCGCGCTTTTACCATGTCACTTGGTTTTTTGGAGCAGAACAGCGGCCTTCAGCGTGAAAGCACCATTTATAACGAGATGCTAAGTGTTTTTGCACCTTTGTTAGAACTACAGGAGGAGATGCACGCACTGGAGCAGCAGCTTTCCGGAATTGATACGCAGTCTGAGGCCTATGAACGCCTTACCGTGAGTTACGCCAACAAGCAAACAGCGTTTGAACAGGGTGGCGGATATCTCATTGAGGTCAAGATAAAAACCATCCTAAACGGTATGGGGTTCCAGAGCGTTCCGTTAGATACGCAAATTCAAACCCTTAGCGGCGGTGAAAAAACACGTTTGGCAATGGCAAGACTGCTTTTAGAGGAGCCAAACCTGCTAATACTGGATGAGCCGACAAACCACCTGGATTTTAAAACCTTGATGTGGCTGGAGGAGTACCTTGGTACATATAACGGAGCAATTGTGGTGGTATCGCACGACCGTTACTTTTTAGATAAGGTCGTTAGTGAAATCTATGAGCTGGAACGAAATACACTGACTGGTTACCCGGGGAACTATTCGAAATTCTTAATACTCAAGCAAGAGCGTGTAGCCAGGCTTCAGAAGGAATATGAACAACAGCAGCTTCATATCGCAGAGCTGCAGGAGTATATTGATAAAAACATGGCACGGGCTTCCACCTCCAACAGCGCAAAGGGCAGACTGAAAGCACTGGAAAAGATAGAGGTAATGGAACGCCCCAGTACAGCCATCAAGCGTATGAACCTGCGATTTGAAACCGATAAGGTGCCCTATAAAGAACTTTTAAAAATCAATAATATGGCTCTTTCGGTTGGCGAGAAGGAAAGCCGAAAGCAGCTCTTTCAGCATCTGAACCTTGAGGTAACAAGAGGGGAAAGGGTAGCGATTATCGGTACAAACGGTATTGGAAAATCGTCTCTGTTAAAGGCGATTCAAGGCATGATACCCATTGATTCAGGCAGCTACGCTTGGGGGCAGAACGCTTCTATAGGCTATTATGAACAGGAAAACGGCAATCTTCACCCCGAGAAGACCGTATTGGACGAACTGTGGGATCGACATTTAACCTACAATGAGGTTGTTATCCGAACGGCACTTGGAAATGTGCTGCTCACCGGTGATAACGTATATAAGAAGGTAAAGGTCATCAGCGGCGGTGAGCGCGCCAAGCTCGCGTTCGCGGTATTGATGCTGGAACGCGCCAATGTTTTAATTCTCGACGAGCCCACCAATCATCTTGATTTGGCTGCAAAGGAAGACCTGGAGCAGGCACTGTTAGGCTTTGAGGGAACATTGCTGTTTGTATCGCATGATCGCTATCTGCTCAACCGGGTGCCTACACGAATCGTCGAACTTCATAATGACGGCATCAAATCATATAACGGTAACTATGATGCCTATGTAAGCGAAGTAACGAAAGAGAAGCAATTAAAGGTGGAGGGACAGCCTGCTGAAATTCTTAAACAAATCCCCAATAAGCATGAGGGATACTATAAAAGCAAAGAGCAAAAGAGCGCGGAGGCTCGTATTAAAAATCGCATTAAGGAGCTTGAACGCCTTATTGCCGACACTGAGGCAGAGATAGCTGAACACGAGCATGAAATGACGCTTGAAAACGTATACACTGACTATCTGGCTATGCAGCAGCACTGCGCAGAGCTTGAAGTGAAGCGTGCAGCCCTTTCAAAGTATTATGACGAATGGGCCGAATTATCCTCATAATAAAAAGCCTCAGAAGAGCTTTCACTCTCTTGAGGCTTTCGTTATTGTTCTGCTGCTATTATAAACCAAACTGCTTCTTTAATGCAGCAACGGTACTGTTCTTATCTGCATTTGCCACTAGGATGGAGATATCCACAGAGCTGGTGGTAATAATCGAGATATCCACATCTGCGGCAGCAATCGCTTTCATGGCAGCCGCTGCCACACCCGGCATTTCAGCCATTTCTTCGCCGTAGAGCTGTATCTTGCAGTTGCCGTTGCTTACAAGCGGCTTAATAGTAGGGTGGGTATCCGCAAATCGTGCGGTAAGGTTTAAGGCCTTCACCAAATCTTCACTTAAAATAGAGAAGGAAAGGGAGGTGTATTGGCCTTGCGGTGCGGCATGGGAGATCATATCGATGTTTATGCCCGCATCAGAAAATTCACCCAGAATGGAGGCCAGAAGCCGGACACTGGCCGGTGCCTTGTTTATGGTAATGAGCGCCACATCATCGGTTATGGTTATCTTCGATACTCCGTTCATAACAAGCTCCATTCCGCCGCTTAATACTTATCTTCTTCTAGGAAATGTACCAAAAATCCAGCAAAAGGTTTTGATATGCAGTTTTACCTACATTTCTACCGAAGATTAGTATTTGTCAGCTTTTCAATCAATTATGCTAGTAAATCAGACATCTCATAGAATCCGGGCTTCTGTTTACACAAAAATAGCGCAGCATTGATAGCGCCGGTTGCGAATATGTCACGTGATCTTGCACTGTGTGACAGGGTAACAATCTCGTCCGGCCCCGCAAAGATAACATCATGCTCACCAACAATTGTACCGCCGCGTACTGAATGGATACCAATCTCGGTTTTTGAGCGCTTTTCGCGCTTCGATGCACGGTTGTACTCGTAACGGTAGGGCTGTTCGACGGCCTCGTTGATACCCTGGGCCAACATTAAAGCGGTACCGCTGGGCGCATCCAGCTTGCGGTTGTGGTGCTTTTCAATAATCTCGATGTCAAAATCCCGCCCAAGCACAACAGCCGCTTTCTTGGCAAGGTTTATAAGAAGGTTCATTCCCAGTGACATATTTCCGGAGTTAAACACCGGAATATTGGCGGAGGCGTTTTTCAGCTCATCAAGCTGTTCCGCCGAAAGGCCGGTAGTACATACCACAATCGGCAGCTTACGCTTTTGAGCCATCCCTAACAGTGGAGTAAGTGCGGAGGGGTGAGAGAAATCTATGATGACATCAGCCTCGGCCGTAACCTTATTGGGGGAGGTAACAACCTCGTAATGCTCTCTCTGCTCGCCGCTGATATCAATACCTGCAACAATTTCTAAATCGTCACGACCAGACACACTGGCAGTGATTACCCGCCCCATATAGCCGTTGCATCCAGACAGTATAATTCTTTTTTTCACGTCTCTGCCTCCGAATAGTTAATTGCGCGGTGCTTTCAATAAACCGTACTTTTCAAGTGACGCCTTCAGTACAGCAGTATGCTCGTCGCTGAGTGTATCAAGAGGAGGCCGGCAATCCCCAACAGGGTAGCCCATCAGCTTTAAAGCCGCCTTTACAGGGATGGGGTTTACATCAATAAACAGGTTATTCATTAACTCGAGCAGCTCTAGCTGAAGCTTGGTGCTGGCCTTGATATCCCCGTCAAAAAACAGCTGGCAGATATCATGTGTCTCTTTTGGCATAATATTAGACAGCACCGAAATTACACCCTTACCGCCAAGCGCGAGGATTGGCAGTATCTGATCATCGTTGCCGGAGTAGATGGTCAGCTCATCGCCACATTCTGCGGCAACCTGCGCGATAGCCGAGATGTTGCCGCTTGCTTCTTTGGTGGCTACGATGTTTGGATGTTTCGCAAGCTCCTTGTAAGCGTTAATACCAATGTTCATACCTGTACGGCTGGGAACATTATAAAGAATCATTGGCAGGTCAGTAGCGTCCGCTATTGCCGTAAAATGCTTTACCAAGCCTTTTTGTGAGGTTTTGTTATAGTAAGGGGTAACATGCAGCAGCGCATCAACGCCCGCAATCTTTGCTTCTTTTGAAAGTGCCACGGCATAGGAGGTATCGTTGCTACCGGCACCGGCAACAACCGGCACGCGCCCGTTTACAGCCTTTACCGCATAGTGCAGCACATTAATATGCTCCGCATCGGTAAAGGTTGAGGATTCGCCTGTAGTTCCCGCAATAACAATAGCGTCGGTAGAGTTTTGTATCTGATAATCAATCAATTCGCTTAACAAGGTATAGTTGATGGTGCCGTCGGGGTTCATAGGGGTTACGATGGCGCAGCCGGCGCCGGTAAATACAGTCTTCTTCACCTAATGTCCCTCCAATATTATTGGTCAAAAAACAAACACTAATCAAAGTAGCCCTTTGCGGCAAGCAGCTCAGCCATCAAAACACCGCCACCTGCAGCGCCCCTTACCGTATTGTGGGAGAGGCACACAAATTTATAGTCATACTGAGAATCCTCACGCAGCCTGCCAAGAGAAATCGCCATTGCATTTTCAAGGTCACGGTCAAGCCTGGTCTGCGGGCGATCGTTCTCCTCAAAATAATGCAGGAACTGCTTGGGGGCTGAGGGTAGATTCAATTCCTGGGGTTCCCCCTTAAATGCAGCCCATTTTGCTTTAATTTCATCAATGGTGGGCTTTTTATCAAAGGAAACAAACACTGCAGCAAGATGGCCATCGGAAACCGGCACGCGAATGCACTGGGTGGTGATAGCAGGGGAGGTAGCCGGAACAATCTCGCCGTTTTTCACCTCGCCCCAAATTTTAAGCGGCTCTTTCTCGCTTTTTTCTTCCTCGCCGCCAATGTAGGGGATTACATTGTCAATCATCTCAGGCCAGGTTTCAAAGGTTTTACCTGCGCCGGAAATTGCTTGGTAAGTACATGCCAACGTCTTTGTTATCCCATACTCCATTAAGGGATGAAGGGCGGGCACATAGCTTTGCAGCGAGCAGTTGGACTTTACGGCAATAAAGCCGCGCTTGGTTCCCAGGCGTTTTCTTTGCGCTTTAATAACTTCAGCGTGGTCGGCATTAATCTCAGGAATCATCATTGGCACGTCGGGCGTAAAGCGGTGGGCAGAGTTGTTGGAGATAACAGGGCATTCCGCCTTAGCATACATCTCCTCCAGCGCCTTGATTTCATCCTTTTTCATATCTACTGCGCAAAACACAAAATCTACCGAGGAGGCAATCGTTTTTATATCTGCGGTAGCATCCAGCATTACCATTTCTTTTATATTCTTAGGAATCGGCGTTTTCATAGCCCAGCGGGTACCAACGGCTTCAGCATAAGTTTTGCCGGCTGAACGGGAAGATGCCGCAAGCAGTGTAACCTTAAACCAAGGGTGATTCTCCAGCAGCGAAATAAAACGCTGACCAACCATACCAGTTGCACCAATAATACCTACATGAAACTGTTTCATCATCAATTCTCCTTTTAACATGCTTAGAAATGAAATGTTATAACCGCAATAGCGAAAAATAACAAAAAATCCGGTTTAAAACCGGACTGTCAATCAATATAATAATTTTCGGCTATTGACCATAACACAAAAATAGGGTACAATTGTGAAATTGGTGTATAGCTCTCCATCATTATCATAATGATGACAGTCACATGCCTGTTCGGCCATGCAACCAGGTTAACAGCTGCCGTGCTGTTCCCTTCGGCGGTTTTACCTTTAACAAACGCTCAAGCAATCTCGGCGATTTAACATTTGCTACTCTTTAAACCCGCGCCTCTATCCATTTCTTACAATACATATTAGCATCTGTCGTTTCATCTGTCAATTTATTTTCTGAAATTAGTTGATATCGGGAGAAAAAGCTCATGAGAAAATCCGATTTTTGGTATGATCTGCCCGAAAAGCTGATCGCTCAAACTCCAATAGAACCTCGTGATACCTCCAGAATGCTGACGCTAGACCGAAAGACAGGCGTAATCGGCCATCGGCATTTTTATGATATTCTAGATTTACTAAATAAAGGGGATACCCTGATTCTAAATAATTCACGCGTATTGCCCGCCAGGCTGTACGGCAAACGAACGGATACCGGCGGCGACATTGAGTTCCTTTTGCTTGAACAGAAGCAGCAGGATATATGGGAAATCCTTGTGAAACCCGGCAAACGGGCACGTATCGGCAGCAAATTTGTATTTGGTGATGGGCTGCTCAATGCTGAAGTTTTAGATATACTGCCGGCGGATGGCAACCGTCTTGTGCGCTTTAAATGGCAGTGTGGCAGCTTTTTTAATGTACTGGAGCAGATTGGCCAGATGCCGCTGCCGCCATATATTAAGCAAAAGCTGCAGGATAAAGAACGCTATCAAACGGTTTATTCAAAAGAACCGGGGTCTGCTGCTGCGCCTACCGCTGGGCTGCATTTCACGCCGGAGCTTCTGGAGCGTATTAAAAGCAAGGGCATAAACATTGGTTTTGTTACTCTTCATGTGGGGTTAGGTACATTCCGACCTGTAAAGGAAGATAACATTACAGACCACAAAATGCACAGCGAACACTATTATTTGCCGCAGGAGACAGCTGATTTGATAAATAAAACTAAAGCGAACGGTAAGAGGGTTATCGCCGTTGGCACAACCAGTTGTCGTACGCTTGAGGCCGCCGTAGCTACCTATGGATGTGTGCAGGCCTGTGAAGGCTACACCGATATCTTTATCTATCCGGGCTTTGAGTTTAAGGTATTGGACGGCATTATAACGAATTTTCATCTGCCCGAAAGCACGCTGATTATGCTGGTGAGTGCTTTTGCAGGCTATGAGCATACTATGAATGCTTATAAGATTGCCGTCGAGGAGCAATACCGGTTTTTCAGCTTCGGCGATGCAATGTTTATTGTTTAACGGAGGCCAGATATGTACAAGCTGATAAAGAAGGACGGTAAGGCCAGACGGGGAGAGTTTACCACCGTTCATGGTACTGTACAAACTCCCGCATTTATGAATGTAGCAACTGCCGGGGCTATTAAGGGTGGGATTTCGTCTTACGACCTCAAGAATTTAAAATGTCAGGTAGAGCTTTGCAATACCTATCATCTGCATCTTCGCCCGGGCGACACATTGATCCGTGAGATGGGTGGATTGCATCGCTTCATTGGGTGGGCCGGGCCGATTCTTACCGATAGCGGCGGCTTTCAGGTTTTCTCGCTGGCTCAGCTGCGAAAGATCAAGGAGGAGGGTGTTACCTTCCAATCACATATCGACGGCCGCAAGATATTTATGGGGCCGGAGGAAAGCATGCGTATCCAATCCAACCTTGGCTCCACTATCGCGATGGCTTTTGATGAATGCGTTGAGAATCCGGCACCTTATGAGTATTCAAAAAAGTCCTGCGACCGAACTGAGCGGTGGTTATATCGCTGCAAGGATGAAATGACAAGGCTTAATGCTTTACATGATACCATAAACCCCAATCAGATGCTTTTCGGGATTAATCAGGGCTGTGTATATGAAGACCTGCGTGTTCAGCATATGGAAAGCATCGTGAAACTTGATCTGGACGGTTATGCTATCGGCGGCCTTGCAGTAGGGGAGCCCGCCGTGGATATGTACCGGATTATTTCAACAGTGGAGCCTTATATGCCTGCGGACAAGCCCCGATACCTGATGGGAGTGGGTACGCCGGTGAATATCATCGAGGCCGTATCACGCGGGGTGGATCTGTTCGATTGCGTAATGCCAAGCCGGAATGCCCGCCACGGGCATATGTTTACCTTTAATGGTATTGTGAATATCATCAATGCTAAATACACCAACGATGAACGACCGATTGCTGAGGATTGCGACTGTCCTGTATGCAAAAACCACTCACGCGCATATATCCGCCACCTGTTTAAGGCAAACGAGATGCTCGGTATGCGTCTGGCCGTGATGCACAACCTCTATTTCTATAATACGCTGATGGAGCGGATTCGTGAGGCTATTGAAGAGGGAACCTTTGAACAATTCAAGGAAAGATATGTGCCGATACTTGATAAACGCTGTAAAGACTAGAATTTCTTGAACTTTCTGTGTATTCTTTTGAAAACTATTGCATGGTAAAGAGTTTATATGTATAATTGAAATATCATATGCAAAACTTAACCATATATTGTTATTACCGACTTATTGGAGGAAAAAGAAAAAATGAGTGAATTCTTATTATCGGCTGCTAATACTGCTTCGGCGGCAACAGCCAGCGGCTCCGCTACACCAGCCAACTCCGCACTGGCCTTATTAATACAAGTCGGTCCCATTGTCTTAATCTTTGTTGTATTCTACTTCTTCCTGATTAGACCTCAGAAGAAGAAGGAAAAAGAGATTCAGAAGATGCGCAGCGACCTGCAGGTTGGCGATGAGATTGTTACAAGCGGCGGTATTATCGGTCTTGTGGTAAGCATTCGTGAGGATACGGTTGTTATTGAAACCGGCTCTGACAGAAGCAAGATTCGCATTGCAAGATGGGCTATCCAAACCAACAATACCGTGCATAACAGTGAGGATGCTTCCTCCAAATAACTTGTCATAAATAGTACGGCCTCCGAATATCCTTTATCAATACAAGTTCTATCTAGGTATTGAGGGATGGCTTGGAGGTCGATTTTTTTGAAGAATGCAGCCGAACAGAAGAACACTAAGTTTGCACGGCCGGTTTTATTTGGCACAGGAGCAGCTTTGGCAACTTTACTGTTACTTTCACTGCTGCTTGCAGCGTTATTCTCTGGCGCAGGATTGTCGGCTTCGGTATTTACCCCGGCAGCCGTTGCTATGCTGGTTGTGGCGGCGCTCTTTGGGGGGATATTCTCTGCCAGAATTGCGAAAGCCAAAGGGCTGCCTGTTGGTTTAGCAACCGGCATCGTGCTGGCGTTACTGATACTGATTATGAATATCATCATACTGCATAACGGTTTTGGCTTGTTTTTGCTTGCAAAAATAATGCTTATCGTAATAAGCGCAACGATTGGCGGCATTATTGGGGTGAATATTATGAATAAAAGAAAATTATAATTGCAACCTATGACAAAATATGATACAATAAAATACTGTAATAAGCTATTCGTTTAGGAGGACATCACTCATGAAGCATATTAAAACCTTAAATACCGCAAATCTTAAGAAGAGCACTGCAAAGGGCGGCTGCGGCGAATGCCAAGCTTCCTGCCAGTCTGCATGTAAAACATCCTGCACGGTTGCTAACCAGAAGTGCGAGAACGCTAATAAATAAGCGGCTAAAACCTCAAACCGTACAAATCATCAAGGGGCAGATGACGCTGTCCCTTGATTTTTGTTGTCAACATTGCACTGAATATAAATAGAGGATAAGCCCTACCCTTATAGAATACGCCTTGGAAGGTATGATATTTAATATGGAAAACTACCTTATTCATAAATACTCTTTGAATGGTTTTAATATAGTACTGGATGTTCACAGCGGTGCCGTACACATTGTTGATGAATTATCTTACCGTTTACTGGACTATATTAAGAATGATTTTGTAAAGGATTGCCCTGACGAGATTTATCAGGCGCTGGACAAGGAATATCCACATGCAGATATTACCGAAGCTTATGGTGAGCTGTATAAGCTCTATGAGGACGGTGTGCTGTTTTCGGCTGATGACTATGAACCCTTTAAAGAGATGATGGTGAATTCCCCAATTAAATCAATGTGCCTTCACATCGCACATGACTGTAATCTCCGTTGCAGCTACTGCTTTGCTTCCACCGGTGATTTTGGCAAGGGCCGCAAACTGATGCCCTTTGAGATAGGGAAGAAGGCCATCGACTTTTTAATAGAGCACTCGGGTGCCCGCAAAAACCTTGAGCTGGACTTCTTTGGCGGTGAGCCGCTCATGAACTTTGAGGTAGTGAAACAGATCGTTGATTACGCAAGAAGCAAGGAGAAGGAACACAACAAATTGTTTCGTTTCACCCTTACCACCAACGGTGTGCTTTTGGATGACGAAAAGATTGATTACATCAACAAAGAGATGTACAATATCGTACTTTCTCTGGATGGCCGTAAAGAGGTTAATGATAAGGTTCGCAAGTGTGTAAATGGCTCTGGCAGCTACGACATTATTGTTCCGAAGTTCAAACGGCTTGTAGAAAAACGAGGCGACGGGCAGTACTATGTTCGTGGCACCTTCACCAAGTTTAACGAGGACTTCACCAATGACGTAATGGAGCTTAGGCGCTTGGGGTTTGATCAGGTATCTGTGGAGCCAGTGGTTTCAGACCTTGAAAACGACTACGCCATCACCGAAAAGGAACTGCCGCGTGTATTTGAAGAGTACGAGCGGTTAGCAAAGCTGCTGCTGGAGTTAAAGGCAAAAAAAGAGGGGATTAACTTCTTCCACTTTATGATTGATCTGGAGCAGGGTCCTTGCGCTATCAAGCGTCTGCGCGGGTGTGGATGCGGCAATGAATACATAGCAGTAACCCCGGATGGCGATATCTACCCATGTCACCAGTTCGTTGGCATGGAAGAGTGGAAGATGGGTAGTGTACTTGACAACACCATAAATAAAGAGATGAAGAACACCTTTGCACGGGCCAACATCTATGGCAAGCAGGAATGTAAAGAATGCTGGGCAAAGTTCTATTGTTCCGGTGGGTGCAACGCAAACAACATGCAGTACAGAGGGGACATCTTAAAGCCTCACAGAATCTCCTGCGAGCTTGAGAAAAAACGTTTAGAGTGTGCTATCATGATGAAGGCTGCTCAGTTATAAAACGATATACAACGATAATGTATAAAAATCCAGCCCTTAAAATGGGCTGGATTTTCTATTTAACTGCGTTTACATATTGCAGTTTACATAATATTTGTAACTATACATAATTAGATTGACATAATTTTTGATATTTGCAACAAATCAATATTAATATTTCGAATTCTTATTGAATATTCATTTGGAATGTATTATATTAAAATATAGTTTAAGATTTATTAATATTGAGCATGGATTAGGAGTAATGACACTGATGTCTGCAACGTTTAAAGTTGGATTTATTGGGCTTGGAAATATGGCCTCGGCAATTATCGGCGGTATTCTTGCAAAGGAGGTTGTAAGCCCCTCCCAAATCTGTGCCTATGATGTTTCTTCTGAAAAGTGCGCTGCGTTTGCTGAAAAAGGGCTTTCAGCTGCTAAAAGCGAACAGGAAGTAGTGGCTCAAAGCAAATATGTTTTTCTGTGCGTGAAGCCACAGGTAATCACAGACGTGTTAACCGCCCTGAAACCTGCCGCGGGTGAACATAATGTGTTTGTTTCAATTGCCGCAGGTGTTGGCGCACAATATATAAAGAATATAATCGGGTTTGACTGTAAGCTGGTGCTGGTAATGCCAAATACGCCTCTAATGCTCGGTGAGGGTGCATCGGCGTTGGCCTGCATTCCACCAACCGGCACCGAAGATTTTATCTTTGTAAAAAGTATATTTGCCTCTGCAGGCATCAGTGAGGAGATTCCTGCGGATAAGCTCTGTGAGGTAATCCCCGTTAATGGTAGCAGCCCTGCGTTTATCTACCTGTTTGCAAAGATTGTTGCAGAATTTTCGAAGGAGCAGGGAATTGATTACGATGTTGCCCTGCGGTTATTCTCACAAACGTTAATCGGCAGTGCCAAAATGCTTACAGAAAGCAAGCTAACCCCTGATGAACTGATTAAAATGGTTTCTTCCCCTGGAGGAACCACCCTGAAGGCGCTTTCCACCTTTGAGGAATATGGCTTTGAAAAGACAGTACGTGCCGCTATGCGCTCGTGCATAGACAGGGCATACGAACTGGGCCGATAAATTCTAAAACCCCCTTCACCTGAATATTTATAGTACTATAATGGTTCAGAAAAGGGGATTTTCAAATGAGAAGGACAACCTTAAACAGTCTGCGTAACAGCCGTACATACGCCTCTGATGTTCTTAAGTTCGTACTGCGCAACAGGCTTGTTTACGGTATGTTTGCGCTTTTTCTCGTAGGAATAGCCGCCGGTTCACTTACGGTGAAATACTGCAACGAACCGATAGCCGGGGAGCTTGCCACCGTATTGTCTGGCTATATCAGCAAAAGAGTAGAGCAAACCTTTCTGTCAGCCTTCTTGTCCTCTTTTACAGTCAATTTTTTAATTCTATTTCTGCTTTTCTTTTTGGGCTTTTGCGCCATCGGCATACCGTTTATCATGTTTGCATCAACAGCCAAAGGGTTTAGTCTTGGCGTTTCTATTGGTTACCTATACGCCGCTTGCGGCACTACAGGTATATGGTATGCGGTTGAAAACCTCGTGCCTGTTTCGCTGATTGCCTCGTTTGCAATCATTTTGGCTTGCGCAAGCTCATATAAGCTCTCCGGGATATACTTCTCATTGTTCTCCAACAAGAATGAGAGCTCAATAGCTATCGCTGCAGAGGCATATCTTACCAGATACATTGTTTACACCGTATTGATTTTTATCGCGGCGTTGGTGGATGGTTTATGCTGCAGCTTATTTGGCGGCATATCACCATAGGTTTTTTATATCTTGCTACTGTGCATATCAATTTTTCTGAAACTTGTTAATAATTTAGCCTGCGAACAGCGGCAGAAACGGACGAGAAAAAATGACACAGTTTATCAAAAGCTTTGAGGGGTATCTATCAGACAGCAAGGATGTGGCAGAGAATACGCTAGAGTCCTATATTCGAGATGTAACCGCTTTTGCTTTATTTGCGAAAGGGGAGGGCATTACACAGCCTTCCAAGGTTACAAACGAATGTATTGAGGATTATGTGGAACACTTAAAGGAGCTGAATAAAAGCAACTCCACCATCACCCGCAGCATTGCATCCCTTCGGTCATTTTTTCAGTACCTGGTTTTAAACGGTTATGCCACAACCAACCCAGCCAGAAGTATTAAGCTTGAAAAGGTAGAGAAAAAGCTGCCAAGCATTCTAACCAATCACGAGATCGATCAGCTATTAAAAAGCCCGAATTCGAATGAGCCAAAGGGCTGCCGCGATAAGGCAATGCTGGAGCTTTTATATGCGACCGGAATTCGTGTATCTGAACTGGTATCGCTGAATATCCAGGATGTAAACCTCAATGTAGGCTTTTTAAACTGCCGCAACGGTCGCGCCAGCCGGATTATACCGATTTACCCTGAAGCGCTCAAGGCATTGAATGAATATATCTATCGTGTTCGAATTGCCATCGTGCCAGATAGTGATTTTGATGCATTATTTATTAATTTAAACGGAAGTCGGTTGACTAGACAGGGATTTTGGAAGATAATAAAAACATATGCTGAAAAGGCAAATATTAAAACCGAGATTACGCCGCACACTTTACGGCATTCCTTTGCAGCGCATCTGTTGGAAAACGGCGCTCAGCTGAAAGACATCAAGGAGATGCTTGGCCATGCCGATATATCCTCCACGCAGGTTTATGCGCAAATTATGAAGAATAAATTTAAGGATGTTTACAACCGGTGTCACCCTCGTGCGTAATACTCTGAAGGAGTTGTAGATTTTGGGGTTTTTAGGTTTCGGTAACTACTCAAAACCAGGCAAGGGTGTTTCAAAGAACGCACCTGAGAAAAAGCGATTCTTTCTGTTTTTTGAATTGTTCTTCAGGAAGTTTTGGAAGCTTATTCAGGTAAACTTCCTGTTTGTTCTTGCGTTTGTCCCATTATTTTTAGTTGTTATTTTTATTTTCCCTTGGTTTGAGGGAGCCTTACTTAACAAGCTTCTGGCCGGAATTATCACCATAATAGCTGTAATACCAATCGGGCCGGCGACCACAGGGTTAACCTATGTTTTGCGTAACTATGCAAGGGAACAGCACGCATTTTTATTTTCGGATTTTAAGGATGCAGTAAAGGATAACTGGAAGCAATCGGTTCCAACCGGCATACTGCTTATTTTAATTGGTTTTCTTTTTTCTTTCACCATAAACTTCTATTACTTAAATATGGCTCAATCCATGATCTATACCGTTATGATGGGTATTACAATCGCCGTAGCATTACTTATACTGTTCGCGTCTTACTATGTTTATCTATTGATTATAACTGTTGATTTAAAGCTAACCCAGATTTATAAAAACGCGTTGATTCTAGCCATTTTAGGTCTTAAAACGAACCTGATTACGACCTTTTTTGTTGCTTTAATCGTAGTACCAACGTTCTTGTTTTATCCGATATCTTTGATTTTTATCATTGTCATTATTCCGGCGCTCGTTGGTTTTATCATTTGCTTTAACTCATTCCAATATATCAAGAAGTTTTGTATAGACCCGTATTATGATAAAATCAAGCAGGAAAGCCCGGAAGCCAAAGAGACCGCGGAGAACGTATCGCTGTTTTCTGATGAAACTCCGAATGATAAGATTTAAAACTAATAACTAAACAGATACCCGCAAGCGGCTTCAGGCAGCTGCTTGCGGGTTATTTATAAGTTAAGGAAAGCGTTCGATGGAAAGGGAATGCTATGTGGACTAATGTCTACAACCCCCTAACTTTTTACAGCGTATTTCACTAAATAAAAATTTAGCGAAATTAAGGGGGCAATCAAACCAAGTTCCAATAGCAGCAATACCAATCTTGCCAATAAAACTCAAACAGGTGTATAATGGATATAAACAAAGTTTTTAGACTATAATATTCGGAGTTTATTATGAACAATGCTATTTTATCGGATTGCCCGGTTCCGGTACGGGATTTTTTATTTTATATGGAGACCATCAAAGGACGTTCGCCGCGAACCGTTGAAGGTTATTACATTGATTTACGTACCTTTTTTCGATACATAAAACGCGCAAAAAATTTGGTTCCCCCTTCCCTTTCATTTGAAGAGATTTCCATCCGTGATGTAGATATGGCGCTGATATCGACGATCACGCTTTCAGACGTCTATGAATTTCTGCATTTTACTGCCAGCGATCGTTCGAATAACAGTGCTACTCGTGCCAGAAAGGTATCCAGCATTCGTGGTTTCTTTAATTACCTGACAGTAAAAGCGCACTTATTGGATGAAAACCCTGTTCGTGAGCTTGAGGTTCCCAGTTTAAAAAAGAGTATTCCAAAGTATCTAACCCTTGAAAACAGTATTGAGCTGTTAGCCAGTGCAGAGACTGAAGATGGCGACTATAAAGAGCGTGACTATTGCATGATTACCTTATTTTTAAACTGCGGTATGCGTCTTTCGGAGCTTGTAGGAATTAACCTGACGGATATACGGAACAATCAACTCAGACTATTAGGTAAAGGCAATAAGGAACGTATTGTTTATCTAAACGATGCCTGCATAGCCTCTATTGAAGCCTATAAAAAGTTACGACCAAATGATGTAACCGATAAAAACGCTTTATTTTTGTCCCGCAACGGTAAGCGTATCAGCCGCCGCCGTGTTCAGCAGATAGTGGAAAACCAACTGAAGGCAGTCGGGCTTGATCATAAGGGCTATTCCGTACATAAGCTTCGTCATACGGCCGCCACACTGATGTACCAATATGGTCATGTTGATATTAGAATGCTTAAAGAAATTCTGGGGCATGCAAACCTTGGCACCACCGAGATTTATACGCATATCTCCAACGAGCAGTTAGAGGCCGCAGCGCAGAAATCACCGCTTGCCAAGATTAAGCCAAGAAATAAAAAGGACGACTAACATTTCACATGGCACTAAAGGCTTAGCAGTTCTTGACAATATTGTTGGTTGGGTATAGTATAGATTATAATCAATGCATATCCTTAATATTACTGAAGGTGACATTCTTATGCCATATAAAGTTCTGGGAGCCACCCTGAAGGCGCTTTCCGACCCTAACCGGCTGAAAATTATTGATATTCTTTCTTACGGCGAGAAATGCGCAAACGATATTCTTAAGGAACTTGATATCACTCAGCCTACCCTTTCTCACCATATGAAGGTTTTGCAGGAGCTTAACTTGGTTGTTTGCCGTAAATCCGGCCTCTGGCGCTATTATTCGCTTAACCACGAAGAATGGGTTCGGGTGCATGAGGTGCTTAGTTACATTTATAACGAAAAAATATAGGTAATATCGCTTCTGGTAAAGTGTTATATGCTTTGCCAGTTTTCTTTATACAAAAACAAAACCCGAAGGTTTTACCCTCGGGTAATATGGTGGGAACAATAGGGATCGAACCTATGACCCTCTGCTTGTAAGGCAGATGCTCTCCCAGCTGAGCTATGCTCCCAAACCAATGTTGCAGACAACATAGTTTATTATACAGGTTCATAGCTTAACTGTCAATACTTTTTTTATTCACCATTCAGGATATTTTGAAGCTCAAGCTCATTGAATTGATAACGCTTATTGCAAAAGTGGCATACCACTTCAGCCTGTTTTTCTTTCTCAATGATATCGTTTAGCTCTTCGCGCCCGATGGCAGCGAGAGCTTTTTTATATTTTTCTTTACTGCAGCGGCAGATATAGTCAACTTCCATAATATCAAGTATCTGCGGATTAAAGCCTGCAAGCACAATTTCGCTGATGTCTTCTGGAGTTTTACCGTCCGCAATCATTTTTGTAACAGCATCTATTTTATTGATGTTGTTTTCAAGCTTGGTAATTGACTCATCATCCGCACCGGGCAACAGCTGCGCAATAAAGCCCCCGGCCGATTTTACGGTCAGATCTGGATTGACTAGAACGCCTAGGGCGCAGACAGTAGGCGTCTGCTCACTCACAGCAAAGTAGTTGGTAATATCCTCTGCAATTTCGCCGGATATAATCGGAACCTGTCCAACATAGGGCTCTTTTAGTCCGATATCCTTTATGACATAAAGGGTACCATTACTGCCCACGGCACCGGCAACATCCAGTTTCCCTTTGTTGTTCAACGGAATCTCTACAACGGAGTTTCCTACATAGCCTCGTACATTGCCTTTGCTGTCGGAAACCGCAATCACTGAACCGGCGGGGCCGTCACCGGCCACACGAAGCGTAAGAGAATCCTGTTCACCCTTTAACATCGCACCCATCATCGATGCCGCTGTCAGCAGTCGTCCAAGCGCTGCCGTTATTACAGCAGAGGTTTGGTGTATCTGCTCAGCCTTGTTTATAATATCGGTTGAATCAATTGCACAAACCATCACGCTGCCGTCTTCCGCGATAGCCCTAATTATCTTTCCCATATGGTATCTCCAATAAGCTATTTCTTTTTCGTAATATACACCGCTCTTTGGGTATTATCCTTTACAGAATCCATGGTATCCCCTTCAAAGCAGGCCATAATTCTTAAGCCTGCATTATCAAGCATTTCTGCAAGCTCTTCATGCGAATAGGCCCGTTCTTCAAAGGCTTCCTCCTGCCTGTAATAGGCGCCGCTTTCCGTATCATACTCAAAAAAGTCAAGCTCTATACGCGTAGTGGCGCTTTCAGGCGAAAAGGTATTCTGCCAAACACAGTAGACATTTTCGTAATCATAAACAAACGTATTGTTGGCAAGAATAACCTGTTGCTTATATAGTGTGTTCACATCAAAGATGAAAACACCCTCAGGATCTAAAAACAACGAAACTCGTGAAAATCCTTTTTGAAGCACATTCTTCGCGGTAATGTGGTTAATGCTGTCCAGTGCGCAGACGCAGGCATCTATTGTGCCGTAAAGGTCTAAGCCTTGCATCGTCTGGCGGATATATTGTATCCCCAATTCCGGCGAAGTGTTTCCCATTGCACAGCCCAGCATCTCGTATGAACTGTCAATGCCGATGACATCATACCCCTTTTTCGCAAACTCCCTTGAGAGACTGCCGGTACCGCATGCCAAATCAAGCAACAGCTTACCGCCGTTGCCGAATTTTTGTATCAGTTTATTAAAATAATCCGCACGAGCCGGATAATCTACATTCTGTGTAAGGGTATCGTAATACTTTGCAAATGCGTTATAGGAGCTCATTTCTCGGCTTCACTCAGCCTTTTAAAGATGATGCTGTACCCGTCACAGCCATAGTTTAAGGAACGATTAACACGGCTGATAGTAGCGGTGCTGGCTCCGGTTTCGTTGACAATATCACTGTATACGTGATGTTCGCTCAGCATTTTAGCTACCTGCAGCCGTTGTGATAATGCCTTCAGCTCGGGAACAGTACATAAATCCTCAAAAAAATTATAGCTTTCCTCCAGCGTTTCCAACGCTAAAATCGCTTTAAACAGATATTCAATATTAGGGTCCTTTAGCTTGTTGTTCATCGTGTTTACCATTCCTTTCAGATTACGTCGTTAATTTGAATGTAAGGATTAAATCTATATAAATATTAGTTTCCTCTAGGGTTAATTTTAACACATTGAATTATGAAAGTAAATGAGAAACTGGTCATAATCATTTAAAATGGGGCTTTTTGAGCAAAACAATCAACCGCCTTGCTGCCTGCAAAACGGTTGATTGTTCACTTATTGAATTACTCCTGTTCGCTTGTAACGTCTTCGATTATTCCGCGCAGTTCCTGCACACCTTCCCCTGTAACAGATGAAAAGGGCAGCATGGTAATCTGCTCGGCATAGGGAATCTCGTGAGCTAAACCGCTGAGGCGTTCTTTGCGCTCAGTGCTGTTGAGCTTATCGCTCTTTGTTAGCACCACTATAAAGGGCAGCTCATTCTCAACCAGCGTTTCGATCATATTCAGGTCTTCTTTTGAAGGCTCGTGACGCATATCAATAAGCTGTAAAACCAGTACAAGGTTTCTTCCCTGCTCAAAATAGCCGCCAATGAGTTCGTTCCACCGCTGTTTTTCACCCTTGGCAACCTTGGCATAGCCATAGCCGGGCAAATCTACCAGCCGAACGTTATTCGAGAGCCTATAGAAATTGATGGTAGCCGTTTTACCCGGCATGGAGCTAACCCTTGCGAGCGATTTACGGTTTAAAAGCTTGTTAATCAGTGAAGACTTTCCCACATTGGAGCGGCCCGAAATTGCTATTTCCAGCTGAGCCGTTTCAGGCAGCTGCGAAAACAGGCCATAGGAAGCCTCAAAAACAGCGTTGTTAAAGTTCATTGGATACTCCTATTCAAAATTAAATGTCAAACACAATAAATGCGTTACTTTTATTGTGTTATCACGGCGGTATCCAGCGCAGGCTTAATGTTTCTGTCTACACCGCTATGTATAAGAGGCTCCTTGAGTAATTGATCCGGCTCTGTGGCAAACAGCAAAGCAGTTTTTAAAACAGTATCCGCGTCGTCTGCAAACACAAAGTTCAGGTTCTTTTTAACCGTTTCATCAATCTCTTCAATATCCGGCTTGTTTTCCTCTGGTACAATGACGGTTTTAACACCTGCACGATAAGCCGCCATCGTTTTTTCTTTTAGCCCGCCGATCGGCAGTACCCTGCCGCGCAATGTAATCTCGCCTGTCATGGCAACCTCACGGCGAACCGGTACACCTGTTAGTGCGGATACAAGTGCCGTAGTCATGGTAACGCCTGCAGACGGCCCATCTTTGGGAACGGCTCCTTCCGGCGCATGAATGTGAATATCGCAGTCTTTATAGAAGTCAGGGTCAATCTTCAGCTTTTCGGCCTTGCTGCGGATATAGCTGATGGCAATATTGGCCGACTCCTTCATTACATCGCCAAGTGAACCTGTTAGCTGTATCTTCCCATTTCCTTTTACGACATTCACTTCAATCATCATGATTTCGCCACCGACACTCGTCCATGCTAGGCCGGTTACAACGCCAACCTCATTCTTTTTCAGCATACTGTCGGGGCGATACTTATGAACGCCAAGGTATTCGGTGATATTGGCATCGGTAAAGACTATTTTAGACTCATTGTTTTCAACAATCTTTTTTGCGGCCTTGCGACAGAGTGCGGCTATCGCGCGTTCCAGCTTGCGCACACCGGCCTCACGGGTATAATAATCAATCAACGCATAGATGGCAGAGTCTGAAATCTTCACCTGTTTAGCTGTAAGGCCATTTCGCTTTACTTGCTTTACTACAAGGTGATTCTTGGCAATATGGAACTTCTCCTCACGGGTGTAGCTTGAAAGATCAATGATCTCCATACGGTCAAGGAGCGGTTCGGGAATATCTCCGAGGTTGTTTGCGGTAGTAATAAACAAAATGTCGCTGATATCAAACTCCAGCTCTATGTAATGATCCCTGAAGGTTTTGTTCTGCTCTGCATCCAGAACCTCAAGCAGCGCCGATGCAGGGTCACCGCGGAAGTCGTGCCCGAGCTTATCAACCTCATCCAGCAGGATCATGGCATTCTTGCTGCCTGCTTTAATCACTGCATCGATAATTCTACCGGGCATTGCACCGATATAGGTTTTTCTGTGCCCGCGAATGTCAGATTCATCTCTAACACCGCCAAGAGAGATTCTGGCGTACTTTCTGCCAAGCGCCGCCGCAACCGAGCGTGCAATAGATGTTTTACCCACACCCGGAGGACCTACCAGGCAGATAATCTGTCCCTTAATTTCAGGAGCAAGCTTGCGTACAGCCAGGATTTCAAGGATACGTTCCTTTACACGGGTAAGCCCGTAGTGATCCTTATCCAGAAGCTTTTTAGCTTTTTCTATATCTATCTTATCTTTGGTCACCTTATTCCAAGGCAGGTCAAGGCAGGTATCCAAGTAGGTTCTGATAACGGTGGCTTCCTGAGAGTTAAACGGCATTTTAAACAGCCGCTCTGCCTCTTTCATCAGCTTTTCTTCGGTGCCCTTAGACAGATGCAGCTTTTCTATGCGGGAAAAATACTCCATGGCTTCATCCTGAAGATTTTCCCCTTCGCCCAGTTCGCTGGAGATTACCTTCATTTGCTCGCGCAGGAAGTACTCCCGCTGGTTTTTATCAACCTGCTGCTTCACCTTGTCGTAAAGGTCTTTTTCAATCGAAAGAACGCTGTTCTCGTTCTCCAGTATTTTTACCAAGAGCTCCAGCCGCTTAATCGGGCTGCTTTCTTCAAGAATGCTCTGCTTATCCTGTGTTTTGAGCATCAGGTTGCCGGCAATATACTCGCAGAGATAGCCCGGATCGTCGCTTGCCATTACATTAAGCATGTAGTCCTTGGGCATCTGCGGGGTAAGATAGGCGTATTCCTCAAACAGATCCTTTATGGTTCTCACCAGCGCTTCGGCCGTATCCCGCTGAGCCTTGGTATGTATTGCCTTTAACGGCATCTCTTCTACCGAAGCGGTCATAAACGGGTTTTCCTGCAAGATGTCCAGCAGTCTGGCGCGATAAAGTCCTTCCACCAGTACCCTTAAGCTGTCACCGGGCATCTTCAGAATCTGACGTACCTCAGCCACAACACCAACGGTATATAAATCATAATCCTTCGGCTCATCCTCGCGGATGTCCTTCTGGGCTACAAGAAAAATCAGCTGGTTGCTACCCATCGCTTCATTTAGCGCAAGGACTGATTTTTTTCTGCCAACATCAAAATGCAGAACCATGTTTGGATACACGACCAAGCCCCTTAATGCCAGCATAGGGAGCTTTGCAGCTCGGTTTTGTACGGTCTGTTCCTCCATATAGGTTCCCTCCAAGCTCGGTTTATCCCGAGTTTCTGTTCTCATATACTAATAATTTATTGTGTCTTAACCGAGATTTACATTTGCAATTCTTAACCCATTATATAAAAAAAAGCGCTTTATTTCAACAAATTTATATCAACAAATACTATTAATATTATTAACACATTTCGGCTTTACAGCATAATAATCTTTGGGTTAGTTTCTATGATAGATGCCAATACTGATAAAATATGGATGATAATATTATAGAAAAGCCAACACTAAAACAGTGTTGGCTTAACAGGTTTTAGCTGACTGAACTCTTTCTGGGTTTCGTACGTTTTGTAGTGAGCAGCAGGTTTGCCGCCCGCTTTTCGGGGTTTCTCAGCAGCAACGGTTTGTCGCTTCCGGTAATACATTCCCCTGTAATCCGTACAGTTTCAACCGTATGATCGCTGGGCACCTGAAACATGATATCAGAAAGTACATTCTCTATAATCGAACGCAAACCACGCGCACCGGTTTTAAGCTCTATGGTTTTGTGCGCGATAGCCTTTAAAGCACTTTCCTCAAATTCAAGCTTTACCCCATCCATTTCAAACAACTTAATATACTGCTTGAGCAGGGCATTCTTTGGCTCCTTTAGAATGCTTACCAGCATATCCTCATCCAGATTTTGTAGCACAGTAATTACCGGCAGACGACCTACCAGTTCCGGAATCAGCCCGAACTTTACAAGGTCGTGCGGGGTAACCTGAGCCATCAGCTCGGCTGCAACATCCTCACGCTTTTCCTTTAGCTTTGCGTTAAACCCTAAGGAACCGCTGCCAACACGTTTTTCAATCAGCTTTTCAATGCCGTCAAACGCGCCGCCACAGATGAATAGAATATTAGCCGTGTTGATTTGAATAAACTCCTGTTGCGGGTGCTTGCGCCCTCCCTGCGGGGGAACATTGGATAAGGTACCTTCCAAGATCTTCAGCAATGCCTGCTGAACTCCTTCCCCGCTTACATCACGGGTAATGGAGGTGTTTTCAGATTTTCTGGTAATCTTATCGATCTCATCGATATAGATAATGCCTCGCTCAGCCTTTTCAATATCATAGTCAGCCGCCTGAATTAGACGCAGAAGGATATTTTCAACATCCTCGCCAACATAGCCTGCCTCCGTGAGTGTAGTGGCGTCGGCAATGGCAAACGGTACGTTAAGAATCTTGGCAAGGGTTTGAGCCAGCATCGTTTTGCCTACGCCGGTAGGCCCAAGCAGCAAGACGTTGCTTTTTTGCAGCTCTACGTCGTTGTTGCCGCGGTAATAAATACGCTTGTAATGATTATAAACCGCAACCGAAAGAGTTATCTTTGCCCTTTCCTGCCCAATAACATATTCGTCCAACGTGGCCTTCATCTCAGAAGGCGTGGGGATAGTAATGGAGTATTCATCCCGCTGTTTGTTCAGCCTTGAGGAAGGCATCGGTGTGCTGTCAGAGAGAATACTCATGCACAGTTCCACACATTCATTGCAGATATAAACCCCCGAGCCCGCGATAATGCGGTCTACTTCGCTTTGCTGCTTGCCGCAGAACGAGCATCGTATGGGTTTGTTTTCATCCTTTGGCATAGTGTTCTTCCATTCCGCCGCTGCGTGCCGGCATTTCTTTTGGCAACATTCTTGTCACACACAGCTAAAACTGACAAGATATTCATTTTCGCCTAATTTACAATAGAAGCGCGAAAAACGAAGCCATAAGGAGGCTTCGTTTTTTTAAGACGCGGCTATCTGCTAGTTATAACCTTATCAACCAAACCGTATTTTACGGCTTCTTCGGCAGTCATAAAGTTATCGCGCTCGGTATCCCTTTCAACCACCTCAAAGGGTTGGCCGGTCTGCTCCGAAAGAAGCCTATTCAGTTTTTCCTTAATGCGGATAATTCTATCCACATGAATCTTGATATCGGTAGCTTGGCCCTGCGAACCGCCGGAAGGCTGATGAATCATGATTTCACTGTTAGGCAACGCAAAGCGTTTGCCCTTAGTACCCGATGAGAGCAGAAATGCGCCCATCGAGGCCGCCATACCAACGCAGATAGTAGAAACGTCGCATTTAATATACTGCATGGTATCGTAAATCGCCATACCGGAAGTAATGGAGCCGCCGGGGCTGTTAATGTAAAAGTTGATATCCTTATCCGGGTCTTGCCCTTCAAGATAAAGCAGCTGTGCCACAATCAGGCTTGCGGTTGTATCATTTACTTCATCAGAAAGCATTACAATACGATCGTTTAAAAGCCTTGAAAAAATATCGTAAGAGCGCTCGCCGCGATTGGTTTGCTCTATGACCATTGGTACTAAACTCATAATTTCAACACCTTTCCCAATACGTTACATCTTATGTGTTCCATAAAAAACCAGATACAACATACATGAAGCTTTCAAGGCCGCATTGAACATAATATCCTCATTATGAGGCTGTTTTGAACGGTTTATACCACTATTCAGCGTCTTTTTGAGCCTCTGCTTTTTTTGTTGTTTTTCTTGCAGTTACCTTTTTAGGGGCCGTAGCGGCCTCCGCGCTATCCTCTGCCTTCTCGGTAATCTCGGCACTGTTGCGTACAAGATCAATAGCCTTAGTAACTACCAAATCTTTTACGAGTTCCTGCGCGGGGATTACAGCCTTTACCTGCTCCAGATCTATCTTATACCCTTCGGCAATCTTGGCGTATTCAGCGTTAATATCCTGTTCAGACACCTCAAGCTTCTCTATCTCGGCAATCTTCTCAAGAGCCAGACGAATCTTTACCTGACGCTGTGCCTGCTCAGCAAAGGTCTTTCTAAAGGTAGAAAGCTCGCTGCCGGTATATTTTAAGTAGGTATCAAGGTTAAGCCCCTGCCCCTCAAGACGATGCTCGAAATCATGCACCATCTCGTCGATGCGGCGCTCATACATAACCTCGGGAATCTCGCCCTCCATGGAGGCAATAATCTGGTCGATGAGTGCATTCTCTACATCGTCGTTTGCATGGGCATCCTTGTGCTCCTGAATCTTCTTCTGGATATCAGCCTTCAAATCAGCAAGGGTGTCAAAATCGCTTATATCCTTGGCAAACTCGTCATCAAGCTCAGGCAGTTCGGTTTTGGTGATCTCGTGCAGCTTCACCTTGAATACAGCGGGCTTACCCTTTAGGTCTTCCGCATGGTATTCCTCGGGGAAGTTAACGTTTACATCAAATTCTTCACCAATCTTATGCCCAACAATCTGGTCTTCAAATCCAGGAATAAACTGGTTGGAGCCTAATACCAGTGTATACTTCTCGCCTTTACCGCCGTTAAAAGCTACACCGTCGGTAAAGCCTTCAAAATCTATAACAGTAGAGTCACCAAGCTTTGCAGGTTCATCCTCTACATTGATGATGCGGGCATTTCTCTCCTGCATCTTTTTCAGTTCTGCACCGATTTCTTCCTCAGAAACGGTTGGAATCACCTTTTCAGCCTTTAAGCCCTTATAATCATTTACCTTAACCTCAGGCTTTACAAAAACGGTTGCCTTAAAGGTAAAGCCGTTTTCATCTACAGACAGTACTTCGATATCAGCACGATCTACGGGCTCAATCTTCGCTTCTTTTACAGCGGCGTCATACGCGGAAGGATATAAATCGTTAATAGCATCCTCCCAGAATACACCCTTACCATACATCTTCTCGATCATCTTTCTGGGGGCCTTGCCCTTGCGGAAGCCGGGAACCTGTATTTTACCCGAGTTCTTATGAAACGCCTTAGCTACGGCATCCTCAAACTCTGTGCCGGTAACGGCGATCTCAAGCTCGTATTTGTTGGTTTCAATCTCTTTGGAGGCATTTAACTGCATAGTTAACAATCCTTTCGTGACTTGGATATTAAAACTGTAATAATACTATATCCGTACAATTATAGCATAACATACAGAATTAATCTACTGTTTTTTCCTTATTGAATACGAAGCGGTATAAAACGAAGTGCGTCGGCTGATATAAGGGTGAATTGAATACCCTCTGCCATACCATTCAAGGCAAACTGGCAGGCACTTCCGTGTATATGACCATAATAACATCTGGTTATGTTGAATTCGTTTAGAATCTGTAAAATTTCTTCACAGCGTTCTTTGCCTAAAATAGGCGGATAATGCAAAAAACATAGGATAGGAAAACCAGTTTTCGCCCCTTGTTCAAGCGACATCCGCAGCCTGCCTGCCTCGCGCAGAATTACCTTTTGGTCTGCAGGCTCGGTTCCGTCGTATACCCAACCTCTGGTTCCGCATAGGCAATACCCCTCTGCCGTAATACAGTTATTATGGAGTATGGAAATGCTTTCAATACCATTCGAGCTTAAAAAGGTGTTCATTTTGGAAAGCGTCGTCCAAAAGTAATCATGATTGCCTTTTAGTATTACCTTTTTTCCCGGAAGCGCATCCAGAAACCTAAAATCCGCAAGTGCACCGTTTAGGTCCATGGCCCATGAGATATCCCCCGGCACTACCACCGTATCCTGTGGCCTCACCAGCGCTTCCCAGCCGGCTTGCAAGCGGCTTACATAGTTTTCCCACCCCGGAAAAACGTCCATCGGCTTACTGCCGCTTAACGATAAATGCAGGTCAGCTATTGCATACAGGGCCACGGCGCACCTCCGGTATATCGGGCTTGCGGCCCTGTCTTATTGGTCAAATGCCAAGATAATCATAAACGACCTTCTGCATCGTTGTTTTATCACATACACCGTTAAACCGTACTGCTTTTTCATCAAGGCCGCCCAAGGGTTTGGGCATTGCGGTTTTGGTAAGCTGAGACAGCCTGTGCGAGATTACAAACTCATTATCCTCTCCGCTCTTGCCTTCAATCGCCTCGGCAACGCTCTTGGGGAACTTATAGGGGTTAGCGGTAGAGGCGATCACCGTTTTAGTGTTATCCCCCGTAGCCTTTACATAATCGTTATACACTTTTACGGCAACTGCTGTATGAGTATCACAAAGGTAGGAGTATTTCTCGAACAGTTCCTTGATAGTAGCCTGTGTCATCGCATCATCACAACAGCCGCCTACAAACTGCTCTTTTAAAAGCTGAAGCATCTCGGAACGCACGGTGTATTTCCCCTCGTTTTTGAGGGCTGACATACATTCGGAGATATAACGATCATCACATCCTGAAAGATCATAAAGAAGACGTTCCAGATTGCTGGATATCAGGATATCCATCGAAGGCGACATGGTGGTGTAGAATTTACGGTTGGTATCGTAGACGCCTGTATTGATAAAATCTGTAAGTATATTGTTGGCGTTAGAGGCACAGATAAACTTCTTTACCGGAAGCCCCATCTTCTTGGCGTAATATGCCGCAAGGATGTTGCCGAAATTACCGGTAGGCACAACAATATTCATCTCGTCGCCTAGTGTAATCTCTTTATCGTTTACGAGGTCACAGTAGGCGCTGATATAGTAGATAATCTGCGGAAGCAGCCTGCCCCAGTTAATGGAGTTTGCACTAGAGAACACAAGGTTATGCGCTTCAAGCTCCTTGGTGATTTCGAGATTTGTGAATATCTCCTTCACCCCGCGCTGGCAGTCATCAAAGTTGCCTTTTACGGCGCAAACAAATACATTGCCGCCTTCCTGCGTAGTCATCTGCAGCTTCTGCATGGCGCTTACACCGTCCTGCGGGTAAAACACCACAATACGGGTGCCCTTTACATCCTTAAAACCTTCAAGCGCCGCCTTACCCGTATCACCGGAGGTAGCCACCAGAATAACAATCTCTTTTCCGGCAATGGTTTTCTTCGCCGAATAGGTAAGCAGGTATGGCAAAAGCTGAAGCGCCATATCCTTAAACGCGCAGGTAGGGCCATGCCACAGCTCAAGCATATAGAAACCTGTGTCCCCGATTTTGCTGAGCGGCGCGGGCATACCGTTTTCAAACTTTTCGCCGCCATAAGCTCCGTTTGCACATTCCTTAATTTCATCTAACGTAAAATCGGTCAGATACTTAAGAAGTATGCACTCGGCACGTTCGATATAGCTCATATCGCATAGCGCCTTAATGTCATTTAAGGTGATTGACGGAATCTCCCCCGGCACAAATAAACCGCCGTCTTTTGATATCCCCTGTGCGATGGCCTGTGCAGAGGTAACTCTAAGCGAGGAATCCCTAGTGCTTTTATAATCCATATTTATAACCGTACCTTTCCAGGATGAGTAGATGTATCTATCTTATCACATTAATCAAAATTTTTCATCGCAAAATCATAAGCGTTTTTAAACATAATCTTGTTAGCTAGCTCAAAACCATACCCGCGTTTGAGCATCTCTTCATAAAGCGCATCAACCATCGAGATATTTTTTAGCTGTGCCGGTGGCTCCGCACCGTCAAAATCAGAACCGATACACAGGCTGTTCTCACCGCCGAGCTTTAAGAAATGCTCGATGTGCTTGATAATATCGTTTAAGCCTGCATTCTTGCTGTTGTTTAAAAACAGGTTATAGAAGTTAATGCCTACGATACCGCCTGTTTGCAGGATCGCCTGAAACTGATCGTCGGTAAGATTTCGGGGGTGGTTACAAACCGCGCGGGAATTGGAATGAGTGGCAATGATAGGCTTGCAGGTGAGGTTTAAAATATCATAAAACCCCTTATCGGCGATATGTGAAACGTCAATCGTAATGTTCACGCGGTTAAATTCACGTACTGCACTTCGGCCGGTCATAGAAAGAGAGTTATTGTTGCTGATGCCGCTGCCGAGCTCATTCTGCCCGTTCCATGTATAGGAGAATATCTTTACACCGTCTTTTTTCAGTTCCTGAATACGTGCAAGGTCACCTGCAAGTATTGAGCCGTTTTCCACAGTCAGGATTGCAGCACATTTGTTCTCTTTAATGGCCTCGGCAATATCATCCTTCTTCTTGCAGAATACCATCTTTTCGTTATTCTGCAGGGATTGCTCAGTTAAAATCTCAATCTGCTTTTTATAGTTCTGATAAGCTGCCTCGCCCTTTAAAAAGTCGGGTGTCCAAACCGCAAAGCACTGGCACCAAGCTTCGAGCTTTTCAGCCTTTTGCATGCTGACGGCGGTTTTACCGTCGGATAATGCGGTATTGTTTTTCTGTATCTCTGAAAGAGTATCGCAATGCAGGTCGAAATAATTCATAACTTCCCCCAATTTGCCTGTCTTAATATATGAAAGGCATAGTTTATCTATAGAACAGAATCAAACGCGTTGATGATATGGTCACATGAAAGAACCGAAAAGGGCTCGTTAGCCTTAGTAACTATTTCTATTACATCAAACCTTGGCTGTAATGTTGAAGGGTGTTCCTGCAGATAGCACAGCGCAGTTTTCGTAATCTTCCTCATCTTCGCAATATCTACGGCTTCTCTGGGTGAATAAGCGCAGCGGCTGTTGCGGGTTTTCACCTCAACAAATACAATAAATTCATCCTTACTGGCGATAATATCAACCTCTCCATAGCGGGAGCTGTAGTTCCGGGCAAGGGTATTATATCCGTTATTTTTCAGATATTCGGCAGCATAACCTTCGCCCTTATTGCCTGTTTCACGCATGACTTTTCTCCGAAAGGTTCTTTAAAAAGCTTTTACGGTGTACGGGGGAAACACCGTACCGTATAAGCATCTCATAGTGCAGTTCCGTCGGGTAGCCCTTATGCTGCCCAAAGCAGTATTGCGGATATTGCTTATCCAGTTCATACAGTAATCGATCCCGCGAAACCTTAGCAAGAATGGAGGCTGCGGCAATGCACGCAGATTTTGCGTCACCCTTCACAACACATTCAGCGGGTGAAGGCAGCGGCGGCATACGATTGCCGTCTACTAATATACAACCCGGCAGTGAACCCAGCTGATCAACCGCACGGCGCATTGCCAGAAAGGTTGCCTGCAGAATATTATATTCGTCGATTTCCGCTTCGGTAGCATAGGCGATACCATACGCTACAGCGGTATTGATAATCTGATCATATAAAAACTCACGCTTACTCTCGGTAAGCTTTTTAGAATCGTTTAGGCCGTCAATTACAACGCCCCTTGGCAAAATAACCGCTGCTGCAAACACTGGGCCTGCTAGCGGTCCGCGGCCAGCCTCATCCACTCCACACAGAAGCCCCACGCCGTTTTCATAATAAGCTGCATCAAACCCAAACAGGTCATTCATCACTTTTCTGCCTCCGTTTTAGGTGGGCGTTCAAGTGTTATACGGCCGATTTTTCCACTTCGGAATTCATCTAAAACGGTTATGGCGGCTCGTTCGGTGTTTACCTCCCCGCCCGAAACCAACATGCCACGTTTTCTGCCCACAAGCTCAAGCAGGTCGGCATCCTCCATGCCCTGTGTATCCCCCACCTTATATCGGGCATCCAACAGGTCATGAAAATCGTTGTTAAGTCTGCCAAGCAAGCGCATAGCAAGGTGCTCGATATCTATTACATCGTCCTTTACGGCACCTGTAAACGCCAGAAACTCTCCCACCTGACGGTCGTCAAACTTTGGCCATAGAACACCGGGCATATCCAAAAGCTCGATACCGCCCTCCAAGCTTACCCACTGTCTTCCGCGGGTAACACCGGGGCGGTCTTCCACCTTTGCACGTTTTGAACCCGCGAGCCGATTAATCAGGGACGACTTTCCTACATTGGGTATCCCCACAATCATCATGCGGATAGGCCTACCCGCCATCCCCTTCTTTTCCCAGCGCAGCAGCTCCTCACTTAATACCTCCTTGACGGTTGGCAGAAATGCTTTCAAGCCGTTACCACTGCGGCAATCGGCTGCAAGTGAAGGAATTCCCTTGGAAGCAAAATAGGTGCACCACTGGCGGGTGATGTTGCCGTCGGCCATATCGTTCTTGTTAAGAACAACCATTCTCGGCTTACCCTTGGTAAGCCTGTCTATCTCGGGGTTTCGGCTGCTGGCCGGTATTCTGGCGTCCAGCAGTTCTACTACAATATCTACCAGTGAAAGGCTTTGCTGCATCAGCCTTCTGGTTTTGGCCATATGGCCGGGAAACCATTGTATTGATGGTGTTTCGGTCATTGTTATGACCATTCCTTTCTCATAAAAGCGACTCCGCGCAAATCTATAGCAGACTATCCACTATCTTACATATTACTTACAGAATGCTGAAAACGCAGATTATTATTGCAGAGTTCCAAACCTGTTGACGGGCAGTATTCGGAAGATTACTTTACCAAAGATATAACGAGTATCGATCATGCCAACCTCTTTATAGCGGCTGTCTAAAGAAACATCTCGGTTATCACCCATAACAAAAACACAACCCTTGGGTACTGTTATAGGGTAGTCCACGTCACCCTTTACGGTAGTTCTGTTTTTAATGTATTTTTCGGTCAGAAGTTTACCGTCGACGTAAACCTCTCCCTTATCAAAGTTAATATCAACAGACTGTCCCTCGGTGGCAATTACTCGCTTAACTAGGGGCACCTTGAGATTTATCGGTTGAGTGATTGCTACAATATCACCGTATTGGGGTGTAAAATAGTTAAAGGTTATCAACCGCTCTTCTTTAATCAATGTATTTTCCATGGAAGGGCCTGTTACTCCTACCACGCGGACAATAAAGGTAAAAAGAATAACCACAAATACAAAACACCAAATGAGTGTTTCAGTCCATTCATACACCGACTTAACCGGATTAAACTTCTCCTCACCGCCCGGCGTAACTACTTCCTGTGCAGTTTCCATGCTATCTGCTTCTTTCACTTAATTTTAAACTTATATAGTCCTGTAATGAAACAGGTTAAAATACGCTCATTCTGTTAATTGGGAATAATCTAAAGATTATTTTGCCGAAGATAAACCGATTATCAACCATACCAACCTCTGAAAAGCGGCTATCAGTTGAATTGTTTCTGTTGTCACCCATTACGAATACCTGCCCTTTAGGTACGGTTACGGGGAATATCACGTCACCTTTTACTGCCGTACGCTCCTTTATGTAATCTTCCTTTAGCAATTTGCCGTCAACAATTACATCACCGTTCTCAAAATTGATATCAACTGTCTGGCCTTCGGTGGCAATCACACGTTTAACTAGAGGTTTATCCAAGCCCTGCGTATGTGCAATTGCGACAATATCGCCATCCTGAGGCGTAAACCAGTTGAAGGCTACCAACATCTCGGCATCATGAAGTGTGTTATCCATGGAATGGCCGCTTACCTGCACCACTCTTACGATGAACGTAAACAACAGTACAATAAAAAGTAACGACCAGATAATCATCTCCGCATATTCATACACAGATTTTATCAGGCTAGTTTTTCCCGTATTTTCAGTGTCTGGTATTTTATTCTCTAACACTTCCTGCTGCATAAAGGGCCTCTTTCTGCATGGTAGTTTTTAACATGATTGAGGCAATAGCAAAAAAGGGACATTTAAGTCCCTTTTTAAAAGCTTATTGAATCTGTTGCTTAACCTTAGCGGCCTTACCAACCTTATCACGCAGGTAGTAGAGCTTCGCTCTGCGAACCTTACCGTGTCTGATAACTTCAACTTTATCAACGTTCGGTGAGTGAATGGGGAACACTCTCTCTACACCAACACCGTAAGAAACACGGCGCACGGTAAAGGTTTCGGCAATGCCGCCATGCTTACGGGCAACTACAGTACCTTCAAAAGCCTGAATTCTGTGCCTTTCGCCTTCTACAATCTTTACATGAACACGAACGGTATCACCGATATTAATCTCGGGCATCTCGCTCTTTAGTTGCTCTGCAGCAAACTGCTTAAGGGCATCCATAGGTAAATCCTCCTTAAATTATCAGACATTCATTCCCGTTACAGCAATAACGGCAGAGGACTGTCAGCTTTAATGTCACAGCTCAAGAAGCCGGGCATCAAACCCCACCGGACACACCTGCCCGGAGGAACACTAAATGCCTATATATATTAACATGGAATTACATCAAATGCAAGTGGTTTAAGTGTATTTTTCAGTAAGAAATTGTAGGACTACAATACATATTGGACAGTAGATAAAAAAAGATGAAAGATGAGGAGAAATCGGTTATTGTTGAGTTACCACACCTAACAAGCCGAAAGGAGACCTCATCTCTCATGAACAGCATAACACAAGACATGAAGTACAGACAATCCCTAATGAAGTATGTGGAGAAATATGGCGTGAGCCGAGCCAGCCGGAAATATAACAAAAGCCGATCGTATATCTATTTTTGGAAAAAGCGATATGATGGAACGGTAGAATCTCTAGGCTGCCAATCACGAAGGCCACACAGTCATCCAAATCAGCATACCAAAGAAGAGCTCGACCTGATAGGTCGCATGCGCAGAAGGA
>NZ_FNID01000008.1:3886-92662 GCF_900103835.1 Acetanaerobacterium elongatum | reverse complement strand
TGCAATCCGTAAAACGTTGCCTGCTATTTTTGCCTACATACACAAAACCCGCCGGAAAAGGGCGGGTTTTGTCAGTAATCTGGAAGCACCCCCATTCGGGAGTGCTTCCTTTTTGTATCTGAAGTTATAATCAGATCAGTTCGATAATCGCCATCTCGGCTGCGTCGCCGCGACGGGGGCCGGTTTTGATGATACGGGTATAGCCGCCGTTCTTATCAGCATACTTGGGGGCTATCTCGTCAAATACCTTCTTTGCTACCGATTCCTTGGTGATGAAGGCATAAACCTGACGCTTGGAGTGGAGGGTTGAGGTTTTGCCGATAGTGATTAACTTCTCGGCTACCGCCCTAACCTCCTTCGCCCTTGTTACAGTGGTCTCTATCTTGCCGTTTTCCAAAAGGTAGGTGACCATTGCTCTTAACATGGCTCTTCTCTGGTCAGTAGTCCTGCCGAGTTTTCTGGTACCGGGCATCGAATTCACTCCTTTACCTGGTTAATGAATGTTTGTTGTGCCTTGGTGCGGGCTACTCGTCCTCGCGGTTGAGATTAAACCCGAGCGCCTGAAGCTTTTGCACAACCTCTTCAAGCGACTTTTTACCAAGGTTGCGGACCTTCATCATATCTTCCTCGCTCTTGTTGATGAGATCCTGCACCGTGTTTATGCCTGCCCGCTTCAAGCAGTTGAAGGAACGAACAGACAGGTCAAGTTCCTCAATGGTCATCTCAAGAACCTTTTCAATGCCGTTATCGCTCTTTTCAACCATAATCTCGGTATGATAAGCCTCATCCGAGAGGTCAGCGAACAGATTGAGATGGTCGTTGAGGACCTTGGCTGCGAGAGATACGGCTTCCTTTGCCGAAATGGTTCCGTCTGTCCATACCTCAAGCGTTAACTTGTCATAGTCGGTAATCTGGCCTACACGGGTATTCTCCACGTTGTAGTTTACCTTTAACACGGGTGTGTAGATGCTATCCACCGGAATCACACCGATTGTGGATTGCAGGTTCTGCTTGTTTCTTTCCGCCGGAACATACCCGCGCCCCTTGTCGAGGGTGATTTCCATATACAGCTTCGCACCCGCGGCGAGTGTCGCAATGTGCATCGCAGGGTCAAGGATTTCAACCTCGGAGTTTGCTTTAATGCTGCCGGCAGTTACTTCACATTCGCCTTCTGCGTCGATATAAACCGTAGTGGGTGCGTCGCCGTAAAGCTTCGCGGTAAGCCCCTTGATATTCAGGATAATCTCGGTTACATCTTCCTTGACGCCGGGAATGGTGGAGAACTCGTGTTGAATTCCGTCAATCTTAACCGAAGTGACGGCAACACCAGGAAGCGAGGAGAGCAGCACGCGCCTCAGACTGTTCCCAAGGGTTGTTCCAAAGCCGCGTTCCAACGGCTCAACAACGAACATACCGTAGGTTCCGTCCGATTGCAGGTCAACCGTGTCGATTTTTGGCTTTTCGATTTCTATCATCTAAAACCCTCCTATCAGGCAGACAATCGTCCGCCGGTTAATACGCTTTCCCTTGCCGATTTTATCTTTGTGTTATTTAGAGTAGAGCTCGACAATAAGATGCTCTGCAACATCCAGGTCGATATCCTCGCGGTTGGGCATTGTAACATACTTTGCCTTGAGCGTATCGCGGTTTAAATCAAGCCACTGGGGAACAGGTCTTGCACCGTTCTTCTCAATAATGGTCTTGAACTTATCGCTCTGCTTGCTCTTTTCGGCAACGGCAATCTCATCGCCAACCTTTAAAAGATAAGACGGAATATTCACCCTGTCGCCGTTTACGGTGTAGTGGCCGTGCAGCACAAGCTGTCTGGCCTCTGCGCGGGAGCTTGCGAGCCCAAGTCTGTAAACAACGTTATCCAGGCGGCTCTCAAGAATCCTTAACAGGTTTTCACCGGTCATTCCCTGACGGCGCTCGGCCATTTCAAAGTACTTTCTAAACTGGCTCTCCAATACGCCATAGTAGCGTCTGGCAGTCTGCTTTGCACGCAGCTGAATGCCGTATTCCGAGCTCTTCTTGCGAGCCTGGCCATGCTGGCCGGGAACGTAGGAGCGGCGGGTTACAGCGCACTTGTCGGTATAGCACCTCTCGCCCTTTAAGAACAGCTTCTGGCCTTCACGGCGGCACATTCTGCATACTGCGTCGGTATATCTTGCCATTTGGTTACACCTCCTGATTAAGCTTTATACACGTCTGCGCTTTGGCGGGCGGCAGCCGTTGTGCGGAATGGGGGTAACATCCTTAATCATGCTAACCTCAAGACCCGCGGATTGCAGCGCGCGGATAGCAGCCTCACGGCCGGCACCAGGGCCCTTCACAAAAACCTCTACGGTTTTCAGGCCATGCTCCATCGCGGCACGGGCAGCGGTTTCTGCAGCAGACTGAGCAGCAAACGGAGTAGACTTTCTGGAACCTCTGAAGCCTAAGCCGCCGGAGCTTGCCCACGAGATGGCATTGCCCTGTACATCGGTGATGGTAACAATGGTGTTGTTGAAGGTGGACTGGATATGAACGGCGCCGCGCTCGATATTCTTGCGCTCACGGCGTCTGCGGGGCGCCGCTTTTTTAGCAACTGCTTGTTTAGCCATCGAATCAAATCCTCCCTAGTTACTTCTTCTTGTTGGCTATGGTCTTTGCAGGACCCTTACGAGTACGTGCGTTGGTCTTGGTGCGCTGGCCTCTTACAGGCAGGCCCTTGCGGTGACGCACGCCGCGATAGCAGCCAATTTCGATTAATCTCTTGATGTTGAGCGCAACGCTGCGACGCAGGTCGCCTTCAACCTCAAGATTCTTGTCAATATAGTCACGCAGCTTAGAAATATCGTCTTCGGTTAAATCCTTAACTCTTACATCAGGATTGACACCCGTAGCGGCGATAATCTCCTTAGCTTTCGACGGCCCAATACCATAAATGTAGGTAAGGGCAACCTCGACCCGCTTTTCTCTGGGCAGGTCAACACCGGATAAACGCGCCATTTACTGTTGCACCTCCATTATATTGGTTTTAATGTTAGCCCTGACGCTGCTTGTGCTTGGGGTTAACACATATTACCATAATGCGTCCCTTGCGCTTGATGATCTTACATTTCTCGCAAATGGGCTTAACGGAAGGTCTTACTTTCATGTGAAATACCTCCTTGCATGCACACCGCGCCCCATTTAAGCACGATGCGCGCATTGTTTAATTCTACTGAACCACTCTGACGAGCGGCTCATTTGGAGCGCCATGTAATGCGTCCTCTCGAAAGGTCATACGGCGACATTTCGACCGTAACCTTGTCGCCCGGAAGGATGCGTATGAAGTTCATGCGCAGCTTTCCCGAGATATGGGCCAGTATTTTGTGCCCGTTTTGAAGCTCAACCTGAAACATTGCGTTCGGGAGCGCCTCAAGTACCGTGCCCTCAACCTCAATTACGTCGTCTTTTGACAAGCAAATACCTCCTTACTCGATGTTCTCCTCACGCCTGCCGTTGTTATAGGCGGCAAGCACCTGTCTGAGCTGTCTGTTGGTCGTAATCGCTTCGGCATCCACCCGCGCGGTTGTCGCGGCAAGGTGCTTTACCTTCTTGCTTTTTGGCTTTTCTAAGGGGCGAACCTTACCGTCGGCAATCCTTGCGTTTATACCGTCGGCGCTTATCACCACATAAAAGCGGTTCTGGTCGTGCCCCGCAACAGACTTAACAATCATTCCTTTTTCGATCAGCACTCCGCATCCTCCTTGTCAGGGCAGGGTTAGGATGACAGGGCCATCATCCGTAATGGCGATGGCGTGTTCAAAGTGCGCCGACAGCCCTCCGCTGGCGGTAACCACCGTCCAGCCGTCGGAAAGAACCTTAATGCCCGCTCCCTTTTCGTTAATCATAGGCTCTATGCATATGGTCATGCCGGGGAGCAATCGGGTTCCTCTGCCTGCGACGCCGTAGTTCGGAACATCGGGTGCCTCGTGCATGTGTGATCCTATTCCATGGCCCACATACTCGCGCACCACACCGTATCCGTGCTTTTCGCAATACTGCTGAACAGTACTGCCGATATCGCCTATTCTGGCGCCCGGCTTGGCAGCTTTAATCGCCTCATACAGGCTTTGCTTGGTTACATCAAGCAGTTTTTGTGCCGATTCGCTTATCTTTCCTACCGGAAAGGTCGCCGCGTTGTCTCCATGAAAGCCGCCAATTGTGGCCCCGACATCAATGCTTACGATGTCGCCCTCTTTCATGACACGGTCCGACGGGATACCGTGAATGACCTCGTTGTTCACCGAGATGCAGGCGCTGGCCGGGAATCCGTTATACCCCAGAAAACTGGGAACCGCACCGCTCGCAACAATAAACCGGTGGATAATCCTATCCAGCTCCTTCGTTGTCATGCCGGCGGCAATGCTCTCGCCGCCCAGCTTAAGGGCCTGTGCAGAGATTCTTCCCGCAACCCGCATCGCTTCAAGGTCCGCTTTGCTTTTTAAAACAACCATGATTCAGTTCCCCAGCGCTTTTAGAACAAGAGCGGTGGTATCGGCCACTTCCTCCTGTCCCTCCACTACACAAAGCTTATTCTGCTTTGCATAGTAGTCCTTGAGCGGTTCGGTCTGCTCATGGTAAACGCGCAGGCGCTCGCGCACGGTTTCGGGCTGGTCGTCCTTGCGGATTACCAGCTTCCCCTCGCACTTGTCGCAGATTCCTTCCTTCGCCGAGGGCTTAAAGTCCAGGTGATAGGAGGAACCGCACTGCTCACATACGCGTCTGCCGGAAAGGCGCTTTTCAATCTTTTCGTCGGCTACCTCGATGTCTACCACCTTGTCAATCCTAACTCCCATGCGGTCAAGCGCTTCGGCCTGAGGCACGGTGCGGGGAACGCCGTCGAGGATAAAACCGTTATTACAGTCACTCTGTGCAAGGCGCTCCTTGATGATGGCAATCACGATGTCATCCGGCACAAGTGCGCCGGAATCAATAAACGATTTCGCCTTCATCCCCAGTTCTGTCTGGTTTTTAATCGCCTCGCGCATAATGTTGCCTGTGCTGATGGTAGGGATATTCAGCTTCTCACAGATAATCTCCGCCTGTGTGCCTTTGCCGGCACCCGGTGCGCCAAGAAGTATCAGGTTCATCGTGTAACCATTCCTTTCTTATCTGTTATCTGCAAACGCTTACTCAAGGAACCCCTTGTAATGACGCATCATCATCTGCGACTCCAGCGTCTTCACCGTCTCAAGCGCAACACCTACCACGATGATGAGGGAGGTACCGGTAAGGGAAACGCTCATGTTGGTAATACCGCCGATGGCAATCGGCAGCGTCGCTACAACACCAAGGAAGAGTGCGCCGATAAAGGTGATACGCGAAACAACGCGCCCGATGAAATCGGAGGTGGGCTTTCCGGGGCGAATGCCGGGGATGCCGCCGTTGTTTTTACGTAGATTATTGGCGATCTCGATGGGGTTATACTGTACCGCCACATAAAAGTAGTTAAAGGCGATAATCAGCAGGAAGTAGAAGATGCCGTAAACCAGCGACCGGGTGCTGAAGGCGTTAAAGAACTGGTCCCAGAACGAACCGGGCGCGGGTGATACAAACATGCGAATGGTAGCGGGAAGCGCTAAGAATGAGCTTGCGAAGATGATGGGGAGCACGCCCGACATATTTACCTTAATCGGAATATGGGTGTTCTGCCCGCCGTACATCTTGCGGCCAACCACGCGCTTTGCGTACTGCACGGAAATGCGGCGCTCAGCGTTGTTCATGAAGATGATCATTACAATGGTCGCCACCATAACAACAATCATAAGCGGCACATAGAAGAAATACTGTGTCTGGCCCTCCTGCGCAAACTGCAGGTATTTAATAAACTTGCTAACCTCGGTAGGCAGCCTTGCCGTAATATTCGCGAAAATCAGGAAGGAAATACCGTTGCCGATACCCTTGTCGGTGATTTGATCGCCCAGCCACATGGCCAGCATTGCGCCCGCTGTAAAGATTACAACCAGCGTAACCGCTGTAAGTACACCGGAAACTCCGGTGGAATAAAGCAAAGCACCCTTCTGATTCTTCAGAACGAGGTAGTAGCCAAAGCCCTGCAGAATCGCCAGGCCGATGGTGGAATAACGCGTAATCGCGTTAAGCTTCTTACGGCCGTCTTCGCCCTCTTTGGCAAGCCTTTCAAGGGCGGGAATAGCGATAGTCAGCAGCTGTATGATAATCTGTGCGTTAATATAGGGGATAACGCCCAGTGCCAAAACGGTTGCGTCCTCAAAGGCACCGCCGCTTACGGCGTTCAGAAATCCGAACACCGTATCCTCACCCATCATGTTCTGAAGAACAGAGGGATCGATAAACGGTACCGGAATCGCGCAGCCCAAACGATAAATTACTAAGATGAAGAGTGTGAATAGGATCTTTTTTCTTAAATCGACGATTTTCCACGCATTCTTTAAGGTTTCAAACATCCTAAATCACCTCGGCCTTTCCGCCTGCCTTCTCAATCTTTTCTTTTGCAGACGCAGAGAAAGCGGCAGCCTTAACGGTAAGCTTCTTGGTTACTTCACCGTTGCCAAGGATTTTAACACCGTCCAGAGACTTCTTTAAAAGACCTGCTTCTTTTAATGCCGCTGCGTCTACAACCGCGCCGTTTTCAAACTTATCAAGATCGGAAACATTGATGGTTGCATACGTTGTGGCAAAGATATTCACAAAACCTCTCTTGGGCAGACGCCTTGCAAGGGGCATCTGGCCGCCTTCAAAGCCCGGCCTTACGCCGCCGCCCGAACGCGCATTCTGGCCCTTATGGCCTTTACCCGCGGTTTTGCCGTTACCCGAACCGGCGCCTCTGCCCTTACGAAAGGCTTCTTTCGTAGAGCCGGGAGCCGGTGAAAGCTCGTGTAGTTTCATTGTGCTCGCACCTCCTTGCTTTACGCTTCGGTTACCTCGACGAGGTGGGATATTTTTGTGATCTTACCCTTGGTAGGCTCATTATCGGGCTGCTCGGTAACATCTCCGATTTTACGAAGACCGAGCGAATGAGCTGTGGCAATCTGATCGTCTTTTCTGCCAACAAGGCTTTTCACAAGCGTTATCTTAAGACTTGCCATAAAACTCTTTCCTCCCTTAGCCTATAATTTCTTTTGCGGATTTGCCGCGTACAGCAGCAATCTCGTCTGCATTGCGCAGCGAAGCCAGACCATTGATGGTAGCGCTTACTACGTTGCAGGGGTTGTTTGAACGGAGCGACTTGGTTCTGATATCCTTAATGCCTACGGTCTCAACCACAGCACGCACGGGGCCGCCGGCAATAACACCGGTACCGGGTGCAGCGGGCTTCATCAGAACACGGCCTGCGCCGAACTCACCAATAACCTCATGCGGTATGCTGGTGCCCTTTAAAGAAACCTTGATGAGGTTTTTCTTTGCGTCCTCAATTCCCTTGCGGATTGCATCGGGTACCTCGGAGGCCTTGCCAAGCCCGAAGCCTATGGTGCCGTTGCCGTCACCTACAACTACCAGGGCTGCAAACTTGAAGATACGACCGCCCTTTACCGTCTTGGATACACGGTTAATGGCAACGACCTTTTCCTTAAGGTCAAGCGTTGAAGCGTCTATTCTAGCCAAAAGTATACCTCCTATCCTTTAGAACTTGAGGCCGCCTTCGCGGGCTCCTTCAGCCAGCTCTTTCACGCGGCCGTGATAAATGTATCCGCTTCTGTCGAATACAACATTTTCAATGCCCTTGCCGGTTGCTTTTTTCGCAAGCAGCTCGCCGATTTTCTTCGCTGCGTCCTTGTTGCTGCCGTTACCCTCAAACTCCTTGTCGAGTGTAGAGGCGGAAACTAAGGTAGCGCCGTTAATGTCATCGATCAGCTGGGCATAGATGTGCTTAGAAGAGCGGAATACAGTCAGGCGTGGGCGCTGTGCCGTGCCGCTGATTTTGGCACGAACTCTGCGGTGCCTTTTAAGCCTTGCAAGATTGGAATCCTGCTTCGTTACCATGCTTACTCATTCCTTTCTTACTTCTTGCCGCCCTTGCCGGCCTTGCCTTCCTTGCGGATGATTACTTCGTTTACGTACTTAATGCCCTTGCCCTTGTAAGGCTCCGGCGGACGCTTCTCACGAATCTCGGCTGCAAACTGGCCTACAGCCTGCTTGTCGGCGCCGTTTACAATCACCTTATTGGGGGCGGGAACATCAATGGTAATGCCGTTTTCCTCGGCAACAATCACCTGATGGGAATAACCGAGGGTGAGCACAAGGTTCTTGCCCTGCTTTGCGGCACGGTAACCTACACCGTTAATCTCAAGCTCCTTAGAGAAGCCCTCGTGGGTGCCCTTTACCATGTTGGCAACCAGTGTTCTGGTTAAGCCGTGTAAAGACTTATGCTCCTTGCTGTCGCTTGCGCGTGTTACGTGAATCTTGCCGTCCTTCACCTCAAAAGAGATAGCGGGATTGAAGGTGTTTTCGAGTGTTCCCTTCGGGCCCTTCACGGTAACCGTGCTGCCTGCAACCTTTACGTCTACCCCCTGGGGGATGACGATTTCTTTTCTACCTATACGAGACATTCGCGGTACACCTCCTTACCAAATATACGCAAGGACTTCTCCGCCTACCTTTTCGGCGCGTGCCTTTTTATCGGTCATTACGCCTCTGGATGTAGACATAATCGCAATGCCAAGGCCCTTTAAAACCTTAGGCATGTCCTCGCAGCTGGTGTATATGCGCAGGCCGGGCTTAGAAACCCTGCGAAGCCCTTTAATAACCTGAGACTTGTTTTCACCGTACTTTAATACAATACGGATGATGCCTTGCTTACCGTCATCGGTAACATTATAGCTCTTGATGTATCCCTCTTCCAGAAGAATCTGGGCAATCGACTTTTTCATGTTCGATGCGGGGATCTCCACCGTGTCATGCTTTGCCGTGCACGCGTTTCTGATGCGCGTTAGCATATCGGCGATAGGATCGGTGATTTGCATGCCTTCAACCTCCTTTGCTTACCAGCTAGCCTTTTTAACGCCCGGAATCTCGCCCTTGTGTGCAAGCTCCCTGAAGCAAATACGGCAAACACCGAACTTGCGAAGGTAAGCGTGCGGTCTGCCGCAGATCTTGCACCGGTTATATGCTCTGGTCGAGAACTTGGGTGCTCTCTGCTGCTTGACTTTCATTGACGTCTTAGCCATTGAAAATACCCCTCCTTACTTCGCAAACGGGGCGCCCATTAATGCTAACAGCTCACGGGCTTCCTCGTCGGTCTTTGCGGTAGTGACAAAACAGATGTCCATACCTCTAACCTTATCGATCTTATCGTACTCTATTTCAGGGAAAATGAGCTGCTCTTTGAGACCAACGGAGTAGTTGCCGCGGCCGTCAAACGAGTTTGCGCTGATACCTCTGAAGTCTCTAACGCGGGGAAGCGTCACATTGAAAAACCGGTCAACAAATTCGTACATTCTATCCGATCTTAAGGTCACCTTGGCGCCGATATTCATGCCCGCGCGGAGCTTGAAGTTGGCGACAGATTTCTTTGCCTTGCAAACGATAGCCTTCTGGCCGGTGATCTTGCCTAAATCCGATACGATTGCCTCGATCATTTTAGCGTTGTCACGGGCTTCGCCGCAGCCAACATTGATAACGACCTTTTCAAGCTTAGGGATCTGCATGACGCTTTTGTAGCCGAACTTCTTCATTAAAGCCGGTGCTACTTCTTTTTTGTAGTATTCGTTAAGCCTTGCCATGATTCTTCCTCCTTACTTAAAAAGTTTCGCCGCAGTTTTTGCAAAGACGGGCTTTTGTGCCGTCCTCAAAAATCTTGTGAGCAAGTCTGGTCTGTTTGCCGCACTTGGGGCAAACAAGCATTACCTTGCTGGCGTACAGCGGAGACTCCACCTTAACGATGCCGCCCGCCTGGCCCATCTGGCGAGGCTTTAAATGTTTCGTGGCGATGTTGCGCCCTTCAACAATTACTTTGCCTTCCTTGGGGCTTACTTCAAGCACTTTACCCTTCTGGCCGCGGTCTTTGCCTGAAATAATCATAACTGTGTCACCTTTTTTAACGTGAACCTGATTCATTCTCAGAGCACCTCCCATTACAGCACTTCGGGGGCAAGGCTTAATATCTTCAGGTATTCTCTCTCGCGAAGCTCACGAGCTACCGGCCCAAAGATACGAGTCCCCCTCGGGGTTTTATCTTCCTTAATAATAACGGCGGCGTTTTCATCAAAACGGATATAGCTTCCGTCGTTGCGTCTAACGCCTTTTGCCGAGCGAACGATTACCGCTTTCACTACATCGCCCTTTTTTACGATTCCGCCGGGGGCAGCCTTTTTAACGGAAGCCACCACAACATCACCGATATTGGCATATCTCCTGCGGGAGCCGCCCAACACACGGATGCACATAAGCTCCTTGGCACCGGTGTTGTCGGCCACCTTGAGATAGGTCTGCATCTGTATCACAGTGCGTTCCTCCTTCCAACTATGAAGTGATTCTTAAATATAGTCGGTCTCTTATTTGGCCTTCTCGATTATCTCGACAAGCCTCCATCTTTTATCCTTAGAGAGGGGGCGGGTCTCCATAATCTCCACCCTGTCGCCGATGCCGCAAGCATTCTGCTCGTCATGGGCCTTCAGCTTCACAGTGCGCTTGATAATCTTTTTGTAAAGGGGGTGTCTGACATTGTCCTCAATGGCAACGACGATGGTTTTGTCCATCTTGTTGCTTACAACCTTGCCAACCCTTGTTTTTCTGAGGTTTCTCTCGCTCACAGCTTAATCCTCCCTTCCATTACTGCACACCATTTTGGGCATTCTGCTTGATAATGGTTTTAATGCGGGCAATATCACGTTTTACTGCTTTAATGCGCTGCGGATTATCAAGCTGGTTGATGGCGTGCTGAAAGCGAAGGTTGAACAGCTCGGCCTTCAGGTCAATAAGCTTTGCGCCGAGTTCGTTTTCGGAAAGTTTGCGAATCTCAACAGCCTTCATTATTGCTCACCACCCATTCCTTCCTTGGTAACAAACTTGCATTTGATAGGCAGCTTGTGGCTGGCAAGACGCATTGCTTCCTTCGCAATATCCTCCGTCACTCCGCCGATTTCAAACATTACTCTGCCGGGCTTTACAACGGCAACCCAATACTCGGGGCTGCCCTTACCGGAACCCATTCGGGTTTCAGCCGGCTTCTCTGTTACCGGCTTGTGGGGGAATATCTTTATCCATACCTGGCCGCCACGCTTGATGTAACGGGTCATTGCAATACGGGCCGCCTCAATCTGGTTGGAAGTGATCCATGCCGGCTCTAAGGCCTGTAAGCCGTATTCGCCGTTGGAAACCGTATTGCCGCGCAGAGCTCTGCCGGTTAAACGGCCTCTGTGAACACGACGGTATTTTACACGTTTCGGTAGAAGCATTACTTGCTACCTCCTTCCCTCCGGGGCCTTTTCACATCATGAAGAACCTCGCCCCTGTAAATCCAAACCTTTACGCCGATGCGGCCGTAGGTGGTGTGTGCCTCGGCAAAGCCGTAGTCGATATCGGCACGAATGGTCTGCAGAGGGATAGTACCCTCGTGATAATGCTCGGTACGCGCGATTTCAGCACCGCCCAAACGGCCGGACACTGCGGTTTTAATACCCTTCGCGCCTCTCTTCATGGCATTGCCGATCGACTGCTTCAGCGCGCGGCGGAACGATACACGGCGCTCGAGCTGGGAAGCGATGTTCTCGGCTACCAGCTGTGCGTTCAAATCGGGTTGTTTAACCTCCACGATATTGAGCGCCACCGTATTCTTTTCCTTCTTGCCCTTGTTAATCAGGTTCTCGCAGTCAGCACGGAGCTTGTCAATGCCTGCCCCGCCCTTGCCGATAACCATGCCGGGCTTTGCGCAGTGGATGTTGATTCTCACTTTATTGGCGTTACGCTCGATCTCGATGCGCGGAACGCCGGCTAAAAACAGGTTCTGTTTTAAGAACTTGCGCAGCTTGTAATCCTCAACGAGGATATCGCCGAAAGCGTTGTCCTTAGCAAACCAGCGGGAATCCCAATCCTTAATTACACCGACCCTGAGGCCGTGTGGATGAACTTTCTGGCCCATAGTTTACCTCCTCTTTCAGCTTATTCCTTTTCCTTCACAGCGATTGTTACGTGTGATGTTCTCTTGAGTATGCGGAACGCTCTGCCCTGCGCCCGGGGACTGATCCTCTTTAAGGTAGGTCCGGGACAAACGAAGCATTCCGATACAATAAGGTTGTTTTTATCCATGCCGAAGTTGTTCTCCGCATTTGCAACAGCCGATTTTAACAGCTTCTCAAGGGGTTCGCAAACCGCCTTGGGGGTGTTGCGTAAAATAGCCATCGCCATATCCGTGGGCTGGTTACGAATCATATCCAGCACAATCTTAAACTTGCGGGGGGATACTCGGGCATATCTCAGATAAGCCTTTGCTTCCATTTGTAATCCTCCTTCCCCTCAATTACTTCTTGGCCGCTGTGGTTTTTGAACCCGCATGGCCCTTGAAGGTTCTTGTGGGGGCAAATTCACCAAGCTTGTGACCAACCATGTCTTCGGTAACATATACGGGCACGTGCTTTTTACCGTCGTGCACCGCTATTGTATGCCCTACGAATTCCGGGAAGATTGTGGAGGCCCGGCTCCAGGTTTTTAAAACCTTTTTCTCTCCGGCATCATTCATTGCAACTACGCGCTTTAAAAGCACCGGTTGAACAAAAGGCCCTTTTTTAATACTTCTACCCATTATTCATCTGCCTCCTTTCGCAGTACCTATTTGGCATTTCTGCGCTTCACGATAAACTTATCGGAGCTGTTGTGCTTCGCGCGGGTCTTGTAACCGAGCGCGGGCTTGCCCCACGGGGTAACAGGGCCGGGACGGCCGATAGGCGACTTGCCCTCACCACCGCCGTGCGGATGGTCGTTCGGGTTCATTACGGAACCGCGTACGGTCGGGCGCCAGCCCATGTGACGCTTGCGGCCTGCCTTGCCGTAGTTTACGTTCTCGTGGTCGATGTTGCCCACCTGGCCTATGGTTGCCATGCAATCCACAGGAACCTTGCGAAGCTCGCCCGAGGGCAGACGAATCATAGCGTAGTTGCCTTCCTTCGCCATCAGCTGAGCCATAATGCCGGCGGCACGCGCAAGCTGCCCGCCCTTGCCCGCATAGAGCTCAACGTTGTGAATAAAGGTACCTACCGGGATGTTTGCCAAAGGAAGTGCGTTGCCGGGGATAATGTCGGCGTTCGGGCCGCTCATAACGGTGTCGCCAACCTTTAAGCCGTTGGGTGCGAGGATGTAGCGCTTCTCGCCGTCTTCATACTGCAGCAGTGCAATATGAGCGGAACGGTTGGGATCGTACTCCAGCGTGAGCACCTGAGCGGGCATGCCGATCTTGTCACGCTTGAAATCGATAATACGGTACTTCCTGCGCGAACCGCCGCCGCGATGACGAACGGTAATGCGGCCATAGCTGTTTCTGCCGGAATTCTTTTTTAGGGTGGTAACAAGGCTCTTCTCCGGCTCCACCTTCGACAATACCGAGTAATCGATGACAGTCATCTTACGTCTGCCGGCGGTTGTCGGTTTGTAGCTTTTTATAGCCATTTCGGTTTCACTCTCCTTGTGTTTGGCTTTGCGAGGCTCTTAGGCCCCATACTGTGCCTGCATTTCCAGACGTTTGCGTTTAAAGCTTGCGTCTATGCTTCGGAAAGCGGCAATCCATGAAAACGTAATTCTTAAAGAAGATTGTTCATCAGCTTAAAGAAGCAAGAAAATTGCGGTGCCGCAGCGAAGCTGTGGCAGGAGGTGTAGTACACCGACAGCAATTTTCCATAGACGATTGAAAGCCACGCTTTCAATCGTTTTTACATCATGCTCTCGAAGAACTCGATGCCCTTGCTCTTCTCGGTAAGGGTTACGATGGCTTTCTTCCAGCTGGGGGTATAGCCCGCGTGAGCGCCCATCCTCTTAAGCCTTCCGTTTACGTTCATGGTGTTTACTTTTGCAACCTGCACGCCGAAAAGCTGTTCAACGGCCTTTGCAATTTCAAACTTGTTTGCGGTTTTTAAAACCTCAAAGGTATACTTTTTATCGTTGATGCCTGCCATGCTCGACTCGGTGATTACCGGGCGGAGGATAATGTCGTGTGCGGTCTTTTCCATTAAGCGTACACCTCCTCAATCTTCGCAACGGCGTCCTTAGCAACAATGAACTTGTCGCAGTTCAGTACGTCGTAAACGTTGAGTGTGTTTACAAGAGCGGTTTTCACACCCGGGATATTCCTTGCGCTCTTTACAACCGTCATGTCGGTAGCCGGCATAACGATGAGGGCCTTCTTCTCGGCACCCAGCGCCTTAAGCATGCTTACCATGCTCTTGGTTTTAATCTCGGAAAGCGAAATCGCGTCTACCACAATCAGGTTCTGCTCAAGCACCTTGCTCGAGAATGCCGATTTGAGTGCCAGTCTCTTCACCTTTTTGTTCAGTGAATAGCTGTAGTCGCGCGGCTTGGGGCCAAGAGCGATGCCGCCGTGTCTCCACTGGGGAGCGCGGATGGAGCCCTGTCTTGCGTGGCCCGTGCCCTTCTGGCGCCAAGGCTTACGGCCGCCGCCGCGTACCTCGGTACGAGTGAGGGTTGACTGTGTGCCTTGGCGTTGGTTGGCAAGATAGTTTACAACCGCCGCGTGCATAACCGATTTGTTAGGCTCTATGCCGAAAATGGCGTCAGAAAGCTCCATTTCGCCTTTTTTCTTGCCGGCCATGTCATATACTGCAACCTTTGGCATTGTACTTCTCCTCCTTTACGCCTTTTTCACGCTGTCGGTGATGTACACAATGCCGTTCTTCGGCCCGGGTACCGCACCTTTAAGCGCAATGAGGTTGTTTTCTGCGTCTACCTTAACCACAATAAGGTTCTGAACGGTTACGTTCTCGGCACCCATGTGGCCGGGCAGCTTCTTGCCCTTCATTACTCTCGAAGGGTCACTGTTGGCACCGTTGGAGCCGGCATGTCTGTGAACAGGGCCGGTACCGTGGGTTTCCTTCAATCTATGATGCCCGTAACGTTTGATGGTACCCGCGTAGCCTTTACCTTTGCTGATACCGGAAACGTCTACCTTGTCACCTTGTTCGAATGTGTCAGCTTTGATCAGGTCGCCTACATTAAGAGCATCCGGATCATCAAACTTGAATTCCTTGAGATGTCTCTTGGGCGCGACATCTGCTTTGTCAAAGTGACCTTTGCTTGGCTTGTTTACCTTGGTTGCGGAAACATCGCCGAAGCCAACCTGAACAGCGGCATAGCCGTCGTTCTGAACGGTCTTCTTCTGAACCACAACACAGGGGCCCGCGGCTACGACGGTAACGGGAATTACATTGCCGTTTTCGTCGAAGATCTGGGTCATGCCAATCTTCTTGCCGATAATTGCTTTTACCATTTTTCCTACCTCCTACGGTTATTGGTTGAAGGCATTTCCTTCAACTTGACCTGCACGGAAAACATCGTTTTCTTAAACCAATTACAGCGAACTGTTACAGCTTAAGCTCGATATCCACGCCGGCAGGGAGCTCGAGATCCATAAGCACCTTCACGGTTTGGTTGGAAGGGCGCAGGATATCGATGAGTCTCTTGTGGGTTCTTTGTTCAAACTGCTCACGGCTGTCCTTATACTTGTGAACCGCGCGCAGGATGGTAACAATCTCCTTCTCGGTGGGCAGCGGGATGGGACCGGAAACCTGAGCACCTGTGCGCTTTGCGGTTTCAACAATCTTTTCCGCGGCCTGGTCTACGAGCTGATGATCGTAACCCTTGATTCTAACCCTGATTTTTTCCTTGACTGCCATTACCATCGCCTCCTATAGCTTTTGTTTCCCGTTGGGAGCGACGCCATGAAAAAACGGAACACCGAGCCGTGTGTATCGCGACTGGGCATTTAAAAATCCGGTAAACTTGACGCTCAAGTTTATCCGGACACGACCTGTTAAAGTCATAAAAACACCAGAAGCTATGAGAACGACCCATAGCAGCCCCGCAAGCGGGCAGTGTGTTCCATATTCGTGTCGCCCGGTTTAAAATCGGACATACTCAGCGAAAATTACCCGCACTGGGTGCGGCAACCTCTCGCTTCATCGCATATCTGTGCAGTCACGCTTAATTATAATACTATACGCGGGCCGCGATTGCAAGCCTTTTTTTCGCTGTTTCCCCGCCGCAGAACCTATTTTTGCAATTTCTACGTATTACACAGTTTCCAAAATATATCTCCCACACAATTGTGCAATACCTACAAATCTGCTTCGCTGTTTTTTCAATGCAGTCTATGCTATACTTATTAATATGGCACAGGCCAACCGTAATTATACAGGATACCGAGCAATACGGCAACCCAAGTTTTTACCACCGTTTTCTTGGGTACTTTTTTTCCGGCGTGCAGTAAACCACCCCTTTTTCGCCACTATCTAAACGGAAACACTGTACAGCGTCTTAAAAGGCTGTTTCGGAAAACAACCGATCCGTTACACAAACGCAAAAATTGAAGATACCGGCAAAGCTTAAACACACTACCGTTTAAAATCAGGAAGGAAAGTGATTTGTCATGAAGCATATCGGCAAGCTGTTAAACGTTCTATGCATTACCTTAGCAATCGCCATCTGCCTGCTCATGGCGGCCGGATGCGCCGCAAGAAGCAGTTCCGAAACCTCTGCCGCTTCAACCGCTGCGGTGGCCCCCTCCCACGATGGCAAGGAAATAAACGGCGCCGCTGATATGGCTGTACCCCAATCGCCCGAAGCAACCGCAACCGCTCAGGCTGCCGGAGCGGAAAAAGGCGGCATTGCGGCCCCCAAGGATGAAGCCTCCCTTGAAAAAGAGGCCCAGGCCACCGCGGGCAGCTCCTTAAACCGCAAGATTATCAAAACCGTCAACATGATAATAGAAACGCAGGAGTTTGATAAGCTCATCTCCTCGCTGCAGCAGAACACCCAGAAGTTCGGCGGCTTTGTAGAGTCCTCGTCGGTAAGCGGCCTTGGCATCAACCAGAAGCTTGACGAGCCCAACGCCCCCGGGCGCAACGGCTATATCACCGTAAGAATCCCCACCGATAAGCTGGGCGAGTTCACCGCACTGGTCGGCACCCTGGGCAACGTTACCCAGAAGGACGAAAACAGCCAGGACATCACCCTTACATACGCCGACACCGAGGCGCGCAAAAAGGCGCTGCAGGTGGAGTATGAACGCCTGATGGCCCTGCTGGAGAAGGCCGAAAGCCTAGATAGCGTGGTTGCGCTGGAATCCCGCCTCTCCGAGGTGCGCTACCAGCTCGATAACTACTCAAGCGAGCTTCGCCGCTACGACAGCCTTGTAGACTTTAGCACCGTTACCGTCAATATCAACGAGGTAAAGCGCTTCACCCCGCAACAGAGCGAGAAGCAGGGCATTGGCGAACGCATCACCATCGGCCTGCAGGAGACCTGGCTTGATATCCGCGACGGCGCAGGCGACTTCCTTGTATGGTTTGTGGTAGACCTTCCCTACATTCTAATCTTCGCGGCTTTCGTTGTGCTGGTTATCTTCCTCATCCGCCGCGGCATCAAAAAGAGCCGCGCCAAGCAGGCAGCAGCACCCCGCTACCCCCTTTACCCGCAGGCGCCGCAGGGCTTTGTACCGCCTGTGCAGAACACGACCAATCCCGAGCACAAGGACGAGAATAAATAATCTATTATAATTGTAAGGAGCGTACCCATGCGGTGCGCTCCTTGTTTTTACTCGATATTCAAGTTGTATTGTATACCAATTCAATAATATCATCATTTTTCCACTCGTCAACTTTTTGCCCAACGGCATAAATCTGACGGGGGCTGTCATATTTACTGTGCTATGCTATACTTAGGTTATACCGATTGGCGAATTATAACAATTAAGGAGGCCGACCCCTATGCTCGAACTCCCCGAAGCTGCCGTCATGGCCAGCCAGCTTTCCCAAACGCTTACCGGAAAGGTAATAGCATCCGCCGCCGCGAACACCTCGCCGCACAAGCTCACCTGGTATTTCGGCGACCCTGCCGCTTATAACACCCTGCTTGCGGGCAGACGGGTAGACGGTGCCCATGCCGTAGCCGGAAATGTCGAGCTGCTGATGGGCGACGCACGGCTGCTTTTGCAGGACGGCGTCAGCCTGCGTTACCTTACCCCCGACCAAAAGCTCCCCCCAAGGCACCAGCTGCACCTGCAGTTTGAAGACGGCTCCGCGCTGGTGGGTGTTGTGCAGATGTACGGCGGCATCAGCGCGTTTATAGACGGCGAGAACCAGAACCCCTACTACCTTGTGGCGAAGGAGAAGCCCTCCCCGCTCACCGATGCGTTTAACGAGGCATACTTTGCCTCCCTGTGCGAATGCAAGAATTTTGCCAAGCTTTCGGCCAAGGCGTTCTTAGCCACCGAGCAGCGCATCCCCGGTCTTGGCAACGGCGTGCTGCAGGATATCCTGTGGAACGCGGGCATCCACCCCAAGCGCAAGATGGGTACGCTCTCCGAATCAGAGCTTGCAGGTATGTACCGCTCTTTAAAGGGCACTTTAGCCGCCATGGCGCAGGCAGGTGGGCGCGACATCGAGCACGACCTGTTCGGCAACCCGGGCGGGTACGCCTGCGTCTTAAGCAAAAACACCGCGGCTATGCCCTGCCTCAAATGCGGCTCAGGCATCAAAAAAGAGGCCTACCTCGGCGGCAGCGTCTACTACTGCGAGGGCTGCCAGAAGCTTTAGATAAATTGAAGGCAGCAAAAAACGAGCAAAAACCCCATACGGAGGTTTTTACTCGTTATGTTATCACAGAAGTACAGGTTACACCCAATCGGCTGCCCTTATGAATTATAAAAAGCCAGATACTTGTCAAGGTTAGACTGCCAGTAGTCGTTATTATGCTCCCCACTGCCAACGCAGTATTCCACAGCCCAACCCTTATCTGTTAAAAGCTTCTGCAATGTTTTAGTACCGCTTTGGCAATAAGGGTCCTTGTCACCGCAGTCCAGCCAAATCTTCAACCCCGATAAATCCTTCGTCTGTGCCAGTTTATTGGGGTCTCCCGCTTCAATGTCCTCAACGGTTGGGAACAGAAGGCTGTAGGGGATCAGCTTTGCTTCAACAGACGGGCTGTGTCCGCCCACCTTGCCAAACAGCTCCGTGTTTCTAAAGCCAATGTGCAAAGCCGCAAAGCCCGCCATGGATATCCCCGCAATATACCGGCCTTCCTTGGACAAAACCGTGCTGTAATTCGCATCGATGAACGGCACAGCCTCCTTGGTTACATAGCTTTCATACGGCCCTATATTCATGTCTTCGCCGCCTATCTTTACTACGCCCGGCTTCTCCGCTGAATCTACGCCATAGCTTCGGTCAATCTGCACAGATGCGATGATCAGCGGTTTTATCTTTCCCGCATCAATCAGCCTTTCCGCCGCGTCGTCTATTCCCAGCAGCGAAAACATCTCATCATCGCTGGTAGCTCCTTCACCATGAAGAAGATAAAGCACCGGATGTTTTTCTTTATCCGTATACCCTTTCGGCAGGTAAACGTTAATCGCCATCCGCTTATTCAGCAGTTTACTGTCAACAAACTGCTGGATAGTATTTGTCTGAACCGCGGGCGCGGATTCCACAGACAGCGATTCGTCAGAAGACGAGGGCCCCGATTCAGCCGCCGATACCGACGAAGCTGGTACTACAGATATCTGCCCTGACTTTTCAGTTACACCACCGGCTCTGCATGAGCACAAAAATAACGTCACAGCCACTAGAATAATAAGTCTTTTTCTCATAATGTCCATCCTGCTATCTCTCAAAATGTCAGTTTAAGCTGCTAACTCCGCTGGCTATATACAGAATCTCTTTTAAGCAGTCCTCATCTTAAAAATGAGCGGTCTGATCTGCGGTCTTTTCCCCTCGCCCGCTCCCGCATCCGCTCGTACAGCCTGTAAAGCTGCTGCACGCGGTTTTCCAAAAAGAAATAGTGGCGGATATAAAATACCAGCAGCACCAGCGTAATCCCCGCCAGCGCGCAGGCTAGGATATTGCCCGACGCCGCGGCATAGAGCACAAACCCCGCGCCCAGCAGCGAAAACAGCACGGTAATCAGCAGGTGCACAAGGCGCTCGTGCTGAAAAAAGCCCGTCATTACCAGGTGGTGCTTTATCTGTTCCTCCCAGTCCACCGCCTCGCCGTCGCCGTTTAAAACCGCCTCGGTCTGTTCGATATACTGCTTCATCTGCTTTGTCATCAGTACCCCGTCCCTTAAGCATTCGCGTTTTTAGCGCCTTTTCTCCGCAAGCACCAGCGCAATCAGCACCCAAATGGCGTTTACACCCAACGATACTATTATAACACCTGCGGCGGGCGGCGCAAGCATCAGCTTGGTAGTCCAGTAAAACGGCAGCGCGCCGCAAACAACGCTCACCCACGGAATACCCAGCAGATCACCCGCACTGGTGATCATTAAGGAATCCAGCAGCTTCGCAAGGGTCAGCCCTTTCACCTTGTCGTCTGCGATGGTAAACAGTATCAGCGCGGTGGATATCCCCTGCATACCCGATACCGCCAGCACCACCGTCAGGCTCAGGGGATGAACCGTTACCAGGTTTAATAGCAAATGCGAAACCAGCGTGTATGCCATGCTCAGCACAAACGGCATTATCAGGCGGTTTGCAATATACCCCCGAAAGCCCAGCGGGGTTACGCTCATCAGGGTATAGATGCCGTCGTCCCGCTCGTCAATCATCATAAACGCGGTCACCGCGCCCAGCATACCGGGCGAAAGCAGCACCATAAACCCCTCGATGTACCCGAGGTAAGGCGTAATGTCAAACCCCGTGCAGCGCAGCAGCAGCGGAAAGCCGAATACAGCAAGCGCCTTTACCGCGGCAATCGCCAGAAAGGGCACCGCCATAAACAACAGCATCAGCGGCTCGCGCAACAGCTTTTTGCAATCGCTTACTAAAGCATGACCGTTCATTCGCCCTGCCCTCCCAACACACCTTTATCGTAAACCCTTAATGCCGCAAAAAACAGCAGCACCGTCCAAGCCGCCAGCACCAGCATATCCGCCAGCGCGTTCAGCGGGTCGATTCCCCTGAAGGCCCCTATGGCAAGGTGCAGCCCCGCAACGCTCGGCAGCGCACGGAACAGCCACGAAAACGGAAACCCGATAATCGAAAAGCAGGGAAGAATGGCTGCAAGCATCATCGGCACCGCGCGCACAAAATACTGGTTTACCGTGCGGCAGCTCCCCGCCGCCAAAAACCCGAAGAAGGTAAAGCACACCGAGCTTACCCCCACCGAGATAAGCAGCAGCAAAAGGTTGCCCTCTGCCCCAACCGCCGCAAATACAATCACCACGGTTGCAAACAGCGAGAGCATCCCAAACGAGATAGCCTTGGAAAACAGGTACTCCGCAGGCGAAAGCGGGGTAACGGCCAGGCAATCCAACACCCCCTGTTGCTTTTCCAGCATCACGATGCCTCCGATGAAAAAGAACCCCACAATCGCCGGGTCGGTATAGATGGTCAGCGCCGCAAGGTACTGCCGCACCTCCCCGCCGGGCAGCTTCTGCAGCACGATGATATACACCGCCGTCACCAGAATATACAACAGGTAAAGGCCCTGCCTGAACTGGAATTGAATATCGCTCCTCAGCGCGTTTTTAAGCCTCATTCCAGCATCCTCCCCGTCACCTTGATGAAAATCTCCTCAAGAGAGGCGTCCTCGCTGTGGATGGTTTGAATCTCTCTGGTTTGCAAAAGCTCATACAGCCGCTTTTCCCTGCCCAGCGTATCGAGCGAGAACTCCTCGCACACAACGCCGTCGCCGTCGCGGTAGGCCACCTTCACCATGCGCCTGCCGAAGTTCACCTTCAGGTTGGCAGGGGTATCACACAGCGTAATCTGCCCGTCGCAGAGAAAGGCTACCCGGTCGCACAGCTCCTCGGCCACCGTCATGTTGTGGGTGGTTAAGAATACCGTCTTGCCCTCGTTTTTCAGCTGCAGGATAATATCCTTGATGATGCGCGCGTTCACCGGGTCTAAGCCCGAGGTCGGCTCGTCAAAGAACAGAAAGTCGGGGTTGTGCATAATACTGCGCACAAAGTTTAACCGCATCTTCATCCCCTTCGAAAAGCCCTCCACCCGCTTGTCGCGGTCAGAAAGCAGGCCCACCCGCTCCAGCAGCGCGTCGGTGTCCTTCGCGGTGTTTTGGTAGTAGCCCCCCAGCAGCTTCAGGTTCTCGGCCGCCGTCAGCTTGTTATAGAGGTTGGGGAAGTCAAACGCCACCCCGATACGCTCAAAGAACTCGCGCCCATACTCGCTGCGTTCGCGCCCGAACACCCGCACGCTGCCCTTGTAGCCGCGCAGCAGCCCGATGATGGTGCGCTGCGTGGTGGTTTTGCCCGAACCGCTCGGGCCTAAAAACCCAAAGATCTCCCCCTTTTCAATGGCAAAGCTGATCTTCTTCAGTGCGGGCGCCTTGCTGCCCGCATAGGTGTATTCAAGGTTTTCTGCCGTCAGCATCACTGTCAACTCATTTCATAATGTTTATTAAATGAGCAGCCGCTCATTTTTTAATGAACACAAAGGTCGGTTTCCAAAACTATTCCAGCAGCCTGATTACCCCTGCCACCACAAACAAAAAGGTGTCGCAGATTAAGGTCAGCTGCGTTTCGGGGTCGTCGTAATGCGCAATTACATACAGCACCCCGCTCAAAAGCTGCTCGGCAATTACCGCGCCCATCTCGGGGGCAATCGGGATATCGGTCTCTTTAAGATGCTCGATAAAATGCTCCGTCAGCACCTTCATAAACTCCGCTCTCGTTTTCGCAAACCGGCTGCCCTCGCTCTTTTGCAGCAGGATATAAAACCGGTTGGTGAACACCAGTGCAACCGACTGCATCCACTCCCGCAAAAAGGCCCTCCACACCCGCACATCACGGCTCTGTACAATCTCCTCTGGAATCATCTCGCCCGAATGGTTTTGAATCAAATAGATAAACGCGTCATACTCCGGTTTCACCAGTGTTTCAAACAGCGCCTCTTTGTTCTCAAAGTAGTGGTACAGGTTCCCGATGGTGGTGCCGGAGTTCTTCGCAATCACCCGCAGCGACGCATTCTGATACCCCTTGTGCATGAACTCCCGCTCGGCGTTTTGCAAAATCACCGCCATCAGTTCCTCTTTTTTGTACTGCATAAGTAATCACCTGCTCATTTATAAATTAGCACGTTTGCGCCGTGATGTCAAGACAATTTGCCCGCCTTTACCTTATAAAACCCTCCCGTATCCCCCTGTTATGGGGTCGCGAAACAGCGCAAGCGGCGGCGGAAAAAAGGTAAACACCACAAAGCAGGCGGCAGCCGCAATCAACGCCACGCCCACACAGTCAGGTATCACATACCCCTTCTTCAGGATTATAAAGCTGATGAAATACGCCGCAGCCACCCCGATAATAAAGGTCAGTATATCCGCCCACAGGTAGTGTGTTCCCGCAATGCCGCTGTAGGTGTAGAACACCGCAACAATCGTAATCATCCCCACAAGGATGCCTACCGTCTTGGCTCCGATAAAGCTTTCAACATGCCTTCCGAATGAAAGGTACTCCGCCACGGAATAGAAAAGCATGGGGAAAAACAGCAGCTTCAGGTGTTCCCACACGCTTTCGTTCACCGGGCAAAACGCACCCGCCACAGGGCTTTCGCCCAGCCACCGATACGCAAAATGCAGCAGCGTTCCTGTAATAACTACAAACACAAAACCCGCAATCTCTAAAGCTATAACCGTCAACCAACGCATAATTATCACCTTAGAAATTATATGCGTCAGCCAAAAGATTAAGAATCAGCCGTCCCCGCAGCAAGGGCAGGCATAAAAGTATCTGCGGCCGGCAGCTGCTGATAGAAACGGGTTAAAAACGAGCAGGTACCAACCATAACGGCCGGTACCTGCTCCTGATTTCATCGCTCCGGTTATCAATGCGTAAGCTGCCGGGCACTGGTGAAGCTCGTCTTCATAGACGAGGGAGCCCTCCGTTTTCGGCGTGCCGCTTCCGTCCTCAAGCCGCAGCCCGCCCACAAGCTCCTTCATCGTTTAAGCCTGCACCTTACTATGTACCGGCTACAAAGATAGGGTTTGCATCAAGCGTCATTCCGCCCGCTTATAATTGGGGCAGGGCGCCTTTTCAGTCGGCTTATATCTTTCACCCTGTTTGCAATCCGAACAAGGCGATCTTTTTGTTTTCACATCCGCCTCCGGTATGTCAGGGCATACTTCAAGAAATACGCAACTGTTACAGCGGCAACGCATACAATCATTTGGCACTAGCTTCATCACAATACCTCTTTTCATAATCGACTATGCTACAGTTCAGCGATAGGATATGCCTAAGTTTAATAAAACGGTATTTGTGTTGTGTCAAAAAAGGTTATATTCCCGGTTGTCGACCGTATATTCTATATTACAGCCAAGTTACCGGTAATGTCAACTGCCGCCTATCCAAAAAGGGCGTATTTCACACATTTTTTGCACAAAAAAGCAGATTAGTGATACCCCCACAAAAACAGAGAATAAAAAACCTGCCTCCGTCCATCAAGTTTTTCAGCGGTTGGCTTCTTTCAAGCGCGCAGAATCATACTCATAACAATGCCCCCCGGGCAGGGCACTTCTTTTCAATCCCGCTTCGGAATCAGCATCACCGTCACGCAGAACCGGTTGTCTTTTACGCTAAAATCTACCGTCCCGTCATACCGCGCGGCAACACGGGAAAGTATCTTGGTGCCGATGCCGTGCTTTTGCTTATCCGGCTTGGTGGTCTCGGGGGCGCTGCCAGTTAAGGTAAACCCCTCGGGCAGCGGGTTCTCCTGCTTGATAATCAACATCCCGGCAATCTCCGCACATTTAAGCGTGATAACTTTCGGCTCTCCGGCTTTCAGCATGCCACAGGCCCGAATCGCGTTATCCATAATATTTCCGAAGATGCTGCACAGGCTGATATCATCCACACCGGTGCTCTCGTTGAGCGTCACCTCAAACTCACAGGTAATGCCCTGCCGTTTTGCCTCGCCAAACTTGTGCGAAAGCAGCGCATTGATCATTTTGTTTCGGCACACCTGCATGCTTCCGGACAGTTCAATTCCACTCGAGATTTCTTCAACAACCGCCAATGCCTCGTCATAGCTGCCCTCATCAAGCTGCCGGGATAGCTGCGCAATCAGCTCGCAGGACTTCATGCGGATACTCCCCAGATCGTTAAGGCAGCTATACAGGCTGCGATAATGTGCCTGCTGCAGGGCAAGCTGCTGTTGCATGAACGCAATACGCTGCCTGCGCAGCCGGTTTTGGTAAAACAGCACAATCGCAATAATCTGCAGTATCCCCGCTATGGAAAGCGCTATCAGTATGCCGTAGCCCTTCTGCTGATCGTTAAGAAGGTCGATTATTCCCATCAAGTATGCCCCCGAAAACAGAAACAGCGAAAACAGCGGCAACACCAATGCTATTTTCGCCGCCGCTTCGTCTATCCCTTTTATGTAGGAAAGAAGTCTTGGTCCTGCCGCTATGCAGCAGGCTATCGGTATAATTTCAGCCACGAGCAAAATGCGCAGCAGCCACAGATGATTGATATACCTGCTATGCCACGGGCTTATGGTTAATAAGCTGAAAACCAGCAGCTGAAACATTATTAAACCGAAATGAACAATAACAAATACCGCAGGCTTACTTTGGTAAATGGCAAATATCGCTGCCATTACGCAAAGGCTTAAAGCCATGCTGGCAGCACCGGACGCATTGGTGTAAAGGCGCAACAGGGCAAAGCCCACCGCAATCAGGCAGCCCGCAAGGTAGTTCAGCCGCCCGAAGCGTGGGATAAAGACGCGGTTATAGAGGCATACACGCAGAACTCCCGACAGCACGGCAAGGGCAACAATCCAGGCAACCTCGTCCGCATTCAATGGGTTTCCCTCCAACGCTGCGCATTTATCCGATAATAACTGTTTGTTCAGTTTTTAAGGCCTACAGCTCCGCTCCAAGGTAGGTCATGTACTGCTTGCGCACCTCATCATAGCGTGCCATGGCGATGGGAATAACCATATCATTCTTTAAAATAAACTGCAGGCGGTAAATCTGGCTTACCTTATCGATATTTACCAGATAGCTTTTGTGGCAGTTGATAAACCGGTTATCCAGCATGGCGCTTACCTCCGAAAAACGGTTGTTCGCAACCACACTCTCCACCTCGGTTACAATCCTTACCTCCCGCAGGTGAGCCTCCACATACAGAATTTTCGAGATATCCAGCTTCTTTACTGCCCCCTTGCAGCGCACCGTTATAAATAGCCCTCGCTTGGCCTTCGCCGCAGCCGCGGCCTTTTTTATCGATAACATCAGCCGCTCCCGCCGAACCGGCTTCTTTAAAAACGAGATATGGTCCACATGGTAGGTATCCTCAATCAGCTGGTCAAACGACGACATGAAGATTACCTGTATGTGCGGAAACTGCTGCTTGATTAAGCCCGCAAGCTTAATGCCGTTTTTTTCGTCTAAAAGGATATCGCAGATAACCATATCCACGGCGTTTCCGTGGTGTGCCGCGTAATCCAGCAGTTCCTCTCCGGTTGTAAAATAGTACGGATTTATCGGCTCTCCTATATCCAGTGCAGAAAGCTCGGCCTCTAACAGCTTCAGCTGCTCTGCGTTATCGTCACAGCATAATATGGTAATCACTTAAAGTCACCTCTGTAATGCTCAATAATGCAATTACCTTTCACAAACGAGTTCCTGCCGGCCGGGGGCTGCTGATACTTATAGAGGATATGTTTTGGGCTGTTCCCCCACATCATAAAGATATACCAGTATAATATTAGCACTAACGCTGACGCTTTTCAACAGTAAAGCGGGAAATTGTGGCATTTCTTGTCGAAAAATCAAAAAAGCACCGCGCAGTTCATACGCGATGCCGTTTTTTAAGCTTGCCTAGTTCCCGCACTCAATGCTAATCTCATTAAACACCTTGAGCACCGCGTCAATCGAGGTCGCCTGCTTCGCGGTGCCGCTTACATCCATCACACAGTGGCCCTCGTGCATCATCACCAGGCGGGTGCCGTAGTTTAAGGCAAAGCGCAGATTATGCGTCACCATCAGCGTGGTAACCTTCTTCTCCTTCACCAGCTTGTCGGTAAGCTCCATCACCGTTTCAGACGACTTGGGGTCGAGCGCCGCGGTGTGCTCGTCTAAGATCAGCAGCTCGATATCGGTCATGCCCGCAATCACCAGCGCAAGCGCCTGACGCTGCCCGCCCGAAAGGGTAGAAGCCGGCACGTTTAAGCGGTTCTCCAGCCCCATGCCGCAGGGCTCCAGCAGGCTGCGGTAGTAATCGATACGCCTGCGGTTAATGGCGCGCCCCAGGGCATACACGCCCTTTTTGTTGTCGGCAAGCGCCATGTTCTCTAAAATGGTAAGGTCGCCGCACGAGCCCTTCTGCGGGTCTTGAAACACGCGCCCGATGAACTGAGCGCGCCTGTGCTCACTTTCCCGGGTAATATCCCTGCCGTTAAAGCGTATGCTGCCGCCGTCTATCGGCAGCGAGCCGCAGGCAAGGTTTAAAAGCGTAGTCTTGCCCGAGCCGTTGGAGCCGATAATCGACACAAACTCGCCCTTTTCCACCCTAAAATCAAAGCCGTCAAACAGCGCCACCTCGTCGGGGGTACCGGCGTTAAAGAGCTTCACGATTTTTTCAAACTCAAGCATCTGCGATACTCCCTTCCGTGAGGGCCGCTCTGCGTGCGCCCTTCTTTAAAATGTTGCTGCTAACCAGTGCGATGGTGAAGATAACCGCCATCAACAGCTTAAGGTACTGCGTGGGCAGCCCCAGCGCCAGCGCCGCCGAAAGGCAGGCCTTGTAGAGCAGCGCACCGAACAGCACCTTGGTGGTCGCCTTTAAAAAGCGCACCTTTTTAAACAAGCTTAACCCGATGATTACCGAGGCCAAGCCTATTACCACCATGCCCGGGCCCATCGAAAGGTCTGCCGAGCCCTTCTGCTGTGCAATTACCGAGCCTGCAAGCCCCGCAAAGCCGTTGCCGATGGCAAGGCCGAGCACCTTCATGCGTCCGGGGTCGCGCGCCAGCATGGTAACATACTGCTGGTTGCTGCCGGTGGCCCGAAGCAGCAGGCCCGACTTGGTGGAAAGGTAGGCATCCAGCCCCAGCTTGCTGATGAGCGCCAGCAGCAGAGTAACAAAGAGCGCCGTCAGCTGAAAGCCCAGAATCTTCTGGGGAATCAGGCTCGCGGGCAGGTCGCTGAAGATGGTGGGCAGGTTAAAGAACGATACAATCGTCTTGCCGCCGGTGCCCGCCATCAGAATAACAAGGTTGATGGATAAAAGCGCCGTCATCACCAGAATGCCGCATAAAAGCGGGCGTATCTTAAGCTTTACATGCAAAAGCCCCGTAACGCTGCCCGCCAGTGCCCCCGCCAAAAACGAGATCAGCACGCACAGCCAGGGGTTTACCCCCATCGTAATCAGCACGCCGGTAATCACTGCGCCAAACGGCACGGTGCCGTCCACCGAAAGATCGGGGAAGTCCAGGATGCTGTAGGTAATGTACACGCCGAGGGCAAGCAGGGCATACATAAAGCCCTCCTCCAGCGTGACCTTCAGAATGTTGAGCAGCTCAGTCATGGCAAAACGACCTTTCCTTGCAGAAGTGAGAGGGGAGAATCAGGAGCAAGATAATGATGTAGGGGCAGACCCGTGTGTCTGCCCTGAGAAACTTGAATTTCGCGCCTGTAGGGAACGGTCTTGACGGTTCCGCCTAGATTCTTACCGGCCTTGCGAAAACCCACCCCCAACCCCCTCCCGCGCATCGGGCAGCATCGGTATAAGGCCTATTTTCGCTTAAGTGGGATATTCGGCAGGGGCTTCGCCCCTGCCTGCATTCCCCGTTATTGGTAGGAAGCGGCCCCTGTGCCGTTCCGAAATCACGCAAATTTTGAACCGCGGGCGGGAACCCCGCCCCTACGGTACGGTAACGGTAAATTGTAGGGGCGGCGTCCTCGACGCCCCTTTATGCGATTCCATGCGCGGCGCTTGTAGGGGAGGCCATTGGCCTCCCGCGGTATTATGCGGCGCTCGGTTAGACTCCGGGCATTCGTAGGGGCGGCCATCGGCCGTCCGCGGTCTTTCCGTGGCCATTATACGGCGAGATCACAGGCGCTTGTAGGGGAGGCCATTGGCCTGTCGCGGTATTATGCGGCGCTTGTTAAGACCGCAGGCGCTTGTAGGGGCGATTATCAATCGCCCGCGGTATTCATACAGCGTTCGGTGAGACCACGGGCGAACACAGTTCGCCCCTACAATCCTGCCGAATGCCCGCCCCTACATAGTATATCCGCCCTAACACACCAAACCGCAGCAACAGTTGCCTGCCCCTGCGGAATGATGCATGTAACCCGTATCGAATTATTAGAAATAAGCTGTGATTATTTTGCCGTTGTAGTAACCTGCTCCGCGCTCTTGTAAGCCTCGGGCAGGGTAATCTTAAAGCTGTCCAGTACAGCGGTGTTCACTACCGGCTTGGTGTCCTTCACCTTTTCAACCGCGATGGTCTCGGCCTTTTCACCCTTCAGGATGCGTGCGGCCATCTTGCCGGTCTGGCTGCCCAGCGCCACGTAGTCAATGCTCTCGGCGGCAAGGCACCCGTTCTTTACCTGCTCAATCTCCGAGCCGTAAACGGGGATGTTGTTGGCCTTTGCCTGCTGCAGCAAAACGGAAAGGTTCTCCACCACGTTGTTATCGGTAAAGTTGTTGATGCAGTCTACCTTCGCGGCAAGGGAGGCAGCCGATTGCGGGATATCCGAAGCGCTCTGAACGCCCTGCTCAACAATCTCAAAATTATAGGTCGGGGCAAGCTTTTTAATCTCAGCCAGCTGAGAAACGGAGTTTGCCTCGCTGGTGGTGTAAAGGATGCCTACCTTCTTGGCGTTGGGCTGCAGCGCACGGATGAGCTTAAGCTGCGCGTCCAGGTTCAGCACGTCAGAGGTACCGGTGCAGTTGGCGCCGGGAGCCTCGGTGGACTTTACAAGGCCGGCTGCAACAGGGTCGCTTACCGCGCAGAACACAACGGGAATGTCGGTGCCGCGGGTGGCGGAGAATGCGGAAACAGCCGAGGGGGTAGCAATACCCATAATCAAATTGTAGCCCTTAGAGGCCATGGTCTTGGCAATCTGATCGGAGGTTTCCATCTGCGCCATGGCGTTTTGGAAGTCGATCTCTATATTCTCGCCGTTCTTAAAGCCTGCTTCCTCTAAGCCCTTTACAAAGCCGGTGTAGCAGTTATCAAGCGACGGATGGGTAGCGTACTGAATCACGCCGATCTTCAGCTTCTCGCCTGCGGCGGGCTGAGCCGGGGAAGCAGCTTCGGAGGAAGCGGCAGAAGCCTCAGAGGCCGCTGAAGAAGACGACGCGGCGGGTGCGGTAGAGGCGCAGGCGGTAAACATAGCCGCCGTTAAAAGAACGCTTAACACTACAGAGCCTATTTTAAATGCTTTTTTCATAATAATCAATCTCTCCTTAAATAATTATGATAAATTTTCCGGCTGTATCAATACAAACGCCGCCATCGCCTATTCAAAATGATCATATCCGTCATCCTTTCGGGGGAAATAAAAAAACCCTTATCCCCAAAAACAGGGACAAGAGTTATTCTCCTGCGATACCACCCAAATTCGCCCGTACTAACCGGACGCACTCGCTCTGCATACCATCATATGCATTCCCTTTGTAACGGGCGGAAATCCCGTCGCACCTAAACGCATCGCGTCTCGGATTGCCCTCGTAAGCCCATTCACTACAGCCGTGCTGCCGCAATCCCACCGCCTGCGGCTCTCTTAAAACCCTAACACTGTACCTACTACTCTTACTCATCGGTTTGTGGTTTATGAATTTATTTCATTTTATGCCGCAGTCGGGGTTTTGTCAATACCTTTATTTTAGTTTTTACAAATATTCAGCCGCATTATTCTGTATAATTATCCATTATTAGTTTATATTAGTAGGTTTCTACCCAAATTATATATACAAAAGGTTAATGATTATGGTATAATATCAATAATTATAGAATCTTCTACGAATATAGCTATTAGTTTCGGTTTTGCTTTGTATCTGCAGTATTTTACTCGCGGCTTCAAGTGTTTGTTTTAAGGCGCGGAAGAAAAAAGAGGGGGACAAATGTTCATGAAAAAATCCTTTACAAGGGCGCTGTGCCTGCTGGTTACACTTGCAATGCTCGTCTCTTACACTGTACTGCCTGTTTATGCCGAAACCACGGCAAGCGTTTCGCAGGAATCAAGTGAGCCTGCGGCAAGCGCCCCCGCCGTTACCGGCAATTCCCCCGCAGAGGAAAATCCCGCGGGCGCATCCGAAACTGCACAGCAGCTGCCGGTAATACCCAACGAACCGATTGCTCAGGCGCCTACGGGCGGCGAGAATGAGGTTCTGTTTACCCTGCCGCTTGTACCGGGCGGTTCCGCCATAGGCGACGAACCCGCCACCGGCAGCGGGCAAAACGCCGCGCTGCAGGTTGTGGTAAACTACCCCAATGGAAAGACTTATGTAAAGCAGGGGGATATTGTCACCCTGCTGTTCAAGATTATAAATTATACAGACGACGACCGTCTGCACGGAACCACCACAGTAAACGGCAAAACGGTGGAAAAGGGCATCGGTGCCTACAAAATTTCATTGTTATGGTACCCCACCTTTGAGCTTTACGGAACCCCCGTCTCAAAATTCACCACTGCCACCACCCCGTATGCTCTTTTTGAAAAGAACAGCGACGCTGCAAACCATACATTAAATATGGTTGCCGTCTTCTCGGCGTTCCGGAACAACAAGGTCGAGGCACTGAATGAAGCCGCGCTACTTGCCGCCGACGGCCTGCTTGCCACCGCGCAGCTGAAGTATAACGGCAGCGGAGAATACGGCCAGGTTGCCATGAATGTAAGCAGCGAGTTTGATTATGTGGGGGATGACGGCGCCATTACCACTAATGACCCCAGCAGCAATATTGATAAGGTTGATTTTGATTCCCTCCCGCCTAAAATAACGGTAACCGATAAAAAAAGCGACGTGCTTGCCAACCAATCGATTGAAGTGCCGCTTACAAGCACCGCTGTTTCGGTTGACCCGTTCGCGTCAGTTAAAATTATTAACCAATACGGCGACATCGCGAAATTCAGCGTTTTAAAAGGCCCCGCCGCTTATAACGTTACCGATACCGACCCAAGCGGAAGCCAGGTAGCGTTTGAGCTTACCGAGCCTGGCACCTATACCATCTCGGCCACCGACATAGCGGGCAATACCGCTACCGGCAAGGTAACCGTTAACCCGCGCGTAACCGGCTTGAATCTGGCCTTAACCGGCAACACCTACATAGGCGAAACCTACACCGTTACCCCCACCCTTGTTCCCGCTGTTGGCACCGCAGGGCTTCCGGCCGGCGACAAAAAGCTCGTCTGGAAGGTAACGTGGAAAGGCAGCGCAAACGATAACTTTGTGAAGGTAAACAACCAGGATATCGCCGGTACCGGCGACGGCAACGGCAATTATATCTACAGCTGGCAGCAGGATTCTCCAGCCCCCGTCAAGTTCACCGCTACCGCCCCAAAAAACTACACCATCACTGCCGAAACCGCCGCAACTTTTACGAATGGTCTCACAAGAGCGCATGCAGCACTTACTATTAAAAGCCCCGTGAAGGTGCTTGACATTACCATAAAGGCTGAAAATAATCAGACCAATCTATTAAGCGATCCCTCTAAATCGGTCACCGTATACGGGGCCATTCACACTCAGCAGCCAATCACGTCCGGCGGAGCTCCTACCTTAACCGACTTTAAAAACAATGGCATTGAGGTTACCGGCGGCTCGCGTAATACGGGCATATTGACTGACTCCGCGGTCTCCTATAAGGACCCTCGCCCGGTTACCGTTCTTGGCAAGACAACCTATTACTACGATTATACCATGGTACTTACATCGGTTCTTAAATCCAATGGCATCTGTGATGCCTTCGTTTCCTGCGGCGATGTTACCGCCACAATGTCCTTTAACGTTACAAACTACAACACCGCACTCACCAAAATGGCCATCAATCAGGAGTCCTCCGGCCTTGACTTCTCCTCCAACAAGTCAACGCTCTTCTCCCTCTCGCTTTCCGACGCCGCAAACAAATCGAGCATGCCGGTCAACCCCAACGACTGCATTCTCTCCAGCAGCAACTCCACCCTGCTCACGGTTTCGGCCACCAGTACAACACAGGCCACGGTAACACTATGCGATGGCGCGCGGTTTGTCACCGCCCCCACCAAGGTAACCGTTACCGCCGAGTTGAAGGACGACCCGCAGAAGCACAAGGCCACCGCCACCTATACCATCTACCCCACCGAGCGCCATGTGGGCGTTTCCATCACCAATATGTCCGTTTCCCCCCTTGCGCATAAGGATGCAGGCGGCGACGGCTATGCTTTTACGCTCAACGCCACCTCCCTGCCCGCAGAGGCGCAGCTTGAAACCAGCGTTTTGGGCGACCAGTTCCCGGGCGGCAAAATGGTTATCTCCTCCGCCAACAAAAGTCTTGTAAAGTTTACCACCAGCAACGGCAGCGTCGCCGCGGTTTCGGATACCGGGGTAGTTTCGGTAAAGGGCTACGGCGAGTGCTACATCACCGCCACCGCCACCGACGGCTCCAACGTGTTCGACCGCGTGAAGGTGGTTTCGCATAAGCAGGTTGAGCGCTTACTATCTGCAAATGCTCTCGAAAACAACATTACCCGCAGCGGCAAGATTCAATTCAAAATCAGCTCAGCCTATCCCGCGGATGCAACGAACAAGGCTATGAAAGGCCTTGTTTGGCAGTTGCGAGATGCATCAACCAAAGCGCTTATAACCGACTTATCAACCGTTCCCTTTAAGTTTGATTATAAAACCGGCACTATCACTGCCGATGCCAATGCTCCTTTCGGCAGCAAAATAATGGTCTATGCTGTCTTGCCGGAAACCTATTACGACTCTGGTGTATTTAAATATGATGATGATCTGATTACTGAAAAATTCACTGTTACCGTAGTAGACGCCACTAACTCACAGCTTTCCGCCTTTACCGGTCTTGTTGCCAGCTCACCGACGCTGAAGATCGGTGATACGGTGAATGTAAAGGTAAACAATAAAGCGTTTACCGACTATGCAAATGTTCAATGGTCGATCGGTACCGAAGCGTCCATCTCCATGACATTTGATCCTGCCACCGCTCCCAATATGGGTATAGACCTTACCGCGGCAGGTTCAACGCCGGGCAGGAGAACGATTTTTGCCAGCTACATGGGCAAGACTCTTTCCATTCCCATCACGGTTTACAATGAAGAATCGCAGCAATCTGCAAAGCTGACGCTTGAGAAGGCTTCCGGTTCAACGGATTACAAGCTGTTTGACCGTTACACCACCACCAATCTGTCCCTGTATTCCACCTACGGCCCTGCTCCCGGCACCAAAAAGGAGCTTTCCGCGGCAATCTGCGACTTCACCTCCTCCATGCCCAACCTTGTAAGCATCTCCGATGCGGGCGTGGTAACCGTTAACGCGGCACAGGCGGCAAACCTTTCCGGCAACGTGAATGTAACCCTCACCGCCTCCATTAAAGACGACCCCTATAACCGCAAAGCCACCAAAACCATCACCGTAACGCCGAAAATCCTGCCGAAAACTATATCCTCCGTGGATATCTTTAACCAGAGTAAGCAGCCCGTTGCCATCGGCAGCGGCAGCATAACCGTCGACCTGAATAGTGATATCGACAAATTATATAATCTTATTATCGTCGAAACCCGCAGGGACGGCACAAAGGTTTTCCTTGCACCGGAAGACGCTAAAACCCTTTGTGCTCTGGCTGCAGGCGACGTTTTCCTTTCTAGCGGCGCCGAATACGAAGCGGTGCTTGCGGGGCTTTCCTTTGCAAGCGCAAATACCGGCATCGCCACAGTAAATGCCAAGGGAATTGTCACCCTTACAGGCAAAAGCAGTCCCACTGCCTTTAACATAACCGCAGCGCAGGCTGCAGGAACTTATGCTGCAGGAGAAACGGCGCCCTCCGCGACATTGGCGCTTACTGTCAACCAGCCCTGCACCGCCATTACCCTCAGCCAGGACATCTATACCATGAAGCCTAACCCCACCTCAGACGTTAGCTTTACCCTTAAGGCCACTACCACTCCGGCAAACTGTGGGGTAACATGGACGTGCACTGACAACCCTAACGTTACAGTAGACGCCAAAACCGGCAGGGTTACTGTAAAGAAGGGGTGCGCCGCAGGCGACACCGCAACCATTTATGCCACCTCCGCCGCAATTGTCGCTTCCTGCAAGATTTTTGTGCAGAATCAAAACACCGTAGAAAGGGCGGCGAACGTTTCCGCCTCTACCCTGTATGTAATGGATACCCTGCAAAACCCCGTTCCCAGCACCGCCACCCTCTATTTCCGAACTGATGCAACAAACATAAACGATATAAAAATCGCCACCAGCAACGGTGAGCTCCTTTCTTTTGGCACCGTTACCCCCGAACCAAAATACAATTATGGAACCACCAAAAAGGGCTATTCTCTAACGGTAACCCCCAAAAAGCCCGGCACAGCCAAGGTGTTCATCTCGGTGGCCGGTTCCACCTATGCCGAAACCTTTAATATCTATCAGTTCAACACAAACGGCACCGCCCTTTCCGTCATACCGGCCGATTCCACTCGCTCTGTAATGCTGGATTCTACGGTGTGCTACGGCGGCGGCGAGCAGGAACTTTCGGTATTCCTGCAGGATAAGAGCAAAAAAAACCTGCTCGCTATCGTCGGCAACAATATCCCCAAATACCTCACGTTTACCTCCTCCAACCCCAACCTGCTGGTGGTAACCGCTGACGGCAAGCTATACACCCGCAACCTCAATACCATCACAAGCCCCGTGAACGTAACCGTAACGGCGGCTATTAAGGGCGAGCCGAACCCCCGCAAGGGCTCGATCACCTTTAAGGTTACGCCCGGCGTTTCGGCCAGTTCGCTGCTGATCGGCCAGCGCGACGGCGGCACCGACTTCTTAAAGAAGGTAAACTACAGCTCGCTTTTAGATTACAACAACAATGCAATCAACAAGACCATCTACACCGATATCGGCGACCCCTCCGCCCAGCGGGTGTTCAACCTTGGCGCCAAGGTAACCAGAACGGATAATACCGTTACTGCTCTCACCGATTCCTCCATGGTATCGTGGGCCTCCTCCAACAACAGTGTGGCCAGCGTAGACGCAAACGGCACCGTAACCGTGCGCGGCAAGGGCACCGCATTGATTACCGCCGCCGCGAAAGACGGCTCCGCGGTAAAGGATATGGTGGTCATCCGTGTAAACAACAGGCCAAGGGTGCTCAACGATGTGCCCCGCAAGCCCGACGGCACCCCCGAAACGGTTACCATCGTTGCGGGCGGCAGCTATACCATTCCTTATAAACTGAATACCGGCACGGCAGGCGACTACTACATCTCTGAATATGAACTGGTCAATGTTCCAACGAAGGGCGATGTTACAATCGACCAAAAAACCGGAAGGTTGACCGTAAAAGCCGGGTTGGGTGATATATCCGGTATTACTGCAATCATCCACTTAAAAACAAACAAGATTTATGTATATGACTCATCTATACAATACGAGCGTTTTCGTGACGGGCTGGACTATACCGACAATTCTTACGGCACAACCGCCGCCGCGGGCAACAAGATTACCGTGAATATCCCCATTCAGGTGGTGGCCAAAACCTCGGTGTCGGCAAAAGCCATCACGATGTATGAGACGCAAAACGGCGCGCCCACCACCAAAAAGCTTTCAGGCACTCTAAACCTCTGTCGCCTGTACTCCTACCAGTTCTATCTTCAAAAAACCTTAACAAACGGCCAGGTTGCCCCGGGCACCGATGCGGTTATCTCCATCGAGCGTCTTAACAACACCACAACCACTACGCCAGCTTACAGCCTGGACGTTGCGCTTGATCCCAAAACCGGCTGCTTTACGCTTATGGTGTATAATGCGGGCAACTACAGGCTAAACGTCGCCCTCGGCGGCATGACGGCAAGCTACGCCGTAAACGTATACTACCCGTGGTATAAAAATGCCGACGGCACCAATCTGCAGCCGCTTACCGGCCCGCTTGTGGGCTCGCTGTATTCGTCGAATGCGGGCGGCATTGTTTACAGCAAAATCTGTGCGGAAGACTGCAGCGATATCATCACCCGTCCGCATGTGCGCCTGCTGCCCGCCACCGGCAAGAGCGGGTGGGGCGGCTCTCTCGGCTACGCCGAGGATTGCTGCACCTACACCTCCAGCAGCCCGCTGGTGCAGGTGGATTCTTTTGGCGAGATCACCGTTGCCAAGTATATCCCCGGCGAAATCAAGGTAACCATTACCGCCACCCTGATCAACGACCCCGCCAAGCACGTTGTTTCCATCCCCGTTACGGTAACCGGCCAGAAGCTTGCCCGCTCGGTAAAGATTAAAAACGGCGCAAACAATGTCACCAACTCCACCATTACCGGCCTTGCCAACAAAAGCACCCTGCGCCTTTCGGCCGACTGCTTCCTTGAAGACGGCACCACACCCGCCGACAACCGCAATGTGGTGTGGTCGTCTAGCAAAACCTCGGTGGTTACGGTAGACAATACCGGCAAGGTAACGTTTGTGGGCACCGGCACCGCCACGGTAACCGCCAAGGCGGCCGATGGCGGCGGCGCGCTGGCCACCGTAAACTTCGAGGTGAAAAAGAACGCCATCACCTGAGCCCCAAATACCGCCGCCCCTTGCAAAAGGGCAGGGGCGGCGGCAATATACCCGAAAACAGGATTTTTAGTGCGGGCGTTCATTCCGTCGCCCGTGTGACATAAGGGGGAAAATACAATGAAAAGATGCAAAAAGCTGGTTTCCTTGGTGCTTACGGTGCTTATGGCGCTTTCTCTGCTTCCCGCAAGCCTTGCGGCGGAGGGAACGGGCGCCGACAGTGCCGCCCCGGGCGACAGCGCCCTGCCGGGGCAGTATATCACGGTAGAGCCGCAGCTTGAAGGCGCAAGCGAACCCGCAACGGGGGCGGCTGATTATATTGACCTATCAGAGATGCACCTGTTTGCGGGGGGTACCCGCCCGGATCAGCCCTTTAGCTACGATCTGGGGCTTGGTTCCGGCGGCAACGCTGAAATGGCCACCTCCTTCTTAACCCGCTGGGCCGACCCTGTAAACGAAGCCGACAATCCCTACCCGGATTATGCCGGAACGTTATCCGATAGTAATATTGTAATAAACAGCAGCGCGCAAACAGCAAAGCGCGTGCAGGAGATTATCTCCATCCCCAAAAAGCCTTATAATCAGCCGCTTGCCAATGATGCGGTAAAGCAGGCTATTATGGACCACGGCGCGGCGTATGCCTCTCTTTGGTGGGATGGGCGATGTGAAAACCAGACAAAGGGCACCTATTATTTCCCCAAAAACGCCGCTACAAACATAACTTATGGCGGAGGGCACGCCATTACCATTGTAGGCTGGGACGATGATTACCTTGCTTCCAACTTCTCCGGCTGTCCGGCTAAAGTTACCCCTCCGGGGAAGGGTGCATTTATTATTAAAAACAGCTGGGGTACAAGCGCCGGGCAAAGCGGGTACTATTATGTTTCTTATTATGACAGATTTTTAGTATCGGCAGTTGAGGGCTACTATTCAAACGATCAGGTAAGGTATTCCAGCGATTCGGCAACCTTTTTTACCAAGGTGGAGAACACCAATAACTATTCCGGCGTGTTCAGCTATGATGACTACGGCGCGGTATATGTACATGGGGTAACAACCCCAAACTATGTTTTCTATGCCAACAAGTTTAACACCACTACGCAAAAAGATATCGCCGCCGTATCGTTTTATACCTATAGCTATAACGACAGTTACCGTATCTATGTACACCCCCTGTCCTCCGGCGGTGGCTTATCAATTCCTACATCTACTACCGGACTGCCTGCACCCAGCGCAGTGGGAACGGCTTATTATCCGGGCTATCATACCATTAATCTGTTGCAGAACGTGACCATCCCCGCCGGCAAAGACTTTGAGGTAATCATCGCCGTACAAAACCCCACTGCCGGTGTGGTTGGTATTCCGCTTGAGGTAAAGGAGAGCGGATACAACTCCAAAGCGACGATCGGTGCTGGGCAGAGCTACGTTTTTGTCAATGGGGTATGGAGAGACACCACTTCTTTGCTAACCTCAAATGGAAGTTACGTTCCTATGAATGTCTGTGTAAAAGCTTTTGTAGCCGGGGCAGGAATGGACGGTTCTTCGCACAACGGCAATCCGCCTGTTGTCGGAGGCTCCGGCACAGAACCGGCAACGCCCGGCAGCTCCCCTGTCGCCGGTCAATCCGATGTTGTTACGCCCGGTTCTTCGCCGGCTATCGGCAGCTCGAATATCGCGGGAGATCCTCCGACAGTGGGGGATTCACAACCGGTTCCGGGACAATCCGAACCTCCCGTTCCGGGCGGCTCCGAGCAAACTGCTCCCGGAGCTTCGGCGGTCAACGAGCCTGTAACCGGCAGCGTGGAATTCTCCACCGTGATTCCGGAGCCACGGGACGCATTTAAGGGCGCTCTTAAGCAGCTCGGGGAACCCCCCGCTGTTGGCGGCAGTGGTGAAGCCGGGCGCGCCTTCGGTGAAATCCCCGCACCATACGATTTCTTTAACGGAAGAACCCTTGCGGATATGGGCGAAATTTCTACAGGCGGCAACTTCGCTGCAAAATACTCCCTGTTGCCCCTGGGACGTGTTACCTCTGTAAAGAATCAAGGGAATTACGGCGCCTGTTGGACCTTCGCAACCATGTCTTCCATAGAGAGTGCTTACCTAACCGAGAACGGATTGGATAATTCTAAGACAGACGCAAAGTTCAGTCAGTCGTCTCGTTATTTAAAAAACTCCACCGGCAGCAGTATTACATTAACCGCCGTTGCCCCGGCCTCTTTGGTGTCCTCTTACAGCTGGACGATAAAATCCGGTGACATTGCCGTAACCAATACATCTTTAACCAACAAATCCGTTACCTTTAACTACAAAGCGGGAGCGCCTGAAACCGAGTTGAAGGTTGAGGGCAAGGTTGCTTACACCAACGGTGACACCTACGTTTGCACCTTCCGCATTCCCGTTACCAACTATGGTTCAGGTGATGGTACTGAAGCCAAGCCCTTCGAAGTAAGCACCCCCATGGGCCTCCAGCTCATCGACTGCTTTAAGGGCAAACCTTCACAGGGGCTTAACTTTACCCAAACAAACGACATCACCCTCACCGATTACTGGCACCCCATCGGTGATGCAGCCAACCCCTTCATGGGCTCCTTTAACGGCGGCGGATTTAAAATTAATGGGTTTAATCTTATCACGCTTTTCTCGTTTGAACCCGCAGGGCTCTTCGGCTGTGTAAACGGCGGCACCATCGAAAACATAATACTTTACGACGCAGATATCGAAGCATCTCCCAGCTATTTTGTCGGCGAATGCTATGTTGGCGGCATTGCCGGGCGTGCACAGAACTCCACCATACAAAACTGTGCTGTTTCTGGCGAGTACGGCTTTACACTTTCACAAGACAATGCCACCGAACCGAGTGTAGGCGGGCTGATTGGCGATGCAAAGGACAATACTGTGGTAAAGCACTGCAGCTTCTCCGGTTCAATTCATATGACGTCAACCAAAAAAATTACAATCGGCGGGCTGATTGGCCGTGCAACAAATGCCACCGTTTCCAATTCCTTTGCTAACCTTAACGCACACGGCGGCAAAGAATCCTCCTTTGGCGGGCTTGCCGGGTTTGCCGATAAAGCAAATATTACCGATTGCTATGCAACGGGAACCTTTTCTACCCTAGGCAGTGCAATCGGCGTATGTGCGGGCGGAATCACGCGCGAAGCCCGAAATCAGTGTTCCTTTACAAACTGCTATACAAGCGTTAACTACGACAAGAGCTTCACAGAATCCGGCAGCCGAAAGGGCGCTATCGCCGCGTGGTGCAGCGGTACTCAAAAGCTTTCCAACTGCTACTACGATAAAACCGCGGCGGGGGACGGGGTAGTACTCGGAACCTTCACCAGCGCGCCAAAGGGCCTTACCGCCCAGCAGATGGCGCAGCAAACGTCGTTTACCGGCTTTAACTTTACCACAAACTGGGTAATGGCCCCCGGCCCAATCAGCTATGTGCCGGTGCTGCGTAATCCAATCGGCGAAGTTGATCAGTTTGAATTTAGCAGCAGAGTGTGTAAAACTCTTTTCAGCTCACAAGCCACACCGCTTTGCGGTAGGTTTTTCCCTGAGTATGCGTGGCCAAGGCCGTTGGATATCACCGTGAGTGATTCAAAAGTTGTAACCTTTGATGCCGGCTTGCTTAAGGCGGGCAAATACGGCGCAGCTACCGTGTCTGTCACCGGGGTTCCTTCTTCACCGCACAATATGCAAATATTTACGCGCATTGGCGACGTAAACTTTGATGGCAAGTGTGAATACAGCCAGGCAGTAACGGCACTTCTTAACTGGCTTACGGGCAAAACCCCCACAGTAACCGACCCATACGTACTCAACGCCGACCATAAGGATAAAGACGGCAAAACGACGGTCTCAGATAACTATAACATCGTTCAAGAAGACCTCTCGCTTACCGACCTGCTTAAAATGCAGCAATCCAACGCAGGCGTTAATCCCGATGATACCGCCGGATGATTAAGTCCCTTCGTGGTATCTTCCAGACTGTCGGCAAGTCCTATTAATCTGCGGGCTTTCACTTTCAATAACGACATCTTAGGTTCTTCCCGCAACCGCGGGAAGAACTGCCTTTTTAACAGCCCCTATCTATACATACCATTCACCGTAAAAAGAAAGAGAACGTTATGAAAAGATTTACTAAACTATTCACTCTCATTCTGGCCATGGCACTGGTGCTCGCCCTCTGTCCCATTACCACCATTACCGCAGAGGATGGCTCAGCATCTCCCGTAATCACCAACGCCGCCCCTCCCGAAAGGGAAGGCGGGCTTGGTCATGCCGATAAAAACGGTGCTGCGGCGGAACAGCCCTCCACCGGCGGCGGGGATGTTGTGGATTTTTCCGAAAACAATCTGCTGATGTCTGCCTTCTATTCCGGCGCGCCCTACGGCTATTACGGCGGGGTAAACACCGGCGGCACGGCGAATATGGCGGCGGCCTATTTCGCGCGCTGGGGCGGCCCCATCAACGAGGGCGACGACCCCTACTACAACTATAAGCTTATCACCGGCTACTCTCCCGTAACGCGCATCTCCGATGTGCTGATGATCCCGCATACCGACAGCGATAACACAACCGATATTGCCGCCATCAAGCAGGCGGTATATGATAACGGCGCTGCGTACATCTCAATGCAATACCTGTCAGAGTACATGAACACCACCAGCACCACCGCCGCCTACTATCTGCCGCCGTCTGTCCAACTGCTTGCCAACTACGGCCACGCGGTTACGGTGGTAGGGTGGGACGATAACTACGCCGTTACCAACTTCTCCGCGAGCAACCGGCCCTCTGCCCCCGGCGCGTTCCTCATCAAAAACAGCTACGGCACCGGCGGCGCGCTGGGCGGGTACTTCTACCTTTCGTATAACGACCAATGCCTCGGTAAACCGATTGTAATCGACGGTAAACAATATTCCAACGCTACCGCCGTATTTAAAACGGGGGACGCCAATGCCGAAAGCTACGACCATAACTATCAGCACGACCCATACGGCTATACCAGCGCCTTCAGGCTTTCTGACCCCAGCGGTAATACTTTAACCTCCTACACCCTTGCCAACAAGTTTACCGCCGGCGGCAACGAAACGGTGAAGGCGGTGTCGTTCTATACAACCTCCCCCAATGTCAACTATTCGGTATATGTGGCTACCGGAGATACTCTGCCCTCTGCCGTCGCCCTGAGCGAAGCCACCCCCAACGCAAGCGGCACACAGCCCTATGCGGGCTATCACACCGTTTCGCTGACTACGCCGGTTGCGGTTGCACAGGGGCAGCGGTTTGCGGTAATTCTTATAATATCCAACACAACCGGCTATGCGGTTTGCATCGAGCAGCAGCAGTATTACGCAGGCACACAGCAGAAGGTACAGCTCAACCTTACCATGGCCCCGGAGCAAAGCTATCTCTATAACGGCGGCTGGGATGACCTGACCGGCTCGGACTATAGCAATATTAAGGGCAACCTCTGCATCAAGGCTTTTACTGTGAACGGCACAACCGGCGGAGCTAATGAACCGGTATTGGGCGGCAGTGAACCAGCTGCGCCGCCTGCCCCCGCAGAAAGCACCGCAACCCCGCTGCCGGGCGAAAGCGCGCCGGTTGTGGGTGAAAGCGAAGCCGTACCCGGCACAAGCGAGCCCGTTACGGGAGCCGCCGAAGCCCCCGCAGAGAGCAATCCTGCCTCTTCAAGCCGATTTGCGGTTGAGGTTGCTGAGCAGAAGCCTATCCCGCTGCCGGAGCAGCCCCTTGTGGGCGGCTCGGAATCGGGCGCCTTTACCCCCGGTGTGCTGCTCGACCCGAACACCCTGTACTTCTCTAACGGCGCCGAACCCGCTACCGGCGGTTCGCTGCCCTCAACCTACGACCTGCGCAGCACCGGCGAGGTCACCTCGGTAAAAAACCAGCGCGACGTGGGCGCGTGCTGGACATTCGCGGCCATGGCCTCGGCGGAAAGCACCTACATGCGCAGCAAAAAGAGCTTTATCGGCAATGTCACCCTTATAAAGACGGTAGACTACCTTAAAAATACCAATACAGCGGGCATCACGGTAACCGCATTGGCCGTCAAGCCCGAGGATGTGCTCTCCTACGACTGGGACATCACCAACGGCTCGTCCTTCGTCACCCTTGCTCCCAGCGGCTCCGCCTGCACGGTTAAGCCGGTTGCGGGTGCGCAGGGGATCGCGCAGGTGCGCTGCATTGTCACCTACAAAAGCCCGTCGGTGCCCGTCGCGGCCGCCGACATCAATATCGTGGTGGGGGATTACGGCTCCGGCGACGGCAGCCTATCAAACCCCTACATTGTCGATTCCCCCACAGATCTGCTGCTGCTCGGCGGCTTTACGGGCAAAGAATACTGCGGCAAATACTTTAAGCAAAATGCCGATATCGACCTTTCCGGCATCCCGAACTGGACGCCGATCGCCACCTACTACATAGGGTATGCGTTTGAGGCCAACTACGACGGCAACAGCTATGTCATCAGCAACCTCACCGTCAACGCCACCCAGCCCATCAGCGAAAACACGGGCTTGGGGCTGTTCAACTGCATTGAAAACGGCACCGTAAAGAACGTGATCCTCAATAACGTCAGCATCACCGTTTCCGCCTTGCAGAATGAAGGCAACTATATCATCGGCGGGCTTGCCGCGCGCGCGGACAGCGCCACGGTGCAGAACTGCTTTGTAAGGGGCAGTGTCAGGGTAACGCTCACCGGCAGCATGAAGGCCTATACCTACTCCGGCGGTCTTATTGGCTACGCCATAAAAGCCAATCTCTCCCGCTGTGGCTTTATGGGTGATATTTCACAGTCAGGCGGCAACTGGTGCAGCAACGGCGGCCTGCTCAGCTACGCAAGCATCAGTACGATAGACGAGAGCTTTGCCATTGCAGCACTCTCCTCCAAGGGGCAGACGGGCGGTAAGCTCACCAGCCAAAGCGGTCTTGCCGACGAGCTGCAGCAGACAACAGTAAGTAACAGCTACGCGGTAAGCACCATCACTGCCGCAAACCTGCCTCAGTTCAGCTACGCTGCCGGCATGACGGTACTTCCGGGCGGATGCAGCTTTCAAGACTGTTATGCATCCACAAAAATCAGCGGGCCCGCCACCACCAAGGGTGCGTTCTTCGGTTATTACGGCTACGATACCGCTCTTACGAACTGCTACTATAACCTCAGCACTAAAAACAGCATGTATTTAAACGGCCTAGGCACCGCAGCGGGCTGCCTTACAGGGCTTTACGCAGCGGATATGCAAAACCCGGCCAGGTACACCGGCTGGGACTTTACAACTACCTGGGCTACCTCCGCCTTCCAAAACGGCGGGTTCCCCATCCATAAAACCCCCATCGTGGGGCTGGACTTCCTGATGCTTGCCAGCGATATGCCGGGCAAAATCTACCGCGGCACCAAAACGCCTCTCCACTTCGAGCTGCTCCCCGCCTACGCCCCTCCGCAGGCCATCTCCGTCAGCTTCGAGCCCGCCGATGCGTTTACGGTGGATGCCGCCGGCAATCTGATCCCCGGCGCCGCCTACCGCGGAGTGGTTGACCTTATGCTGAACCACCCTCACGGCTGCACCGGCGGCAGCTCCGTCATTCTGGATGATAAGAAGGCCGATGTAGACAAAAACGGCACGGTGGATGCCGCTGAGGCGATAACAAGGCTGTTAAACTTCCTTACGGGCAAGGGCCCGCTGGACGATTACTACCTCTACGATATCAACCGTTCCTCCGCCACCGCTTACTCCGCACAAAGCAGCGATGTCAACCTTTCCGACCTGCTTACTCTAAGGCAGTATCAGGCGGGGCTGCGGGAGATTAATCCATAATTCTCTCCGCTTGGGGGTTCTCTCTACTAACAACTAATCTCTAGCAACTATGTACCCACCCCCAGCCCCCTCCCGCAACGGGGCAGGCGAAAAATCCAGGGCAACCCCATGCGGGAGGGGGAAAATGTTCGGGTGCCCCCATATATTCGCCACCCTGCGGCGGAATGTAGGGAGCGGCGTCCTCGACGCCCCGCGGTTTATCATCCAAATCCACGTGGAGAACGTAGGGGCGCTTACTAAGCGCCCGCAGTCTCACTGGATGCCATATGTATCCGGCGGGCGATTGCTGAGGCGATTTTTGCGTGCGAAATTCGCCTATTGCCCCTACAATTCCCCCACGAACGGCCACCTATACAATCCCCCCACTAAAGCAGAAAGGAAGCTTCTCGTATGAACACACTCTCTAAAAAAGCCGCCTTCCGGCTGCGCATAGCCGCCGCAGTCATGACGGCCGCGGCAACCCTTCTGCTGGTATTCGAGGGCTTCACCGCCTATGCCGATACCACACCGCGCGCCCCCAAGCCCTTCATACAAAACCGCACCAGCTGGTGCTGGGCAACCTGCGCCAAGATGGTGGGCATGCGGTATAACAGCCTTTATAAGAACCCAAGCTTTCTACCCAGCGGCGCGGTGATACCTTCAAATCTTTCCGGATTAAAAAGCGACGCCATCGGCTATACCATCGACGGCAAACCCACCATCGATGCAGGGCAGCAGGCCATTGTAAAGTATATATTTGAGGGGAAAGACGTCAACAACCCCGGCACAAAATCTCAAACCTTCGAGGCCATGCGCTACGTCACAAACTTTCAGGCAGAGCCCAAATCAGAGGGGCTGTACTACGACGCAAGTGTACTGCGTTCCGTATGGGAATATCCCGACGCGGCGCTCAATTCAGGGCTGTACCTAATCGGCAACCTGTGGGAGACAGGCATCGGGCATTCGGTGGTAATCCAAGGCTACGACCGCGCCGCCGACCGCTTTACCGTCTATGATGTGTGGAACGGCGAAACCATCTACACCACCAAGCAAAAGCTGCTCACCGACGGCTTTAAATCCTCGGTAGGCACCGATTCCATCAGCTGGGTATACTACATCGTCAACCCGAAAAAACCGCCCAAGAAGGTGGATTATTCCGCCAAGAGCTACGACGCGGTGCCCACCGGTATCACACAGGATTACGGCTCGCTCTCTGACTTTGCGCCCGACCTCTCCTTTACGGGCAACTGCGCGGTAACAGGCAAGGCGCCGTATAACTACATCATCTACACCAGCGTAAACAACGGCGGCTGGTATGCCGTGCGAGCGGATGAGCACAACCGCTTCTATCAGTTTTTCAACTTTCACCTGAAGAAGGGGGACGTGCTGCGTATGTACTGCGAAAGCCCCGGCGGCAAGACCACGGCCATTCAACAGACGGTTGTAACCGATGCCGCGGCACGCGCCCTAAGATAGACGCTTACGTTACTTTACGAAAGGGCTGAATCATCCACTTGAAAAGTATAAGAATTTTTCTTGGTTTAATAACAATCTGCCTAACCTTCAGCCTGCCGCTAACCGTATCGGCACAGGAGCCAACGGCGGATTACGGGTTTTACACCGCCGACAAAGAGGCACAGGCCGCGGCGCTTTCGGGGCTTTCTCAGCAGCAGCTTGCCGAAACGGGCAGCCGTGTAGACCTTACAACCCTAGCCCCTGTGTTCACCCTCACCGATGCGCAGCTTTCGGGCTACGATAACCGGCCGCTCACCGAGCAGCCGCTTGCGCAGCAGCCCTATGCGGCGGTGCTGCAAAACAGCGCCGGCAGCGCGCAGGGTTACGCGCTGCTGCAATACAACTACTACACCCCCGACAGCGAGTTTATCAAGGAGCGCGCCGCGCAGGACGAGCGCTTTGTCCTGTTTTACAACGAACAGATGGCAGACCGTCTGGAGATTACCGAACTTGGCCCCGACACCCTCAAGAGTTTCGACCTGAGGCAGAATCAAACAGAGCTTGAAAGCCTGCTGCCCCAAACCGGGCTGGATCAATCAAAGCTGCAGGTGCGGCTGGTAAACCTAAAAGAGAGTATCGGCTACGCCTTTCTGCTTACCGATACCGCCGATTCCTGGCTGATGCCGCTGGATAACAACCGCATCCGCGACCTGCTGGGGCTTACCGATACCCGAATTATCTCGCGCACCGAGCTGTGCAAAAAGCTGGCCTCCTTAAGCGAGCTCATCGCTCAGCAGGAGCCGCTTCCTAGCCAGCAGCTGCCCGCCGGAGCCTCCACGGTAGGGGAGAGCGCCATCCCGGGCAGCTCGTATATCGACGACGGCAACCCCGCTCCGCCCACCGGCGGCTTTAACACAGGCGCAGGCACACCGCACTTCCATCTGCCGGTGCTGATGCTCGCGTTTCTCTTGCTTGCGGCGGCGGGAGGGATTATACTGTATACAAAGGCAGCCGCGAAGAAACAATAACCCTTGTTAATTTGGGGCGCACTTGTGCGCCCTTATTCTTACCCAAAAACCTCTGCGAAGGAATGATAACATGCAAAACGAAGCCATCTTTCCGCACATCGACCACACCCTGTTAAAGCCCGACTGCACCTGGGAGCAGATACAAAAGCTCTGCGACGAGGCCATCCGCTTTCACACCGCCTCGGTGTGCGTACCGCCCGCCTATATCGAGCGTATACGCGAAAAATACGGGGACACGCTAACGATATGCACCGTTATCGGCTTCCCGCTCGGTTATGCCACCGCACAGGCCAAGGCCTTTGAAGCCGTAGACGCCGTCAGCCTGGGCGCCGATGAGGTAGACATGGTCATCAACCTCGGCGATGTCAAGAACGGCTGCTTCGATAAGGTTACCGCCGAGATTGCCCTTGTGCGCAAGGCAGTGGGGGAGAAGGTTTTAAAGGTGATTATCGAAACCTGCTGCCTCACGCAGGAGGAAAAGATCCGGCTGTGCGCCTGCGTTACCAAGGCCAAGGCAGACTATATCAAAACCTCCACCGGCTTCGGCTCGGCAGGGGCAAAGCTTGAGGATATCGAGCTGTTTAAACAGCATATCGGCAAAAACGTGAAGATAAAAGCCGCGGGCGGCATAAAAACCAAGCAAGACCTCGAGGCCTTTTTAAACGCGGGCTGCGACCGTATCGGCACCAGCTCGGCGGTGGCGCTGCTCAGCGGCGGCGAGGCCGGCGGCTACTAAATAACCATAACATTTAAGACACTGCTAAAAGGAGTTGTTACTATGTCGAATATCCCAACCCCGCACATCGGCGCGTGCAACGAAAGCGAGATTGCCAAAACGGTGCTGATGCCGGGCGACCCGCTGCGCGCGCAGGTGGTGGCCGAAACCTTCCTGCAGGGTGCGGTAAAGTATAACAACATCCGCGGTATGTACGGCTTTACGGGAGAGTATAAGGGCAGGCGCGTTTCGGTGCAGGGCAGCGGCATGGGTATGCCCTCGATCGGCATCTACTCCTACGAGCTGTACAACTTTTATGGGGTAGAGAATATCATCCGCATCGGCACGGCGGGGGCAATCAGCGACGGCCTGAACCCCGGCGACCTTGTCATCGGCATGGGCGCGTGCACCAACTCCAATTTCGCGCGGCAGTACAGCCTGCCCGGCACCTTCGCGCCGATAGCAAGCTACCCGCTGATGAAACGGGCGATAGACGCCTCCGAAGGATTGGGCTTATCCTGTCAGGTAGGCAATATCCTTTCAAGCGACACCTTTTACGACGATGACGCCGAAGCACTCGCCAAGTGGAAGCGCATGGGCGTGCTGGCGGTAGAGATGGAGGCCGCCGCGCTCTATATGAACGCCGCAAGGGCAGGGAAGAACGCCCTGTGCATCCTCACCATCTCCGACTGCCCGTTCAAGGGGCTTTCGCTTCCCGCACAGGCGCGGCAGAACTCGTTTACCGACATGATGAAGGTTGCGCTGGAGCTGATTTAAGCTTTTAGCTTTTGGGAGGGTTACGTGTTGGAAAGAATCAAACGTGTGTTTTTAATCGTACTCGACAGCGTGGGCATCGGCGAAGAGCCGGACGCCGCCGATTACGGCGATGTGGGCAGCCACACCCTGCGCGCCTGTTATAATACGGGTAAGCTCAAGCTGCCCAACCTGCAAAAGCTCGGGCTTTATAATATCGAGGGCATCGGCTGCGGGCAGGCGGTAAAAAACCCGCTCGGCGCCTGCGCCAGAATGCGCGAGGCCTCGGCGGGCAAGGATACCACCATCGGCCACTGGGAGATTGCGGGCATTATCTCGCCCAAGCCCCTTCCGGTATACCCCAACGGCTTTCCGCCCGAGGTGCTTGCCGCGTTTGAACAGCGCACGGGCAGAAAGGTCCTCTGCAACAAGCCCTATTCCGGCACGCAGGTAATACTCGACTACGGCAAAGAGCACGAGCAAACCGGCGCGCTGATTGTATACACCTCCGCCGACAGCGTGTTCCAGATAGCCGCGCATGAGCGGCTGGTGCCGCCCAAGGAGCTGTACCGCTACTGCGAGATTGCCCGGGAAATCCTAACCGGAGAGCACGGGGTAGGGCGCGTAATTGCCCGCCCGTTTGAGGGGGAATACCCGAACTACAGGCGCACCGCCAACCGCCATGATTTCTCTTTAAAGCCGCCCGGCAACACCTTTCTAGACGACCTTCAGGCGGCGAGGCTTGCCACTGTTTCGGTGGGCAAGATTGTCGATATCTTCGCGGGCAAGGGTATTTCCGAGAGCGTGCGCACCGTCTCTAACGACGACGGCATGCAGAAAACCCTCGCCTACGCCAAAAAGGATTTTAACGGCCTGTGCTTTGTAAACCTGGTCGACTTTGACATGGTCTACGGCCACCGTAACGATGTGGCAGGCTATACGCAGGCGCTCAACCGCGCCGACGAGCAGCTTGGCGCACTCATCGGGCTGCTGGGTGACAACGATGTGCTGATGATTACCGCCGACCATGGCTGCGACCCCTCCACCGAAAGCACCGACCATTCGCGCGAATACACGCCGTGGCTCATCTATGGCAAGCGTATTCAGGCAGGCTTAAACCTAAAAACGCGCCCCACCTTCGCCGATATCGGCAAAACGGCAGCGGCGCTGTTGGGGGTAGAGGCCCATATCTCCGGCACCTCCCATGCGGGGGAACTGCTGGTGTAGCATAAGATTGTAGGGGACGGCGTCCTCGACGCCCCGCGAATTTTAATCAGCCCATGGCGGGCAGCGGCATTATCAATCGCCCGCAGAATTTCATCAGGCCTTCGGTTCTAAACACAACCGCATAATTACTGCTAACGGTACTTGTACTGCTCATCTTGGGCAGAAAGCGGTTTGGTCAAACAGGCGGGAAGATTTGTGCATCACTTTTGCACCCTCGGCTCGCGGCGCACGATTCGCATAGCCAATTTCATTGGCATTTCAGGCTCAGGGTGTCGCCGTTCGTAAAACGCTACGCGTTTTATTCCCTCGGGGTATCCCTTTTGTTTTGCTTATCGCCTGTCCTCCCGCGCCGTTCTCTACTGAAGATTAGCAATAATCTTCCCTGCGCCGGCACTTCCCCGTAGGGGTCGCGAGGCGTACGCATTGTTACGGTAGAACCGTGAGCGGTCGCGCCTCAGCGCGACAAAACAACACAGTTGTTTGAGCCGCGGCGAGTTCTGTGTTGTTTTGAGCGAATCTATGTTAAAAGCGCTAATCTTCCCGCCGAGTGATTTGTGCCGATGCACAAGCTAAAGCGGTTTTTGCATCCTTTTTGACGCACCCAAAAAGGATGCCGCCTGTCGGCGCGGGTGCCGACAATCCGATTATTTATCCAATACTCATTAGAGAGCGCCTACCCCGTCGAATACAGTTACCTCTATAACAGCCTATAGATGTTAATCTCCACCGCATACTCCGAATTTGCGGCGGGCAACAGTTCCCCCGCATAAACCCCGCTGTTAAGCCAGCTATACGGGCCGTCGTTTCGCGCATGGAATCTGGGCTGTGTTTTTATGCGCGCGGTGTAATCTTGAATATAGCCCTCGTTTTCAATCTCTATGTATTCGCCGTCCTCCGTTTTAAGCAGATACTTAGCATACACATGAGAAAGCTTGTGCTGCATGGTCGTATTCCAGTCCGCACCGCCGGGCACTACGCTACCGCGAAGCCTTTCGCCTTCAAAGTATCCGCCGTCAATCGGAATCACCTGCAAAAAGCCTTCCTTCGAATCGCCCACCCGAAGAGCCTCCGGGCACTTCACCAGAATATGCAGCACATGCTCCGCGTCCAGCTTACACATAACCTACCCATCCTTTACTTGTTTGTTAACCCAATTATATCATACTCCACGGCCTTTCACACCTTGGGCAAAGCCTGAGGTAAAAGATTATTCCAAGCACCGGCAGAAGGGAGCCTGACCCTATGGACGATAACGAACTTGTTTTTGAAGCCTTCAACGCCCGCGAAAACGCCTACGCACCCTATTCCGGCTACAAGGTGGGTGCCGCGCTGCTTACCAAAAGCGGGCGGGTGTACCACGGCTGCAACATCGAAAACGCCGCCTATTCCCCCACCAACTGCGCCGAGCGCACCGCCTTCTTCAAGGCAATCTCCGAGGGCGAGCGCGATTTTGCCGCCATCGCGATTGTCGGTGCGCACAAGAATGCCGCCCCCGAGCAATACACCTACTTCTACCCCTGCGGCGTGTGCAGGCAGGTGATGGCCGAATTCTGCGAGCCGGATAGCTTCCGCATCATCACCGCGCGCGGCCGTGACGAATACCAGGTGCGCACCCTGCGCGAGCTGCTGCCCGACGGGTTTGGCAACGCAAGCCTGACAAACGGCTAACCAAATGAATTAAATATACGATACGGATAGAATTAGACATCGGCAACAGCCCCCGTGCATAACAGCGCGGGGGTTTCTCGTTGTAGGGGCGGCGTTTCCGGCGCCCCACGGTTTATCATCAAATCCGCGGTGGGAATGTAGGGGCGATTATCAATCGCCCGCAGCATTTCATCAGGCCTTCGGTGTAATGTAGAGGCGCTTGCTAAGCGCCCACGGCGCTAACGCAATCACAAATAATCTACCGTCGATTACTGAGGCGAATTTCGCGTTTCACACCTGCATGTCACCGAAGAAGAATTGCAGGAAAGGCCATTGGCCTCCCGCGGTATTCAAACAGCCGCCGGATAGCGCCGCGGGCGCGCAATGCGCCCCTACAAAGCGGCGCAGAGAACGTTATCCCCGCCCCGCGAAAAACTCGGCGCTTATCTGTTGACAAATCTATTTTATAGGTGTATATTACATATAGAACATTTTCTATGTCATAGATAAACCTCTATAATCAGTAGTCTTTAAGAAAGGACTGAATGTAAAAATGTACGACGATACCGCTTTCGCCGTAGTTATTTTCAAAGCCATGGCCGACGAAACCCGTTTTGAGATTATAAAAATGCTCAGCCAGGGCGAGATGTGCGCCTGCAAAATCCTGGAGAAGTTTAACTTTACACAGCCCACCCTCTCCTACCATATGCGCATCCTCACCGCCGCAGGCTTGGTAAACGGCGCGCGCGAGGGCGCGTGGATATGGTATTCCCTCAACCGCGAAACCTTCGAGAAGGCAGAGCGTCTGATGGGCGCGCTCCATCAGGCCGCCGCAACCGCAAAGCAGGTTCCCTGCTGCGAGGAGTATTCCAAGGCCGCCGCAGAAACCCACTGCTGCGCTCCCGACGAACCTTTACAAACCGTTTGATGCACTCTTTGATGTTATTTTGATTCTTAGAAAGGGGCCTATTCATGCCAGTATTAGATTTTTTGAACAACCAGCTGCTAAAAATGCAGTGGTTAAGCGACCTCATCCGTCTGCTGGTGGAAGGCGTGTTCGGCCTGCCCGTTACCGAGTGGCTGGGCGGCAGCATCCACTTCTTCATCTACGATGTGATTAAAATCTTCATCCTGCTCTCGGTGCTCATCTTCACCATCTCCTACATCCAAAGCTTCTTTCCGCCCGAGCGTACCCGCGAAATCCTGGGCAAACACAAGGGCATCGGGGCAAACCTGCTGGGTGCGCTGCTGGGCACCGTCACCCCGTTCTGCTCCTGCTCGTCCATCCCACTGTTCATCGGGTTTACCAACGCGGGGCTGCCCATCGGCGTCACCTTCTCGTTTTTAATCTCCTCACCGCTGGTGGATTTAGCCTCGGTGCTGCTGTTAGCCAGCATCTTCAACTGGCGCATCGCGCTTGCATATGTGGTGGTAGGCGTCATCCTAGCGGTGGTCGGCGGCAGCACCATCAGCGCACTGAAGCTGGAAAAATACGTGGAGCCCTTTGTATACAGCGCCGCCATGGCGCAAACCGAGCAGCAGAAGCCCTCGGTGCGCGACCGGCTTATTTTCTCCCGCGACCAGGTGCTCTCTATCGTTAAAAAGGTGTGGCCGTATATCCTCGTCGGCGTAGGTATCGGCGCGGCGATACACAACGTCATTCCCGAGCGGGTGATTGCCGCTGTGCTGGGCCAGGATAAATGGTACTCGGTGCTGCTGGCCACCCTTGTGGGCGTACCCATGTATGCCGATATCTTCGGCACCCTGCCCATCGCCGAGGCGCTGGTGGGGAAGGGGGTAGGGCTTGGCACCGCGCTTTCGTTCATGATGGCGGTAACGGCGCTTTCGCTGCCCTCGATGATCCTGCTTAAAAAGGTGGTAAAAACCAAGCTGCTGCTCATCTTTGCGGGCTTGGTTATGGTGGGCATTATGATTATCGGTTACGCGTTCAACGCGTTTGGTTATCTATTACTTTAAAAGAAAAGGACTGAAGTAAAATGTCTAAAACATGGTACCCCGTTGTCGATTATGAAAGGTGCGTCGCCTGCGGCGCGTGCGTGAGAAAATGTCCCCACGGCGTATACAACAAGGAGAAAGCCCCCACTCCGGTAGTGGTAAACCCCCAGGACTGCGTGCAGGGCTGCCACGGCTGCGGCAATATCTGCCAAAGCGGCGCCATCACCTATATAGGTGAAAACACCGGCTGGGTTCCCCCGCACGGCAAGCCGATTGAAAAGGCACCGGATTGCGGCTGCGGCTGTGATAGCGGCAGCGGCTGCAGCTGCAGCTAAGAAAGATGAGGTAATTGTATGGACAGTCCACAAAAAAGCTACAAAAAGGTCCCGCTTTCCGTTAAGATTATCGTTTTAGTTGTTCTTGTGCTGGCTGTCTTTGCGCTCTGGCTGTTTAAAAATCTGCCGAAGGATTCCTTTGCTGCTTCCTCCGGCTTGCTCGATTCCTCCTGCACAACACAGCCCCCCGGCGGCACGGCGGCATCCTCCATTACCTCCTCGGCACAAAACAGCCCCGACTTCGCGCTTACCGTCACTGCCGCGCTTGATCTGGAGCAGCTAAAAAGCCACAAGCTGCCTATCCTGATCGAATTCGGCTCGGATGGCTGCGACCCCTGCCGGCAGATGGCGCCCATTATCGAGGCGCTGAACAAGGAGCTGCAGGGCAGGGCAATCGTAAAGTTTGTGGATGTGTGGGCAAACCCCGAATACGCCGAGGGCTACCCGCTTACCGTCATCCCCACCCAGCTGTTTATCGATGCCGAAGGCAAGCCCTACACCCCTAAGGAGGATCGCGGCCTTGGCCTGAAACTGTATCAAACCAAGGCTACAGGTGAGCATGTGTTTACTACCCACGAGGGGATAATCTCTAAGGAAGACCTGCTGGCTATCCTTACCGAAATGGGGATGCAGGAATGAACGATGTGATTAACCTTTGGCTGGAGTCACTCTCCGCCGCCATCACCGCAAGCGGCTGGCTCGCGCCTCTGCTGGCACTGCTGGCGGGGGTGCTCACCGCCTTTACCCCCTGCTCGCTTTCCACTGTTCCGCTGGTTATCGGCTATGTGGGCGGCACAGGTGAAAAAGACACCGGGCGCTCGTTTCTGCTGTCGCTCACCTTTACGGCGGGTATGGCCGTCACCTTTACGGCGCTGGGCACGGCGGCGTCGCTCTTGGGCAGGCTGTTTACCGGCGCAGGGCGCTGGTGGTATATCCTGCTGGGGGTGCTCATGCTGCTGATGGCGCTGCAAACGTGGGAGCTGTTTAGCTTCATCCCCTCCACCTATGCACTAAGCAGGAATAAGCGCCGGGGCTACCTTGGCGCGCTGCTCGCGGGCATTCTGGGCGGGCTGTTCTCCTCCCCCTGCGCCACACCCGTGCTGGTGGTGCTGCTGGCGCTGGTGGCAAAGAACGGCAGCCTTGCGTGGGGTGTTTTATTGCTGCTGCTCTACTCGCTGGGGCACGGTGTGCTGGTGATTGCCGCCGGCACCTCGGTGGGGCTGGTGCAGAAGCTTTCGTCCAGCGGCCGCTACGGCGTGTTCAGCCGGGTTCTGAAAATCGTATTGGGCATACTAATGGTACTGCTGGCGTTTTATATGTTTTATCTTGGGTTTTAATCTGAATAAAAGGGGTTTCGTTCTATGGACAGAAAAGGCACATCCGGCATCGGCTTTTTTGAACGATATCTTACCGTCTGGGTCATCCTCTGCATGGCGGCAGGGGTGCTGATCGGGCAGTTTCTGCCGGTTATTCCCGAATTTCTGGGGCGGTTTGAATACGCAAGCGTATCCGTTCCCATTGCCATCCTCATCTGGGTAATGATCTACCCCATGATGATGAAGGTGGATTTCCAAAGCATTAAGAATGTCGGCAAAAACCCCAAGGGGCTGTTTGTCACCTGGGTTACCAACTGGCTGATTAAGCCGTTTACCATGTACGGCATCGCCGCGCTGTTTTTCTATGTGGTGTTCAAAGCCATCATCCCGCCGAACTTAGCGAAGGACTATCTGGCCGGAGCGGTACTGCTGGGCGCCGCGCCCTGCACCGCCATGGTGTTTGTGTGGAGCCACCTTACCAAGGGCAACCCCGCCTATACGGTGGTTCAGGTTGCCACCAACGACCTGATTATTCTCGTCGCCTTTACCCCCATCGTAGCGTTTTTGCTGGGGGTTAGCGGGGTGAAGGTTCCGTGGGATACCCTCATCCTTTCGGTGGTGCTTTTTGTGGTAATTCCGCTGCTCGGGGGCATCCTAACCCGTATATGGGTTATCCGCCGAAAAGGGGAGGAGTACTTCAACACCTCCTTCGTGCCTAAATTCAATGGAGTCACCATCGCAGGGCTTCTGCTCACCCTGGTAATCATCTTCTCGTTTCAGGGCAAGGTTATCCTGCAAAACCCGCTGCACATCCTGCTGATTGCCGTACCCCTTGTGCTGCAAACCTACCTTATCTTCTTCATCGCCTACCTTGCCTCCAGGCTGCTCAAGCTGCCGTACAACATCGCGGCGCCCGCCGGGATGATCGGTGCCTCCAACTTCTTCGAGCTGTCGGTGGCGGTAGCCATCTCGCTGTTCGGTGCAGCTTCCCCCGTTGCGCTCGCCACCATTGTGGGCGTGCTGGTGGAGGTGCCGGTAATGCTTTCGCTGGTGAAGCTTGCCAACCGCACCGCCGCATGGTTCCCCGCGCCTGAAGAGCATTGATGCTTTCTATTCGGGTTATTCCGTAATAAAGGAGAGCCGCGCATGGTTGTAAAAACCGCCGAGATACGCCTTTACGCCCCGTGGGTGCATTCGCTCAAGGAAAAGCGCATGGAGGTAAAAAGCCTGCTTGCAAAGGTCAAAAACCGCTTCAACGTGTCGGCAATAGAAGCGGGGGAGCAGGATACCCACCAAACCATCGTGCTGGGCCTTGCCTGCGCGGCAAACACCCTTCTGCTTGCCGAAAGCGAGCTGCAAGCCGCCGTCGCCTTTATTGAACAGAACACCGAGGCGCAGGTCACCGACGTATTGTTCGAAACCCGATAATTATTTCATTTTAAATAAGTTTATCCTAAGCCAAAGCACAGCGCAGCGAATTATATCGCCTGCTCTGTGCTTCTCTCTTTGTCATTGCATTTTATAAGGATTTTCTGTAAAATATAGATGTATTGTAACAATCATCCACAACGGTGAAAACAAAAAACAGATTACCCCACACAAAAGACTTATAACGAGGAATCATTATGAAATTCAGCATCATCACCATCGGCTCGCAGGGGGATACCGAACCCTTTATCGCCCTTGGCAAGCGTCTGCAGCAAAACGGCCACGATGTAAAAATAGCCGCCTTTCGCAAGTTTGAGGCCTACATAAAATCAGAGGGCTTTGACTACGCGCCGCTTACCGGCGACGCGGTAGAGGTTATCCGGCTGCTCATCGGCGAGGATGTGCGCCCGAACGAGTACTTTCACAACCTTTCGGTATTGCTAAACCCCATCCGGGATCAGTTCCTTGCGGATGTATTCTCCGCCTGCGAGGGGGCCGACGCAATTCTGTACTCCATCCTCGGCAGCGTAGCGTGGCACGCGGCGGATAAGCTGGGGATTCCCTGCTTCCGCGCGTTTTTCTGCCCCGCCGACCCTACGGGCGACTTCCCAGCAATGACAGCGCCGATTCTCCCGCTCGGCGCGCCCTACAACCGCTTTACCTTCCGCTGCGGGGATATCCTCTGGACACGTTCCACCCGCAAGCTGCTAAACGGCTGGCGCCGGGATATGGGCCTCACGCCGATACGCCCGTTTGCCTTCCCGTACCGCACCCTGCACGGCAGGCCGGTTCCCACGCTCTACGCCTACAGCCCGCTGGTGGCGCCCAAGCCCTCGGGGTGGGATGAAAACCTGCACCTCACCGGCTACTGGGTGCGCGAGGCCAAAACCGACTGGCAGCCGGACGAAGCCCTTGCCCGCTTTTTAGCCTCCGGCCCTAAGCCGCTCTATATCGGCTTCGGCAGCATGGTGGGCGGCTCGTTTCAGCAGGTGCTGGACATTGTTTTAGAAAGCCTGCGCAAAACCAACCAGCGCGCCATCCTGTCCTCCGGCTGGGGCGATTTAAAGGAGCAGCAGCTGCCCGACACGGTTCATCAGGTGGGGTTTGTGCCGCACTCGTGGCTGTTCGAGCGCGTTGCGGCGGTAGTTCACCACGGCGGCGCGGGTACCACCGCGGCAGGCCTGCGCGCGGGGCTGCCCACCATCGTTGTGCCGTTCGGCGGCGACCAGCCCTACTGGGGCAACCGTGTACACGCCCTAGGTGTCGGCCCCATGCCGATCCCGCGCAAGAAGCTCACCGCACAGCGCCTGAGCGACGCCATCCTGCAGGCCGTCGGGGATGAAACCATCCTTAAAAACGCCAAAAGGCTGGGGAAGCGCCTGCGCGAAGAAGACGGCGTGGGCAACGCCGTGAAGATTATCGAGCAGGAGCTACAATCCTGTTCGAGCTGCAAAGCAATTAAAATTGGGGAGTAAGAACCCTCCTTTGCTCGTGAGGTTAACCGTCATGAAAAGATTAACAGCGTTATTCTTGTGCCTGTTGTGCTTCCTTTGCGCCTGTACGGCACCTGGGGTTCAAACCGTTTCATCTACGGAAAGCGCGGTTTCATCGGCTGCAAACTCGAAAGTACTTACAGCAAAGGATTCCGGCGTTTCTTCGGCGGCAGCAGAGAAATCCGGCTCTTCAAAAACCATTAACACAAAAAACCTTACCGAGGAAATGGCCAAGGAACTTTTAAGAGACCTTGAAGATTACATGGTTTATCGCTCAAAGTACGGGTATGTGTTGTCATCAGTAGAAGGAGCGACCGCAAACTTTCAGCCGCTTGCCGACTGGATAAACTGCTACAAGTGCGGCATCCCCAGCGAAGTCGTAATCTTTTACCGGGGCCGAATGGATGCATATTTCTATGTACTTACCTCAAACGGTACAGCGGAGTATACCATAACAAGATACGGCAACTCATCACCTACCCTGCAGTTTAAATCCTCTGTAATCACCGAACGCACTATTGATTATATCTTCGGCAGCGATATTACGCAGGATGAACAGATGCCATTTACCATCCGAAAGGGTTACGACTTTAACGAGGTTTATCATGTAAAACGCTATGAGAACGCCGTCGCAACCTTTGCCACAGCCAACCTGAAAACAGAACCATTCTGCTGTTATATCTACGATACCAACGTAAAAACTTATACTAAAAAGCACGTTGATTCCAAATCTATCACTACCATACGTGATTTCTTTGCACCGATAGAAGAAACCCTTCCTTTCAAGCTGCAAATCCGCCGTATTGTGCAGGACGGCGATTTGGTCTTTATCAGCTTTGCCCGCGATTGTGCACCGGTAAAGGGGCTTGCCAAGGGGCAGGAGCAGGCGGTGTTATACTCGCTGGCTAAAACCGTATTGGAGAACCAGAAGGATGTACTTGGAGTTTGCTTTGAGGTTGAGGAATCACTTTATCAATCGGACAATTTTGATTGCGAACTGTGCGAGCTCTGCATACCGCCCCAAACCTCTCTTCCGGGACTGTCTACCCAAGCCGCGAATACCGTCGCCAAAGAAGGCCTATCAGAACTACTTATAATAGAACAAGATGCCGATAATACAGACGTTCAAATAACTATTCGGCTTCGCGGCGCAGAATTTATTAACGGCGTTTTATGCTATGTGTTTGACACCTTCCGAAACGGCATCGATCATCGGAAGATTGGCGTGGAACCTGCCAGCGGCGGCGCGATTTTTGTCAACGATCCCACTAGCCCAAGAGAGGCTGAGTACCTCATTTTACGCGATAACTTTGAAAAGCAAATCACCTTGGAGTAGAAATAATCATCTGTTTCTGTTCTTTATATAAACCACAAAAAGAGCTGTCATACAATTTGTATAGCAGCCTCTTTTTATATCGTCAACTCTTTTTTCAACCCGTTTTGCAGCTTCTCCTTCACCAGCTGCTCATGATAGAAGTAGTTCTTATACCGAATCTGCCGGCTAATACAGTACTCGTCTATCTCCTTGGCCAGCAGCGCCCAATAGGTTTTGTCGCCCTTATTGTAGATGCGTTCGTATTCCGCACTATACTGCGGGTATTTTTCGTCGATATAATCCAAAATCCGCTGCTTGTACGCGCCGCGCAGGTTCAAATTCTCAAACCAGTATTCGTCAATGCAGCCCCGCGTCTGCTCGATAATCGCCTTAAAGTCGGTGATGCAGGGGAAGATAGGCGACATAAACAGGATAGTATAGATGCCGTTTTCATGCAGCTTTTTAAGCGCCTCCAGCCGTTCGGCAATAGCGCTTGCGTTATCCATATCGTTCTTAAAGCCCTCGTCCAGCGTGTTGATTGACATCGACACCCTCAGGCTGCGAAACCGCTTTAACAGGTCGATATCCCGCAGGATGAGCTTCGACTTAGTGGAGATCCCCACCGAACAGTCGGCGTCCACCAGCCGCTCCAATATTCCCCGGGTAATACGGTATTTCTCCTCAAAACGGTTGTAGCAATCGGTCACCGACGAGAGGAAAACCGACTTCCCCGCAAGCTTTTTCAGGCTGATGGGTTTATCGCACAGCTTCACGTCGATAAAGGTACCCCATTCCTCCGCGTGCCCCGTAAACCGCTTCATAAAGCAGGCGTAGCAATACCGGCAGGCATGCGGGCACCCCACATAGGGGTTGATGACATAGTCGCACGCGGGCAGGTTCGATTTGGTCAGGTAGTCCTTCACCTCAATAATGCTTTCCTTAATCTCCATACAGTGTCCGCTCCTTTTGTTGTCGCTTCGGCATATTTTACCACAGTTCGCCGGAACAATCAACCACCCGCATACCAGAACAGGTTAAGTGGTCGGCTGCCTGTATAAGAAAAAAGGGGGCTAACGCGGCGGGGGCGAAGCCCCCGCCGCATCATTGCCCCTCCCGTTGTGGTGCGCTAAAAACTCTCGCCCCACCCAACAAACGGGAGGGGGTAGGGGTGGGTGCGTTTATCTGTGTAGGGAACGGTCTTGACCGTTCCGTGGTATTATCTGCGGTTATGCTGGAATCGCGGGCGCTTACTAAGCGCCCCTACATTCCCGTCGTGGATTTGGTTGTAGACCACGGGGCGTCGGGGACGCCACCCCCTACAAAAAAATCAGCGAGCATCGCAAAAATCAGATACAAAAAAAGCTTCAAATCGGAGGTCCTCTCCTTTTTGAAGCTTTTTGCGGTTATACGCCTTCGGGTTTTCTGGCCTGCGCGTTACCGGGTTCAGTGCGCCCCAGCTACCGCGCCGCGCCTTGTTGAGCTTTTCGCGCTCCTTTTTGGAGAGCTTCTCAAACGGTACAAACTTTTGCATCTCGCTCATCCTTTTTCAAAAAAATATGGGGCTGCTGCAATTTCTGTCACAGCCCCATGATTATAGCATGGCGTTTGATAAAAAGCAAGCGGGATATTACTGTTTGTAATCGCAGAAGGGCGTTGTTATTCGGCGCAGTATACCCTGATAGCCTCGCTCATCAGCTTAGCCGTACCCGCGCCGTATTTATCCATGTTCTTGGTAAAGCGCTCGTCGGCGGTGTACATCTCACCAAGGCCCGCCAAAATCTCCTTGGTACAGCTGTAATAGTACTTAGTGATATGGTTCTGCCAGTCACCCACCAGCTTTTGCACGGCAGGGGAGGCAGAGTCTTCTCCAAGGTGCTGCGAAAACGCCTTGAAGATGGCATCGCCTTCGGCGGTAATGCGCGCCCAGTCCTCCTTATTGTAGTTGCCGGTACGCTTTGTACTTTCTGTATAGGCGTCGGTGCTGCCCCAGCGCTCCTTTACCTCCTCGGCATACTGCTTTTGCGCGTTCTCAATCTCGGTCGTATCAAATTCTTTAAAGCTCATAGTCTTCTCTCCTTTTAAGCTGTCGTCCACAAGGCCGATCAGTGCATCCAGCCGCTTGCGTTTCAGCATCAGCAGGCTGCGGTGCTTTTCCAGCGCCTCGCGGCGGTTAAAGGAGGGGTTTTCTAAAATACGCTTAATATCGCAGAGCGGAAAGTCAAGCTCTCTGAAAAACAGAATCTGCTGCAGCCGCTCAAGCGCCTGCTCGTCATACAGCCGGTAGCCAGAATCGGTGAGCGCGCTGGGGCGCAGCAGGCCGATTTCGTCGTAGTAATGCAGTGTGCGCACACTCACATTTGCAACCCTTGCCACCTCGTTTACGGTTTTGTTCATAGCCACTTTCCTCTCGTGTTTAGTGTAAGCGTAAGGTTTTACAATACGTTTACCTCTCCTTTGATTATACTATAAACTATAACGCAACGTAAGAGTCAAGAAGCGTTTTAAAAATTTATACTTAAGAGCAACCCTGTTTTCAGAACTAATAGGAATTAGAGCATTACGAAGCCTACTCCCAACCCCCTCCCGCATCTTGGGCGCAAATTATCCAACAATTCTTCATGCGGGAGGCGGATAATTGTTCGGGGGCAGGCGCCCCCGAACGGTTCCCCCATATTCGCCGCCCTGCGGCGGGAATGTAGGGGGCGACGTCCTCGACACCCCGCATTTTATCATCAATTCTGTGGTAGAGGCGTAGGGGCAATAAGCGAATTTCGCACGCAAAAATCGCCTCAGCAATCGCCCGCGGATTCTTATCAGGCTCACGATGGGGATGTAGGGGCGCGCATTGCGCGTCCGCGGCATTCCCATCACCGCGATTGAAATCTCATAGGGCCACCTATGTGTCTGCGCCAGTCATCCGCCAAATCAAACAAAAAAGAAACCGGCGGGCTGTGAGGGGATTCACAGCCCGCCGTACCCGCAGAGCGTTTCTCCGCAGGACGTATATGAGGAGGAGAGTAATTCTATACCAACAACTTGGTACATCATTACTATAAACTATATCTGTTACATACCTATTAACAAATCATTAATTTCAAACGTGCAAACCGTATTTTATACAGAGCATTCATAGCCTCTGCCGGATATAATCCACCACCGCAATCTCGTTGCCGTCCTCCAGGTAAACACGCGGCACACGCCTGCCCACAAGGCAGATCATCTCGTAGTTAAAGCTGCCCGTAAGCTCGGCAAGCTCCTCCACGGTTACGGTGTTCTGCCCGTCGCTGCCAAATACCGTAACCACGTCCCCGGGCTTTACGTCAATGCCGGTAACGTCCAGCACCACCTGGTCCATGCAAACGCGCCCCACCACCCTGGCAAGACTGCCGTTTACCACCATATTCGCGCGGCCCGAAAGGCTGCGGGTGTAGCCGTCGGCATAGCCGAGGCACACAGTGGCAAGGGTACGGGCTTTCGGTGTTGTATAGATGCGCCCGTAGCTGATGCTTCTGCTCTCGTCAACCTCCTTCACCAGCGAAACCACCGATTTCAGCTCCATCAGCGGCTTAAAGTGTATCCGGTCGGCAATCTCGGCGCTGGGGGTGTGCCCGTAAAGGATGATGCCCGGGCGTACCATATCCAGGTGCATCTCGGGGTAGCACACCAACCCCCCGCTGTTGCAGCAGTGGCGGTGGCGGAAGGTGATCCCGCGTGCTTTCAGCAGGTCGCATACCTTTATAAAACGGTCATACTGCAGGCGAGTATAGTCTTTAGAGCTCTGCGAAACCTCGTCGGCACAGGAAAAGTGGGTGAAGATACCCGTGGCGTTAAGCGAGGGCAGCAGCACTGCTGCCTCAACCGCGTCAGCGGCGGCAGGGATGTCGTCGTAGCACAGAAAGCCGATGCGCCCCATACCGGTATCCACCTTGATATGTACATCCACCACCACACCCTGCTCCTGCGCGGCTTGGCTTAACTGCCGCGCATATTCGGCGGAGTACACCGTCTGGGTAATATGCTGTGCCGCCAGCACCCTGGCAAGCGAATAGGGGGTATCGCCAAAGATCAGGATATCCTTGTCTATTCCCTTCTCCCGCAGCGAGAGCGCTTCCTCAATATTCGAAACGCCGAACCAGTTGATGCCGTTTGCCACAAGCCTTTTAGCCACCATCGCGTCGCCGTGGCCGTAAGCGTCGGCCTTTACCACACCCATAATCTCGCAGCCCGGCTTCACCATGCGCTGAATCTCGCGGATATTGTAATCCAGGTTATTCAAATTCACGGTCGCCCAGGTGCGCCGCAGATAATTGATCATGCTATCGCCTTCCTAACAGGGGATACCCTGAAAAGGGATTCCTCGAATTATATACTACTTACTATAGTTTTATACAGTATGCTTTGTCAAGAATTATAAACAACCCTGTGCCACTGTGGTTATATGTTTTAGGGCAGACACTCGGTCTGCCCCGTATAATCGTACATATTCTATAGGCAACGCCCACCTGAATACAGGGCGACACGCGAGATCTCGCACACACAATCGCCCACATGCCTACCGACGTCTGCGTCATTATGTAGGGGGCGGCGCCCCCTGCGCCCCGCGGTTCATTCTTAAATCCACAACGGGAATGCAGGGGCGCTTAGTAAGCGCCCGCGGTCTCCCCTCAAGGCTTAATCAATACCACAGACAAATAATGACCGCTCCTTTTGCCCTCCAAGGGAGATTGCAGGAAAGGCCATTGGCCTCCCGCAAAATCCATACGCCCGCCGTTCAAACCGCGGGCAAACAGCGTTCACCCCTGCGGCATTCCGCAATCCCTACCCCTTTTTCCGTCCGAACACCAGCAGATAGCCGCCCGCGGCGTTTACCAACACCGAAAGCAGCAGCGCCCACACCGCAAAAAAGGGCGGCGCAAGCATCAGCAGCACAATCCCCGCTGCCAGCAGTGCAACACCGGTAACCAGCAGGCGCTTGCCCCATTTTACCGAACGGGTTTCCTCCTTGCTCATACCGGGTGCCTCCTTTTTGGTGTTAATTACACACCATGGTATTAATATATGCAATGTACAAAACGGTTTTAACCGTTTTGCTTTTCTATTACGCTGCAATTTTTATAAAAGGTCTTATTCCTCACTGCTCGCCGCCGTTTCGGGCGGAGCCACCAGCTCGCTGCTGAGCATCACCTTGCCGGTTTGGCGCGAGATAAACGAGATCGTCTTTCTGGGGCACACGGCGATGCAAGCACCGCAGTTGGTGCACTTATCGGTATCAATAAACGCAAGGTTGTCGTTTACCTTAATGGCGTCGGAATCACATGCCTTTTCGCAGCGTCTGCAGGCAATACAGCTCTCCTCGCACACCTTCATGGCAACAGCGCCCTTGCTCTTGTTCGAGCAGGTTACAAACACCGAGTCGTCGTCGGGTATCAGGCTGATAAGCGCCTTGGGGCAGGTGTCGCGGCACACGCCGCAGCCCATGCAGATAGCGCGGTTTACCATCGCAACGCCGTTGATGATATCAATCGCGCCAAACTGGCAGCCGCGCACGCAGTCGCCCAGGCCGATGCAGCCGAACTGGCACTTTCCGCCGCCGCCGTACAGCATGTTCGCCGCCTTGCAGGTGTCAATGCCAAGGTATTCATACCGCTTGCCGGTTACGGTGTTCTTTCCGGTGCAGGCCACTATGGCCGCCATCTTCTGGCCCGCCGCCGCGTTGGTGCCTAAGATCCCGTTAATACCCTTCAGCGCCGAAGCCCCGCCGGGCACACACTGGTTGGGCTGCGCATTGCCCTCGCAAACCGCCTTGGCGTAGTCGTCGCAGCCCGCAAAGCCGCACGCGCCGCAGTTGGCGCCGGGCAGCACCTCACGGACAAGCTCGATGCGCTCGTCCTCCTTCACGCCGAAGAACTTGGAGGCAAACGCAAGCCCCAGCCCGCACACCAAACCGATTGCCGCTACGATAACGGTAGGCAGCAAAATCGTTGTTATATTCATAGCCAATCCATTCCTTCCATTGGTGCTAATGCTCATTTAAGGGTATCAGCACTGTATACTCTGGCTAAAGCAAACGTTTAGCGGAAGATGCCCTCGATTACGCCCGAGAAGCCCCCGAACGCCACCGATACCACCGAGGCCGCCGCCAGCGTAATGGGCAGGCCCCTAAACGCCTCGGGGATATTCGCCGCCTCAATGCGCGAGCGCACACCCGCGAACAGCACCATCGCCAGCATAAAGCCAAGCCCCGCGCCCAGCGAGTTTACCAGCGACTGTGCAAAGGTGTACTTGCTGTCGATGTTTAAAATCGTTACGCCCAGCACCGCGCAGTTGGTGGTAATCAGCGGCAGGTAGATACCCAGCGCCTTATAAAGCGACGGCACATACTTTTTCAGGATGATCTCCACCAGCTGAACCAGCGCCGCAATTACCAGAATAAACACAATGGTCTGCAAAAAGCCTAAGCTGTTGGGCACCAGCAGCCCCATATAGATGGGGTAGGTAACGGCGGTGGAAAGCACCATTACAAAGGTAACGGCCACGCTCATGCCAAACGCCGAATCCAGCTTCTTGGAAACCCCCAGAAACGGGCAGATGCCAAGGAACTTTTTCAGTACAAAGTTATCAACCAGTATCGCACTCAGAAGGATAATCAGCATCTCTTTCATGGCTTACTTTTCCTCCTTTACTTCAGAAGGGCACTCACCGGCTGCGCCGCACAGGGCGTGGGAGGGGCAGTTCTCGCAGGGGTTCTGCACCGGCTTTCTGCCAACCTTTTTCAAAATGGCGCCTACCGCTGCCATTACTACACCAAATACAAAGAAGCCGCCGGGCGCCTGCGCAAAGATTGCCATCGGCGTAACGCCTTTAGGGATAATCTGCAGCCCGAACCAGGTGCCTGCGCCAAGCAGCTCACGCACCGAGCCGATTAAGAACAACGCAAGGGTAAAGCCCAGGCCCATACCAATGCCGTCCATTACCGAAAGCCACGGGCTGTTCTTGCTGGCAAACGCCTCGGCGCGCGCCAGGATGATGCAGTTTACAACAATCAGCGGCAAAAAGATGCCCAGCGCGTTATTCAGGTCAGGCGCGTAGGCCTTCAGCAGCATGCTCACGATGGTTACAAAGCCCGCGATAACCATAACATATGCGGGGATGCGCACCTTTTTTGGTACGATACCCTTAATCAGCGAGATAACAAGGTTAGAGCCGATGAGCACCGCCATGGCGGCAATGCCCATGCCAACACCCGTGCTCACCGAGGTGGTGGTGGCAAGGGTGGGGCAGGTGCCCAGCACCAGCACCAGCGTGGGGTTCTCTTTTATAATACCGTTAAGTAATACGCCTAAGCTTTTGGATTGTTTCATATTACTTTGCCCCCTTTTGGATGGCCGTAAATACCGCGCCCGCGTTGTTCACGGCCTTGGTTACGGCCTTGGAGGTGATGGTTGCGCCTGTCATGGCCGAAATCTCGTTATCCTTGCCCGCGCCGCCCTTTACCACCGCCAGCTCGCCCGGGGTTTTGCCCTTGAACTGGTCGGCAAACGGCGAGATAAAGCCGTTAGAGCCAAGCCCCGCAGTCTCCTGCTGCTTCAGCGCTTTGTAGGATACAATGGCGCCGTCCTTGTTAATGCCCACCAGCAGGGTAAAGTTGCCGCCGTAGCCCTTTTCGGTTACGGTAATTACAGCGCCCGCGCCGTTATTTGCGGTGTAGGCGTCAAGGCAGCCGTATTTGGTGGCCCACTCGTCGGTAATCTGCACCTGTGTAAAGCTGTCGGCGTCGGCCAGCAGCTCCTTGCGCGCAAGGTCCGCGTTCTTTTTATCGTTCTGCTCAATCACCGGCAGGGTAAGGGCGTTAGTAAAGGCCAGCAGCGCCGTTACCACCAGCGCGATGCCCGTAAGCACCACGGCGGGAATGATGATTTCTTTTACAGTGTTCTTACTCATGCTTTTAACCATCTCCTTTTCGGCGTCTGCGCCGAAAAGGCACAAACACCCTCAAAAATTGCGATGCGGCTTTGCCGCAGGAGGAGCTTTGCTCCGACAGCAATTTTTAAATGGTTTGAAAATTCTATTTTCAAACCTTTACCCTCCCAAACGGTTTGGTTCGGGTGAGCTTATCGATATAGGGCACCAAAATGTTCATCAGCAGTATCGAGAACGAAACACCCTCGGGGTAAGAGCCGAACGCGCGTATTACCGCGGTAATCAGCCCAAGGCCCACACCAAAGATAATCTTGCCCTTTTCGGTGAAGGGGGAGGTGGTGTAGTCGGTAGCCATAAAGAACGCACCGATCATCAGGCCGCCCGAAAGGATCTCCGCCACCGGGTCGGCGCCGAACAGCCAGCTGAACACAAACATCGTAGCGATGTAGGTAAACGGAATGGTGGGGGTGATAATTCCCCTAAAAATCAAAAACAGCCCGCCGATAAGCAGTGCCAGCACGCTCACCTCGCCTAAGCACCCGCCCTTGTTGCCTAAAAACAGGTCAAGGTAGCTGGTTTGCGCCATTACGCTTGCGCTCGCCAAAGGGGTTGCGCCGGTGTTCGCCTCGCCGTAGAGCCACTGCAGGGGCTTTGCCCAGGTGGTCATCGCGGTGGAAAACGAAATCAGCAGCACAATACGCGCAAGAATCGCGGGGTTTGCAAAGTTCTGCCCCAGCCCGCCAAACAGCATCTTGGCAATCACAATCGCTACAAACGCGCCCACTACCGCCATCCACAGCGGCAGGGTAACGGGCAGGTTCATGGCAAGCAGGGTTCCGGTTACAAGCGCGCTCAGGTCAGCAACCGTATTGGGGCGCTTGGTCACCATGTTAAACAGTGTCTCAAACAGCACACAGGAGATATTGGTTACCGCAATCAGCAAAAGCGAGCGCCACCCAAACAGAATCACCGAGGCGATTGCCGCCGGAACAAGTGCAATCAGCACATTGAGCATTACCTTCTGGGTGGTCATGGGGCTTTTGATATGCGGAGAAACGGTTACAAGAAGCTTACTTTCCATTGTCGGTACCTTCCTTTACAGCTTCTTCTTTTACTGCGGCCTTCTTTGGGCCATCGGCCTTTTTCTCTGTCTTTGCAGCCTTTTCAGGCTCAGCTGCCGCTTTTTGATCAGCCTTTTCGGCGGGCTTCTGGGCGGATTTCTTCTTGGCGTCCTCCAGAATCAGCGCCTTGCCAAGCTTGATGGACTGCACCAGCTTGCGCTTGGCGGGGCAGACATAGGAGCAGGAGCCGCATTCGATGCACAGGTTGGTTTTCAGCTCCTTAAGCGTCTGCACATCCCTTGCCTCATATGCCTTCTCAATGCCCACCGGCATCAGGCTCATGGGGCACACAAACACACACCGCGCGCAGCGGATGCAGTTGGTCATGGGGGCCTCGCGGCATTCCTTCTCGGTAAACGCCAGTATGGCGTTGGTGCTCTTCTTGGTGGGGTAGCTGTCGTCGGGCAGGGCCAGGCCCATCATCGGGCCGCCCATAAGCAGCTTCTTGGGTGCTTCCTTATAGCCGCCGCAGAAGTCGATGATGTCCTTTACCGAGGTGCCGATGGGGGCTATCAGGTTCTTCGGCTCGTTCACCGCTCCGCCGTCTACGGTAAGGCGGCGCTTGATGAGCGGAACCCCGGTGCGTATGTAGCTGTTCAAAAACGCTACCGAGGAAACGTTCATCACGATGCAGCCCACCGAGGAGGGGAGCTTGCCCTCTTCCACCACGCGGCCGGTGGTTTCATAGATAAGGGTTTTTTCCGCGCCCTGCGGGTAGCGGGAGCGCAGTGCAGCCACCGAAACGCCCGCCTTGTCAGCACACAGCTTGGTATAAAGCTCAATGGCCTTTGGCTTGTTATCCTCAATGCCGATAAATACATTCTGAATGCCCAGCTTTTCCTTCACCAGCAGGATGCCGCCCATTACGTCGTCGGTATCCTCCATCAGCGTGCGGTAGTCGGCGGTGATATACGGCTCACACTCCGCCGCGTTGATAATCAAAAACTCAATCTCGCTGAGATTGGAGGGGTTAAGCTTTACATGTGCCGGAAAGCCCGCTCCGCCAAGGCCGGTAAGACCAGAGGCCTTTACCGCGGCAATAAAGTCGGGCAATGTGTCAATCTTGGGGGGCGCAATCCCGTCGGCGAGGGTTTCCTCCCCCTCCGCGGCAATCACTACGGCCTCAACCGTAGAGCCGTTATCCGCCACCACCTCGGTAATCGCCTTCACCTTGCCGGTGATGCTGGAGTAGATGGGTGCGGAGATCAGCTTATCGCTCTGCCCGATCAGCTGCCCGGTTTTCACCATGTCGCCAACCTTAACCACCGGCTTGCAGGGCACGCCGATATGCTGGCTCATCAGGATGGTAACCGACTGCGGCGCCGGCATTGCAACCGTTTCAAGCTCTGCCGTATGCTTGCGGTGGGGAAGCCTTGCCCCGCCGTGTGAACGTTTGCCGAAGCTTGTAGCATTCATACTTATATATCATCCTTTCCGGCGTCTGTACTAAAAGCGCAAAACGCCATACACCTATACACCATCTATAATAAAGGGATAACCCCAAACAAACCCCTAATACCGGGCCTTAGCCCGCCACGGCGTCTACACCCGCTCCGGTTTTTGAAACGATCTTCACCGCCACCCCCGCCGGTAGGCAGGCCGCATATTCTCCCGGGTTTTTCAGCGTGCCGGTTTTCACGCACAGCTTATCGGGGCACTCAGATTCAATAAACCGTATCGCGCCGGGCGAAACCTCCAGCTTCACCCTCAGCCGCGCGTCAATCTCAACAATCTCGGTTTGGGTAACGCGGGAAAGGTCTATTTCCCGGGTAAGGGTGTTGCCCACATACACCTGCGCGATGCCCCCGCCGCTTGGCACGGCAAAAAGCTTAAAGCAGGCGATGCCCCCCGCAACAAGCAGCAGCACCAGGATCACAACAAGGTCGCGCTTTGCAAAAAAGCGGCGCTGCGTCTGTTCCACGGGCAGTCCCTCCTTTGCTTTGGTGAAACCTGTCTTTGGCAATACCGCGGCATTCCCTAAAAGCTCCCGAAAACCCTGCATATGCCTTTTCATGCCAAATTACATTGTACTATTATTGCATACAAAATTCAAATAGAATTTCATGCACAAAACGCTAGAAAATAGTGCTCTGTGTTAAAAGAGTAACAAGAAAAAAGAGAACGGAAACCCGTTCTCTTTGGCTGACATTATATGGTTGTTACAACTCGTGTTACGACTGTTCACGGAATGATTTCACCGGCTTTATAAAAATGGTTTACTGTTATACCATGCTATATTGTACTATAAACGCACAGGGAATTCAAATGTTATTTTATGATAATTTGCTGTTTGAAAACGGCCGCTAAGGATTAGGGGGGGCAGCTGCAAAAGAATAACAAAAAGAGGGTAGGGAAGGCCGTCCTCCATCACTTGGATGTATTTACTCTTAATTAAGTTAAAGCTATACCGGTTTAATAAACTCCTGTTTTGAATCGGCAAATAGGGTGTACGACCCGTCCTCTGCACTGATACTCACATTCAGGTTCCCGCCGTCGGCATTGATGACCTCCAAAATTGCTTCCCCCGTATCGGTATCGGTTGTGGCAATCCCGATAATATAGCAGGGGTGTCCGTTCATCATGGCCGCACCGTGTAGAACAGGATGCACTCCTTTCAGATGTGCCGGAGAAGGCTCTAAATTCAGGGGGAAATACTGCCCTCCTGCATAGAACGACCCATCGCTGTCTTCAGCATAGGTATAAAACTGCGCAAAACGTTTTACCGCTATCTCTCCCGCTTCCTTCGGTGTAATTTCACCCAGCGGAGCAGCCGCCTTAATGTCATATTCTATTTCTTTTGGCACTATTGGCGTATGGGTAATAACCATACCCTGCCACTTATCATACCATTCTTTCGCGGGAACGTCGGATGCAAAAATATAATCCATTTCACGCTTTATTACCACAGACGATTCGCAAAACTCCCATTCTCCATCGTCATAGTAGCTGGCGACTTTGTATTTTTGTGTTCCATCAGCTATCAGAATGTAAACACTCGACCCAAATCCACCGCCGTCATGGCAGATATTCACCGTAGCTTTTTCTCCCTTGCGGTATTTTTCAATCCAATTTTCAAGCAGAGGCAGGTTTTGGGTTTGACCCCACCCGTTATAGGTCACATAGTTTCCTTTTCCCCACCCGCTTACAATCTGCTCCACCGTTTTCCCCGCATATTCTTTCGCCAGCTCTTCATTGATAGAAGGCTTGTCTACCAAGTCACCCGAAGCGCCGCTGCTGATTATTTCCGAAGAAATATCGGCACTGTCCCCCACAAAAACCGAAGTAACCGAAGCCTGCTCTTTTTGATTGCCGCTTGAGGCAGGGGAAGGGCTAACGGTACAGGAAGTCATTATTAATAACAAAAACAGGGGAAGCAGCCTGAACAACCGTTTCATATGTTCTCCTCGCAATATAAAATCTTGATACTCGCCCAGTTTATGTAATTATATGCTAAGTCTTTATTAATATCAAGAAGTATAACCGTAGCAAAAAATATAGGGCAGGAAGTATGCCCTTTGCTATATAACTATTTTGAGAAATAGTGTTTACAGAAAACCTATAATATGGTATAAGTACTTTATTGTGTAATTCCTTCGGGTTAAGCAGCAGTTTTATATTAGGGGATGTTTTTTATGAAACGTTTATCTGCTCTTTTCATATCTATATTTTTACTCTGCTCCTGCCAGAGCAGTATCAATAATTCATCAGAACCGGCTTCAACGGCGGCAGAATCCACCGTAAGCGTAATCGAAATTGAATCTGAACCTATGGCGGAATCTGTGCCGCAATCATCTGCGGCTTCCGAGGTAAAGACGAAACCGTTGAGTTACAAGGAATACTTTTCGCAGGAAAGGGAGTTTAAAACTGAATCCGAGCCGAAAAAATATAAAGACTATCTGTATTTTATAAATAAAAACGATGTGTCGGTTTTATATCAAAGGGAGCTTGGTAGTGACTATTTGTGCAGAAAGAATATGCGTTCCGGTGCAGTAGAAGTTATTTTAGAAGAGCCGGTAGATAGTATTGCCGTCTCTGATAGTAAACTTCTGTGCATTGTTAATAGTAAGCAAATTATTCAAATTGATCTCGAAGGAAAAAACAGAAAAGTTATCTATGAAGCTGCTGAATCCATTTCAAGCCTGCGAGCCAATGCTGAGCTGATCTTTTTCCTTAGGAATAAGACTGTTTGCCGTATGTATCGTCCCACACAGACGATAGACGAAATATATCATAATAACGATCTTGCCGATTATGAACCGCTTTCTAACGTAGCAATAAAATGGGAGAAGGATAACCCTGACTGGCTGAAATATTACGACAAAACTCACGATAGCGATAATGCTCCCAATATCCCCAGAAAAGTTTCTTCTATTTATAATTCGCTTACAAAAGAAGAGAAGATTATTCCGCCTGCCTATTGGTGAATTCATGGAGAAGAAGAGAATGCTTTTTATGAAACGTTTATCCGCTCTTATCCTTATATCCGTAATCCTTCTCTGCTCCTGTCAAAGCAATATCAATACGAATACTTCATCAGAATCAGCCACAACGGCGGCAGAATCTACCGTAAGCGTAATCGAAATCGAATCTGAGCCTGTGGCGGGATCTGTACCGCAATCATCTGCGGCTTCCGAAATGGTGCCTGAACCCCTCAGCTATCAAGAATATTTCTCAAAGACTAGGAAGTTTAAATCAGAAACGCAATCAAAGGAATACGATAAATACGCCTATTATATCAACAGCGAAGCATATATTCATCATAAAGACATTAGAGAAAACTATCTCTGCCGACAGGAAATAGATTCAGGAAAGTATGAAGCGGTAATATCGGATGAAGTCTCCAGCTTTTGCTTTTATAAAAACGGAACAATCCTATGTGTAGTTAATAAAGCGCAGATCATTCAATATGATATGGAAGGTAATAAGCTCGGCTTAGTATTCGAAGCCAAAGAACCAATATCCAATTTAATAAGTTCATCCGAACTCATATTTTACTTTGCGAATAAAACTATTTACCGTTTATATATTCCAACCCAAACCTTGGATGTAATTTATCACAATGATGATATAGTCGCCTACAAACCAATTTCAAATATAGAAATACAGTTTGAAAAAGATAATCCAGAGTGGATTAACTATTACAATGAAACAAACGATGTTGAAGGCGCCATGAATATGCCAAGAACTTTCATTTATTATTATAATGCGATGACTGGTGAGCAACATATTATTCCAACAGCATATGGGGATTTTCAGCAGAACCCGTAATGTTGGGGTGAGAAATCAATCATTAAGCGCAAAAAGAGGGCGGTTTTCCGCCCTCTTTCTCTCTATAAATATAGTATAAGCAATAAAATCAGAAAACCAGCCGCTCGCTGATATACTCCACCAGCTTATCAATCGCCACGCGCTCCTGCGCCATGGTGTCGCGGTCGCGCACGGTTACGCAGTGGTCGGTTTCGCTCTCAAAGTCGTAGGTGATGCAGAACGGCGTGCCGATCTCATCCTGCCTGCGGTAACGCTTGCCGATGGAACCCGCGTCGTCGTAGTCGGTCATAAAGTTCTTGGCAAGCAGCTCGCGCACCTGCTCGGCGGCATCGTTTAATTTCTTGGAAAGCGGCAGCACGCACGCCTTGATGGGGGCGAGTGCCGGATGCAGCCTTAGCACCACGCGGGTATCCTTCTCGTCCAGCTGCTCCTCGTCGTAGGCATCGCACAAAAAGGCGAGCACCACGCGGTCGGCGCCCAGAGACGGCTCTATTACATAGGGGATATACTTCTCGTTGGTTTCGGGGTCGAAGTATTCAAGGCTCTTGCCGGAATGCTCCTGATGCTGCTTGAGGTCGTAGTCGGTGCGGTCGGCAATGCCCCACAGCTCGCCCCAGCCGAACGGGAAGAGGAACTCAAAGTCGGTGGTCGCCTTGGAGTAGAACGACAGCTCCTCCGGCTTGTGGTCGCGCAGGCGCAGGTTCTCCTCTTTAAGCCCAAGGTTTAAGAGCCAGTTCTTGCAGTAGTCCTTCCAGTAGCTGAACCACTCAAGGTCGGTGCCGGGCTTGCAGAAAAACTCCAGCTCCATCTGCTCAAACTCGCGAATACGGAAGATGAAGTTGCCGGGGGTGATCTCGTTTCTAAAGCTCTTGCCCACCTGCGCCACGCCGAAGGGAACCTTGCGGCGGGTGGTGCGCTGGATGTTGGCGAAGTTTACGAAGATGCCCTGCGCCGTTTCGGGGCGGAGGTAGATCTCGTTCTTGCTGTCCTCGGTAATGCCCTGAAAGGTTTTGAACATCAGGTTAAACTTGCGGATGTCGGTAAAGTTCTTGCCGCCGCAGTTGGGGCAAGCGATACCATGCTCGGCAATAAAGTGCTGCAGCTGCTCGTTATCCCAGCCGTCGGCGCTCTCGCCGGTAAAGTCCTCCACCAGCTTGTCGGCGCGGTGACGGGTTTTGCAGTCGCGGCAGTCCATCAAGGGGTCGGAAAAGCCGCCCACATGGCCGGAGGCCACCCACGTTTCGGGGTTCATTAAAATGGCGCTGTCGAGGCCCACGTTGTACTTCGATTCCTGCACAAACTTCCTCATCCACGCGCGCTTTACGTTGTTTTTAAACTCCACGCCAAGCGGGCCGTAGTCCCAAGAGTTTGCAAGGCCGCCGTAAATCTCGCTGCCCGCATATACAAAGCCCCTGTTTTTGCACAGGGCCACAATCTTTTCCATCGTCTTCTGCTCGTTCGAAAGCATACCGCAACCACCATTCCGTTTCATTACCATAAATTTTTGGAAGATTCACATAGTTAATTTTATGACAGCGGGGGGTGGATGTCAAGAAGATTCGGCAAAACATACAGTTGTTGAATGAATTGCCCCGCTTGTATTTGATGCCCGTTAGCAGTATGCTTTATAAAGCGTATACAACTATACCGCATACATTGGTTTGGGAAAGGGAAATCTGTTATGAGTATCTTTGAAGCGGGCATGCTCATCTGCTTTGGCTTGGCCTGGCCGGTGAACATCTATAAGTCTGTCACCTCGCGTTCCACCAAGGGCAAGAGCGTATTCTTTCTTTATGTGGTAATCGTGGGGTATATCTTTGGCATCATCCATAAGCTCTTGTACAGCCCCGATCTGGTGCTGGGGCTGTATCTATTGAATATCGCCATGGTGACGACCGATATCCTCCTCTACTACCGCAACCGCCACTACGAAAAGAAGGCGGAGCAGGCGGCAAAGGGTTAGCCCCGTCCTCCTTTGGCAAAAAAGCACAGAATAGCGGCTCTCGGGCAAGCCCCGAAAGCCGCTTCGTTTTTTCTAAAAACGGTTGCATTTACAAAAATTATATAATAATATTGTTTACATATTACCTTCCGGATTACCAAAGAGGGGAATGAGTGAATGATAAGCACCGCCGCAGCTCATACAGAGCAGCCTTCAACACGCTTGTATTATCTCGACAACCTGAAAACGGCGCTTACCTGTCTGGTCGTGGCACATCACGCCAGTCAGGGCTATACAACCATAGATACGGGCTGGGCCGTGCAGCAGACCAACCTCCCGGAGATTAACGACAGAATCATCGGGTGGTTTCTGTCTGTCAACAACGCCTTTTTCATGGCGCTCTTCTTCATGATATCCGCCTATTTCATTCCGCGTTCCCTTGCGTTTAAACCGGCCCCCGCCTTTCTTTGGAACCGCGTAAGGAAGCTTGGCCTTCCGATTGTTGTGTTCACTCTCTTCATTTTTCCCGTCACCGGTTTTCTGCTGTATGGCAGGGGAATGACCTTTGCAGATTTTCTGGTGCGCCGATACCTGCCCGTTCCCGGCGGCGATATCAATCTGGGGCATACATGGTTTTTGTTCGTTCTGCTTTTCTTCACGGGCCTCTATATACTGTTTACCAAACTACGGCGGCAGCCGAAAAACAGCGGCTTAGAACCGCACCGCCAGCCCAAGAACGCCCCCTGCCTGAATAACCTCCAGATCCTGTTGTTTGCGCTTAGCCTTACGCTTGTTACCTTTGCAGTAAGAATTTTCTTTCAACCCGGCTACTGGATACCGCTGCACGCCCTTGAGCCCGCAAGAATCCTCACCTATCTTGCCCTGTTCGGCTTCGGTATTCTGGCGTATGAAAAGCAGTGGTTCGAAAGGCTCCCCGTATCTGTCGGGGTTTTGTGGGGCATCGTTTCTGTCGTTGTGATACTGCTGGCGCCCCCCATCATTCTATTTCTGCTCGGCGGCTATGCCATCTGGGCCAAAGGGTTTACCTTCAATTCGCTGATTGTCTCCGCCTGGGAGACCTTCCTCTGCGTGGGGCTGTGCGTCAGCCTGCCAATCCTCTTTAGGCAGAAATTCAACCGCACCAATAAGCTATTGAAGCTGGCGGCCAAGAACTCGTTCGGCGTGTATCTTCTGCACCCGCTGATTATCATTCCGATTGAGGCAGCTATCATCAATCTGCCCCTGCACCCGATGCTGAAATTCCTTTTCACTACCGTAATCGGTATTGCACTATGCTACCTGCTGTGCTGCGCGTACTCAGCCATAAAAAGCAGGCTGCTGAAAATCACGGCGAAATAATCGCGTAGGCGAAAAATCATAAAAGCGGCTCTCGGGGAAAGCCCCTGAAGCCGCTTTAACGTTTTAAGTTACCCTACCACTGCTCATAGTGAATCATGGTATCCAAGCCCCTCTTTTTCGGGGAACCCGCGGGCTTATCGGGGTAGCCCACTACAATTACGCCTACCACATATTTATCGGCGGGAACGCCCAGCGCTTCGCGCATGTCACTTTGGGTATACCACGCCGTCCAGCAGGAGGCAAGCCCCAGCGCCTCGGCCTCCAGCACGATATGCTCGGCGGCGATGGCGGTATCGCGGATAATCTGCTTAAGCTCCTCCTGCGGGCTGTTTTCGTCCACTGTAATCGGCACCTCTACGGGAACGCGCGAACGGATATCCGCCACGCACGCGATGTGCACCGGCGCCTGCATCATCCACTGCTGGTGGTGGTTCGCCGCGCAGATTTTGCCGCGAGCCTCTTCAGATCGCGCTACAATAAACTGCCACGGCTGGGTGTTGCTCCCCGAGGGGGCCAAACGCGCGGCCTCCAGCAGGTCAAGCACCTGTTCGTCCGAAACCGGCCTGTCGGCAAAGCTTCGGGTACTTTTGCGGGTTTGAATCTCCTTTAACATACAGCTGTCCTCCCTTTCCCACCTGCGCCAACGGATAACCCCCTATCGGGCGCTTTTTTAATAGTATACCCGCTTTATATCCTGTTGTAAATCGTCAATTTACGATTTACGTTGCTTAACGGGAAAGAGATGAAGGTATCAGCCGCTGCCGCGCTTACTCTATCTCAAAATCCTCCGAGTGGAAGTTTGAATAAAACCGCCCGCTCTTCGCGGTAAACCGCAGCACGCAGTAGTCGGGGTCGGTCACGCCTAAGGGGTAATACAGGGTGTCGCCCGGCTGCCAGATGAGCTCCTTGCTTTCGGCATCCTCCAGCACCTCCATCGTGCCCAGCAGCATCAGCCCGTTAAAAAACCGCTTATCGGCAAAATACAGGCTGGCGGCAGGGTTCTTGCGGTACTGACGCACGCGCAGGCTGGAGGTGTTAGTGGTAAGGTAGAAGGTTTTAACCCCCTCGCGCACCCGCGCGTTGTACATCATCTTCTGGTAGGGGAAGCCGTCCTCGCCCACCGAGCCTACCATTACCATCTTGCTTCTCTTAATCAGGCCGTCCGCCGTATTAATCAGGTTTCTGCTCATATTATGTTTCCTCCTCTAATTGCCGTCTTTATTCTTTTGCTCGTATTCGGTCAGGTTTTTCAGGATATGCCGCAGGATGTGCTCAAAGCGGTCAATCTCCTGCTCCGGCAGGCCGTCGTAGTAAAGGCGCAGCATCTCTGCCGATACCGCGTCATACCGCCCTTGCAGCGCCACGCTTTTTTCGGTAAGGGAGACGATGGTCTCGCGCTTGTCGGCCTCATTCACCTGCCGCAGGATATGCCCCGCCTGCTCCAGCCGCTCCAGCATACTGGTAAGGGTGGTTTTGCTCAGCGCCGTTTTCCTCGCAAGCTCGCTGATGGGCTGGCTGCCGCTCTGCCACAGCACAAACAGTATGCGCCCCTGCGCAGAGTTAAGGTCGGTAATCTCATACTCCCGCAGCAGCTTGTCAAACACGCGCCCCGAAACCTGATTCACCTTTGAAACTAAAAATCCGCCTTCGCGTATGATAGTATCCCCTCCCGCACATCATTTTCCCGCATACCTTTCTATCCTCTGCCCTCTGATTTCTGTCATCTCGCAGGGGGCTGCGTCCTCGACGCCCCGCAGTCTACAACTGAATCCGCGATGGAGATGTAGGGGCGCGCATTGCGCGTCCGCGGCTCCAAACGCAACCGCATATTTACCGTGGAACAGTCTTGACCGTTTCGTAAGTCTTATACAAAACAGTACGATATAGGACTATATTAGTACGACATCGTACTAATGTCAAGCAAAAACTATCCCTTCAAAGATCTCCGCGCCCTTATACAAACATTTTCGGTTGACACGGCGGCTTAAAAAAACTATAATATTCTTTGCATCGGTTGTGTTGCGCGCAAAACGAGCGGCATAGGATAAAGTGAATATCGAGGTGTAGCGCAGATGGTAGCGCGCTTGCTTTGGGAGCAAGATGCCGCAGGTTCGAATCCTGTCACCTCGACCATCAAAAAACATATCGTTCCGCCAAGGGAAGGATATGCTTTTTTGTTATATATAACATTATTTATACTGCCAGAGATGCACACAGTTAGAATAAAGGGGGGACAATTTGTGAAGCTAAAACAAACGCTCTTATTCATCATTGCCGCTTTTATTTTTACCGGGTGCAATCAACCTCAATACATAGTAGAGCCGAAAAGCTCAAGCAAGGTAGAGCTTTTAAAAGAATACTCTCAATACAGCACAGATAACTATAATGTAGAGTTTGAATATAAATTTGATGAGCGCGAAAATATGCTTGATATTATTAAGGCAAATAACCTCGACAAGTTAGTTGAGGGGAAAAGTGATGTCGAAACTTCTATCGCTTTAATGAATTGGTTGTGCGAGCGCTATAAACATGGTAATCCCCCCGGAGGGTTGGCAAAAACCAGAACGCCACAGGCATTAATGGAGTTTGCCGACAATAACGATCAAACCACAAATTGCCGAGGGCTTTCGCTTATCTTGTCACAGTTGATACGGGCATACAATATAAAGGCGTTTCACATAACATGTATGCCTTATGAAGAACCTTTTGATGATTGCCATGTCGTTGTAAGCGTTTTTTGCGCCAGTTTAAACAGGTGGATCATGCTTGACCCGACATACAACCTTTATTTAAAGAACAAGTCGAACGAAATAATAGGAATAAAAGAGCTTCGTGATATTTTAATCAAGGGCGAAGAGCTAATCGCAAATGATGAAGCGGGTTATCATAATCAAAAAATGAACCTCAGCGAATACCGTGAGTATATGGCGAAAAATCTTATCAGGCTGGAACGCGGAACAGTTGAGCGATATGGCAGCGATGAAGACGATGGATTAGTCATACTAATTCCTAAGAAATATAGTCAAAACGAAGCGAAGAATTTCGAAGAACAAACACAAAAGTGTTTTATGACCTCTGAACATGATTTTTGGAAAGAATAGATTTACGGTTAGAACGTTTACCTAGCGAGTGTAAGTTCTGTTTTTCTACCCTGATTGCCCCGTAATCATGCGATTATTAGTATTATTCATCCTACCCATCATGAACCCCGCTCCTGCCTCATAGAATGAATTAAGTAAAGCAAAAGGGTGGGGTAAGGGTGACAGTTGAACAGGTTGTTTCCGAATCGGTTAGCACCTATCTGTTTTGGGCAAGGATTATGAAGGAGCATGCCATTTTCATCCAAAGCGCCCTCCCGCCACCGCAGGCCGCCCTTGCGGCACAGGCGGAGGACTTCAGGCGGCAGTTCACCCGCTTTTTAAGCGAGGCTGTTCGCCTTGCGGGCGGTGTTCTTCCAAAGGAAACCCTGGAATCCCGGCAGTTTTTCTGTAATAGTAGTAGAGAGCATATTGTGTACCTCCGATGATGGTTTCTAAGCAATTCCATTCTATCGGTTTTTCCACAAATATGCTCTCTTTTTTACTCTTTTTAGCTCTATTTGCTGTCTGCCATAACAATATAGAGCAGCAATAAACTGCAAATCAAGAATGTGCTTCAAGTCACATGGTTAAGCTTTCTGTGTTAACATCGCATTGTCTCCGTTTGCATCCGTTCGGCAAAAGCGCGGATGCGTTCGGTTTCAATTTTCGGCTCAATGAAATTCTTATTAAAGTCGTCAATTTTTTTAAGCGACATGAAAATTTTTCGGTAGACGGGGTTCATCTTGTCATATTGCATCAGGCCGCCCAGCATATCCTTTGCCTGAGCATGGGCCAGCAGGGCCGTTGAAAAGAACTGCTCCAGATAGCCTTCCGTTTCCGGCGGTGTATAGCAGCCGATGAACAGACCAAGGCGCTTTTTGATTAGCTGTTTTTCGTTCGCCTTTAAAAAAGAGGTGATGCCATGCTGGATTTTGTTCATGTAAACAGACCCGCCGACGATGACAGTATCAAATGCTTCAATGCCGGGTTTACCATCATGAATATTATTTATGGTAACATTACCGCCTAATTCCCTCGCCAACTGATCAGCGATCTGCTTTGTCGCCCCGTATTTCGTAGCGTATAAAATCAATGTGTTCATTTTAACCCCTCCGTGGCATATTGCCGGCCGAATTGCTCCACATGCGCGATGACCAAATCTATGAGGCCGTTTTTATCTGCTGTACAATCGTAAACCGTCATCAATAAGAAAATCGGTCCGTAGTATAATAGTCAAAAACAAAGCCAGTACGGCTGTTATCCCGTTTTTTATACCATATTAACAAGAAGGACAGTGTTGCACATGACGATCAGCTTTGAACCCATCGGCTATGTTGAAAATAAGGTTACCGAAAAGAAAGACACCCGCTGGGGTGAGGATATCTCCCGCCTTGTCATCAACCAAGAGCTCAGCAGGGGCTTAACCGGTCTGGACGGGTTTTCGCACCTCATCGTCCTCACCTATCTAAACGAGGCTAAGTTTGAGCCGCAGCGCCATCTTGTAAGGCACCCGCAGGGAAGGGAAGAGCTCCCCATGGTGGGCATCTTCTCTCAAAGAGCCAAAGACCGCCCCAACCCCATCGGTATTACAGCGGTGGAAATTCTGAGTGTTGAGAAAAACATCGTCACCGTCAAGGGGCTAGACGCCATCGACGGCACGCCCATATTAGATATCAAGCCCTATTTCCCGCAGTTTGATTGCCGGGGAAATGCCAAAACCCCGGAATGGGTGGAGGTTATTATGAGGGAGTATTTTTAGGGTATACAGTGATTGTTACAGAGTTCACGCCCACAGATATCCCTATTGCTTCGGCTTTAATGCCTTTAGCAGTTTATCCCCTGTAACCCCCAGCTGTGCGTCTTGTGATGCAAAGGGGATATTCACTAGGTATTTTCCGTCTACCTCATAGACTAAAATGTAAATCCCCGAGCCGATATCCTGCGTTACACCTAAACTGCTGATAACCTCTTTGTAGGTCATGGTCGGGGTTAGCTTCCTAATCTGTTCTGAAGTAACCTGCGCCGGTGCTTCGGCTGCGGTAGACTGGCTTGCATTGGCCAGCATTTTCTGCGTCAGCTCATTATAAGTGCCTGCCTTTAGCACCTCCACGGCCTGATAGATCTGCTGCCGCGAGTAATCGCTCAGGTCCTCGGCCTTAATACCAAGCGATGTTAAGTATGTCACCGCGGCATTAAACCGGTGGGTCTCAACGGCATAGGCGGTAATCGCGGTTCCCACAATCAGGCACGCAATCAATGCCGCCGCTATCTGCCACCTTACCCATCTCTTTTGGGGCGGTTTGTTTTCACGCGCCTTCGGTGCCGCTTCAAGGATGTATTCATCATTTACCGTTCCTATCGCCTGAAAGAGCTTTTCGGTTTTCATAATTCAATACCTTCTTTCTCAAGAAACGACTTCAGCCTGTACCTCTCCCGAAACAGGATGGATTTTACGCTGTTCTCGTTCATGCCGTATTCCTGTGCTATCTCCTTTAACGGGCTGGTATACCAGTAGCGGCGTATGAACAGCATTCGATTGCGCTGCGGCATAACAGAAAGAAAACGGTTTATAGCCTCCGACAAAGCCCTTTCGTCAATTGCCTGTTCCATACCGGAAAGCGACGGCAGGCAGTCCTCCAGTTCCGATAGCACCAGCGGTATTTGGCCTTTCCCGCGTTTTTCGGCTGAATAGCCCTTATACCTGTTAAACGCTAGGTTGCGTGTTATCTTTCCTAAAAAAGCAGACAAACAGTTCGGCCTGTGCTGAGGCATCGCATTCCATGCCCGCAGGTAGGTGTCGCTTACACATTCCTCGGCATCCTCGCGGTTATGCAGTATACTGTAGGATATGTACCGGCAGTATTCCCCGTATTTGCTGGCGGTTTGGGTAATCGCCGTTTCGCAACGCTCCCAGTACAGCTCAACAATTTCGCTGTCTTCCACTTACATCACTCCTTCCTTGATAAGGCCTTTCACCCTAATACACCACAAAAATGATTTAAAGTTGCAGGGATTATTAAAATTTTCTAGAATCATCATTCAAAAGAGACGATTTTATTATACCAGATTGTTACAAGAAGTACATTTTAGAAGATAATATCAGTTTAGCCGAAACAATATTCGGCTCGCAAATTTCCCGTCTTACCCCCCCCATCCCCGCCCATTAATTTAAACTAATGAATAGACTTTTTCCCCCTATGGTAAGAAAATAGACCTGTAAAATAGGTTCGTTGTGTCTCAAAAACAAACACTTATCAAAGAAGGCTAAAAATCATGAAGCAAAAGTCTATTCTTTCCCTTTCGCTGATACTGAGCATTTGTATCCTGTGCGCCTCCTGCGGCGGCAGCAGGGCGGTCAGCAGCCCGTCCTCCGCGCAGAGCACCGCGGTAAGCAGCGCCTCCTTTGCGGCTGAAAGCTCCTCTGCACCCGAAACCACGGCAGCGGTGAAAGGCATTGTCTTTAAGCAGACCATCGACGACCCGCAGGCGGCCACGATGAATGCCAAGGGCTCCACCGATGTCATCGACCTCACCCTTATCCAAACCGCGCCGAATGTCTACGAGGGGCACGGCACCATTACGCGAAACATCAGCATCCCCGATAAATCCTGCATCCTGAACCAGCAGTATATATACCGCACCGGTCTGCTGCGCGCCGAGCCGGGAAAGGAGCAGAAGCTCACCCTCACCTGCGAATTGCTCGAGGATAAGGATATGCAAACCCTAATGGGAACAGATGCCCCCATACGCATGGTAAACCACAAGGAGGGCTCCGCCCAACTCAAGGATACCCCCGTGCTGCTGCAGCTTATGGGGGAGAAGGCCACCCTTACGGTAAAGCTGCACGATAAAGCAACCCTTGTGTTCGAGGGCAGCGTAACAAATACCGTACCGCCTTCTGCCGATACCGCAGCCCCGGCGGGCACCCTCTACATCAACAGCCTGTGGTCGGATGCCGTAAGCGGCGGTAGCGGCGACTATACCGCCATCCTGTTAGCCTCGCAGAAAACGGATAAGAGCTACTTTGGCAAGCTCACCGTTATGGGCAGCGGAGATACTCTCAAAGCCGCCGATGAAACGGTCACCTTCACCCTCAATGCATTCGACGCCGCGGCGTACAAAGAGGCAGGCGGCAAGCTCAGCGATACCTTTACGCAGATGGGCGTTATCAAGGCGGGCGGCGAAAACTATATTGTGCTGCTCGACGGTCAGCAGGCCCTATTAGAGCCGGCGGGCCAGGGGGTTGTCTTCTTCGGCAGGCTGTGCAGCGATGCCCCGGCCGCTTTGCAGAACGAGGCGGATAAAACCATGCGGATATTCTCCTGCATCAGCCGCCAAAAGGTTGGTACTGCGGAAGACTATTCCGCGTTCAAGGGCCTGGACCCTAAAAACCCAGAGGATATGGAAAAGATCATGGCACTTGCCGAGAAGCTGAAAGGTAACGTCGATGCCGATCGAGCGGTCCCCGCGTGGTACCCCGAGGGCTTAATCCCCACCGTCAATTTCTCGGCAGACGACGGCTACCTTACCACCCCAACCGCGGGTACCCAGTTCTTTAAGCTCTATACCACGGAATATGCAGAACTGGAAGACTTCGACGAGCTGATTCCCCCCTACCGCAAAGCGCTTTCCGGCTACGACAACTTCAAGGAACACATTAACTCCGACGCCTTGGAGGGCGCGTTCGTCTTCACCATGGGCCGCTACACGCTGCAGGTACATCTTGTGCAGGTAGTAAAGGGCCTTACCAATGTTACCGTTCAGATTTATTAAGGCTTGGCAGCCTAAACATAAGGCAGCCCCCGCCCGAAGCTTCACGCCGAGGGCGGGGGCTAACCAATCGACTTATGTGTATAATTGTGGTAGTATAATAGGGTTAAAAGAATTAAAGCTGCTTTTGGAGAAACGACTATGAAAACAACCAAACAGCAACCGGTTGCCCTCATCGCTGTACTATTCCTCCTCTGCTTCGTTATACGGCTTATCGAGGTTTTGGGCCTGCGCCTGGATGAAACCTTTATCAACGAAAACTTTATCCATAAGCTGCTGGGTATCGCCATACTGGCCGCCGCGTTGCGCTGGTTCTCGCTCTCACAAAAGGATATCGGCTTTGACTTCAGCCGCTTTTTTCTGCCCACCCTGCTGGGCTTAGCCTTGGGGGCGGGGCGCTTTGCCGTCGGCTACGGCGCCGAATGCCTTATCCTTGCCGCACAGGGCAAAAGCCCGTCCTTCGAGTTTTATGCCAGCGGCTTCTCCCTTACGGGGGAGCAGCTGCGCCTGCCCGCCTACGCTTTTCTGCTGATTATCGGCTTTAATATCCTCAACGCCATCATGGAGGAGGGCATCTTCCGCGGCCTGTTTATCCGGCTTGCCCAAAGAAAGCACCGCTTCGCCGCCGCAAACCTGATTGCCGCGCTGTTTTTCGGCCTGTGGCATATCGCCATGCCCATCCGCAGCTATCTTGACGGCGCCATGCCGCTTGGGGTTATGTTACTCTACGCTTTGGGCTATATCCTCCTTTCGGGAAGTATCAGCCTTTTGTGGGGCATGCTGTTTGAGATGTCGGGTGTTCTCTGGATCGGCCTTGCCGACCACTTCTTTAACAACACCATCCTCAACACCCTGCACGTTACCACCGCCTCGGGCACCGACGAGCTGCAGATTGTCCGCACACTGATTGCACAGCTGCTGGCACTTGCGCTGGTAACGGTTTTATACCTTCGCAAAAAGAAAACCAAAAGAACCGCCGAAGCGGTTTAACCATAAAAGAAAAAAGGTGAAGCGGTATGTATTTCGATGAAAAATCCGCGCAGTGGGATACCCCCCGGCGTATCGAACGCGCCAAGGCTCAGGCAGGCTTTATAAAGAAGGAGCTTGGCCGCCCCGATAATCTTACCGCGCTGGAGATCGGCTGCGGCACAGGGCTGCTGGCCTTTGAGCTGAAGGATTATTTCAGCAAAATCTATTGTGCCGAGCCCTCCGAGGGGATGCGGGCCGTGCTCAACGAAAAGCTTCGGCAAAGCGGCATACAAAACATCCTTCCCAATGATACCTCCCTGCTTTCACAACAGGAGTATTTCGGCACCTTTGACGTTGCATACAGCGCGATGGTGTTCCACCATATCGTGGATATTAAAGAGGAACTTTTGCTGCTGCGTAAAATGCTTAAACCAGGCGGGCACCTGATTATCATCGACCTGGATACCGACGACGGCACCTTTCACAGTGACGACCCCACCTTCAACGGCCACCACGGCTTTGACCGTCAGGAGCTGGGCCTTCTGCTTGCGCAGTGCGGCTTTCCCGCGGCAGCCTTTCAAACCATCTATTCCGGTGTAAAGCCGATGGGGGAGAAGCAGGTTTTGTATTCGCTGTTTCTGTGCCATGCGTGCAAAAAAGCACCCGCACAGCCCTAAAGCCGCGCGGGTGCTTTCCTATTTCACTATATCATTGACTAGGGGAGCGCCTTTAGCTGATCGCGTAAACCGCAATCCCCGCAAAGATCAGCACCGTCACCAGCGTGTTCACCGATACGGTGGTGGAGATATACTCGCCGTGCTCCTGTACGTCGGCAAAGATGGGGATGACAAAGGGTGCTGGCAGCGAGAAGATCAGCAGCAGTGCCATAAACAGCGTTTTGTCAAAGGGCAGTATCGCAAACAGCAGGGCGCTTGCCGCCAGCAGCAGCAAGGCCATCACCGCAAGGCGCAGGCCGATGGTGATGAATACGGGCTTTAACAGTTTTTTAGAAAGCGACAGCTCGTAGCCTACGATAATCAGAATCATGCCCGCGGTGGGCGCGGCAATAAAGGATATTGCCTGGGTAAAGATGCCCCCGATTGCCGAGCCGGTTATCACGCTTCCCAAGCCCGTAGCACCCACGATAATGCCCAGCAGCATGCCAATGCAGGCGGGGTTTTTAAAGATGTTCAGCACAACCCCCTTGGGCGTTGGCTTGTTGCCCGAGGTAATACCGAGCAGCGACAGGTAAACGGTGTAGGCAAACAGCACCTGCCCAAGGTCAAGCGAGGCGAGCACATGCAGGTTTTCATCCCCCGCCAGCATCGAGAACAGCGCGTAGCCCAGCATGCCCACCTCAAAGCCCGAGAGCAGAAAGGGCATGAACTTCTTATACCTTTCGCCCACCAGCCTGCGCAGCACAAAGCCCAGCGCCAGCGCCACCGAGCAGGAGATAAAGATTACCGCAAAGGTTAGCAGCGAGTTAAGGTTATACTGTGCGGAGTAGAACGCCTTAAACAGCACCACCGGCAGCGTGATGTTCGCCACCACCGCCTTGATGCCCGAAAGCCCCTGCATGCTGACAAGCCCCGTTCTGCGGCACAAAAGCCCAAGGCCGATCATCAGCAGCACCGGCAGAACCATCTGTATAACTGCGAGTGTTTGGTTCATCGGTTTACCATACCTATCTTTAAATATTCGGGTACTAAAAACGGCAGCGCACAGCTGCCGTTTTATGCAGGGTGCGGCCATCGGCCGTCCGCAGTATCCAAACAGCCGCCGGATAAAGCCGCGGACGCGCAATGTGCGCCCTACAAAGAAGCGTAGGGGGCGGCGTCCCCTACGCCCCGCAGTCAACCCGCGCGTTGAAGGGTTTTGCTGTAGGAAAGACCTGCGGTCTCCCGCGGTTTATGCGCCATGCCTTAGGTGGGTTGTAGGGGCGATTATCAATCGCCCGCGGTAT
>NZ_FNID01000008.1:0-3536 GCF_900103835.1 Acetanaerobacterium elongatum | reverse complement strand
CGTTCCCTACGGTGCGTTATTGTAACGTGTAGGGGCGGCGTCCCCTACGCCCCGCGGTCAACCCGCGCGCTGAAGGGTTTAGGGGTAGGGGAGGCCATTGACCTGACGCGGTTATTTATACCGCCCCGATTGAATCCGCGGGCGAACATAGTTCGCCCCTACAGGAGCGCGGTCGTTCGTAGGGAACGGTCTTGACCGTTCCGCCAGTATAATAAAGTTACCGTTGAGCCGCTAATGACATCGGCCTTGCGGGAACCCACCCCCAACCCCCCCCCCGCATCTGGGGCACATATCGTCCAAACTTCCTTCATGCGGGAGAGGGAGGAATGTTCGGGGGCTTCGCCCCCGAACGGGCACCCCCGTGTCGTTCCAATATCGCCTTTTATCGTCTGCAAAGCACCTAAGAGATTGTAGGGGAGACCTGCGGTATCGGCGATACCGCCGCGCGGCCTAGGGGATCGGCGAAGGGGCAAAGCCCCCTCGCATCTTTTCCCCCTCCCGCGTAAGTATTTCTATTGCCCTATGTGTCTATGGCGCGGGAGGGGGTTGGGGGTGGGTATCCTAGGTGCTGTTGCCATAGGTTTTACGTCTGTCGAACACCCACGGCTTTAATTGTTATTTATAGGGGCGATTGTCCTCGCCTCTACAAGTATCTTACGAAATTTAATATCCACCGCCCGCGCCCCCGTTACAGTGTTGCTGTAGCGGGGGCGCATACTTTCAGCCGCAGTGTAAAATGGTTTTCGGCGTTTTTACAATGACAAAGGAGGTTCATGTAAATGAAAGAGGGTGGTTGCGGCTGAAAGCGCAGTGGATATATTCTAAAGCCAGGGTAATAGACTTCAATATCTTTTTGTAGAACGGTTGCTGGTGCGTTTACAAGTCTATTTCGTGGTATGGCCTTAAAAGCATAAAAAAGAAATTACTTATTAATCTCGCCGGTGTAGAACTCAAAGGCTTCCTTGTCGGTGGCCTTCTCGTGCACAATCATGCGGATTGCCTTTGCCATCGCAACGGGGTGGTTGCTCTGGAAGATGTTGCGCCCCATGTCAAGGCCGCGTGCGCCGCCCTGAATGCTGCGGTAGGCCATGGTAAGGGCCTCGTCCTCCGGCAGCTTCTTGCCGCCTGCAACAACAATCGGAACGGGGCAGGCCGCAACAATCTCTTCAAACTCGTCGCAATAGTAGGTCTTAATGATGTTTGCGCCAAGCTCGGCAAGAATACGGGTAGCCAGCTTAAAGAAGCGCGGGGTGCGCTCCATCTGCTTGCCTACCGCAACAACACCCATGGTGGGGATGCTGTACTTCATGCCTGCGTCGATGGTCTTGCACAGGTTGTCAAGGCTGTCCTTCTCACCCTCGGCGCCGATAAAGGTCTGTATCGCCATACAGTCGGCGTTCATGCGGATGGCGTCAGCAATGTCAACCGCAATCACCTCGTGGGAAAGGTCATCGTCTATCATCGAAGAGCCCGCGCTGCAGCGAAGCGCGATGCCCTTTTTATTGGCGGGGGTAATGCAGGTGCGCAGTGCACCGCGGGTGCCCATTAATACATCAACATGTTCCATCAGCGGGGGGATTACAAGGTCAAGCCTTTCCAGCCCTGCGGTGGAGCCCATGAAATAGCCGTGGTCAAATGCGAACATTACGGTGTTGCCGCTCTTGGGGTCAAAGATGTTGGAAAGATGGCGCTTCATGCCCCAGTCCAGGTGGCCTGCGCCCTTTACATAAAAGCCGCTGTCGTTTGCAAACGCAACGTCGGTGTGGTAATCCTTTGCTACCTTCAGTCCTTCTTTGTCTGCCATGTATCGATTCATCCTTTCTAGCTGAAACATATGTTAAAGCCATAGCCCTATAGCGGCTGATTTACTCTTCTAAAACAGCGGCAATTATCTGCCGCGAAATACTATATATCGGATTATTGGTTTTTTAAAACAGGGTTAGCTGTGGCCTTGCGGCCACAGCTCCTCCTGTTCTATGACTAGTGAGTGATTAGTAAGTTGAGTGATAAGAGTTGATTAGAAGTTGTAGTTGTCTACGTTATCCTTGGTGAACACGGTGCGCTCGGGCATCAGAACGATACCGGAATCGTCAGCGGTGTAAGCCTTGGGGTCGAGGATGGTGTTGGGCTCTACCTTTACCTTGCCAACGTTGGGGATGTCGATGGTATCGCCAACCTTAAAGGAGTTGCCGGCAGCCAGCCAGTAAGCGAGGTAAGCGCCCATAGCGCCCTGAACCTTGCAATCCCACAGGCCGAACTTCGGAACGGTGCCGTCTTTGCAGAAGTCCTTCATGGAAGAAGGGGTAGCAAAACCGGTGATGATAACCTTGCCAGCCTTGCCAAGGTTCTTGGCAGCCTGAGCCTGGCCGGGAAGTGCGGTAGAGTCGTTGCAGATGATTGCGTCGATATCGGCATGAGCCTTCAGGATGGATTCACCAACAGAAACAGCCTTCTCGGCGTCCTGCTCACTGTAGTAGTTGTCAGGAGCAACGTTTACCCAGCCCGGGTAGGTCTTCTTGATGTAGGCTTCGCCTGCTACCTGCCAGGAGTTCTGGTCGGTAACGGTAGAGGAGGAGTAGTGCCAGCAGTACTTCGCCTTGTCCTTCTTGTCGGCGGGCAGCTGAGAAGCTACCATCTCAACAAGCATCTCGCCAAGCTGCTCGGGGGTGCCCTGAGAAACCATCAGGCTGCGCTGATCGGCCTGTACGTCAGAGTCCCAGGTTACAATCTTAACGCCTGCATCTCTTGCAGCCTTTAAAGCCTGGTTTAAGCCGTCGGGGGTAACAGAGGAGATTGCAATAGCATTAACGCCCTGCTGAACGGCAGAGTTGATAACCTGAACCTGGTTGGCAACAGAAGCCTCGGGGTTTCCGGTGTAATCACAGGTAAAGCCAACATTCTTTGCCATTTCCTGTGCGCCTACGTTGGCGGATTCAAAGAACATGTTACCGGTAAGCTTGGGAATGAAAGCTACGGTGATGTCTTTTGCATTTGCTGCGGGAGCAGAAGAAGCGGGAGCTGCTGCCTCAGAAGAAGCTGCGGGTGCAGAAGATGCTGCGGGTGCGGAAGAAGCGCCGCCCTGAGGAGCTGCACAGCCTGCGAACAGAGTTACTAACATTGTCAGAATGAGTGCTACAGATAAAAGCCTACGCATGAAAAGTTCCTCCTAATTCTTTTGTTGAGATGTTTTTTACTCGTTCCGATTAAAAACATTAGGTAAACGAAGGGGATTATGTTCTGCTTTCTCTCGAAACTCGTTTTTATAATATTACCTTGGCGGATTCTGCACCCGCCTCGGTAACATCGACGGAATGGTGGAAACGCACATCGCGCCATTGGGTTTGCAGCGGCGAACATCAATCGTCCGCGGTTAACCCGCGCGCTAAAAGGTTTTGCTGTAGGAAAGACCTGCGGTCTCCCGCGGTTTATGCGCCATGCCTTCGGTGGGTTGTAGGGGCGATTATCAATCGCCCGCGGTATCTATACAGCGTCCGGTGAGGCCGCGGGCGCGCAATGCGCGCCCCTACAGGGGGATG
>NZ_FNID01000049.1 GCF_900103835.1 Acetanaerobacterium elongatum | reverse complement strand
GTTCCTGAACGAATTGCATTTTTTTCGCAGATAGTGTGCAGACCACATCCGCCAGCAAGATATTCCAAGACAGCTTTCTTCTTTAATTCGGAGCTGTAAACGCGGTTCTTTTTTGTCGGGGCAAGACCCAAAGCACCCTCCTGTCGATATATCCGAGCCCATCTGGCTATTGATGCAGGTGCAACCTTGGCTCGTCTGGCGGCTTCCTCTCTTGAAATTTTCCCAGATACATACTCTCGAGTGATTTTAACTTTTTCAGTAACCTCTATTTTAGATTTTTGTGGCATAAAAATACTCCCTTCATGATGAACAGTGTTTGTTATTTCACTGTCTCTCATAAAGGGAGCATATCAATGTGAAAGTGCGCTTCTTGTTATTAATTACATAACGTTTCTTATATTTGAAGCAAGCCCTCCATTACAGACAATAATCCAAGTTAGCATACGCTAATTTTGTGGGTTTTGCTGATAGTATCTATAAACGAACTATGCTATAATATAGATAGTTAGCAAAGGCTAACTTGAACCTAGTAAAGGATGTGACGATATGACACTGGATAAACTGGCGGTGGGCAAGAAGGCAAGGATTGTATCGGTTGGCGGTATGGGCGCTCTGCGCCGCAGGCTGCTGGATATGGGGTTAACCCCCAAAACCGAGGTGTTGGTTCGCAAGGTGGCCCCGATGGGCGACCCGATGGAGCTGCACCTGCGCGGCTATGAACTAACCCTTCGCGCGGATGATGCCAGGAATATTGAAATAGAGAATGACAGCTTAGTATAAATATTTGGTTGAAAAGAGGTGAGCACGAAGATGGTATTTGCACTGGCCGGTAACCAGAACTGCGGGAAGACAACGCTGTTTAATCAGCTTACAGGCTCCAACCAGCATGTGGGAAACTTTCCTGGTGTTACGGTGGAACGGAAGGACGGTGTGATACGCGGGCAAAGAAACGCGACGGTGGTAGACCTGCCGGGTATCTATTCGCTGTCACCTTATACCTCAGAGGAGATTGTTACGCGTGACTTTTTGATAAACCAGCACCCAGACGGTATCATCAATATCGTTGACGCCACCGCACTTGAACGCAACCTGTACCTTACACTGCAGCTTCTGGAGCTGCAGATTCCCATGGTGCTGGCACTGAACATGATGGATGAGGTAAGGGCAAACGGCTCTACCATCCGTACAGAGGTACTGGCAAAAGAGCTTGGTATTCCGGTGGTGCCTATCGCGGCCAGCAAAAACGAAGGGGTAAGCGAGCTGGTAAAGGTTGCAATGTCGGTTGCCGAGGCAAAACAGAAACCGCAGCGGATGGATTTCTGTTCCGGTGCCGTACATAGGGCGGTTCATGCGGTAGCGCATATGGTAGAGGATCACGCCGAACGTATCCATGTTCCCGCACGCTTTGCGGCTACCAAGCTGTTGGAAGGCGATGAGCCGATGTTGAACGCGCTCCAGCTTTCGCAAAACGAAAAGGAGCTGCTGCAGCACACCGTGGATGAGATGGAGCACGAGCTTGGAACCGACCGTGAGGCCGCACTTGCCGATATGCGGTACTCCTTTTTGGATAAGCTTTGCGGCGAGGCGGTTGTGAAGGCGGGAGAATCGAAGGGGACAAAGCGCAGTGTTAAAATCGACGCGGTACTCACCCATAAGTATCTTGCCATCCCTATCTTCTTGGCTATCATGTTCACGATCTTTGCGGTTACCTTTGCACTGATTGGGCCGTGGCTGCAGGGCTTAATTGAATCAGGCATCACGGTGGTTACTCACGCGGTATCCGGCCTGCTTACTGCCTATGGTATTAATCCGGTGGTACATTCGCTGGTGATTGACGGCATCTTTGCCGGTGTGGGCAGCGTGCTTTCCTTCTTACCCATTATTGTGGTGCTGTTCTTCTTTCTCTCACTGCTTGAGGATACCGGTTACATGGCGCGCGTAGCGTTTGTAATGGATAAGCTTTTACGCAAGGTTGGCCTTTCAGGGCGCAGCTTTGTGCCCATGCTCATCGGCTTTGGGTGCTCGGTGCCCGCCATTATGGCCACCAGAACCCTATCGAGCGAGCGGGACCGTAAGATGACCATCCTGCTCACCCCGTTTATGAGCTGCAGTGCAAAGCTGCCTATCTACGCGGTGTTTGCGGCGGCATTTTTCCCTAAATACGCGGCGTTGGTAATGATGACACTTTACCTGATGGGAATTCTGATGGGTATACTCAGCGCGCTGGTGCTCAAAAGAACCGCCTTTCGCGGCAGCCCGGTGCCGTTTGTGCTGGAGTTACCCAATTACCGCATGCCAAGCATGAAGTCGGTTGCGCTGCTGTTGTGGGATAAGGCGAAGGATTTTCTTTCCCGCGCGTTTACCATCATCTTTGTGGCATCTATAATTATCTGGTTTTTGCAAACCTTTGATCTTCGCCTGAATGTTGTTGCCAACAGCGCTGATAGCCTTCTTGCGGGTATCGGCAGGCTTATCGCGCCGGTGTTTGCACCGCTCGGCTTTGGCGACTGGCGAGCCTCTACCGCCCTGATTACAGGTTTTGCGGCGAAAGAGGCGGTTGTAAGCACCCTTGCAGTGCTGACCGGCAGCTCGCTTGATACGCTCTCCGGGGCTTTGGGTGGGTTATTTACCCCGCTTGCGGCGTGTTCGTTCCTGGCTTTTACACTGCTGTATACCCCCTGTGCGGCAGCTATTGCGGCTGTTAAGCGCGAAATGGAAAGCGGCATATCGGCATTGCTTGTGGTGCTGTACCAAACCGGTGTTGCATGGGTAGCAGCATTTGCGGTGTATTCCATCGGGCGGCTGATGGGATTATAATTTATAACTTATCCTAAAACCTTCGGCTGATAATCGGCCGAAGGTTTATTGTGCTTAAGGGATTGGAAAGATTTCTAGTCAGACGGATAGAATATTCTGAAAGAAAGCTAGTATGCTAGGGAATGTAACCAAGCAAAACTGCCAATTTTAGCACTCTAACATTGAGAGTGCTAAAATTAACAGTCTTGTCATAGATTATGCCTATTTTTGTAACATGCGCTGTATAAAATAATAACTGAAATAAGGAACCGGAATACATACAAAGGTGTACCGGAAACCTTATATAATATACATTTAAACCTTAAAGGAGGAATTTATATGTTTGATCTGATGCCCTTTGACCGCAGGAATTTTAAAGATATGCAGCGTTTCTTTGACGGCTTTGAAAAGAACCTTTTTGGCTGGCCCGAAAGCTTTGGCGGCTTTAAAACCGACATTATTGATCAAGGCAGCCAATACGTTCTTGAGGCTGAGCTCCCCGGCTTTGCCAAGGAAGACCTGAACATCGATATCGACGGTGACCGTTTAACCATCAGCGCGCAGCATACGGCAGAGAACGAGGAGAAAAACGAAAACTTTGTTCGCCGTGAGCGCAGCTATGGCTCGTACAGCCGCAGCTTTGATATCTCCAACATCAAGGCCGAAGCCATTACTGCCGAGTATAAAAACGGGGTGCTGTTCTTAACAATGCCAAAGAATGATCAGGCGGCAGAAAAGAGCCGCCGCATTCAGATTCAGTAATTTATAATAAGCTTTTCGCCTCTCCGGGTTTTCTCGGGGAGGCGTTTTTTGTGGAAGCAACTTGAAACGGAACCTGAAACATGCTATAATAGCCGCGAATGTATGTTCTTGCAATGGCTTTAGGCTAATGTATTTTGTGAAAAGAAGTTACGTGTTATGGAGGCAGTTATGAACAAGACAATCAAGAAAACCGTTCAGGTTCTGGATTCGGAAGTGTATTATGAGGCCTACGGAGAGGGAACTCCCTTTTTGATTATCCATGGCTGGGGGGTTGACCATAATCTGATGTCCGGCCGGATGGAGCCGGCGTTTAACAAAAGCGGGCTACAGTTTCAACGCATTTATATTGATCTGCCGGGGATGGGTAGATCCAAGGCGGGTGCTTCGGTGAAAAATTCCGATGATATGTTAAAGGTGCTGCTCGCATTTTTAGATATGATACTGCAGAATCAAAGATTTGTTCTGGCGGGTGAATCCTACGGCGGTTATCTTGCAAGGGCATTGGTTCAAGCGCAAGGAGAACAGATACTGGGCTTAATGCTCCTCTGCCCTGCAATTTATCCGGGGTACCGTAAGGGAAATGTGGTGCCGCATACGGTGTTGGAAAGGGACGAGGCTTTTCTTAATACCCTGAGTGAGCAAGACAGAACCAGCTTTGAGTTTATGCAGGTTGTTCAAACACAAAAGGTGTGGCAACGGTATAAATCGGATATCTATGACGCGGTGAAGGCGAACAGCGAAAACTACTTTTTGCACCATGTACTGGACGGAGCCTTTACCTATGACATTGATAAGCTCCAACAGCCCTTCAGTAAACCCAGCCTGATATTGGTGGGGAGGCAGGATACGGAGGTAGGCTATTCTGATCAGTTTAAGCTGCTGAAGAATTACCCTAGAGCCTCGTTTGCCGCTTTGGATAAGGCGGGGCATAACCTGCAGATTGAGCAGGAGGAACTGTTTGCCGGCCTGATGAGCGAATGGCTGGAGCGGGTACAGGCCGAGGCAGGGAATAGATAGCTAAAATTAATCACGGAAGTTATTGACAAATAATAACTTCCGTGATATTCTTTAATCACTTAATAAAAGACTTTTAAAAAGTAATTACAAAGGAGATGATCCTGCCCTGTGAGTATCAGTGGAAACGCGCTCGTGATGAAAGAGGTAAACATCAACCTTGTACGGCGTACCCTTAAGCTGAAAACGCAGGCCACCAAACAGCAGATTGCGCAGGAAACGGGCTTGAGCATCGTAACCGTTGGTACCATTCTGCAGCAGCTGGTGCAGGACGGGGAGGCGTTTGATGCCGAAGCCGCGGCTTCCAGCGGCGGGCGGCCCGCGCAGCAGTTCAGGTTTAACGAGGATTTCGCCCACGCCTTAATCATCTTCCTGCACGAAGAGGGCGGGAAGGATACCGCACATCTGCGTGTGGTAAACCTATACGGTGAAAGTATCTATACCGAAAACCGACGGATGGAGGCCATCACGCTGGAGTGCTTTGAACCGTGGATTGATACCATAATCGTTCAATACCCTACCATCCGGGCAATTGGTTTTGGCCTGCCGGGTGTGGAATATGAGGGCAGGATGATCCTTACCGATTACAAGGAGCTTACGGGGAGCCCCATCGTTGAACACTATAAAGAGCGTTACGGCCTTCCGGTGCTGGTGGAAAACGACGTGAACGCCGCGGTAATCGGCTATTGCAGGCGCCGGCAGGTGGTAAGCGAGGCGGCGACGGTTTATATCTACTTTCCCACAAAATGCGGCCCGGGTTCCGGTATCTACATTGACGGCAAGCTTTATAAGGGCAACGGCGGGTTTGCGGGTGAGGTGGCGAGCATCCCCCTGGGGATTGACTGGGATGACCAAACACTATATGAAAGCCTGGAACGGTTTGTTGAAGCGGTGGCAAAGCTGGTGGTAGCGGTGTGCAGCATCATAAACCCCTACGCCATTACATTCTCCAGCAGCCTGCTTTCGCCGCAGCTTTTGGAGGGTATTGCGGCATGCTGCACAAAGCAGCTGCCTAAAAGTGTTGTGCCCGTTCTGGGGCTTTCGCAGAATTTCACCCTCGACTACCAGTACGGCATGGCCTTTGAAACCCTGGCACTGTTGGAACCCCAGGTTTTTTTAACTGCCCAATGAATTCTTATATACTTTTCTACTTCTTCCGTTTTTCCGAGAAAGGAACGATCATATGGCAACTCTGTTTTTAATACTCATCTATGCAGCATTTATCAGCCTTGGCCTGCCCGATTCACTGCTCGGTGTCGTATGGCCGGTTATGCAGCCCGAGTTTGGCGTGCCATACGGCTACGCGGGTATTCTTTCTATCATCGTTTCGGGCGGAACCATCATCTCCAGCCTGTTCAGCGGTAAGGTGTTAAAGCGTTTTGGCACCGGCAGGGTAACCTTTGTAAGCGTACTGCTCACGGCGGTTTCGCTTCTGGGCTTCCGCTTTGCGCCGTCATTTATATGGGCGATTCTGCTGGGTATCCCGCTTGGGTTAGGCGCAGGCTCGGTAGACGCAGGCTTAAACTCCTATGTAGCCGCGCATTACAAATCGCGCCATATGAGCTGGCTGCACTGTTTCTGGGGCGTAGGTGCGATGATCGGCCCGGTGATTATGTCGGGCTATATCAAGCGCAACGATTGGCGAGACGGATTTTTGACCATCTCCATTATTCAGTTTGTGTTGGTGGTCGTACTGTTGTTTGCCATCCCGCTGTGGGATAAGGTTGCAAAACAGAGCTCGGGTGAAGCAAAATCCCAGCAGACAGTACCCGAGGCGGCACAGGGCAGCTTTTGGTACCCGCTAAAGCTGAAGGGCGTAAAGCCGGTGCTGTTTACTTTTATGCTCTACTGTGCGCTGGAGGCCACGATGGGGCTGTGGGGCAGCAGCTTCTTAATCAATGTCAAGGGCTTTGATGCCGCAGAGGCGGCGAGATGGGTTTCGCTTTTCTACGCGGGCATCACCGCGGGGCGATTCCTTTCCGGCTTCATCACCATGAAGGTGAGTAACAAGCTGATTATCCGAGCAGGGGAACTGATTATTCTGGCCGGTGCGGTGCTGTTGCTGCTGCCGATACTGCCCAGAGAGGCTGCTCTTATCGGCTTTGTTTTGGTTGGGCTTGGCTGTGCGCCCATCTACCCCTGTATGATTCATGAAACCCCCGCACGCTTTGGCAAGGAGAACTCGCAGGCGGTTATCGGTTTTCAGATGGCGGTGGCCTATGTGGGCTCCACCTTCTTCCCGCCGATTTTCGGCTTTATCGCATCATCCACCACTATCGGGCTGTTCCCGTTTTTTATCACGGCCTATATCTTTATCATTTTGTTTTGTTCCGAGCGGGTAAACGCCTTTATGCGGCAGAAGCTTGCCGCTGCGAAGGCGCAAGAGGAAAGGACGGTGTAAAAGTATGGAGTACCGCAAGGCAACGTTGCAGGATATCGACGAACTGGTGGACATACGCATAGCGATGCGCAATGAACGCGAGAATGTTAAAGAAATTGACATAGTACAGTTTCGGGAAAATACCCGCGCATATTTTCAAACTGGCATGACAGACAACAGCTACATCTCTTGGGTTGCGGTTGAAAACAGCAATATTGTTTCTATAAGTGGCATGTGCTTTTACAGGATACCACCCACCTATGCCAATATTACCGGTTTAGTTGCGTATGTAATGAGCGTGTATACTAAGCCGGAATTCAGAAGACGGGGGATTGCGCAAGCCCTGTTTGAACACCTGCTGGCCGAGGCTGAAAACAGGGGTTGCACCGTGATAACCCTGAACGCTTCACCGATGGGCAGATCACTTTACGAAAAATATGGATTTACGGCAAATAATCAAGCCAAGAAGCTGCATCTTTAATTGGCGGTATCATAAAAGCGGCGCAATCCCGGTTTAAAAGAGATTGCGCCGCTTATAGGTTTAATATAAAATCGCGCCGTACTTTTTAGCAATGCGTTTCAGGTTTTGTTCGGGTATGTAGCATCTTGAATCCACCAGAGCCCGCCCCTGATATTGCAGCAGCGCCGCCTCCAGCAGGGTTTCCTCATCAGCGTGCAGAAGGATGGGCAGGGTTGCCATATGTGCGTTTATTGCCAGCAGGTTTGCGTCGTCGGGCGTTTTGATGTTAATGTACAGGGCGTCATAACCCTCGCCCGCGGCCTCTACCAGCAGTTCGCTCATATCCAGCTCACAGTCAAGCGGTTCGCTTGGTGAGAGGGTATCGGTAATAAAGAATACATCGCTTTGATTTGCGGCAATTACCTCATCAAGCATCTTTTCCGGTTGCTTACCGGAATAATCAAACCGTTTGGCAGCTTCGGCAATTGCCTTGATATGCTCGGGCGTAGTACCGCAGCAACCGCCAATCATCTGCGCGCCTGCCGCAAGCAGTTCGCCGGTAAACTCGGCAAGGCTTTGGGGTGAAAAATCGTAGGTGTAAAAAAGCAGCGGGTTTGGATTGCCCGCATCAGGTTTGGCGATAACAGGTACCCGTGCGTAGGAAATAATCCGCTTTACCGCTTCAAGTGTTGCGTCGGGTGAAGAGCAGTTAATACCAAACCCGCGCACGCCAAGACTTTGCGCAACGGTCAGTGCGGCTAACACATCCACATCCCAACCCTTGGTACGGCACTCGTCATCCACGGTTACACAGGCATACACCGGCAGCTCAAACGCGTGCGCCGCAAAAATCGCCGCACGCAGATCCACAATGTTGGTGAAGCTCTCCAGCAGCACAAAATCAAGGCTGCTTTCGCTGAAGGCCTGCATCTGCTGCCTGTAATCGGTTATCAGGCGGTTGAAGGTTGCCTCTCCGAACGGCTTGATTTCAATACCCGAGGGCGATACACTGCCCCCCACGGGTACCCTGCCGCGTGCAGCCTCTTTGGCAAGCCTGGCAAGTGTGCGGTTTAACTGCGGAATATCAAGTTCTTTACCGCATTGTTCGGCGGTACTGTTCATCAGGCCAAAGGTGGGTGCGAGCACCGCCATAGCCCCCGCCTGAATGAAAGCGTCAATCAGTGCCGCAACACTTTCAGTGTTCTGCAGCATCCAGTCTGCGGCATCCAACCCCTCCGGCATACCCTGCTGCATCAGGTTAGTGGCAATGGCGCCATCCAGCACAAAGGGGCGTTTATCGGGTATCTCCATAAGTTTTATAAACCCTCCGTTACAATCGCGGCAGATATTTCTTTGCGTACCATTACATCGCTTCGGGGGCGGTTATCTTCAGCAGGCCGAGTACGTTGCCAAGCACAATCTTCACAGCGGCACAAAGTGCCATGCGCGCCTGCATCAGCGGTTCGTCCTCGCCCTTCACGCGGTGTGCATTATAGAATTTATGGAACATGGTAGCCAGCTCTACACAATAGCGGGTGAGACGAGCCGGGTCATAGTTCTTAGCGGCCTCGGTCACTTCATCGGGCAGACGGGCGATATAGCGGGCCACCTCCATCTCCTCGCGGGTGCTCAGCAGCTTCAGCTCCTCGGGGGTGCAGGCTCTGGGCGTGATACCCTCGGCACCAAGGTTTTTAAAGATACTGCAGATGCGCGCGTGCGCATACTGCACATAGTATACCGGGTTTTGCGCGCTTTCCTCAACCGCAAGGTCGAGGTCAAAGTCAAAGTGGCTGTTGGGCTCGCGCAGGTTAAAGAAGAAGCGGGCGGCATCCACCGGTACATCGTCCAGCAGGTCGTTTAGGGTGATAGCCTTGCCGGTACGCTTGCTCATGCGCACTACCTCGCCGCCGCGCACAAGGCGAACCAGCTGCATCAGTACGACATCCAGCTTATCGCTGTCGATCCCCACCGCTGTCATGGCGCCCTTCAGGCGGCCCACATGGCCGTGGTGGTCGGCACCCCAGATGTTAATAACCTTATCAAAGCCTCTGTCTATAAACTTGTTATAATGGTAGGCGATATCCGCCGCAAAGTAGGTGGGAATGCCGTTTGCGCGGATGAGCACGTCGTCCTTTTCAGCGCCGAAAGCGGTGGCCTTGTACCACAGAGCGCCTTCCTTTTCGTAGGTATAGCCGTTCTTGGTGAGAATATCTACAACCTTCTTCACTGCACCGCTCTGGTGGAGGGTGCTTTCAAAGAACCATACATCATAGTTGATACGGTACTTAGCTAGGTCTGCTTTCAGCTTTTCAACATTCTTTGGCAGGGCGTATTCCACCAGTGCCTTTTTACGAACCTCGTCGCTTTCGTTTACATAGCTTTCGCCGTGTATATCGGCAAATTCCTGCGCACGCTCCTTGATGTCGTCGCCCTGATAGCCGTCCTCGGGGAACTCCACATCCTTTTTATACAGCTGCAGGTAACGGGCAGAAAGGGAGTTTGCAAACTTCTCTATCTGGTTGCCTGCGTCGTTTACATAGAACTCGCGTGTTACCTCGTAGCCCGCAAACGCAAGTGCCGAGGCCAGGCAATCGCCCAATGCGCCGCCGCGTGCGTTGCCCATATGCATAGGGCCGGTGGGGTTGGCCGAAACAAACTCAACCATCGCCTTTTTACCCTGACCGTAGTTGGTGCGGCCGTAGTTTTCCTTCTCTTCAAATACGGCAAGCAGGGTTTTGGCAAACCAGGCACTGCTTAAAAAGAAGTTGATAAAACCGGGGCCCGCAATCTCAAAGCGTTCAAACGAGGTGCCCTCCAGCACGCAGTTGTTGCAGATAATCTCGGCAATCTTCTTGGGGGGCAGCTTAAACGCTCTTGCCGAAACCATTGCGGCATTGGTGGCAAAATCCCCGTGTGTGGTATCGGCGGGTATCTCAATCGTAAATGCGGGCATCGGCTCGGCGGGCAGCTCACCTGCTGCCACCGCACGGCCAAGCGCCGCCAGCAGTATCTCTTTTAACTCGCCCTGGGCATATTTGATAAGATTAGCCATTCCTTTGACACTCCTTGACGTTGATATATACCTCGTTCTCACTGGCTAAACTCGAGTTGATATCCAGCGAATATTTAAAGCTTACATCCCCGCCCGTTTCACCGAGCGTATTGGTAATTGAATCGGAGAAAACGCCTATCATGATGTCACCGGCACCTGTATCATAATGACAGAGATGGCGTCGGCCCTTTTCAATAATAAGCTCGGAGCGGTTTGCCCCGCGGCGCTTTAAGATCACACTGCTGGTGCCGGTGAGCTCCAGCATGGTGGTGGTGCCCTCAAAGCCGGTGGCCTCCGATTCCTTGTAGGTGATAATCTGCTTACCGTCCTTCACAAAAAGGTTGCCTACCGTCATGAGCTCCATGATATCCTCTTCACCGTCTATGTTCGAAATCCCCTTGATGGAGATGAGTACATCCTTTTTCAACCTGTTTATCCTCCCATGGCTTGCTTAAGGTTATGTATAATCAAGATTTATCCAAAGCTTAGTATGCCTCAATATCGATTGTCGAAACATCCCCTTTAATGCTGCTGCCCAAAAACCGCGCGGCAATCTCCGAAAAATCGTCGATACGGTCGCTGACATAGTATTCGGCCCGCCCTGCTCTGGCGGTATCCTCGTTCATCAGCCCCATGCTCTTTAATGTTGCCGCCGCAAAATGTGCGGTTTCACGCCCCGCATCAATCAGGGTAATCTCGCTGCCGAGTATGTCGGATATCACATCGTAAAGCAGGGGATAGTGGGTGCAGCCCATAATCACTGTATCGATGTTTTCTTTTTTAATGTCGTTTAAATACCCTTCCGCCACCAGCCGCGTCACCTGATTATCAGGCCCCAGAAAGCCGTTTTCCACTAAGGGAACAAAGAGCGGGCAGGCTTTACCGATCACACGGGCAGTCGGCTTGATGGAACGGATAGCCTTGCCGTAGGCGCCGCTTCGCACCGTGGCTTGGGTACCGATTACGCCGATGGCGCCGTCGCGGTTTACCGCACAAGCCGCCTGAGCTGCGGGGTTTAACACACGGATGATGGGTATACCAAAACTGCCGGCAACCTCCTCCGGCAAAACCGAGCTGACGGTACCGCAGGCGATGATAATCATCTTGACGTTGTGGCCGGTTAAGAATCGTATATCCTGCTTTGCGTATTTGATAATCGTATCACGGCTTCGGCTGCCGTAGGGAACGCGGGACGTATCGCCGAAATAGACGATGTCTTCATGCGGGAGCAGCTCCTTCAGCTCTTTTACCGTCGTAAGACCGCCCAACCCCGAATCAAACACGCCGATGCTCCGATTGTCCATCGCAACCTCCATGCCTTGAATAGTATTTGCCAAGGGTGTATGCTCAAATCATAAACTTGCGTTCGAGCGCCAGCTCAATCAGCTTGTCAATCAGCTCGCTGTAGGGAATACCGTAGGCCTCGAACAGCTTGGGGTACATGCTGATATGGGTAAAACCGGGGATGGTATTAATCTCGTTAAAAACCACCTCACCGTTTGCGCGCACAAAAAAGTCCACGCGAGAAAGGCCGGTGCAGAACAGCGCCCGATATGCCTTAACGGCAGTTTCGCGCACCTTTTCGGCTACAGCCTCCGGTATCCGCGCGGGGATAAACAAATCGGTTGTATCGCTGATATATTTAGCGTCGTAATCGTAGAATTCCGCTTTGGGGGCAATCTCGCCCACCACCGAGGCTACAGGGTTTCGGTTGCCGAGTACGGCACACTCAACCTCCTGCCCCACAACCGCCTGCTCGATAACCACTTTTTTATCGTGCTGCAGTGCGATTTTTATGGCGGCCTTCAGCTGGGTACTGTTAGTTGCCTTGTTAACGCCAACCGAGGAACCGGCGTTGGCGGGCTTTACAAACATCGGGTAACCAAAGCGCTCTGCAAGCGTTTTGGCATAGGGCTCAAAATTATCAAGGACATCCGCCGTGCAGTAATCCCATTTAGCGGTTGTAATGCCGGCGTTATCCATTACGGTATGAGTAACTACCTTATCCATGCAGATGGCGGAGGAAAGAGTATCGCACCCCACAAAGGGGATGCCGGCCACCATAAACAGTCCCTGAAGGGTACCGTCCTCGCAGTTTTTACCGTGCATTACGGGAAACACCGCATCAAGCTTTGTTGCTTTAGCGGTTCCGTCCTCGCCGATTTCTATAATACCGTGCAAGGCACGATCCGGCACCACATAAGCCGGGGTTACATTGCCGTTTACCCAGTTTCCACTCTTAATATCGTTAATCTCACCGCGGTAACGCAGCCACTTACCATCCTTGGTAATGCCCAGCATCACGATGTCGTACTTTTCCCTATTAATATGGTTAAGTACCGAACTGGCGCTCATCAGTGAAACCTCGTATTCACTTGATGCACCGCCAAAGAGGATACCCACTGTCAGTCTTGACAATTGCAGTCACACTCCTGTAGTATACTTCATATATATAACGCTTATCGCCGTACGCTTCAGTGCCGTTTAGGATTGTATAAGATGAAAACGGCCGGATAAAGCCGTCGTCTGAACACAATACCGTATAAAACAGTATATTATCATCTATTATAAAATAGTAGTACAGTTCATTCTAGCAAAATAAAATGGTAAAAGCAATATTTATTCCTGCTTTTATTCATTTGGCTAAAAAAACACGCCAAAACTAGCCAGCAGGCTGTTGACTTTTGGAATAGGGTGTGCTATAGTGATTATACCTCTAAAAGGGTTTATTTTTTTGTGCGCTTTTTTACGAAGGTTAAAACAAGGAATGATAACCGTAAAAACGTGTAAAGAAGCTGAGCCTGCGGCATCCCGCCGCACCGTGGCCTACGGTCGTTGTTTTTTAGAGGGAGGCAAAATAATCCGATTACTGGAGGTGCCGATATGAGAGTTCGGGTTACTATGGCTTGCACAGAGTGCAAACAGCGCAACTACAACACCATGAAGAACAAGAAGAACGATCCTGACAGACTCGAGATGAACAAGTACTGCCGTTTCTGCAAGAAGCACACGCTTCACAAGGAAACAAAGTAAAGTGAAGGACAGGAGGGACAATTATGGCGACCAACCCCGAAAAAAAGGAGCGCAAATTCAGTCCTAAACGTTTCTTCCAGCGAGTTGCCCGCTTTTTCCGTGACATAAGGGGCGAGGTAAAGAAGGTTGTATGGCCTACACGCAAGCAGCTTTGGAACAACACGCTGGTGGTTGTTGCTATCATGCTTGGTACTGGTGCCATCATCTGGGTTATTGATTTAATCTTCACCGGAGTAGTGAAGCTCACCCTTAAGGTCTGACTTTTTCGAAAAGCGGGAGGAAAAAACATGTCTGATACCGCGAAGTGGTATGTTGTACACACCTATTCGGGCTACGAAAATAAGGTTGCGGGCAACCTTGAAAAAATGGTTGAAAACCGCAAGCTGCAGGACTTAATTCAAGAGATTAAGGTTCCCACCGAAAAGGTTACAGAGTACAAAGACGACAAGAAGCGTGAAGTGGAACGCAAGATATTCCCCGGCTATGTGCTGGTGAAGATGGTAATGGATGACGATTCATGGTACGTTGTGCGGAATATACGCGGCGTTACCGGCTTTGTTGGCCCTGCCTCAAAACCCATTCCTCTTACCGAGGACGAGGTTCTGGCGCTTGGTGTTGAAACAAAGCATATCGAGGTTCGTTTTGCGGTGGGTGATTCCGTCCGCGTTACCAGCGGGCCGCTGGAAGGTTTTATCGGTACAGTTGATATGATTGATGTGGACAAGAACAAGGTTCGCGTTATTGTTTCGATGTTCGGCCGTGAAACCCCTGCCGAGCTTGAGCTTGATCAGGCCGAGCCGGTAGAATGATTGGTCATGTTTTTTGTTCCTTGGGGTTTAAGGCGTCCCGTTAAAAACGCTTTGCTTTCCGCATGATGCGGCATCTGCCGTATTTATGCACGGGTGACCCCCTTTCAGCCGAGGAGGTTTCCCGGTGGGAGGAATAAAAAGTCTTTTATTTTATTCCGCCATCTACCACGTAATTTTGGAGGTGCAAAAAATGGCTCAAAAGGTTACGGGCTTTATTAAGCTCCAGATACCGGCCGGTAAGGCCACTCCGGCACCGCCAGTTGGCCCTGCACTGGGTCAGCACGGCGTTAATATCATGGCATTTACGAAGGAATTTAACGAGCGTACAAAAGGCGACGTAGGTCTTATCATCCCTGTTGTTATCACGGTTTATGCAGACCGTTCCTTCAGTTTTGTTACCAAGACCCCGCCGGCGGCAGTTCTTATTAAAAAGGCCTGCGGCATTGAAACGGCTTCCGGGGTACCGAACAAGACAAAGGTTGCTAAGATTACCAGGGAGCAGGTTAGAAAGATTGCTGAGCAGAAGATGCCCGACTTAAATGCTGCAAGCATCGATTCCGCTATGAGCATGGTAGCAGGAACAGCCAGAAGCATGGGCGTCGAAGTCGTAGACTAATGCTTCCGGGTGGGAGGAAATTTCCGTTATTAACCACTCAATTAGGGAGGAACTGAATATGAAACACGGCAAAAACTATCAAGACAGTGCCAAACTTTTAGATCGCAGTAAGCTCTACGATGCTCAGGAAGCATTGGGTGTATGCGTTAAGACCGCGAAGGCTAAGTTTGATGAAACCGTCGAGATTCATGTGCGCCTTGGCGTAGACTCCCGTCACGCTGAGCAGCAGGTTCGCGGCGCGGTGGTGCTGCCAAACGGCACCGGTAAAAAGGTTCGGGTACTGGTATTCGCCAAGGGCGATAAAGCTGACGATGCCTTAAAGGCAGGCGCCGAGTATGTTGGCGCTGACGATATGGTAGCGAAGATTCAGAACGAAGGCTGGACAGACTTCGATGTTGTTATTGCAACCCCCGACATGATGGGTGTTGTAGGCCGCTTAGGTAAGGTGCTCGGCCCCCGTGGCTTGATGCCAAACCCCAAGGCCGGTACGGTTACCCCTGATGTTGCCCGCGCTGTTAGCGAAGCTAAGGCCGGTAAGATCGAGTACCGTCTTGATAAAACCAACATCATCCACTGCCCCATCGGCAAGGCTTCCTTCGGTGTAGAGAAGCTCGTCGAAAACTTCGATACCCTGATGGGCGCTATCGTAAAGGCAAAGCCCGCCGCTGCAAAAGGCCAGTATGTTAAGAGCTGCGTTATCGCAACCACCATGGGCCCCGGCATTCGCATTAACCCCTCTAAGTTTGTGTGATTTTTAAAGCTTGACACAAACCAGCAGGTACTGTATAATATAACACGTTGATTGTCTTTTCCAAAGACAGTAGGTGCTTAAAAAGCGTAAAGGGTTAATCCCCCGCCTGCCGAGGATGAGAGCAGTTGTTTATAAAAGCTTGTACGCTTGTATCATATAAACACACAGCCCTTTCTCTCGGTTATGAGGGAAAGGGCTTTTTATCTGTTTTTTCACCAATTCTAGCAGGGAAATCCCTGCAAATCATCAGGAGGTGAACTTTAAGTTGCCAAGTGAGAATGTATTAAACTCAAAAAAGCAGCAGGTTGAAGAGCTTACTCAAAAGCTTTCTAAAGCTTGCGCGGGTGTTATTGTAGACTACAAGGGTATTACCGTAGCCAACGACACCAAGCTTCGTAAGGAGCTGCGTGAGGCCGGCGTTGAATATGCGGTTGTGAAGAACACCATGCTTCGTTTTGCCGCTAAAAATGCAAAGCTTGACGGTCTTACCGCCGTGCTTGACGGCACCACCGCTATCGCCGTAAGCGAAAAAGACCCTGTTGCCGCAGCCAAGATTCTTACCAAATATGCAGATGACTCTAAGGGTAAGTTTGTTATCAAGGCCGGCTTTGTAGACGGAAGCATCCTTGATGCAAACAAGACCATTGAGCTCGGCAAGCTGCCCTCTAAGGAACAGCTTCTGGGCCAGCTGCTTTCCGTGCTCAACGGGAACATCCGCGGACTTGCTGTTGCGCTTAACAAGATTGCAGAGCAGAAGGGCGAAGGCGCTGCACCTGCCGCTGAGTAATCGCGGTACTGCCCTGAAAAACGTATCTTAACAAAAAATAAAAATAACCGGGAGGTAAATTACAATGGCTTCTGAGAAGATTACTAAATTTGTCGAAGAAATCAAAACTCTTACTGTTTTAGAGTTAAATGAGCTTGTAAAGGCAATCGAAGAGGAGTTCGGTGTTTCCGCTGCTGCTCCTGTTATGATGGCTGGCCCCGCCGCTGCTGCTCCTGCTGCAGAGGAGAAGACCGAGTTTGACGTAGTTCTTGCCGATGTAGGCGCCAACAAGATGGCGGTTATCAAGGTAGTTAAAGAGCTTACCGGTCTCGGCTTAAAGGAAGCGAAAGACTTTGTTGAGGCTGCTCCTAAGACTCTTAAAGAGGGCATCTCCAAGGCTGACGCTGACGAGCTTGCCAAGAAGCTTGAAGAAGCTGGCGCTAAGGCGCAGATTAAGTAATCTGGCTTTAAATACCGTAATAAAGGCCGCTCCGAGAGGAGCGGCCTTCAGACCGCTGACAAAGTCCAAGTCAGCGGTCTATTTTTATGCAAAAAAGGGAGAAAATATATGAAAAATATGGTATAATAGAAGGGAAGAAAACCGCATGAAATGAGGAAAAATCAATGCTTAATACAGGGACAAACCGACAAGAAAAAATGGAACTGGTAATCATAGAAAATCTGGTGCCGAAGGATCATCTGCTCAGAAAGATAGATAGATACATTGATTTTTCTTTCATCAATGAAATTTGCAGACCGTATTACTGCGAAAACATCGGAAGGCCGGCAATTGAACCGGAAATCATGTTTCGCATGCTGTTCATCGGCTATCTGTATGGAATAAGAAGCGAGACCAGAT
>NZ_FNID01000050.1 GCF_900103835.1 Acetanaerobacterium elongatum | reverse complement strand
CGGCGGAAGAATAGGTGTTTTGCTCGTTGTAAGCACCTAAAAAGCGCACACGAGAATATTCATCAATGGCAGTGTATTGGAACAACTTAAGCTCGGGGTCGGCAATACAGCGTCGGGGTACCACCTTCACGTCTATCTGCACTCTTTGTCCGGGATAAAGCATCTGCTCATACGGTTTAGGTATGTAAGGCTTTTTCACTTTTGGCTCAGGAAACATCCCAAGTCGTCTCATAACCCGAAAGAGGCTTTCCGGGCAGCGGGTGTATCCTTTCTTTCGCAAGCGATGCCACAGCTCTACCATCCCCAATTGTGGATTCCTTCTGCGCATGCGCCCTATCAGGTCGAGCTCTTCTTCGGTATGCTGATTTGGATGACTGTGCGGCCTTCGTGATTGGCAGCTCAGAGATTCTACCGTTCCATCGTATCGCTTTTTCCAAAAATAGATATACGATCGGCTTTTGTTATATTTCCGGCTGGCTCGGCTCACGCCATATTTCTCCACATACTTCATTAGGGATTGTCTGTACTTCATGTCTTGTGTTATGCTGTTCATGAGGGATGAGGTCTCCTTTCGGCTTGTTTGGTGTGGTAACTCAACAATAACCGATTTCTCCTCATCTTTCATCTTTTTTTATCTACTGTCCAATATGTATTGTAGTCCTACAGCTTGACAGGACACGATGTGGGCACTATCATTGAGGAAAGGACTGTTTATTTTTGATAGAGCATGGAGTATATATGGAAAAGACATTTGAGCTACTTTGCAGCTAACGCTATAGATTTGCAGAAACCGCCTCAAAGCGATAATGCCTCCCAATAGCGGCTTACACCCGTACAATAGAATCCCCCGCTGGTCTGCCTGAGCTATAAGCAGATAGCGGGGGATAGTTTTTAAGTATATAAAAGCTTCAGGATAGCATCCAAGGTCATATCGATAATTCTGTCTCGGTTACTATCTCCTTCTTCTGCTTCAAATACGATGTAATCTACAGTGGAGGAAATCAGATTAAAGCAAACAATCGCGGCGGCCTCAACATCTTGAATCTTGGCATTTTCAAGATTCATACGGAAATATTCCAAGGTGGTTTGGCGGCTGAGTGCCCGTTGCTGTTTTGAAAACTCGGCCACTTCAGGCTTGGAATAGCAGATAATCTGAAGCTCCCGATTAAATGCCTTCGAGTTTTCATGCACGGCAACCATTTCTTCAATAAATGTTCGAAGCCACGCACGTTTATCGTGTTTCGATTTTTCAATGTCTTTGATCAGTTTTTGGTGCACCTGTGTAAAAAGCGTGCTGTAATCAGCCATAATCTCTATTAGAATAGTATCTTTATCCTTAAAGTAGGAATACAGGCTGCCGATCGATACACCGGCCACCTTGGCGATTTCATTGGTGGTGGTGTTAAAATAGCCGTTTTTGCAAAAAAGCTCTAAGGCGGTGCTGCGAATTCTATCTTTAGTTTGCTTGCTTCTTTGCTGCTTCGGGTTTCGGATGTTCTTTTCCTGTGGCATTTTATCACCTCTAACGATAATTCTATAGCATTTTTTAGCTACTGTCAATAAACATGAGCAAATACTCACATTATTATTGACAGAAATCTTCAGGACGTCTATAATGTGAGTAAATGCTCATATTAGTGGCAATAAGAAATGGGGAAAAGTTCATGGATTCGACAAACAACAGAAAGGTAGGTTTAATGCTCTTTTCGCTGGCGCTGGGTACCTTTATGTCAGCACTTGATTCCAGCGCGGTAAGCATTGTCCTGCCAATCATACAGAATCACTATGGGGTTGCGCTTTCATCGGTAGAGTGGGTGAGCACGGCTTATCTGCTGGTGGTCAGCAGTCTGCTGCTGACTTTCGGGCGGATCTCTGACCTGCTGGGGCATAAAAGGGTATATACCACCGGCTTTTTGATCTTTACCCTCGGTTCGCTGCTCTGTGGCCTTTCGCTGAATATTCAGATGTTGATTGTCTGCCGCGTTATTCAGGCGCTGGGGGCGTCGATGATGTTCTCGTCCAACACCGCGATCATTACCGCGAATGTTCCGGCAGGCCGACGCGGCAAGGCCATGAGCGTAACCGCGATTGCCGTAGCGGTGGCAAGCTGCAGCGGCCCGGTGTTCGGCGGGCTGCTTGCAAGGATGTTCAGTTGGCAGAGTGTCTTCTTTATTAACATCCCTATCGGTATTGTCGGGCTGGTGCTGGCCTTTAAAAACATCCCGGAGGATGAGCGCAAAAAGCAAATACCCTTCGACCACCTTGGCTCGCTGCTCATTATCATGGCACTGTTCCTGCTACTGCTTCCGCTTGACTTAATTGGCGGAGTGGGGATTTCGCTGCCGCTCTTTTTCCTGCTGCTTGCCGTGGGGCTTGCGGCGGTGGGGGCCTTTGTTTGGCGGGAAAAACGCGCGGATTACCCGCTGATGCCGCTGGGCCTTTTTAAAAACCGGCTTTACTCCTTTAGCCTGATTGCCGCCGTGTTCAACTTTTCGGCACAGTTCATGCTGGCGTTTCTCGCACCGTTTTATTACCAGAACATCAAGCACTATTCTGTAGTGATGACGGGGCTGATGTACCTGCCCATGCCGATTGCTACCCTGCTGGTTGCGCCATTAAGCGGCGCAATTTCAGACAAGCACGATTCAAGGTTCCTTAGTGCCGGAGGGATGGGCCTGATGTCGGCAGGGCTCTTGATGATGAGCTTTATAACCCAAGAAACCCCGAACTGGTATATCGTCATAGCCATGGTACTGTCGGGCATTGGCTCGGGCATGTTCCAGACGCCGAACAACAATGCCATTATGGGCAGCGCCCCTGCAGAGTTTCGCGGTATTGCCTCGGGTACACTGGCGACCATGCGCAATGTCGGCATGCTGATGGGTGTTGCGCTTTGCGGTGCGCTGTTCAACTATACCTCAAACCAAGGAACGGAGCTCTTTACGGCACAGGGCTTGGTGGGCGATGCACTAAAGGTTGCGGCCTTTACCTACGGCCTGCGTATTACGATTACCGTTGCAACAGGGATTGCGCTGTTGGCGGCGGTCTCCTCGCTGATTAAAGGACGAACTAAGGAAAAGACACGATAGTTACCTTACTCTATAATTGAAATCCCCGCTTCCTTTCCTGAAAAACAGGGCAGGTGAGCGGGGATTTTTATTAGGGGATTATTATAAATTATGGTATAATAGGAATAATGATGTGCAGCCGGGAGTGACAATATGTTTTTTGTTTTTATGGCAGTAGAAAATGAAAAAGACAGGGACAAGGCAACAGAGCTGTTCAATCGATATTATGGCACGATGCTTTATATCGCGGGCGGTATCCTCCATGAGCCTCACCTTGCGGAGGACGCCGTATCCTTGTCATTTATAAAAATACTCAAGAATCTTGATAAATTTGATATGAATGACTGTACCCGAACACGAGGTTTAATCGTTATTATAGTCAGAAACACTTCAATTGATATGCTTCGGGGGTTAAACCATAATCAGACAATTCCCCTTGAGGAATATATGGAGGATACCGCTGATGAGCCGGTAATCGACCAAATTACCATTGCCGATGCCTGTGAGCATATTACGCAATGTATCTCTAAGCTTAATAAACAATACGCTGACATTCTGTATTTAAAGTGTGCGATGAACTATTCCAATGACGAGATTCAGCAGATACTCGGTATCAGTCAGAATAACGTTAAGATGCGCTTATACAGGGCACGCAAAGCCCTAAAGGAAATGCTAAGGGAGGAGGAAAAGGGTTATGAGCAAGCAGAAACAAAATGACATTTTATATGAGGCAATACTTGAGGTGTCTGTTGCACAGGCCTTTGAAAACGAAACGGATACCCTGCCGCCTATTAACGAATTAAACGAACGCTTTCAGCCTTCCCCCGAGCTGTCCGCCCGAATCAAGAGGCTGATTGAAAAAGATAAAAGAGAAAAACGTCTGGCAATGTTCATGAAAAAAGCGAGAAAAGCCGCTGCCTGTATTGCCGTGGTATTTACACTGGCAGCGGTAACCTTATTCAGCGTGGAGGCCAGCCGAAATTACATCCTGAACGCGGTTCTGGATTGGCAGAAGGGTTCTACCGGTATTCGGTTTGAGGAGACGTCCTCCGCTGCGGAAGACTGTTTATATCAACCAACCTATCTACCGGAAGGTTTTCGTGAGGTTTTGGTTCAAAAAGGCGGGATTACAATAATCACCTATGAAAACCGCGAGGGCACAAAAATATGGTTTAACCAAAACAAAGCAAAATACGGAGACACCTTTATAGATAACGACCATACGGAATACTCCGAGGTAACTATCGACGATAAAAAAGCCTATTTGTTCAAAGCAGTTTCGGAGGATACTTCAAACACACTAATATGGGAAAATGGCGGTATAGCGTTTTCGCTATGTTCCGTCATAGACAGCAAAGAACTTATAAAAATTGCAGAAAGTTTGAAAAAATATTAAAAACAGGTGTCACCTTTATTTCTTTTTAAACGTTTATATAATAGAGGAGCAAAAAACCTCGAAATAAAACGAAAAGAAGGAATGATAATCGGAGACTTCAAAAGGTGTACAGCAATCATCTGCGTTCTTGCACTATGTTTGGCAATGTGTAGCACAGTTTATGCTCAGGAGGTTCCGCCGCAGAGTGTTGTAACGGCTCACCCTATTTTATATTGGGTGAACGCAGACAAAGTTGATGTATACCTCTCCGTTGACGGCAGTACGGCGACCTGTACTGCCAACGTAGTGGGCAAGCCCGGCACAGAAAAAATTACGGCTACTGCTGTATTAGCACGCAAGAATTCCAATGGCTCCTATACCACGGTTAAAACGTGGAGCAATCTGTCGGCAAGTGGCGAAAGCTTATACTTCGATGAAACCTATCATGTTTCGTCAGGGTATGGCTATCGGCTTACGGTGGATGCGACGGTGTACCGGAAGGGACAATCCGAACGGATAAACAAATATTCTGAAAGTTAGAATTTAAGGAGTGTTGAAGATGAAAAAATTACAGGTGTTACCGTTACTATTACTTGTGTTATTTACGTGCATTATTAGTGTTTATGCAGATGGTGTTATTCCTCCTGCACCCAAAACCATTGAAGAGCAGATTCAGGATATAGAAAATGATAATTCTTATACTAAGCAACAAAAGCAGACCATGATTAATAAAATAAAAGCACCAATAACTTTCCATAAATCTATGGGTAATTATTCGTTGAGTAGCGTTTCAACTATCAACTTAAATAACTTTTCGTATTATTATCAGCAATCAACATATTGGTGCGTACCTGCGTGCATGAAGATGACAATTCAGTATATAAATGGCGCCTCTAATTCGAAGCAAACCATTGCTAATGATTTAGGTACGAGTAGTAGTTCAGGAACGCAGTTTGAAAACGTGATACCATATCTTAATAATCGTCAGAATCGAAATACATATGTATTAAGATATCCCGAGACATTTAGCGAATCAACGCTGACTTCGGATTTTGTAACAACGCTAAGCAATAACTCGCCAAGCGTTATTTGTACAAAATTTGATAGAAGCATACATTCAAACGGAACGGGTTATCCATATACACAGAGTTATTACCACTCGCTATGTGTAACTGGGAGAAGCTCGGATAATGCTTATTTTCGTTTACATGATCCTGTACATAATTCTAGTATACCGGCAAGTTATATTGTACCGTCTTCAGATATTATGCTAAAAATAAGCTGTTATGCTTATTAAAAATTAACAACGTTAGGCAAGGGCTTTCCCTTGCCTAAACATGTAATGAGGGATGTATAGTGAAAAAATTAACTTTACTTATGATTTGCTTGCTGCTTTTGGTTTCCTGCAGCCATGAATGGGGAGAAGATGTTTCGGTTTTTAGTCAGACTGGTGTTTCTTCACAGGAAAAGGTGAATTTTAGAGAAATAGATTTGTCACCCGTTGAAAAAAAAGGCTGCTCGTTTTTGTTTGCCAAAGGGAATTATATTTTTTATACAGTTGTAAAAGACAATGTGGATGAAAAAGGGATGCCCATTATGGGCGTGCCGCAGGACAGCAAAATGGAGGTGCGCGCCTACGATTTTTTAACGGGTAAAGATAACTCATGTGGTTATCTTGAACGTATAGATATATATTCCAATGATTGTGCAATGCCTTCACAGGATAATCTGGTTTATTCCTGCTTTGTTCAAACGCCGGTGGATGGAGATTACAATAAGCCGATGAATGCGCAAATCGTTTGTTTTGATGCAGATTCAGCAAATATGTCAGTAATAAAGGAATTTAAAACCGACTCACAACTACAGCGTGTTGCTCCGGCTGGAAATGGGAAACTGCTTATAGGGAATACTGGTACTGCTTCATTGAATAATGCAGACGGAAAGATAAAGACAGATGTAAGGATATATGATGTTCAGAAGAACTCGTTTACTACCGTTTGTGAAAAGAGGGCTGATGCCACGACCATGACTGGCGGCATCATTACGGCATATACTTATGCTCGCGACAAGGTATATGTTGTTTTGGCGGACTACAAAGGAGAAAAGAGGCCTGACTATTTGCTTGAATCATTTACCGAGGAAGGGGAACGGATTAGCTCTATCAAACTGGATGGTTTTGATGAATTCTTTCAGGAGGGGAAGGATATGAGCAATCTGGAAGGGCTTGATGATGCAAGCTATCAGACTGTAAATGAAATACATGTCTTTGGAGATTATCTGCTGCTTAACGGCTTTTCAACAGGCGGACTGATATTGCAAATGAATGAAGATGACTTTCAACAAATTTATCTTGGCGATAAAGCAAACGTCTGGACTAAAGGCCTGCCGGATGATGCGCAGAAAAGAATATATATGTCTATGGGCCAAAAAATTTATAAGCTTGAAACTGATGCTCATGCTTTTACAGAGGTTAAACCTAATCCTACGGAATCCTATCAATATATCAGTGTTATCTCAAATAGTACAGGGGCATTGGTATCCTATTCACAGGATAATAAAACATGGAAGAACTATTACTATGAAAAACCTGAGGATTTTTTTAGCTAGAGGATTAGAGATAACTACTGTGGGGTGAATGATTATGCATAAAAGGATTATGGCGAGCCTGCCGGTTGTTTCGCTTTGCTTAGTATTTACGCTGTCTGCATGTTCAAACAGGGTGACAGATGAATCGTCTCAATACGAGAACTTACCTGACAATCCTTTGGCAAGCTCATCGGATGTGTGTACTGCAAGCAGTTTGTCTTCCAGTCAATCGGCTTCCGCCGACCTAACTGAGAGCAGCGGAAAGCCTGTTGAGTCAAGTGCGCCTAATCAGAATAGTTCTTCTGTGTCAAGTTCACTTCCTGAAGTAAACTCCTGGTCATCAAGCGCTAGCAAAGCAGGATATATCTATAACGGTAAAGAAAAAAGACTTAATAGAGGCGAAGGAAAAAGTCATCAACGATGAGGCGCAAATGAAGAAAATACTTGAATTTGTTGATGGTATGTTTAGAAGCGACTTCACAGGTCCTCCGCCGACGGGTGGAGAGATTATGAGTGTGTTCATAACTCGAAATGGTATTTCGGAGGAATATTCATTTCTTGAGGATAAGGTGGATGGATATCGTTTGGCAAAAAACCATCAGGATCCCGATGTAAAAAATACTTGGTATTTTGCCGATGCCGAGGCGTTTTCGTATCTGTCGAAGCGGTTCAAATAAACTGAGCAAAATACCCCCACTCGCTTTTGGAGTCTATTGTTAGGGGAGAGCGTTATTATGTGCAAAAAGATTTTGGCGGGGCTGCTGGCTGCGTTGTGCCTGTGTTCCTGTGGCAATAGCATAAGCAATCAACACGGCACTCAAAATGCTACAATCAGCAGCGAAGCATATAAAACAAGCTCTGCCACAGAAAGCAGCAGCAATACGGAAATACAGAAAAGCACCGCGTTTGGCCCAACCATACGCTGGGGGGATGTTGCCGATGTGCTGAAACAGTTTGACGACCACAACGGCGGGAAGAACAATTATCGGGATTACTTCATGACAATCCAACTCGAGCTGAATGGCAAGTTATCCAAGGCGCTGCCGTTATCGGGTATTAACCTCGGCCCGGAGTTTTTAACCGAGCTGCAAAAGCGGGACCCCGTACCGGAATGCCCACAGCTCCCCGCGGACGAAGCGAAGATTACCCTTGCCGTAACCGACGCAGGTGTTACCTATTGGTATCTCCTTTATGAAAACGGAATGGTGTTTACCGAGCAAAACGGGAAGGCTTATTACCTCGGTAGCACCTATCTCACCGAGCATCTATTCGCGGCACAGCTGTCGGTGTTTATTAGGGCAGCACTCAATACGGTAACGGCAGAACAGGCTGGAGCTCCGGAACTGCCGCCGCTTGACCTCAACGGGGCACCCATCGGTGATGGTTCCGCGCATAAAACCGATTTCAAGCCAGAGGAGTACGATATCGCCATCGTTGAGGTAGAGAAAGGAACGCTCTCCACACCTGTATTAATCAGGGATGCGGCCAACAAGGCTAAGATTTTGGATTACCTGAATAAAAAGCCCACGTGGTCTACAAATAAACCACGTGAGGAAAGAGACGGCCCCGTTATCCGGTTGTTCAATCAAACGGAATGCTTCAACTACTGCTATTTGAGATTCGATGATATCCTCGATTACCAGAATGGAGAGGCCAACAGAGCGCCCTATGATCTTTCTGAGTGCTTGCAGATGTCAGTTGCCTATGAACTGGTATGCATACTGGAGGATAAAGAAACCATCGATAGCGGTAACGAATTTTTCGAAAACCTCAACGATGCCTTCGGCCCGGATGTTCAGTGGGGAGAATACGCCGACCCTTTAAAACAATACGCCGACCATGACGGCAGGAAAAATAACTATGACGATTATATCATGACTATTCAGCTTGAGATAAACGGCAAGGTATCTAAGGCACTGTCGTTAGCGGATATTCCCGTCGGCTCAGATTTTTTAACCGAGCTTCAGCAAAGAGACCCTGTAAAGGAGCGACCCTTGCCACCAAAAGGCAGAACAAAAGTCACCCTTACCGTAACGGACGCGGGTGTTACCTGCCGGTATATCCTTTACGAGGGAGGGCGGATGTATACCGTACAGCATGGAAAGGTGTATTATCTCGGAAAATCAAGCTGGACAAGGGTTGAATTCAGAGATAAATTGAACATATTTAGAGTTGCAGCACTTGAAGCGGCTACTGCAAAACAGGGCGGAGCGCCAAAACTTCCGGCGTTTGACCCTAACAGTGAAACATCCTCCAATGGAGAGGCAAGCAGCGTAGTGCATAAAACGGATTTTACGCCCGAAGAATATGATATTGTCATTTTATTAAGAGACGCCGGGTATCTTTCTGTTCCCATATTAGTCAAGGATATAAAAGCAAAAGAGAAAATTATAAACTATCTGAATAAAACTACGCAAGTCACGAAAAAAGAACTTTTGATGGGAGACGGAGGTCTCGATATTCGGGTGTTCAATCAATCAGGATGTTTTAACTACGAGGTAGCGGGAGACCGGCTCGATGATTATCAAAACGGGGAGAGATATACAGCTCCCGACGGTTTGTCTGATTGTATCGACGAAGCACTTATCAATGAATTGGTGCGAATACTGGAAGATAAATAAACAATACCCCCACTTAATATAAGGCTATAGTAGCGTAAAACTATAGCCTTTAAGCTGAATACGCAATTTGCACCCTTGACGTTCCCTCCAAGATATGCTATTATTGTCTCGAATTAAAAACAGAAAGGGAAGTTTTGATGTCGGCGTCTGTAAAGGCGGTTCACAACTAAATAGTTGTAAAAAGGTGTTCGGCGGCGAACTGCTTTGGCAGGTTCGTTTGTTCGGCGTACCTTTTGGGCCTTAAGCTTTTAAGGCTCGAACATCTGCCTGCGTGCAGGGCGCAAGCCTGTGACGCGTTACAGACATGCTTTCATAAAACAACCTTTTATGAAATACACATACCCCTTCGCTTTTTTAAGCAGCTTTGCGCCTGTTTGGGTGCGGGTGATAATGGGGTAGTTGAAGCGTGGCGGAGTTGTTCTGTCGCGTTTTTTTATGTGCTTTTTCTGTAGTGTTGTGCCCGCGGGAGCAGTTTGGCCATTTGGCAGATGTTTACCGCGGGCATAAATTCGGTTTTGTGCTTTTCTGGAAAGCCAAAACCGCACAATACCTTTATAGGTAGGAGGAACACATAATGGAAAAATCATTTTTAACCTTAGAATTTGATAAGATACTCGAGATGCTCTGCACCCTTGCGGTGTCGCAGAGGGCACAGGAACGTCTGCTTCAACTGCGCCCCGTGTTAAGCGAGAGCGAGTGCGCGCGCCGCATGAGAGAAACCACCGACGCCCGGCGCATTTTTGAAAGCTTCGGCAGCCCGCCGCTCGCCCCCATGAAGGAGATGGAGATGCTGCTTCAGCTGTGCGCCAAAGGGGCGATGCTGCTGCCCGAACAGCTCGGGCAGGTGGCGCAGTTTTTGGCGGCTTGCCGGCGGATGAAAAGCTACCTGAAAAGGGCGGAGCTGCTGAGCGGGGATATCGCGCTGTACGGAGGCTCCATCAGCCCGCTCGATGAGCTTTGCGATGAGATTGAACGCTCGGTGCGCGGCGACCGGCTGGACGATGCCGCCTCTGCAACACTGCGCGACCTGCGGCGGCAGATTGAGAATATGAACAATGCCATCAAGGCAAAGCTCGAAACGCTATTGCGCGGCCATAAGGAATGGTTTGCCGATGGCTATGTAGCCGCCCGCAACGGGAGACTGGTGCTGCCGGTAAAGCGCGAGTTTAAGAATATGGTAAGCGGCTCGGTGGTGGATACCTCCTCTACCGGCGGTACCTATTTTATCGAGCCCTCCTCGGTTCGCAAGCTGCAGGAGGAGCTCTCTCAGCTGGAGATTGAGGAGGATAACGAGGTGCGGCGTATCCTTTACACCCTCACCGCACTGGTGGATGAGAACGCCGCCGCCCTGCACATCAACATCGAGGCGATGGAGTCGCTGGACTTCGTGTTTGCCAAGGCAAAGCTTTCGGTGCAGATGAACGCCATCCCCGTGCCTGTGACGGGGGAACGCCGCATGGTACTCAAGGGGGCACGCCATCCGCTGCTGAAAAAGGAGTCCTGCGTGCCCATCGACTTTGAAATAGGCGGGGCGGTTAGCGGAGTGGTTATCACCGGGCCGAACACCGGCGGCAAAACGGTGGCACTAAAAACCGTCGGCTTGCTCTCGGTTATGGCACAGTGCGGGTTACACCTGCCGGTGGAGGAGGGCAGCACCCTCTGCCTGCACAATCTGGTGCTGTGCGATATCGGCGACGGGCAGAGTATCTCAGAAAACCTTTCCACCTTCTCGGCACACATCACCAATATCATCGAAATCCTGCGCCTTGCGGGCAGCGACAGCCTTGTGCTGCTGGATGAGCTGGGCTCGGGCACCGACCCGGCGGAGGGCATGGGCATTGCCGTGGCGGTGCTTACCGAGCTGCGCGCAAAGGGGTGCCTGTTTGTGGTGACCACCCACTACCCCGAGATTAAGGACTACGCCAAAACCGCCGAGGGCCTAGTGAACGCGCGCATGGCGTTTGACCGCGAGAGCCTGCGCCCTCTTTACCGCCTGGAGCTCGGCGAGGCGGGCGAAAGCTGCGCCTTGTATATCGCGCAGCGGTTTGGCTTCCCCGAGCATCTGCTCAAAACGGCGCATGAGGCTGCTTATGGCGGAGGAGTGAAAAAGTCGGTATCCGAAACTGCGGCAAACGGCTTTGTTCCTTCGGCTTCTATGCCTGCCTCTGCTGTAAAGGGAGCTGCCGTTACACCTAGAATTGAGCGTGAAAAACCCAAAAGCGCAGAACCCAGCCGCGCCGCAAGCTTCCGCTTAGGCGACAGCGTGATGGTTTACCCGCAAAAAGAGATTGGCATCGTCTATCAAGCTGCCAACGAGCGCGGCGAGGTAGGGGTGCAGTTGAAAAACCGTGAGAAAAAGCTCATCCTGCATAAGAGATTGAAACTGCAGGTACCCGCCGAGGAGCTTTACCCGCCGGATTACGATTTCTCGGTAATATTCGACAGTGTGGCCAACCGTAAGGCGCGCCATGTGATGGGCAAGCGGCACGACCCCAATATGGTAATCGTACACGAAACAGGCCAAAAAGAATGATGTCCAGAAAGGGTTAGCATAAATGAACGTAATACAGACAGAACACCTTACAAAAACCTACAAGCGTTTTGAAAAGGAGGCGGGGCTGAAGGGGAGCGTGAGAAGTCTCTTCAACCGTAAGTTTATTAGCAAAACCGCGGTGGATGACTTTTCGCTCAGCATCGGGGAAGGCGAGTTCGTTGGGCTGATCGGCCCCAACGGCGCGGGTAAAACCACGCTGGTGAAGATGCTTACCGGCATCATTGCCCCCACCTCGGGCAAGGTTTCGGTGCTCGGATATTACCCCAACAAGCTTGAAAACAGCTTCAAGCGGCAGTATGCGGTGGTGATGGGGCAAAAGAGCCAGCTTTTCCCCGAACTTTCGGCGGCAGATACCTTCCTGCTGTTTAAGGAGCTTTACGCCATCCCCGACGAGGAGTACCGCCAAAACCTTGCATACTTTACCGAGCTGTTCGGCATACAGGAGTATTTAAATGTACAGGTGCGCACCTTGTCACTGGGCGAACGCATGAAGATGGAGCTGATAGCGGCACTGTTGCACAATCCGAAGGTGCTGTTTCTGGATGAACCCACCATCGGCCTTGATGCTATTGCCCAAAAGCAGATCCGCAGCTTTCTGCGTGAGGTGAACGGGCAGCGCGGTACCACCATCATCCTCACCTCGCACTACATGGAGGATATCAAAAGTCTGTGCGGGCGCGGTGTGGTTATCAATCATGGCAAAAAGCTGTACGACGGCGCGCTTACCTCGCTGTTTGACCGTTACCAGACCCACAAGCGCATCACCGTACTGTTTGAGCATGAAAACGGGCTGCATCTGCCCGAGGATATTGAGATACTGGAACAGAACCCCTATAAGGTTTCGATGATGGTAAAGCGCGAGCGCGCCAAAGAGGTGCTGGGGTTGCTGCTGGAGGAATGTGATATCAGCGACCTTACCATCGAGGAAGACGATATCGGCAGCGTGGTGGAACGTATCTATGCCGGAGGGATTACAGATGAAGAAGTATCTTGAGATTTTGAAAATCAGCTTCAAGGCGCAGATTATCTACCGCATGGACGTATTGTTCCAGCTGCTGTTTGGCATAACCAAGATCATCTTCGCCTCGGTGGTGTGGGGGGTAATCTTCGGCAGCCGCAGCGAGGTGGCAGGCTTTACGCTGAACACCATGCTTTCATACTATATCGTCAGCTCGTTTCTTTCCTGCATGGATTTATCCGACATTACAGGCAACGAGATGACATGGCGCATCCGTGACGGTACCTTCTCGAAATACATGGTGGTGCCTGCAAGGGTGTTCGGCTATTTAGGCGCGCAAACCGCCGGTAAAGCCGCATTCTACCTCACATTTAACCTGATTGCCGCGGTGGTGTGGGTGCTGCTGTTTCAAATAAAGTTTGCCATCACCTCAAACGCACTGTTGATTATCGGTGCGCTGTTAATGGCGGCGCTGGGGCTTGTATTTATGCTGCAGCTGAACTATTTTCTGGGCATCCTCACCTTTAAGTTTCAGGACGTATGGATGTTTATGATGATTAAAAACAACATTGTGCAGTTTGTTACGGGCTCACTTATCCCGCTGGCGCTGCTGCCGCAGCCGGTGATTGACGCGATGCGTCTGCTGCCGTTTTACTACGTTACCTACCTGCCGTCGATGCTGCTCATCGGCCGCAACGGGGAGGAGCTGCTTTCGGGTATTATTATAATTGCTGTATGGGTGGCGGCGTTTATTCCGTTAAATCTGTTTACCTATAACCATCTGCGCAAGCGGTACGAGGGGGTGGGCATATGAGGCAGCTTCGAGTAATCAAAACCCTCATCAAGCTTAGGCTATCAAACCTCATGGTGTTTCGGCTCTCGTTTTTCGGGGCATTTCTGATTGACGGCTCAATGTTCGCGCTGCAGCTTGTGATGTTTAATACCATCTATTCGCAGGTAGACAGCATCGGCGGGTGGTCGCGAGGCGAGGTGGTTATCTTCATCGGCACCTTTTCGATGATTAATGCCCTGAATATGCTTATCTATTTCTTCGGAATCAACGACCTGCCGCAGCGGATACTCGACGGCAGGCTCGACCATTACCTTACCAAGCCCGGCAGCCCGCTTTTGCGCCTTACCTTCGAGAGTGTGGATATCGGCTCCATCCCGCTGGTACTGGGCAGCATCGGCATTATCGCCTACGGGGTTTCACTTGCGGGTATTACGCTTACAGCAGGTAAGGTGGCGGCCTACATCGTGATGGTGCTGCTGATGACCCTGCTGTGGTACGACGTGGAGCTTATCCTGCGTTGCATTCCGTTCTTTGTGATTTCCGCGGGCGGTATTACCCAGTTGGAGCAGTTTATTGAGCTGTGCTTTAAGGTACCGGGTGTGCTGTTCAAAGGCGTATTTAAGGTTCTGTTTTACTTTGTGCTGCCCTACGGGGTGATGGCTACCGTGCCAACCCAGCTGCTGGCAGGCACGCTCACACCGGGCGGGCTGTGTTATGCGGTGTTTATAGCCGCTTTGTTTACGGCGCTTGCCCTTGGGCTGTGGCGGCTGGGGGTGAAGAATTACAAGAGCGCGAGCAGCTGAGATTTGAGATATGTTTTTAAAAATGGGAAGCAGCAGACCAAACTGGCCTGCTGCTGATTGTAAACAAGAAGCTAGAGTAGACTAACCATCGGACGTCACCGCAGAGAGTCTTCTGGACTGTACATTAGGCCCACAACCCTGCCAAACTAAAATATAATAGCACAATGACACCGAGCACAATGCGGTACCAACCAAATGCCTTGAAGTCATGCTTCTTAATGAATGCCATCAAGAATTTTATAACGAGAATAGAAACCACGAAGGCAACAATCATTCCGATTACCAGTATCAGCAATTCTGAACCGGTAAAGGAAAAACCGAATTTCAAGATCTTTATTGCGCTCAAACCAAACATAACGGGTACAGCCAAAAAGAAGGTAAATTCTGCTGCCGCCACACGCGAAACTCCTATCAATAACGCACCAATAATAGTTGCGCCCGAACGGGAGGTGCCGGGAATAATTGATAGCACTTGAAACAGCCCAATGACTAAGGCTGTTTTATAGCTGATTGCGGACAATTCTTTCACGGCGGGGGTGCGCTTCTTATTCCAATTTTCAATCAGGATAAACGCTATACCATAAAATATTAAGGCTGTGGCAATCACGACTGGAGTATGGAGGTGTGCTTCGATGTAATCATCAAAAAGTATTGTTACAATTGTACCGGGTATACAGGCAACTACCACCTTAAACCAGAGTGAAAGTGTTTCTTTCTTTATAACAGGTTGTGTTTTATCATGCCATTGAATAGGAATCATTTTGTTCCAAAACATTACTGCGACAGCTAAAATTGCTCCAAGCTGAATTACCACAAAAAACATCTCTTTAAAGGATGCACTTGCATTTAACTGCAAAAGCTGATCTATGATTATCATGTGTCCCGTGCTGCTGATAGGCAGCCATTCAGTAATGCCTTCGACTATGCCAAGTAAAGTAACTTTTAATATTTCTATAATATTCAATTCCACTTTTTAATCCTCCTTTTTAGATAGAAAAAGACTGTAAGATGCCCTGTTGGATTACCGTAAACCTGTGATCACATTTTCCTTTCATTCGTTTATTTTCCGTCTATCTTAACGGCTGTTTTATTATCCGCTTCAATGCGCAAGGGAACAAGAAACCAATTGTCACAATTAAAAAAGCCTCCGACACTTTTCGTGTCAGAGGCTTTTTTACAAGGCTTTTTTTGTTTTCTACTTCATTCTTATGGCTTTGATTAAAAGTACTCCCTTTACCATGATAAACAAAAACAGAGATGTAGCTACATATAGCTGTCTTGAAGCTATAAAGAAAAGAACTGCCAAAGAGTTCTGTAGCAGTGCAATGGCGCTTGCTCGATGCCATAATTTCTCATTATCTTTTAAATGTATTACTAGTTCAATTATTCCTACAACGGCGGTAGTTATAAGAAATATAAAAGAAAGAGTAGTAATCCACGGCGTTGCATCGTCAAAATGGATTAACGGAACCGAGAGAAAATGCTCGCCTTCCTGCTGTGAAAAAAGAGGCAGAACTATAAAGGTACCTACAATAATGTCAAGGATTCCATTGACCAACCCAAATATCTTTCCTATGTTTTGGCGGTTTTCATTTTGAGCAAGAGTTATTAGTTCCTCACTCGATAATAATTCATCAATAGATATCGAGAAGAGCTTAGATATACATTTAAGTGAGTCAATATTAGGGTAACCTTTACCGCTTTCCCATTTTGAGATTGCTGTTCTGGATACATACAACTGTTCTGCAAGTTGCTCCTGCGTTAGACTGTTTTGTTTTCTCAGCTGTTGCAGCTTCTCATTAAATTCCAAAATAAATCCTCCCGAGAATATAATCGGGTAATAACTAAAAATATTATACTATAAAATTAAACAAAAGTAGAGATATATTCTGCCCCGAAGTTCTGACAGAGGATTTATAGACATTCTGTATCAAATTCAAAAGGCTAGTAAATAGAATGAACTGCATCCCGTCAAGAGGACAGCGAAAAAACATAAAATTTTCCCGACCAGTGGTGAACAAAACCACTGGTCGCTTTTTATGCAGCGAAGTAGAGATTAAATTTCTCTAACGGTGTCAGAACACCCAAGTTGCGTTGCACACGCCGGGTGTTGTAATAGCTGATGTAACTCTCAATCATCTGAATAAGTTTCTGCTTGCTGGTGAATCTCCGACCGTAATAGCGTTCGCGTTTCAAAATGCCCCAGAATCCTTCCATAGGACCGTTGTCGATGCAATGTGCCACACGGGACATGCTTTGCGTCATACCAGCTTTTTCGAGTTTGTTGTG
>NZ_FNID01000051.1 GCF_900103835.1 Acetanaerobacterium elongatum | reverse complement strand
CCGCGGCTGCTGGCACGTAGTTAGCCGTGGCTTCCTCCTCGGGTACCGTCATTATCGTCCCCGAAGACAGAGGTTTACAATCCGAAGACCTTCTTCCCTCACGCGGCGTCGCTGCATCAGAGTTTCCTCCATTGTGCAATATCCCCCACTGCTGCCTCCCGTAGGAGTCTGGGCCGTGTCTCAGTCCCAATGTGGCCGTTCGACCTCTCAGTCCGGCTACCGATCGCAGGCTTGGTGGGCCGTTACCTCACCAACTACCTAATCGGACGCGAGCTCATCTTTCAGCGGATTGCTCCTTTGATACCAAGGTCATGCGACCTAGGTATATCATGCGGTATTAGCGTTCGTTTCCAAACGTTATCCCCCTCTGAAAGGCAGATTGCTCACGTGTTACTCACCCGTCCGCCGCTAAGTAACATCCAACACACAGTGTTGGATGTTACTTAGCAGTAGCTAGAGATTCGTTGTTAGTGGCTAGTTTATGGTATCGGCTTCGCCGATATTTTCTAGCCGCCAACTGCTCTCTGTCTGCTTCGTTCCACCACTCTGTGTTGGACATTACCCCGCTCGACTTGCATGTGTTAGGCGCGCCGCCAGCGTTCGTCCTGAGCCAGGATCAAACTCTTAATTAAATTGTATTAAAAGCTCCGGGCCTAAGCCCGAAACATCTAACCGCATCAATCAAGCTTTTGAAAGCTCTTTCAATTACGAATACTTGCGTTTTGCAAAGCATTTCTGCTCTGCCGCTTGTTTTGAAATATTCAATCTGACTGTTACGTCAGTTTGGAATTTTCAGGGTTTGTACTTGTTTTCATGTTGTTCAATTTTCAAGGTTCATATAGCCAACTTTCGGTTGGCATCGTAAGCTTTTAACTTGCTTTTCGCTTCGCTTTTTACAGCTCGCTTTTCGCTCGTTTTTGGCTTATTTGCGCCGTTTTCCGGTTCCCTGTTTCGTCCCCGTCCGTAAGGCGCTTATTTATAATATCACAGCACCTCCTCCTTGTCAACACCTTTTTTGCTTTTTTCGAGGGGGTTTTTACTGTTCTTTTAATAAAGCTGCATAAAGTGTTGATACAGCTGGGTTTTGCAGTCTGAATCACTATCGGGAACAATCAAAAATATTCGATTTAACCTGTGACAGGAAAAATATACCCGAAATAGCTTATGCAGCTTCATTTAAAACTGTCAAGAAGGTTTAAGATTGTAAGATGTAATACCCTGAGGCCACTTCGTATACTCCTGTTAATAATATACACCATTCTAACTCTGTTAATCACACAGCCAAAAGACTATACCAAACCGATTGCATTTACCCAACTTTATTCAATACTATACGGCAGCACCGGCGCTTGCTGATTTTTTAGACGTTTTCATCTTTTCTTTTTAGAAGTTGTATGCTATACTATATTTTGTTTTTACAGACAGTAATATATGCGCCCGTAGCTCAGTTGGATAGAGCGTCAGACTCCGACTCTGAAGGCCGCAGGTTCGACTCCTGTCGAGCGCACCAGTATATAAAGTGGATATCCCAGCCAAAGCTGAGGGATATCCACTTTATTTTTATATGGTTTGCTGGCGGCGATTTTTAGCTTTCTACGCGGATTTTTGAACAATGCGTATGCTGTCATCCTTTGAATTGTAGTGTAAAGGGATATGTATTATAATTGTTGACGGTTAACAGACAAAAGCTAACGTCTTTCAGTGATTGCCTTAAGCCGCAAATCACAAATCGCTTCTTTATGGAATATATTGTATCAAACAACTAATAAAGAAGGGGATTCTGTGGTACAGACTACATGTCAAAGACTTCGAACCTACATAGATGCAGAACTGAAGGATGCCGCCCTTTACCGGGAGTTGGCAAAAAAGGCCCCCGTTGATGATGCAATGATGCTGCTGGAGTTTGCACAGGATGAGCAGCGTCATGCCGAGGAGTTCCAGTGTATCTACCAAACCATGAACGGATGCCCGTATGCGCCCAATGTTCAAGCGCCCAACCTCAATGCGCCCTACCGGGATATTTTGTTACGCAGGGTTTTGGATGAAAGCAATGATTACAGAAAATACGGCGACCAAAATCTGCTTTGCCCAAACAGCCCATTGAGAAATGCCTACTGTCAGGCGCAAACAGATGAAAACGTCCACGCGCTTCGCCTGCTCTACATGCTAAATAAGTCTAACTTAAATAAGCCGGAAACAAATTATGTTTCCCCAGCAACTACAAACTCATCTGCCGTATCTCCGGCCACTACAAACTCATCGGCTGTTTCCCCGGCGACCACAAACTCATCTGATGTTTCGCCGGCTACTGTAAACTCATCCGCTGTATCCCCTGCTGCTATTAACCCAGGTTCCGTAAACCAAAATACTACATCACCGGCTATTAAAGGTAAGTAAGCCGAATACATACGGCGCCAGATGGCTTTTGGCAATATTTAACCGCTAAAAAGCACGACAAGCAGCAATATCTGCTATGCCGTGCTTTTCTTTAGGGAAGTATTACCGTTTTGCCGTTTTCGGTGTACTCAATGCTTTTTACTACACCCTGTTCGGTAAGATATACCTTTAACCGGCCCTTTATCGGCCCGGAAACATACTTTTGTAAAAAGGTACTGTTCTCATTGAGGTTCTCCAGCTTCTTCATATCAACGCCCGCATCGAGCTGATGCACAGTGTAATCCTGAACCGCCATGTACAGGGTTCTCGCTGTATAGCGCCGCGCAGCATCCTGCGCGCGGACAAGCGCTGTTGCAAAAGCAGATAGCATTATGCCTATCACAATCAGCACAATCAGCGAAAACACCATCATTTCAAACAAACGTACCCTGTCACTGAAAACATAATGAACAGTACCTCGGGAAGTCATCTTAATCTTACTAGAAGCAGCGTTAGGCTGGCATCTGCCGGTTATATCACTCATATCACTGCTTTAGCTTTCGGGCATGGGTACCGGCGTGGTTGCAGCAAATACGCCCACCGACTGCCCTGGCAGAAATTTACCGGCCTTGAAATGAACCTCTGCCGCAACGCCGTCCTGCACATCAAAATAATACGGGGTAATCCCAAATCCGTAAACATCAGTGGCGCTCAGCACATTCTGCCGCTGAGCAGTGGATAGCGTTACAGCCTTGCCGTTGCCAAGACTGCCGACCGGCTGCCCGTTTAGGCTGAACGACCAGCTGACCGCAGCTCCCACAAGGCTGCCTTCGCGCACGATGGTAAGCGGTATGGGGGCCAGCAGGGGCTGTGCATTGTTAATTACCTCCTGTGTGCGCACCTGCTCCTGCGCAACAAAGTTCCCCGGCTTGCAGTTCTTTGCCGCCAGATAGGATATCAAAGCGCCTGTGCCCGCAAAAAGCAGCGCCATCACATAGATGCCGTAGCCGATATCCAAAAACGCACCAATAAATGCGCCCACAAATTCAAGCACAAGCCAAAGAATGATGGTAAGCGCAATAAACCCGCCCGGCTTGCGCCCGCGCGCAAGGGCGTTCTTTTTGTTTGTTTTGCAAAGAAGCATGAGCAACAGAATCTCCAGCATGGTTGCTTCCTCCTTTAATCTAAAAGAACCAACTTAAGGAAAGCATCAAAATGCATTATGCAAAAGCCACAAGAAAACAGCCAATATACTAAGTTTTGAGTACGTTGGCTGTTATAAATCAATATAATTTTAAACGCTTTTCGCTAGCTGTGATTTGAATTCAGATTTATTTAGTAGCTACGGTACCAGCAGGATAAGTAACTACAATACCACTCTCGGTATAGGTACAGCCGGTAATATTACCTTTTGTATCAATAGCCGTAACTTCAAAGGAGGCTCCAGATTTTAAACCTTGATTCAGCAGATTAGCCGTTTGCAAAGCTGGTACTGTAATAGCATTTGCGGCTGGAACACCTTGACCTTTAACCTGGACTAAATCAGTAACATATGCTTGGGCTGCCGTATAAAGTGTTTTACCTGTAGATTTAACAGAGGCTTCTTTCGCGCTGTTGATAAACCCAATCATCGACGGAACAAGGATAGCGATCAGGATACCGAGGATTGCGATAACCACAATCAGCTCAATAAGGGTGAAGCCGCGGTTTTTCTTTGCTATTTTTTGATACAGTGTCTTAAACATTAATATGCCCTCCATTCAATTTGTAGCTTTTAACTATTTATTCCGGCAAGTTTTGCTGTTAGACATATTTTATCATAAAATTATCATAAAGGGAATTATTTCCGCAAATAATTATGTATAATTTCCCTGATTTATTTATTATTCATGCGAATCATCGGCACGCTATTAAAGAAGAATCGAAATGTGTTATAATAGCTAATGGCATGCTGCTTTTTGAGCCGTCTTAAAGGTTTATGCAGCTTAACCAGAAAGTTTGAAGAAGGATTGTTAATGAAAAAAGACGCAAAATTTTACCTAAAGCTCTTTCTTTCCACCTTTGCCATCAGCGCCTTTACCATCGGCGGCGGGTATGTGATTGTCACACTGATGAAAAAGAAGTTTGTGGAGCAATACCACTGGATTACCGAGGAGGAGATGCTCGACTTCACCGCCATCGCACAATCCTCCCCCGGCGTAATTGCGGTGAATGCCTCCATACTGGTGGGCTACCGCCTTGCGGGCATATTGGGTGCTCTGGTTGCCATTACGGGCACCGTGCTGCCGCCGCTCATCCTCCTTTCGGTTATAACCCTGTTTTATGAATGGGTTAAAGATAACGAGATTATCAAGGCTATGCTCAAGGGAATGCAAGCCGGGGTAGGCGCGGTAATCGCCGAGGTGGTAATCAACATGACGGCGGGAATCTTTAAACAGAAAAAGGTGTATCCCATTGCTGTAATGCTTATTGCTTTTACAGCTGCTTTCTTCTTTAATGTCAGTGTTATCCTCATCATTATCGTCTGTGCCCTTCTGGGCGCCGTAACCACCCTTTACACGATGCGTAAAGAAAAACGTGCTACGGGCAGATAAACAAACGTATTCGTACTCGTTTGTTCTTACAATTATAAAGTACTGAAGGAAAGGACATGAGCCATAGGTGTCTTTATATCTGAATTTGTTGTTCTCTTTTATGAAAATCGGCCTGTTCAGCATCGGCGGCGGGTATGCTATTCTGCCGCTGATTAAGGAAGAGGTTGTTGATTTAAACCACTGGCTTACCCTAAGCGAGTATGCCGACGTCGTCACCATCTCGCAAATGACACCGGGGCCGATTGCCATTAATGCCGCCACCTTTGTGGGTACCAGGCTGGGCGGGCTGCCCGGTGCACTCGTCGCAACGCTGGGGTGTATTCTGCCCTCGTGCATCATTGTTACGTTGCTCGCCTACTTTTACATGAAGTACCGCAGCCTTACCGTGGTGCAGGGGGTGCTGGCGGGGTTAAGGCCTGCCGTTGTAGCAATGATAGCTACGGCTTGCGTATCTATCCTGCTGCTGTCGTTCTTTGGCAGCGACACTTTGCCGATTGCACTTTCCGGCTTTGACCTTTCGTCGGTGCTGATTTTTGCGGTGTGTCTGTTTGTGCTGATGAAATTTAAGCCCAGCCCCATCTATGTCATGCTGGGTGCGGGAGCAGTCGGAATTTGTATATATTTAGTGCAAAAATACGTAATGTAAATTTTCTTGCAGGACGGATAGGTAAACAGAAGCCTATCCGTTTTACTTATCAAATAAAATTTTTATTGTAATACGATAAATAATTGTTGACAAATCGGTATTGTCCTTCTATAATAGCAGTAAAGAGCATTATTGCTTATTTTGAGAAGGGACAAAATGACATGAATAATCAATTTACAGAATCTACACCATACCGTGTATTGCGGCTGGTAGTGTGCATCGGCTTTTGGATTGCTCTGGGATATTCAGCCGTTATGCTTGTTGCGATAGTATTAAGCACCTTTGTACCGCAGGTTCAGGATTATGTGGCAGCCTCAACATTGCAGATGGATGGCTTTACAATTACCCTGCCCGGCAGCGCGCCGAATCCGGCCCACGCAGTGGGTACCATCGGTATGCTTGCCGCGGGGCTTATCAGCATCTGGATGCTGCGCAATATTGTAAAATCATTAAAAACCGGTTCGCCGTTTACTGCCGCGAATGTAAAACGCATCCGCGTCATCGGGTGGGTAGTGCTTGGGCAGGCATATCTGCACGAGCTTTCAAACTACCTGTTTGTAAACGGAATCAGCATTGATACCGCGGTTATTGCCATTAAGGCTCAGTTTACCCTGCTACCCGATGGCGTGCTGCTGGCCATCTGCATTCTGGTGCTGGCAGAGGTCTTCCGTTACGGCTGTACCCTTCAGTGGGAACACGATACCACCGTGTAAATGCTATTGGGCTATGCAGGCAAAGAGCATAATCTTATGAAGGGATGGTTATTTTTATGCCGATTATCATCCGCCTTGACCGTGTAATGGCCGACCGCAAGATGTCACTCAACGAGCTTTCGGAACGCGTTGGTATTACCATTGCAAACCTTTCAAACCTTAAGAATGATAAGGTGAGTGCCGTTAAGCTCAGCACTATGGAGGCCATCTGCCGTGCGTTGGACTGCCAGCCGGGCGACTTGTTTGAATTTAAGCCGTAATACCTTGCTCGATGTAAGCCGCCCTCTTTCTATGAGAAGGGCGGCTTTTTATGTCGATATTTAATACTTCAAGTATATTATTGTAATTGTTTTGTGCTTTGTTGTATCAAGATGCTTTAAAAGCTGTCGGCATCCCATTTCTGCCTCATTTATCCATGACACAATATTGTGCAATTCGACAATGTTATGAGGATAAGAGCGAAAAGAAACTAATATACTTGAACAATTATAATGTATTATATTTCCATAAAATCTACGTAAAAATAGAATATATTTTAACTAAATTGTCTATTTTGACATTGACTTTTTTATTGCCGTGAATTAACATATAGTATAGTATCAATCATCGAACACCAATATATTGTGCTTTCACTTTTTTTGTTTTTACATGCAACAAGGGGATGCGGTGTCTTCGGGAGCAAACTTCGAATACACCGCTTTCATGTAGCAAGTGCAAAACGTACTAATTGGAGGGTAATGTACCTATGCTGACGCAGATTGTTAAGCGCGACCGCTCTACCGTACCTTTTAAGAAAGAGAAGATTGTGCTGGCGATCTTTAAGGCCGCAACCGCCGTAGGCGGCGACGACTTTATGACCTCCGAGCGGCTTGCGCAGGAGGTTATCCGTATTGCCGAGCAGAAATACCCCGACGGGATTGCTGATGTTGAAGGCATACAGGATATAGTTGAAAAGGTACTGATTGAAGCTGGGCACGCAAAAACTGCGAAGGCCTACATCCTTTACCGTGAAAAGCGGCGTTCGGCGCGTGAATCAAACGCGCTCATCGGCGCCACTATCAATATGTTTACCGAGTATTTGAACGACCGTGATTGGCAGATTAACGAAAATGCCAACACCCAGAAATCCATTAACGGCTTGAACAATTATGTGCGCGAGGCGTTTACCAAGAACTACTGGCTGCACGAAGTATATACCGATTCCATTCGCGCCGCCCACCAGTCCGGGGATATTCATATCCACGACCTCGGGTTCTTCGGCCCCTACTGCGCAGGGTGGGATCTGCGCCAGATTCTCATGCACGGCTTCGGCGGCGTACCCGGCAAGGTGGAATCCAGCCCGCCCAAGCATCTGCGCACCTTCTTAGGGCAGATTGTCAACTCCACCTTCACCACGCAGGGCGAGAGCGCGGGAGCACAGGCATGGTCTTCGTTCGATACCTACTGCGCTCCGTTTATCCGCTACGATAATCTGGACTATAAAACCGTTAAACAGGCGCTGCAGGAGTTTATCTTCAACCTTAACGTACCTACCCGTGTAGGCTTCCAATGCCCGTTTTCCAACCTGACCTTTGACATTGTTGTGCCACGTGCGCTCAAGGAAGAAAACGTCATCATCGGCGGCGAGCTTAAGAGTGAAACCTACGGTGATTTTCAGGAAGAAATGAACCTGTTAAACACCGCGTTCTGCGATGTGATGATGGAAGGCGACCTTAAGGGGCGCGTGTTCACCTTTCCCATACCCACCATCAATGTTACCAAGAGCTTTGACTGGGAGAGCCCCGTGGTGGAAAAGTTTATGGAAATCACCTGCAAATACGGCATCCCCTACTTTTCCAACTACGTAAACTCCGACCTTTCGCCTGAGGACGCACTTTCAATGTGCTGCCGCCTGCGTTTGAATACCTCTGAGCTGCGCAAGCGCGGCGGCGGGCTGTTCGGCTCCAACCCGCTCACCGGCTCTATCGGGGTTGTAACCGTTAACCTGCCCCGGCTTGCCTACCTTTCCAAGAGCGAGTCGGAGTTTTGCACAAGACTGTGGCAACAGATGAACATCGCCAAGGACAGCCTTGAAATTAAGCGCAAGGTTATCGAGGAGCAGACCGCACGCGGCCTGTACCCCTATTCTGCCAACTACCTGAAGGATGTAAAGCAGAGAACCGGCTCCTACTGGTACAACCATTTCAATACCATCGGGCTGATCGGTATGAACGAGGCCTGCCAGAACCTGCTGGGCGAGGAATACGACCTCACCACCAAGGAGGGCCAGGGGTTTGCCATAAGAACGCTTTCCTATATGCGTGACGTGATTAAGGATATACAGGACGAAACCGGTCATTATTATAACCTGGAGGCCACACCCGCCGAGGGTACCAGCTATCGTCTTGCCAAGGCTGATACCGAGCGTTACCCCACCATTATCACGGCGGGTGACCGTGTGCCGTATTACAGCAACTCCTCCCAGTTGCCTGTAGGCTACACTGATGATATCTTTGAAACACTTGACCTTCAGGATGAGCTGCAATCGCTCTATACCGGCGGTACGGTGCTGCACTTTTACCTGGGTGAAGAAATTAAGGATACCCGCGCTGCCAAGTTGCTGATTAAAAAGATATTCACCAACTATAAGCTTCCCTATATCTCGCTTACCCCAACCTTCTCGGTGTGCAACGACCACGGTTACATCTCGGGCGAGCATTTCACCTGCCCCGAATGCGGCGCACCCACCGAGGTGTGGAGCCGCGTGGTTGGGTACCTAAGGCCGGTGCAGAACTTTAATAAGGGCAAACGCGAGGAATATGAGCAGCGTAAAAAGTATGTGATACGGCAGAATGCAGAACCCGCCGGGCAGGAGGAACCCCGCAGGGAAGCCCCGCAAAGGAATACCGCCATATGACCGTCGCGGGACTGATTAAAAGCTCTCTGGTGGATTTTCCGGGGCAGGTTTCGTGTGTGCTGTTTCTGCCCCGCTGTAATTTGGACTGCTTTTACTGCCACAACCGCTTTTTGCTGGAGGAGGTTCCCCCCGCCATTAACCCGCTGGAGATTGAAGCCTTCTTAACAAAACGGGCAGGATTATTGGACGGTGTGGTGATTACCGGCGGTGAGCCCCTTCTTCAGCCGGACCTTGAGGATTTTATACGGTTTATTAAATCCTTTGGATATAAGGTGAAGCTGGATACCAACGGCACTCTTCCGCAAAGGCTGAAACCGATTGTAGAAAAGCAGCTGTGCGATTATTATGCCGTAGATTACAAGGCGCCAAAGGCAAGATACCCCGAGATTTGCGGCAAGGGGGCAGACGGTGATGCCGTGCTGAAAACCATACAGCTGCTGCAAGAAAGCGGCGCAGACTTTGAGGTTCGTACCACCGTGATACCGCAGCTTTCACTGTCTGACCTAGTGCAGATGTCCGAGGAGCTTCCCCTGCTGCCGCGTTATGTGCTCAACCGTTACCGCCCACCCGAGCGATATCCCGAAGCCGAGATTAACCGGATTATGCAGCGCCCCTATACACAGGCAGAGCTTGAGACCTTTGTGCAGGAGCTAAAACGCTTACAACCGAATATCGTATCATAAAAGCAAAATGAAATGTGCAGACAGTAATGCCTGCACATTTCATTTTACCTTGTACTTTTATTTCCAGACTGTTCAAAGCCGAAGGCAATAATGTCTTCGGCTTTGAACAGTTTACAGTTACACAAAATCTAAGAGGAAGGAACCAGTATGAAGAAAAAGATTTATTTATGTTACAGGGTTTTTATGGTGTACTACAATAGTATCTTATAAAAGAACGATATACAATATAATCCATTGCTGTGGCTAGGTACTTTATTGCCAAATAAACCTCTTTCTCAATTAGCCTGTAATATATAGCGTAAAAAAATTACCCTTTCAGGCCATATAAACCCGGTTTAACCTTCAGCATATTCCATTCTACTCTTTAGGGAGCTTACTAGATTCACCAAACGTGCGGTAAACATCCTCTTTCAGGTGAAAACCATCCTTGATTACCGTTTCGTCTATGTTCTCCCTGGTAACGGGTATACAGTCAATCATAATATACGGTACATTGTAAGCACCGTCGTTGATTGTTTGGTCGGTATCGGGTTTCTTGCCTTCTGCCAGTAGCTTGCATACCTCGGCGGTTTTCTCCACCAGCGATTTTATCGGTTTGTAAACGGTCATCAGTTGCGTGCCGTCTACAATACGCTGGCAGGCGGCAAGGTCGGCGTCGTGGCCCACCACCGTTACCTTTTTTGCAAGGCGTGCTTCCGAAAGCGCATCGATTGCCCCCCATGCGAGTGAATCATTGCCCGCAAGGATGGCATCGACCTTATCGGGATATTTCTTTAGTACATCCGATACAAAGCTGAAGGCCTTCTCCCTTGTCCAGTTCTGCACCCATGTTTCGGCAACGATGTTGATTTTGCCAGAATCAATCGAGCTTTGTAATGCTTCTAAATAGCCCTTGTGGAACATTTCGCTGTTATGATCATCCGGCGAACCGTTCAGGATAATGTACCCGCCCTCTGGAACCGCCTTGCTGAGCGCTTCGCCCTGCAGCTTGCCCACCTTCACATTGTCAAACGAGATATAAGCATCTACATTGCCTTTTGCCACCAGACGGTCGTACGAGATTACCGGTATACCCGCCTTTTTGGCGAGATTGGTACACTCATAGGCTGTGGCATAATCCTGTGGCACAAAAACCAGTACATCAATCCCCTTTTGCACCAGATCGGCCACCTGCTTGTACTGCAGCTCGGAATCCTGATTGGCATTGGTGACGATTACATCAAACCCGGCCTGCTGTGCCTTGGCAGCAAAGCGTTCTCTGTCTTGCAGCCAGCGGTCTTCCTTAAAGGTGGCCATTGAGAAACCTACCAGCAGCCTGCCGTCATCCGAACCCGGTTCGGGATGGGTAGCCTGCTCGGAGCACCCATAGCTAAGCATCGAGAACAACGGCAGTATAACCGATAAAGCAAGCGCCCGAAACAAGAGCCTTTTTGCACGTATCATCGCCATTTACCCTGCCTTTCTTGTCTTCTGTCAGTACTTATCTTCCGTACTGCTCTTTATACTCGGTAGCCGTTACCCCGGTGGCCTTTTTAAAGAGCTTAGAGAAATAGTTCGGATCTACATACCCCACCAGTCTGGAAACATCCTTGATAGAATAATCGGTGTTTATAAAATACTCCTTTGCCTTTTCAACCCGAATGGTTGTGAGCTTATCAATAAAATTCACCCCAGTTTCCTCCTTGTAGAAGCGGCTGAAGTAGTAGGGGCTGAGGTTTACCTCTTTTGCAATCTCTTCCAGTGTAATCTCACTGGCGAAGTTCTTCTCAAGATACTGGTCTGCCTTCTCAATGAGGGAGCTAATCTTTTTCTGCTTGCCCGAGGCGAGCTGATTTACGGCATCCTCTATGCAGCGGCGGCAGATACCCTTTAATTGTGCCTCACTCTGCGCATTCACCATCTCACCGATGGCCTCGCCATAGTTCCTGATCGCCTTGCCCCAGCGTCTGCCGAAGCCCACTACCAGCGAGATGCAGTTGTTCTTCAGCAGATCAAACTCCGGCAGAAGGTCTGCACACATGCTGGCATAAATCTCTTCAAACGCCAAAAGTGCCGCATGGGTATCGCCTGTGGCGGCATTGGCATAGATACTCTTTTCAAACTGCTCCTCATAATCGGTGGCCGCACTGCTCTGCTCGTCAACACGGTCGTCGGCATGCAGCACAATGTAGCTGCCGGTTCGCTTATTGCTGATAAACCTTAAGGCACTCAACGCCTCACGGTAAGACCGTTTTGCGTCCTCCATCCCCGCACAGTGCCGCCCTATGCCGATAGCTATCTCAGGTCCGAGGCCGGAGGCCCGGTCTCCGAAGCTCTGAGCCAGTCTTGTGGCGGAGGCCTTCTGCTCAAAATCCCCCTTTTTACTCTCATCAAACACAAAAACAATCAGTAGGTTGAGCATCATCGGCCCGACAAAGCATCTGCAGCTGGATTTTAAGATGTCGCGGTATTTATCGTAAAGATTCTGGCTGCGAACACCGGCGCTGATTTTACTCATACTCTCGGTATCGCTGAACTCTATTGCCAGTACATAACCACCCATATGCTCATATTCAAAAAGGTGGCAGTAATAGCGCAGCTCCTCCGCGTTATCGTCAAAAAGACAGAGGGTGTTGATAAAACCGGTCTCGAGTGCTGGGATAACCAGCTCGAATTTTTCCTTCATCTCCAGCTCTCGGCGGATACGGGTGCGGCTTTTCTCGATTACCTCAACCACCTTTTGCAGTGCCTCAATCAGCTTGCTCTCTTTCACCGGCTTAAGGATATACTCGTCCACCCCAAGGTTTACGGCCTCCACCGCATAATCGAAGTAATCAAACGCCGAGGCAACGATAAACCGCACCTCGGGGTTTGCGGCTCGTATCTGGCGCATGGCATCCAACCCATTGATTCCAGGCATGTTGATATCCATCAGGATGATATCCGGGCGAAGGGTATAGCTCTTTTCAATGGCTTCGCGGCCGGAGCGCGCCTTGCCTACAATCTCGATATCGGGCAGGTTACGAGTAATAATATATTCCAGTGATTGTACCGCGATGGGTTCGTCATCTACTATAAGCGTTCTGTACACAGCGTTTTTATCTCCTCAGCTTCGGCAATTATTCAATCTCTTCGTCCGGCGCAGACTTTACCCCTCTGGGCAGCATAAGAATAAATTTGGTTTCTCCGTTTTCCCGGCGAATGTCCATAACATCGCTTCTGCCGAAGAACAGGCGCAGACGTTTGAGCACATTGTCTACCCCTATACCGGTTGTGTGGCCTGCCTTTGGGGGCTTTACTCGCGGCTCCGCGTCGCTCTCATGTTCTGCAAGCAATTCTTCAATCTTCTCCTGCGTCAAACCCTTTCCGTTATCGGCAACCGTTACGGTAACAAGCTCGTTATCGCCGCTTACGGTAAGCGTTATACTGCCGCCATCCTCCTGCTCGCTGATACCGTGGATATAGGCGTTCTCGGCAAGCGGCTGCAGTGTCATGCGCGGCAGCTCGGTGGCAAGAAGGTTCTCATCACCGTTAATGTTCACCGTAAAATCTACCGAATCGCCAAAGCGGGTTTGCAGCAGGTACATATAGGATACCACGTTTTCAATCTCATCCTTCAGGGTTGCGCGGGTATCCAAGCCTTTAAGGTTGTAGCGGAAGATATCCGCCGCGTTTTCGAGGTAGGTGCAGGTAATCTTATCGCCCTGCATCATGGCAATCTTGGCACCGATGTTGATGGTGTTAAAGATAAAGTGGGGGTTTACCTGCGACTGCAGCGCCAGCAGTTCCGATTCGCGCAGTGCGTTTTTGATTTTGAGGTTGTTGAGCTTCTGTTCACTTAAGCTCTTTTCCAGCCGCTGTTTCTCCTGCATCTGATTAAAATGCTCACGGATATTCACCGCCATCAGGTTAAATACCCCATACAGCACGCTGATTTCCCCGCTCGCTTTGATGGGCTTTATTTCCACATCAAAGTTACCGTCGGAAATCTCCTTGGAGTACTTGGCAAGCTGTGTAATGGGGCGTGTAATCTCAAAACTGAAGGCCACAATGGCAACCGATACAAACACCACCACACCGAGGATGAGGATAATATTAAAGATTGTGGCGCTCTGCACCTTCTGATTAATCTCGGCGGATTTCTTCAGGCTGTCGATTAAATCACTGCTCATGATCTCCTGAATATAAGACATGATGTAGGCGTTTTCTTTTACCGTTTGAGCGTAGTACTCGGTATAATCATTGATATTTCTGCCGCGCTTGGCCACCATCGCACCGTCTGCCTGCTTGAGGTAGTGGGTAATCATATTGGCGATGTTCATGGTTTTTATACCGCGTGCAGTATAGCTTGCATTTTCCATCATGCGGTTTGCGTTATAGCTGATGGTGTTTACACGGTCGTAATACGAAAGCAGGCTCTCGGAGCTGTTGGTGGAAAGGTATATCTGAATATCCTGCTGGATGTCGCCAAGCTCGCTATATACTGCCGCAAGCTCCAGGTTCTTGCTGAACATCTGCGAGGTTTCGCGGATGAGCAGCTGTGACGACACATAGGTATAGATGCAGGCCATCATGGTAATAGCCGCAGAAAACAGAAAGAATACTATTAATTTGGTACGGTACCGCATCCCATTTTTCTTATTCATGCCGCCTGCCAATCCCGACAAAGCCATGCTCGTGTCGTATGCTACTGCTTTTTACTATCTGTTTTTAAGAAGTCCTTCACATTTCCCTGCGTAATAGTGTAGATATCGGTATAAAGCTTTTCGCCAATCTCAGAACCGTTCAGTGCATTATAAAGCTGGCTAACCGTTTTATAGCCGATCTCCTCTGCATCAGGGCATACAGTACCGTAGATAACCCCGCGGTCGATATAGTTTAAGGTCTGCTCCATAGCGCCATAGCCTATAACCGCGATGTCACGCACCTTATTGGCGTCAACCAGCACCTGCGCCACCCCGGGCGTGCTCTGTTCATCGGTGCAGATGATAACATTGATATCATCACCGGCTAAGAGAATATCATTAACCACCTTGTCTACCTCGAACACGCCTGCATTCAGTGTGCGGGTTTGGGCTATCTCCATATCCGGGTAGCTTGAAAATGCCTCCATCAAGCCTTGAAGCTTCAGGCTTTTGTTCTGGTTGGTGGCATCATTAATCAGCACAACGGCTCTGCCTTTTCCGCCGCAAACCTCCACGGCCATCTTTCCGGCCTCCAGCCCGATATTAAAGCTGTTGGAACCGACGGTGGAGGTGTTCGGCACCAGGAAGTTATCGTTTTCAAAGGTAAGTACCTTCATATTCTCTTTTCGGGCACGCATAAAAACCTCTCCGGTTTTATCCACATCGGTCGCCTGCAGGGCTACCGCGTCCACATTGGCATAAATCGCCTTTTCTACGGTCTGTACCATCGTATCGGTATCATGGCCCGCGATATCTACCAACTCCACATAAACGCCAAGATCCTCCCCCGCCCTTTGGGAGCCCTTTTTAAAGGCTGCCCAAAACTGGTTTGGTGCGTTTTGGGTGATAAGCTGTATGTGGTATTTCGGCTCAACCTGCGGCGGAACAGCACTTTCTGTTCCCGGTGTGTTCAACAGGTTAAAAAGTAAGGCGCACAGCACAAGAATGGCCGCCGCCATGACTGAATAGATTATCTTCACCATTACACGCTTTCTAGCTGCCGTACCGGCAACTAATTCTATGCGTTTATAACAAATATTAATGTACTTTTATGCTGCTTTCTATTATATATAATTAGAATTTCTTTGTAAATACCAAAAATATTGCGAAGAAAAACACCCCCGCTATTTCGATTCTTCTCGAAGCTAAGGGTGTATGTTTTTTGTAAAGCTATATTTAATTCAAATATCCACTGGCATTAAGATGGGGGCTATCCCCTTTTATTCGGGTATGGCTTTGTTTCATCTGTTAAGCCAACCAAATAATCCAAACTGACTTCATAGTATTGCGCCAGCTTCACTGCCACATACAGCGGTAACTCACGCTCTCCCCTCTCATATTTAGAATACAGCGACTGGTCACATATCAAATAGTCCGCTATCTGCTTCTGGGTTAAGTCCTTATCCTGTCGAATGTCTTTAATCCTAAGATGCACTTGATAATCTACCTTTCCGATTTCCAAAGAGTATCCAAAGTCCAAAGCCGCGATTTATCAGCCATATGGTTTTACTCCTGAAGGCTAAATTGCTTTTACGATTATTGTTTTATGATAAAGAATACAATAGCAGAAAAGAACTGTTGACAAAATGGACTATTCATCCTATTATGTTTCATGTTGGTGATAAACCCATTTTTATGATTTCGCCTTAATTATGTATAAAATCAAAACCACCAGTTAAACTGGTGGTATGCACCAGCCCTAAAAGGGCATATTACTGGCACAGCGTCTCAAGACGCACTGAATGGTTCCGCCAACCGCATTACTATTACGGGCAGCCGCTAAAGCGGCTGTTCGTTTTTCATGCCTTTGTTTCCTTGCTACCCGTGAACGGGTCTATGTATTCTTTGAATGATATTTGATCTGAAGCTATGTCTTCTTGTAATTGGTTTTTGATATATTCTTCAATTACTTTTGCATTTCTTCCTACTGTATCAACATAATATCCTCTGCACCAGAAATGCCTGTTCCCATACTTATACTTCAAATTTGCATGCCTA
>NZ_FNID01000053.1 GCF_900103835.1 Acetanaerobacterium elongatum | reverse complement strand
GAATTGCATTTTTTTCGCAGATAGTGTGCAGACCACATCCGCCAGCAAGATATTCCAAGACAGCTTTCTTCTTTAATTCGGAGCTGTAAACGCGGTTCTTTTTTGTCGGGGCAAGACCCAAAGCACCCTCCTGTCGATATATCCGAGCCCATCTGGCTATTGATGCAGGTGCAACCTTGGCTCGTCTGGCGGCTTCCTCTCTTGAAATTTTCCCAGATACATACTCTCGAGTGATTTTAACTTTTTCAGTAACCTCTATTTTAGATTTTTGTGGCATAAAAATACTCCCTTCATGATGAACAGTGTTTGTTATTTCACTGTCTCTCATAAAGGGAGCATATCACAACGGGCTGCTTTTCGTTTTTACAACTTAATAATAACATGATGATACTGTAAGCAAGAGCACACAGAGAAAGGACTGACATCGATGGCATCCATACTAATCGTGGAGGACGAAACCGCAATTAATGAGTTAATCAAACGTAATCTTCAGCTGGTCGGGCATCATTGCGTCTCTGTTTATAACGGAAAGGCTGCTGTGGATGAGCTTGGCCGCCATGCCTATGACCTCGTAATCTTAGACATTATGCTGCCGGAGCTGGACGGCTTTGAGGTGTTCAAGCAACAAAGCGAAACCCCCACCATCTTTTTAACGGCAAGAAGCAGCCTGTCTGACCGCATTAAGGGCTTTTCAATGGGTGCGGATGATTACCTTACCAAGCCTTTTGAAATGCTGGAACTGCTGGCCAGAGTGGAAGCGGTTTTACGGCGTACACAGAAAACCAACAGCTGCTTTGAATCAGGGGATGTCTTAGTGGACTTTAACAGCCGTCAGGTGTTCTACAAGGGGGTGCCGGTGGAATGCACCCCAAAGGAGTTTGAACTGCTGGAGGTGTTGGTGAACAACAGGAATATCGCGCTTTCGCGGGACAAACTTTTGGAGCTTGCGTGGGGGTACGACTATGAGGGCGATTCCAGAACCATCGATGTGCATATTCAAAAGCTGCGCAAGAAGCTGGGCTGGGAGGATATGATTAAAACTGTCTATAAGCTGGGTTACCGCTTGGAGGTGAAGGGATGAAAAGGGGTTTAAATCTGTCAATGAAAAACAGAACCTTTTTAACCACCCTCATATTATTCCTGCTGGCGTTTAATCTTGGTATCTCTATCATCGCCATCCTGACGCTGCAGGAGACGGTAGAGCGTGCAAAGGAACGCGGCCTGCGTGAGCATTATATTATTGTCTCTGCGCTGGTAAAGGATTTTAATGCGGTTCAGAGCCGTGAGGTGAGCATAGAGGATAACCTGCAGTTGTTGCTGCAGCCCTATAACTATTTTACCGGTGAAAAGAAAACGGGCTTTGCCTTTTTGAAGGGGAAGCAAACCATCTATTCAAATAGGATGGGGGACGTTACGCTTGATAATTTGACAGCACCGCCTGAAAACGGAGACAGGCTTGTTACGCTGAGGAAATCAGGAGAAAATTCCTATGTGATTGTAACCGGTCACCTTCCCAAGCCGTATGATCAATACACAATGGTATACCTGTATGATACCACAAGCTCCATCAGCTCTTGGAACAACATGAAAAACACGCTTTTTGCAGTAGGGCTTATTCTTTCCATTCTGCTGGCCTCCTGCCTGCTTTTGCTGCTCAACCGACTGTTTAAGCCCCTTGCAATGATATCACAAACCTCCCGCAACATTGCGGCCGGGGCGTACCAAACACGGCTTCAGGTTTCCGGCAGCGATGAGCTTGCCGAGATGGCGCACAGCTTTAATAACATGGCAGATGAGATTCAGCGGCAGATGGAGGCACTAACCGAAAGCGCCGAGCAGAAACAGCGGTTTGTAGATAACTTTGCCCATGAGCTTAGAACCCCCTTAACCGCCATCCACGGTTACGCGGAATACCTGCAAAGAGCCGCCATCTCACAGGAAGATAGACTGGATGCTTTGGGGTATATCCTGTCGGAGTGCCGTCATATTCAGGGTATGTCTTGCCAGCTGCTTGAGCTGGCCAAGCTAAGAAACGATATCGTTCAATTTGAGCCTATAAATACGGCTAATCTTTTTCTTACTTTAAAGCAGTCTTTGATGGTTAAGCTCGAGGAAAAGCAGATTAACCTGAGTTTAAGCTGCGAGACAGACACCATTTACGGGGATGCATGCCTGCTGGAAAACCTGCTGGTGAATCTGCTGGATAATGCTATAAAGGCGTGCGATAACGGAGGGCAGATTGTTCTGCGTGCTTATCAGGAGAACGGTCATGCGGTAATCTCTGTTCAGGATAACGGCAAGGGTATGAACGAAGAGGTTTTGCAGCATATTACCGAGCCCTTCTACCGTGCGGAGAAATCACGCAACCGAAAAGACGGCGGCGCGGGGCTTGGCCTTGCAATCTGCAAGCAGATTTGTGAGAGCCATAACGCGGTACTGGAGTTTTATAGCCACCTTGGTAAAGGAACAATATCAAAAATAACTTTTACAATAACATAATAACTTTTTTATTTTTCTATAATCCGCTCCTTTTACAATACCCAATGTGATCACAAAACACCAGCTTGCTGGCTGGGAGCTGCACATTAAAAAACTATAAGGAGAGATTTATTATGAAGGCAAAAAGTCCAGGGAAAAAAGGCGTTCGCAATGCTGTTTTAACAACAGTTGCCGTACTCGCCGTTAGCGCAGCATTATTCCAAGGGTTAACCATGATGGCTTCGGCCGCAGAGTATAAGAAAACCGACAAGGTACCCACAAGTTATGACACAACGGTTAGCAGCTCTGCTAAGACGACATCCGGCAGTTCTTCACAGGCGCCTAATCTGCCCGAAGGCTACAAAAAGGCAAACTACACCGTAAAGGATAATGGCCTAGATTTCTTCCGCAAACAAAAACCAGCCGCGAAGGACATTTCAAAGGAAGCAGCCGCGGAAAACGGTGCACAGGGGCTTTGGGGGTTTTATAACTTGAGCCTTGAGGGCCAGATCATTGAGATGGGCTATCTGCCAGCAGATAAAAATAACTCCCGCTCTCAGTGGCAGGGGGATGTTTATATTAACGGCGAAACAAAACCTTCGTATGTCTTTACGGTTGATTCCATAACAGGCGAACTATTGAGTGTTGGCTATTGTAGGGCACTGGATAAAGAAGTGAATATAGGTTTTGATGCAAAGCTTGAAAAGGAACATTCGGAATACGATACGCTGATTAAATCGTTCGTTAAGAAATACAACCTCCTAAACGGGATTGTAAAATCCATTGAAATCAGCGGCCAAGGCTATAATGGCCCGGGAGAAGGTGTAAAGTATTCTGACCCTACCATCAGCTTCTTTGTTGAGGGCGAAAACGGGAAGTATATATGGCTTACCTTCTCACGGTATGACAAAGCGCTTCTTTCCGTTAACTTAGACAGTGGCTATGTAAGAACCGTGGTAGACTGGGATAGACAATCTGAGGCAGAGGGTGCCGCAAAAAACAAGGCGTTTTAGGAAAAGAAAAAGAAGCTGCTTGAAGAGTATGAGAAAACTCACCCCGGCAAGCACCCCGATGCCATAGCTATAGACCCTGTAACCGGAGAGTTATCCGCCGTGGATGGCAAAGTCTCGTTTGAATTAAAGAACAATTAGCATTAAACCGACAACAGGGTTTTATAGCCTTATATTTTCATATAAATACAACATTAAGCCGCAGGCGCCACACGTGCTTGCGGCTTTTGGCATTTAAAATAATTATGTTTTAAGTGCTATTTGGTATTACCCCTACTTCACTTTGCATACGATTTTATGCAAAAAGCTTCTTTCTATTGAATTTCGGGTTAAAAATGCGATGAAAATAAATTATACAGTATTAAAATTTTCATAAAATTATGCTATAATAAAACCTAATTAAGAACTTCTGACAGTTCACAAGCCGGCTTATTAAGAAATGGAGGTTGCTATGATACGAATTGAAAACCCGATGGGATATATCGAGATTTCCGGCGATTACTTTGCAAACCTTGTTGGCTCCGCGGCATCCAGTTGTTTTGGCGTTGCGGGTATGGCCACCAGCGGCACGGTACAGGGGCTTCGTTCCCTGATTATTTCGCCGAACCTGCCGGATAAGGGCGTTCATGTGCGCAACCGCGACGGTAAGCTGGAGATTGATCTGCACATAGCCGTTACCTATGGGGTGAACATCGCGGCCATTGTAAAAAGCATTATCAATAAGGTAAGCTACACCGTTCAGGAGACGACCGGCCTTATTGTTAACCGTGTTAATGTTTTTGTTGATGAAATGAAGGCAGATTAGGCTTTCGTTTTTAGGTGCTCCTGCGCGTAGGTTAGCAGGTGCGCTTAGTTAGAGAATTAACAGCCGTGGTTGGGCGGCAGAATGGGTGAAGATGTGATTAACGGAAACACACTTAGGGATGCTATCATCTCTGGGGCAAACAATATTGTAAACCAAAAGCTTGCGGTTGATGAGCTGAACGTTTTCCCGGTACCGGACGGCGATACGGGCACCAATATGTCCATGACCATCTCGGCCGGTGCGCGCGAGCTGAAAAGGCTTTCGGGCGCTACCGTAGGCGAGGTGTCGGCTGCCGCGGCCTCGGCACTGCTGCGCGGTGCGCGCGGGAACTCGGGTGTTATTCTTTCGCTGTTGTTCAGAGGCTTTTCCAAGGGCCTTTCGGGCTTGGAATCCGCCGACGGCAAAGACCTTGCGGGGGCGCTTTCGCTGGGTGTAACCGCCGCCTACAAGGCGGTTATGAAGCCCACCGAAGGCACTATCCTTACCGTAGCAAGGCTTGCGGCTCAGAAGGCCGTTGAGGCCAGCGAAACCGAAACCAACGCGGTTGCCATCTGGCGCATTATTGTTGACGAAGCCAGGGCGGCGCTGGAAACCACCCCCGAACTGCTGCCCGTTTTAAAGAAGGCGGGTGTGGTGGATGCCGGCGGCAAGGGGCTTGTGGTTATCTTTGAGGGTATGCTCTCGGTATTTGAAGATGGCGTGATGATTGAGGATAAATCAGCCGCCAACAAGCCCGCCGAGACGTTCGTTTCACAGAAGAATGCTGCAGGCGCTGAGCTTGAGGAAGAGATCAACTTTACCTACTGCACCGAATTCATCGTGCATAAGGCCTCATCCGATACCAACCCCCTGCGCCTGCGCGCCTACCTTGAAACCATTGGCGACAGCGTTGTTGTGGTAGACGATGAGGAGATTATTAAGGTACATGTTCACACCAACAACCCCGGCAATGCGCTGCAGGAGGGCTTAAACTTCGGCACCCTGCACAATATGAAGATAGAAAACATGCGTGAACAGCATGAGAATAAGGTGGCAGAAGCCAAGGTGGCACAGGAGGTACATGAGTATGTTCCGGTAGACCCTGCTGTTCCCTTTGGTTTTGTCGCGGTAGCGGCAGGTGACGGGCTGCAGCAGTTGTTTACCGAGCTTGGCTGCAACAAGGTGGTAAGCGGCGGGCAAACCATGAACCCCAGCACCGACGATATCCTGAAAGCGATAGAATCTACCCCCGCCAAAACGGTTTTTGTGCTTCCGAACAACAAGAATATCATCATGGCTGCCGAGCAGGCCATCTCGCTTGCCGACCGTCAGGTAGTTGTTCTGCCCACCCGCACCATTCCGCAGGGGCTTTCGGCCATGCTGGCATTCGACCCAGACTGCGAGGTGCAGGAGAACCAGATGAATATGCTAAAGGCCGCCGAGCATGTGCTTACCGGCTCGGTAACCTTTGCCGCACGTGATTCCGACTTTGACGGCCATAAGATTAAGCAGGGCGAGATTCTGGCGCTGGAGGGCGGAAAGCTTTCATTTACCGAAAGCGATATTGAACGTGCCGCAGTAAGGCTTACAAGGCAGCTTGTAAAGCGCGACTCAACGTTTATCACCCTGATTTACGGTGACGGTATTACCGAGGAGGACGCAGAAAAGGCCGCTGAGGCTTTGCGTTCCAAGCTCCCCACCTCTGTTGAGGTGCATACGGTAAACGGCGGTCAGCCGGTTTACTACTACATTATCTCGGTAGAATAGTCACGCATTGTTCAACGACACCAGCAGAGGGGAACCACAGCATGGTTGCAGCAAACTTCCCCAAGGATATTCAATATTTAAAGGGCGTTGGCGAAAAGCGTGCCTTGCTTTACAAAAAGCTGGGCATCGCAGATGTCGGCGCCCTTCTGCGCTTTTATCCCCGCACCTACCTGGATTTTACAAACCCCTCTTCCATTGCCTCGGCGCCCTACGATGAACCCTGCGTGATACGCGCGCGGGTGTTTGCCAAGGCACCGGAGCAGCGTATCCGCAAGGGGATGACCCTATACAAGGTGTTTGCCACCGACGACAGCACCGACCTTGTGCTCACCTTCTTCAACACCCCCTATGCCGCAGAGGCACTGGAAGAGGGTGCAGAGTACCTGTTCTACGGGCGGGCGGCAGGCACGCGCTCCCGCCGGGAGATGCCGTCTCCGCTGGTGTTCCCCGCCGATGAGGAGGCGGGGCTGCGCCCGGTTTACCCGCTTACCGCGGGGCTTACCAACCGTATTGTCGCCCAGAATATGAAGCAGGCGCTCTCGTTGCTGGATGACAACCTCAGCGACCCGCTGCCTCAGAAGCTAAGGCAGGAGCAGGAGTTGTGCCACCTTACCTTTGCGCTGCGCAATATTCACTTTCCGTTAAGCACCGAGCATCTGGCCTTGGCCCGTAAGCGCCTGATATTTGAGGAGCTGCTAACCCTTTCATTGTCGCTGGTTTTGTTAAGAAGCCGAAGCCACGAAAGCTCCGCAGCGGTGCTCACCAATACCAACATTGAGGAATTCTATGCAGCTCTACCCTTCCAATTAACCGGTGCTCAAAAGCGTGCAATAAACGAGGCACTTGAGGATATGCAGCGCTCCCGCCCCATGAGCCGCCTGATACAGGGCGATGTTGGCTCGGGTAAAACGGCGGTTGCGGCGGCGCTCTGCTATGCGGCGGCCAAAAACGGGCTGCAATCGGCATTAATGGCGCCTACCGAGATTCTGGCGCAGCAGCACTTTGCCTCGCTCTCCCCGCTGCTTACGGCGGCGGGTATCTCCTGCGCACTGTTAACCGGTTCGGTGAAGGCCGCACAAAAAAAAGAGATTCTGGCGCGGCTTGCCTTGGGTGAGCTCTCGTTTATTGTGGGAACGCACTCGCTCATCTCCCCTGACGTCACCTTCCACAAGCTTGGTCTGGTGGTGGCCGACGAGCAGCACCGCTTTGGTGTGCGGCAGCGGGCGACCCTCGCGCAGAAAGGGGCGCACCCCCACCTGCTGGTAATGTCGGCAACACCGATTCCGCGTACCCTTGCGCTGATGATCTACGGTGACTTGGATGTTTCGATACTTGATGAGCTGCCGCCAGGGCGGCAGGCGGTAAAAACCTACCTGATTGATTCCGAAAAGCGCCACCGCGCCTATAACTTTATCCGCGGCTTTCTCAACGAAGGCAGGCAGGCGTATATCGTCTGCCCGCTGGTGGAGGAGGGTGAAAGCGAACTGGCCTCCGCCGAGGAATTTGCCGAGCGGCTGATAGAAGAAGACTTCCGCGGCTATAAGGTGGGGCTTTTACACGGAAAGCTTAAACCCTCCAAAAAGGACGAGATGATGCGGCTGTTTCAATCGGGCGAGATTCAGCTGCTGGTTGCCACCACGGTTATCGAGGTTGGGGTGGACGTACCCAACGCCGTGGTGATGATGATTGAGAACGCCGAGCGCTTCGGCCTTTCGCAGCTGCACCAGCTAAGGGGGCGCGTGGGGCGCGGCAAGCATGCCTCCTACTGCATACTCGTTTCGGATAACCAAAATGAGCTTACCCGTGAACGCCTGACGGCCCTGTGCAAAACCACCGATGGCTTTAAGCTGGCGGAGGAGGACCTGCGCCTGCGCGGGCCGGGCGATTTCTTCGGCAGCCGCCAGCACGGCCTGCCCGAGCTGCGGCTTGCGAACCTTGTAACCGATATGTCGGTGCTTAAAACCACGCAGGAGGCGGCACAGCGGATTATAGAAAGCGACCCTGCCCTCTCGCTGCCGGAGCATCAGGGCTTAAAACAAAACATCACCGAGCTGTTCGGCTCGGTGAGTGCGGAGAGCTTTAACTGAGGTGGTGCTACCTTTAAAGAAAATAAAAATCAGATGGGTATTATTGTTGGTTCTTATCATAACCATAGGCTCCGTTGTAACGGTTATTCTTTTACAAGAGCGTACTCCTAAAGAAGTTTTCACCGCGTGTGTTATTTCAAATGAAGAGAATCAGTTCCTTGTATACAGAGATTCCGGAGCTGCAGCAAACCGTTTATGTGTTGTTGCCACCGAAAAGGTTCCAATCAAAGGGCCTGATAATCAAAGCATTCCCGTCGAATCTATTAAGCCCAAGCAAATGGTTACAGTAACCTTTGGTGGCCTTATATTAATGGTGTGGCCTTCATCCTACAAGACTGTTTATGAAATCAAAGTTTTAACAGCACAAGCGAAGAGCTCTATAATGAAGGTATTGAGGATCGTAAAAGGTTTAATTCTTTTCTTCCTTCATCAGAATCGAAATCCGGGTCTGCCTCATAAAATGCCACTACTATTAGCAGTAGATACTATAAGCCCTTCTTCGGAAGGGTTTATTTTATAGCGCTTTACCTTGAATATATCCCATCCGCAATTGCCGCAAACTGCTCCATCGTCAGCTGCTCGGCGCGGTGGGTGGGCGGAACATCGGCGGAGGCAAGCACCGCCTGCACCTGCTCCTTGGTAAAGCCGCGCACCCCCGTCAGGGCGTTGGAGATGGTTTTTCGCCGCATTCCAAAGGCAGCCTTTACTACGGCAAAGAACAGCTTCTCGTCCTTCACCGGCAGCGGCGGGGTTTCGTGCACATCTAATCGTATCACGGCGGAATCCACCTCTGGGGCGGGCATAAAGCTGCCGCGCGAAACGGTAAACAGCACCCTTGGCTCACTGTAGTAACGCACCGCGATGGTTACCGCACCCACATCACGGGTGGCTGGCTTGGCGCACAGGCGCGCCGCCGCCTCTTTCTGCACCATAACGGTAATCGCCTTGACGGGCAGGCGCGCCTCCAACAGGCTCATCACAATCGGCGAGGTGATATAATACGGCAGGTTGGCGCACACCACTACCTCCATGCCCGCGAACTCTTTTTCAATCAGCGCGCGCAGGTCTACCTTGAGCACATCGGCGTTGATGACAGTAACGTTATCATAACCCGCAAGGGTTTCGGCAAGCACCGGCAGCAGGCGGGTATCCAGCTCGACGCACACCACGCGCCTCGCTATCTTTGCAAGCTCGGCGGTGAGCACGCCGATACCGGGGCCGACTTCAATTACGCCGATGCCCTTAGCACCCGAAAGCTCCGCCATCTTGGGGCAGATACCGGGGTTTACAATAAAATTCTGCCCCAGCGCCTTGGAAAAGGTAAAGCCGTGGCGGTGAAGCAGCTCCTTAACGGTGGAGATATTGGATAGGTTATCCTGCATGTTTATGTCCTTCATCTTTCGGTTTAATGGGTGCCGTATGAAAGCATTATAGGCAGTAATACTATAATATGGGCGTATCGTTGATGGTAAGCCTAAACCAGATATTCAAAAAATGCGCCGCCTTTTTGCACAGCATCATGCGCTGCAGAAAGATTTCAAAGTAATCCATCACCGGGCAGATGTCGGTATCAATATCCAGCGCAAGGATGATGGATTTGTTATCGCTGCCGATGTTGAGCGAGGACTTTTCCACCGCATAGTTCACACGGTCGTGGATATCGAAGGTGGCAATGTCGCTGTTGCGCACACGCGAACGGCGCACGTCGCTTTTGTCGGCCAGAATCAGCGCCGCCGCAATCTCGCTTACCGGGGCCGCCGTGCTTTCGTCGTGGTTGCCGATGGCACAGATGACCGTGGCGATATCCTGCGGGTCCATCCCGAGGTTATCCAGTATGCGAAACGCCATAACAGCACCGCTCTGGGCGTGGTCTACGCGGTTTACCACGTTGCCGATGTCGTGCATATACCCCGCGATACGCGCAAGCTCACAGGTATGGTCGTCATAGCCCAGCCGGTGCAGGATTTCATAGGCAACGGCGGCACAGCGCGTTACATGCGCAAAGGAATGCTCGGTGTATCCCAATGAATCCAGCGCTTTGTCCGCCATCTGAATATAGGTTTTAATCTCACTGTTATTCAAAATCATCTCATAGGTAATCTGTGGCACGGTATTCTCTCCCTTGCGGTCACTTTCCACCCGGATGCAGGCGGATACTGGTATTATTATATACCATTTTTTATTTTAATTCAGTATAAAGTTTGAATTTTAGCGCTGTACTATTGAAATATGCCCTTAATTGGTATATAATTAGCCTGTTCGATGTACTAAATATACAGGACTTAAAACTTTAAAAACAGCACAAAGGGGCAATCTGGTATGGTACTGGCTATCGACGTTGGAAACACAAACATCTGCTTAGGTTTTTTTGAAGACGGAAAATTAACGCTAACCTCCCGTCTTTATACCGACGCCAACCGTACCGAGGATCAGTACGCCATCGAGCTGCGCGATATCTTTAACCTGTACGGCTTCCCTTATAAATCGGTGGAAGGCTGCATCATCGCTTCGGTAGTACCCAAGCTTTCTTCGGTGCTCAAAAACGCGGTGGAAAAATACCTGCACTGCAAGGTACTTACCGTTTCGGCAGGCATAAAAACGGGCTTAAATCTGCGTGCGGAAAACCCGGGTGCCATCGGTGCAGACTTTGTGTGCGGCGCGGTAGGTGCCATGAGCAAATATCCGCTCCCCTGCGTGATTATCGACCTCGGCACCGCAACCAAGATCTTTGCGGTGGATAAAACCGGTTCGTTCATCGGCGGCTCTATCATGCCGGGCGTTATGATTTCATTAGAGGCGCTTTCCAACCGTACCGCCCTGCTGCCAACCATTGGCCTGGACGGGCAGGACCCGCCGCTCATCTCCACCATTACGGTGGAAAGCATGCGTTCCGGTATCCTTTACGGTACAGCCGGTATGATTGATGGCATGGCACGCCGCTATGCGCAGGCGTTTGATACCCCGCCCGTATTCGTGGCAACCGGTGGGCTTTCCACAAGCATTACGAAGTATTGCACGGAAAAGATTATCCTAGACCCCGACCTTGTGCTGGAGGGGCTTTACAGAATCTATCAGAAGAACACCTAATTCGGTGAACAGCCGCTGCGGTGTCTGTCGCAACCGGCTTTCATAATATAAGCGTTGCATCCCTGAATGGGAGCGACAGCAGGAGGAATTTTTTTGAAGACCGACAGCAAACGTATGTCTACGCGCACCCTTACCCTTCTTGGCGTATTAACGGCACTGGAACTGATTGTGTGCTTTACACCGCTCGGTTCATTGCCAGTCGGACCGATTGTGGCTACCACCTCGCACATACCGGTAATTATCGCGGCTGTGACGTTGGGTGTTGGCGCGGGCGCTTACATGGGCGCAGTATTTGGTCTGAGCAGCTTTATTGTGAATTCCTTTATTACGCCTATGCCCACCTCGTTCATCTTTACCCCGCTTAACGCCGTTGGCCCCGTAAGCGGCAACCTCTGGAGCCTGGTTATCTGCTTCGTGCCGCGCATCCTGCTCGGCGTGGTGGCAGCTTTGCTTTTTCAGTGGATCTCGAAATTCGATAAGAATCGTTTCCTTGCCTATGGCATCGCAGCACTCGTAGCCTCACTGGTTCACACCATATTGGTGCTGGGCGGTGTGTATGTTTTTTTTGGGCAGCAGTATGCCGATACCATCGGTCAGGCATTCAGCGCTCTGTTGGGGATGATTATGATGGTGGTGCTCACCAACGGTATCCCGGAGGCGATTCTTGCCGTTATCCTTACTATCGGTGTTGGTAAGGCTCTGGATCGTTTTCAAAGAACCAGAAACTAAACATATAAAACAGTAAAAGCTTTTCTTTAAACAATACAGAACGGCTGCACACGCGAAGAAATGCCTTTTTCGCGTGTGCTTTTATTTTAACATAATAATACACTAATTTTGTAGAATTTATTTGCATTTTAGAAAGGATTGAAAACTATGGTTGAAAAAACCTATGTTGTTACCGGCATGAGCTGTGCCTCGTGCAGTGCCCACGCGCAGAAGGCCGCCGGCGCCGTAACCGGTGTGGAAACCTGTGATGTAAACCTGGCTACCGAGAAGATGCATGTACGTTTTGATGAGAATATAACAGATTTTGATACCATAAAGAAGGCTGTAGAGGACGCGGGCTACGGTCTGCAAGAAGAGAGCACCGTTCGCAGTGTGGAGCTGGCGATAGAGGGAATGGCCTGTGCCTCCTGCTCGGCGGCGGTGGAACGTGCGGTGAAGAAGCTGGATGGTGTTCAAACCGCCAGCGTAAACCTTGCCACCAGCCGCGCAAGCTTAGAGTACGACCCTGCCGTGGTAAAGCTGTCGCAGATTAAGGCTGCCATCACTGACGCAGGCTACACCCCCAAGGACCTTGAAACCCGTTCTTCCTACGACGCGCAGGAAAAGCAGCACGAAAAAGCGCTTTTAAATATGCGCATCCGGCTGATTGTCGCGGCAGTGTTCTCGCTGCCCGAGCTGTATATCGCGATGTCGCACATGATACCGGCCGCAAGGCTGCCGCTGCCCTCGTTTATGAACCCCCACAACTACCCGCTGGTGTTTGCGCTGATTCAGTTGTTCTTAACCCTGCCGGTGATTATTGCGGGCTGGCGGTTCTTCCGCGTGGGCTTCAAAACATTATTAAAGGGCGCGCCGAATATGGATACGCTGGTGGCCATCGGCACCGGCAGCGCGTTTTTATACAGTGCCTTTGCCACGGTAAAGATCTATCTGGGCGATTTTGCTTTCGCGCAGTCGCTCTACTTTGAATCTGCCGCCGTTGTAATCACGCTCGTGATGCTGGGCAAATACCTTGAGTCGGTAAGCAAGGGTAAGACCTCGCTCGCCATTAAAAAGCTGATGGCGCTTGCCCCAAAAACCGCTGTAATCATAAAGGACGGTGCCGAACTGACCGTTGCGGTGGATGAGGTTTCGGTCGGCGACATTGTTTTAGTCCGCCCCGGCGCCTCGATACCGGTAGACGGTGTAATGATTGATGGTATATCCTCGGTGGATGAATCGATGCTTACCGGCGAGAGCCTGCCGGTGGATAAGCACCCCGACAGCCCCGTTACAGGCGGCAGCATTAACGGCGAGGGGCTCATCAAGTTCCGCGCCACCAAGGTAGGCGCCGATACGGCGCTTGCGAAGATTATCAAGCTGGTAGAGGACGCACAGGGCAAAAAGGCCCCCATCGCAAAGCTGGCCGATGTGGTTTCGGGCTACTTTGTACCCACCGTGATTGGTATTGCGCTGGTGAGCGCCATCGGCTGGACACTGGCGGGCAAGGACTTTAACTTCGTGCTCACCGCCTTCGTTTCGGTACTGGTAATCGCCTGCCCCTGCGCGCTGGGGCTTGCCACCCCTACCGCCATTATGGTGGGAACCGGCAAGGGTGCGGAGCTGGGCGTGCTGATTAAAAGCGGCGAGGCACTGGAAACAGCGCACAAGCTGAACACTGTTGTGCTGGATAAAACGGGCACCATTACCGAGGGAAAGCCGCGGCTGACCGACGTGATAAACTATTCCAAGTTAGATGAAACCAAGCTGCTTGCCCTTGCGGCCGCGGCGGAGCGTGGCTCGGAGCACCCGATTGCCCGTGCAATCGTGGAGGGTGCACAGGCCAAAGGCATTGCCCCCGCCGAGCCGGAACGTTTTTCGGCGGTACCCGGGCGCGGCATTGACGCACTTGCAGACGGCAAGCGCATTCTTGCCGGCAACAGCAAGCTGATGCAGGAAAACGGCATCGAGCTTACCCACGCAAAGGCTGACGCCGAAAAGCTGACCTCGCAGGGCAGAACGCTGATGTATATTGCCATCGACGGCTCGCTTGCTGCGCTGATGGCGGCAGCCGACACCGTAAAACCCTCAAGCAAGCAGGCCGTAAAACGGTTAAAGCAGCTCGGCCTTGAGGTTGTGATGATTACCGGCGATAACCGCAGCACCGCTGAGTTTATCGCAAAAGAGGTGGAGATCACCAATATCCTTTCCGATGTACTGCCGCAGGATAAGGCCGGTGAGGTGCAAAAGCTGCAGCAGAGCGGCAAAACGGTGGCAATGGTAGGTGACGGCATCAACGATGCACCCGCGCTTGCGCAGGCCGATGTAGGTATGGCAATCGGCTCCGCAACCGATGTGGCGGTGGAATCGGCCGACGTGGTGCTGATGCGCGGTGACCTTAATGAGGTTCCCTCCGCGATAGCACTCAGCCGCGCTACCATCCGCAACATAAAGCAGAACTTGTTCTGGGCATTCTTCTACAATCTGCTGGGCATTCCTTTTGCGGCGGGTGTGTTCTACCTGTTTGGCGGCCCGCTGTTAAACCCCATCTTTGCGGGAGCGGCCATGGCATTAAGCTCTGTCTCGGTGGTTACCAATGCGCTGCGTCTGAAAGGGTTCCGAATCAAGGGGTAAGCCGGCGTGCTCTTGATATTGATGACACGCTCCATAAGCATATCCGCCTGCGCAATGTTATTTCAATTTATACTTTTTAAAACTAAAGGCCGCTCCTCTCGGAGCGGCCTTCAGATTACTGACAAAACCCGCCCTTTTCCGGCGGGTTTTGTGTATGTAGGCAAAAATAGCAGGCAACGTTTTACGGATTGCATAATATCCCGGTTTGACAGGATATTTGCAATCTTTTTCATGTTCTGCACAGCAGCAGTGAGCAGGCATTGTTCCGCTGCTTTCGCAAGCCCGCGCATGCGGCAATAGCGAAGCCCATGCAGCTCTTTTGAATCTGCAAAACTTCGCTCGATTGTTTCTTTTCTTCTGGCGTATATCTTCTTGCCATATTCCGTATGGGTGAAAGCGTATGCTCTGTCCTTGTAATCCTCCCATAC
>NZ_FNID01000054.1 GCF_900103835.1 Acetanaerobacterium elongatum | reverse complement strand
GGCACATTGCATCGACAACGGTCCTATGGAAGGATTCTGGGGCATTTTGAAACGCGAACGCTATTACGGTCGGAGATTCACCAGCAAGCAGAAACTTATTCAGATGATTGAGAGTTACATCAGCTATTACAACACCCGGCGTGTGCAACGCAACTTGGGTGTTCTGACACCGTTAGAGAAATTTAATCTCTACTTCGCTGCATAAAAAGCGACCAGTGGTTTTGTTCACCACTGGTCGGGAAAATTTTATGTTTTTTCGCTGTCCTCTTGACGGGATGCAGTTCAATTGCTTCTGCAGCCGGCCGCTCTTTATATTTCTGATGCGATTAATCTTTAACCTTGTTCTTAATCTCTTCAAGTGCCTTGTCAATAAAGGCTTGCAACGGCATAGTGCCCTTGTCGCCCTCCTTGCGGCTGCGTACCGCAACGGCACTCTCGGTTTGCTCCTTTTCGCCGATTACCAGCATATAAGGCACCTTCTCCAGCTGCGCCTCGCGAATCTTGTAGCCGATCTTCTCCTGCCTTGTATCCACCTCGGCACGGATACCGTTTTTGCGCAGTGTTGCGGCAACATCCTTGGCATAGTCAAGCTGCTTATCGCTGATAGGCAGAACCTCCACCTGAACAGGAGAGAGCCACAGCGGCAGCGCGCCCGCGTATTTCTCCAGCAGCAGCGCGATGGTTCTTTCGTAGCAGCCCAACGAGGTGCGGTGGATGATATACGGGTACTTCTGCGTGCTGTCGGTATCTGTATAGGTCATGTTGAACTGTCTTGCAAGCATGAGGTCGATCTGTACCGTTACCAGCGTATCCTCTTTACCGTGCACGTTTTTCATCTGAACGTCCAGCTTAGGCCCATAGAACGCTGCTTCGCCCACCGCCTCTACATAGTCTATCTTCATATGGTCGAGGATGGTGCGCATGAGCCCCTCGGACTCTGCCCACATCTCCGGCGTACCGATATACTTCTCGCGGTTGTTGGGGTCCCATTTAGAAAGACGGTAGGTCAGGTCTTCCAGCAAACCGATATCGGCCATAATCTCTTTAATCAGCTTTACACAGCTGCGGAACTCCTCCTCCAGCTGGTCGGGGCGAAGGATCAGGTGGCCCTCCGAGATGGTGAACTGCCGCACGCGGATAAGCCCGTGCATCTCGCCGGAGGCCTCGTTGCGGAACAGGGTAGAGGTCTCGCCGTAGCGGATGGGCAGATCGCGGTAGGAGTGCTTCTCGCTAAGGTATACCTGGTACTGGAACGGGCAGGTCATCGGGCGCAGGGCGAACACCTCTTTGTCCTTCGCCTCATCGCCCAGCACAAACATACCATCCCGGTAGTGATCCCAGTGCCCTGAGATCTTGTAAAGGTCAGACTTGGCCATCAAAGGCGTCTTGGTCATCACATAGCCGTATTCGTTCTCTTCCTTATCCTGCACATAGCGGTTGAGAATCTGGAACAGCTTTGCGCCTTTGGGCGCTAACAGCGGAAGCCCCTGACCAATGATATCTGAGGTACAGAAGTATTTAAGCTGCCTGCCGATGATGTTGTGGTCGCGCTTCTTGGCCTCTTCAATGCGCGCAAGGTATTCATCCAGCTCGTTTTTCTTGGGGAATGCAATGCCGTAAACGCGGCAGAGCATCTTGTTCTTCTCGCTGCCGCGCCAGTAAGCGCCGGTAGAGGCGGTAAGCTTAACGGCCTTCACCGCGCCGGTGCTCATCAGGTGGGGGCCAGCGCACAGGTCGGTAAATTCGGCCTGACGGTAGAGGCTGATATTCTCGCCCTTGCCCGCATGCTCCGCGATAAGCTCCAGCTTGTAGATTTCGCCATCCTTCTCCATCAGAGCCCTTGCTTCGTCCGGTGTAACCGAGAGGCGCTCGAGCGGAATATCCTCCTTCGCAATCTTCGCCATCTCGGCTTCAAGCTTGGCGAGGTCGTCGGTTGTAAAGGGGGTTGCAACGTCAAAATCATAGTAGAAGCCGTTATCAATGGCGGGGCCAATGGCGAGCTTGGCGCTCGGATACAGTCGCTTTACAGCTTGAGCCAACATATGCGAGGCCGTGTGCCAGAAGGTTTTCTTGCCGTCCTGATCGTCAAATGTCAAAATGGAAAGCGCGCAGTCGCCCATAAGAGGGGTACGCAGGTCAACAAGGGTGCCGTTTACCTTTGCCGAGCAGGCAGCCTTATACAGCCCCATACCAAGCTCCTTGGCAATATCGGCGGGGGTAGTTCCCTCAGCGTATTCCTTTATTACGCCGCCCTTAAGCTCAACCTTAATCATGTTGTGCATCTCCTTCTAATTTTTATAAAAACAAAAAGCCTCACCCCAGAAAACTGGGGTGAGGCATAATACTGCTCCACGGTTCCACCCGGATTGTAAAAAGAATGCTCTTTTTACCGCTCAGAGGCACTGTAACGTGTGCCGTACGCCACTTTTGGCTTACTGCAGAAACTTTGCAGATAAGACTTATAGCAGGCTCAGGGGTGGTTTTCTCGTTGGAATGGTGTAAGACCGCACTTTCAGCCGATGATGCGGCTCTCTGAACTATTGCCGTTCCTGATACTGTCCCCTTCACAGCTTTATAAAATATATAGGCTGTAAATTGTTTCAACCTATTTGCATATTAGCACTCGTTTAAAGTGTTGTCAATACGCGCACAGAAAATCCAAACTGATATTTCTATCCATATTTGTTTCATAGCCTAAAAAAAGCCCATAATATAGCCGTTTGCATGTGTTTGCGCGTGTAAAGTGATGATTTGGAAGACCAGATAGATGTTTTAAAAAAACTTGACATACAACTTTTTTACATATAGAATAGTAACTGGTGCATTAGTGCCATATTATTATATTTATAATTAATATAATTAGAAAATTTGTGCAAAAGGAGGTTTTTGGATAAGTGGATTCACAGACGATACTATACTGCGTCATTTCAGTAATCGTCGGAGCTATTGTGATTGGTGTCCCTCTGTTTTTTCTGGGGGTTGCATATAGAAAGAGAGTCGCTGAGGCCGAGCTTGGTTCAGCCGAGCAGGAAGCCAAACGCATTGTCAGCGACGCTTTGAAGACCGCAGAAAGTAAGAAAAAAGAAGCACTTGTCGAAGCCAAAGACGAAATCTACAGAATGCGCTCGGATGCAGACAAAGAAATCAAAGAGCGCAGAAGTGAGCTGCAGCGCCAGGAGCGCCGCATTACCCAAAAGGAAGAAAACCTAGACCACAAGATGGATAGCCTAGAGCAGAAGGAAGAAGCCCTGCAGAAAAAGCTTGTAGAAGCCGACTCCAAACTAAACGACGCCGAGGAGATTAAAAAGCATCAGTTTGAGCTGCTTGAAAAGATATCCTTGTTCACGGTTGAACAGGCAAAAGAATTCATGCTCAAAAACCTTGAGAACGATCTGATTCACGAAAAGGCCGTTAAGATTAACCTTTATGAGCAGCAGCTCAAGGATGAAGCCGATCAAAAAGCACGCAACATCATCTCACAGGCCATTCAGCGCTGTGCCGCGGAACATGTGGCGGAAGCCACCGTTTCGGTAGTGGCACTGCCCAGTGACGAGATGAAGGGCCGTATTATCGGGCGTGAGGGCAGAAATATCCGTGCACTTGAAACCCTTACCGGTGTAGACCTTATTATCGATGATACCCCAGAAGCCATTACCCTTTCGTGCTTCGACCCTGTTCGCCGCGAGATTGCACGGCTTTCACTTGAAAAGCTGATTGCAGACGGTCGTATCCATCCTGCTCGTATCGAGGAGATGGTTGATAAATCCAAGCACGAGGTTGAGCTTAAAATCCGTCAGGATGGTGAGCGTGCCGTTATTGAAGCCGGTATTCACGGTATGAACCCCGAGCTTATTAAGCTGATTGGCCGCCTGCGTTACCGCACCAGCTACGGGCAAAATGTGCTTGATCATTCGCTTGAGGTTGCGCACCTCGCCGGTGTAATGGCCAGCGAGCTTGGCGTAGAGGTGAATTTCGCCAAACGTGCAGGTCTGCTGCATGATATCGGTAAGGCTCTCGACCACGAGATTGAAGGTACCCACGTTGAGATTGGCGTTGATATTGCCAAGAAATACAAAGAAAACGCTGACATTATTCATGCGATTCAGGCTCACCACGGTGATGTCGAGCCCAAGACAATCGTTGCCTGCCTTGTACAGGCCGCGGATGCCATCTCGGCGGCACGCCCGGGTGCAAGGCGTGAAAACCTTGAAAACTACATTAAACGTCTTGAAAAGCTTGAGGAGATTGCGAATTCCTTTAACGGCGTCGATAAGTCCTTTGCCATTCAGGCAGGCCGTGAGGTTCGCATTATGGTAAAGCCCGAGATAGTAAACGATGATCAGATGACATTGCTGGCACGTGAGATTGTTGCCAAGATTGAAGCCGAGCTGGATTATCCCGGCCAGATTAAGGTTCATATTATCCGTGAGAACCGTGCCATCGAGTTCGCGAAATAACGTTCGGGTGAATTTATCAGCCTGAGTAGAGTGCGGCAGGGCAGGATTATTCCTGTGCTGCCGCCTTTTGTCAACTCTGGGCCTGAAATGATGAAGATGGCTGCTTATTCATATTTTGTACAAAATGCTAAAGATTTACTGTACTTACTGCGTATTTTTTGTCTTTTGTCTATTGTTTTTTATATTATTAGTAAGTTATAATGATAACATATTCTCAAATTAGGGTTAGTGTTCCAATTAAGGAGGATGCGGTTAGTTGAAGGTTCTCTGCGTTGGCGATGTAGTCGGCAGAATCGGGTGTTCCTTTTTGGCAAAACATCTTTTGGAGTTAAAGTCGACTTACGGCGCAGAGGTTGTTATTGTAAACGGAGAGAATTCCTCTCAGGCAAACGGCATCTCCCCTAGCAGCGCGCAGCGGTTGTTTGATGCGGGTGCCGATGTTATAACAACCGGTAATCACGTCTTCCGCCGCAAAGAGATTTTTGAATACCTGGAAGAGCACAGTGAGGTTTTAAGGCCAGCCAACTACCCAAGCGGCACCTTTGGCCGCGGGTGGTTTACGCTAGACATGGGGCGCACCGCCATCACCGTTATCAATATGCTGGGTGTTGTATTCATGGAAAACCTCCGCAACCCGTTTGAGTGCATTGACGAGGTGCTAAGGCAGCAGCTGGCAAAGGTTATTATTTTAGATTTCCACGGCGAAGCAACCTCAGAAAAGCTTGCAATGGCAAACTACCTTGACGGCCGAATTTCGGCGATGTTCGGCACGCATACCCATGTTCAAACTGCTGATGCGAGAATCTTCCCCAAAGGTATGGGCTATATTACCGATGTTGGGATGACAGGGCCTATTCATTCGGTGCTTGGGGTGAAGCCGGAGCTTGCCATCTACCGGCAAAAAAACCTTCTGCCCGTGCGTTTTGAAATCGCCGAAGGGGATTGTATGATTAATGCCGTACTGTTCGAAATTTCAGAGCAAACCGGCGTTACAAGCAGCGTGCAGTCCATTTGTTATACTGAAAAACATTAAGCCGAAGGTTCAGCGGCTTAAGCCTAACAGAACGTGAATTATTAAGTTCGAAAACGATTGCGTAAAAGATTAATCGGAAGGATTGGGATCAACAATGGAAGTGTTAAAGGTTTCGGCAAAATCAGTTCCAAATTCTGTAGCAGGGGCTATTGCAGGTGTAATTCGCGAAAAGGGTGCAGTAGAGGTTCAGGCTGTTGGAGCAGGTGCATCGAATCAGGCGGTTAAAGCGGTAGCGATTGCCAGAGGATATCTTGCTCCTTCGGGGGTAGACCTCGTGTGTGTTCCCGCTTTCGCGAATGTGGTGATTGACGGCGAAGACCGTACAGCCATCAAGCTGATTGTAGAACCAAGGTAACCTGTTGCTACATAGGTCAAGGGTATTGGCCAAGTTTATAAAAGTCGGGGAGCAGTAATAGGCTCCCCGACTTTTTTAGTCTTACAGTGTTAAATTTTAGTAATTAATGTCACAAAATATACGCTATGATTGCACATAGCGATAAACTTAATAGCAATTATTGTAACCAAGATCTTGCTGTTTGGTTATGTCTTGGGCCTGGTATACCATAACGCGCCACGATATGGTATAATAACCGTAAACGGCTATTATACATCTAAACTTAATGTCTCGCCTATGACGATAGACAATTTACCACCGCCGCAGTGCGGCTATGGTATAATTGCATCAGCAGGTTTTTGTACAGGATAACGTTTTGCTTGTGATAGATTTGGAGGTGCGTTATGCACATTAAACTGATAAGCCTGATTGCTGCTGCAATAGTGGCTGCTGCACTGTTCAGTGCCTGTGCCGCAGATGCGAATGCCGCGAAGCAAGAGCCCGGAAGCTCGGTTGCAGCAGGGGATTCTTCTTCATCATCCAGTGCCCCGGCCGCCACGCCGAATGTCTTTAGAATCCCTTATGATTCGCAGGATTCGCTTAATCCCTACCTCTCCACCACTACGCTCAACAGTGTACTGAGTTCGCTTGTTTACGACAGCCTGGTGAAGCTGGATAAAGACTTTATCCCTGTGATGTCGCTGGCCTCGGATATCCAGATTGAGGGCACCGTCTGTACGGTTACCATGAAAAGCGGTATCCGGTTTTCTGATGGCAGTGATGTAACGGCTACCGACGTAAAGTATTCCTTTGACCGCATGAAAGAGCAGGGAGGTGCCTATGCCAAACGCTTTGCCAATGTTGCCGGTTACACCATCAAAAGCCCTACGGTTCTGGAGATTAACCTGAGTGAGCCGGATCATCTTTTTATAAACCTGCTTGACTTTCCGGTTATTAAAAGCGGCACCTTTAAGGACACCTACCCCATCGGGTGCGGTCGGTATGTGTTTGGGGCAAGTAACGATGCCGGGGAAATCACCCTTTCGGTAAATGAGTATTGGCATGGCAGCCCGGTTAAAACACTTAAAACCCTGCTGCTTACTCCCTTTAACTATGGTGATTCTCTTATCAACAGCCTGAAGATGGGGAAGATCAACTTCGCGTTCTCGGATCTTTCTCAGGCACAAAGCTCCACCAATATGGGCAGCAACCCGGTGCAGATATCACTTACCAATATGGTGTATCTCGGTATTAACAACACACGGGGCGTAACTCAGACGGCCAGCTTCCGAAAAGCAATTTCACTGGCGATTAACCGCGAAGGGCTGGCATCAGAGGCCTTCTTCTCCCGTGCGGTTCCGTCCGCTGTTCCTTTTAACCCCAGCATGTATGTAACCAAGGAGCTTCCGAATAGAGTACAGGCCGATACCGAAGGGGCAAACAGCATACTTGACACGCTAGGGTACACCGTCCGCGACGATGAAGGCTACCGCAAAAACGGCAACGACCGTCTTACGGTAAACCTGTTGGTGAACACCGAAAATCTCTACCGTACCGAAACGGCCGCAAGGATACAGCAGGCGCTCAAGGATGTGGGCATTGAGTGTACCATCAACGAGCAGAATTTTGAACGGTACACCTCTCTTGTGCAGGCCTCGGATTTTGATTTGTATATCGGCGAGGTAAAGCTCTATGCCAACAACGACCTCAGCGAGTTTTTAAAGAGTGAGGGAGCGCTTACCTACGGCGGCACCGCAAACACCGATCTTTATGCAGCCTATACCGCCCTGCGCGCGGGACAAACCGACTACGCAACCTTCTGCAGCAGTTTTGAAGAGCAGTCGCCGTTCATCCCGTTGGTATTCAGAACAGGTATTTCCGGTTTTACAAGGACGATGTCCTACAACGTAAAATCTTCAATCAGTGATATATTCTTTAATATCGAGGACTGGAACTACGCGTCTTAACAGGCATCGGTGAGAGGGCTGAACAGGTGGAAGAACAACAGCGAAACAGGGAAGTTAAGATTTCGGTGCGAAACCTCGTGGAGTTTTTGCTGCGCAGCGGCGACCTTGACAGCCGCTTCACGGGGCGCGACCGCATGAGCGAGGGAGCACAGCTGCACCGCAAGCTGCAAAAGGCATACGGCAGCAGCTACAAGGCCGAGGTGGCACTGAAGGAAACACGTACTGTGGGCGGAATTGCCTTCACCGTGATTGGCCGCGCTGATGGGATTATCACCGAAGAGGATAAGACTACTGTCGACGAGATCAAATCGGTTACCCAGCCGCTTGATGAGGTCGATGAGGATTTCGCACCCGTGCACTGGGCTCAGGCCCGCTGCTATGCGTGTATGGTTGCCGCGCAAAACGGCCTTACCGAGATTACCGTGCGGCTTACCTATGTGCATGCCGATACCGAAGAGGTAAAAACTCTTGACAGGGTTTATACACAGGAGGAACTGGAAACCTTCTTTAACGACCTGCTGCTGAGCTACCACAGCTGGGCGGAGTTCTCCGCCTCATGGGCTGAGCTGCGGGATATGTCCATCAAGGCGCTGAGTTTTCCGTTTGCGTACTACCGGCGCGGCCAGCGGGAGCTGGCTGCAGGGGTATATAAGGCGCTGCGGGATGAAAAACGGCTGTTTGCGCAAGCCCCAACCGGCATCGGTAAAACCATGTCTACCGTATTCCCCGCCGTCAAGGCGATGGGCGAGGGGCTTACCACCAAGATATTCTACCTTACCGCCAAAACTGTCACCCGTCAGGTGGCGCAGGAGGCATTTGAGCGCCTGCGTGAAAACGGGCTGCGCTTTAAAACCGTTACCCTCACCGCAAAGGAGAAGATCTGCTTTCAGGATACCCCCGCCTGCACCCCCGAAACCTGCCCCTACGCTAAGGGGCATTATAACCGCGTAAACGCCGCCTTGCGCGAGCTGCTGGAGGAAAACGACGCCATCACCCGCGAAACGGTGGAAGCTTATGCGCGTAAGCATACAGTCTGCCCGTTTGAGCTGTCGCTTGACCTTTCGATGTGGGTGGATGCCGTTATCTGCGACTACAACTACGCCTTTGACCCTCGGGTGTACCTCAAGCGCTTCTTTGCGCAGGAGAATCAAATACCCGACTGTGTCTTTCTGGTGGACGAAGCGCACAATCTGGTGGATAGGGCGCGGGAGATGTTTTCCGCCGAGCTGAAAAAGAGCAGCTTCACGCAGGTGAAAACCGCGCTGAAGAAGAGCGCGCCGAGGCTTAAAAAGCGTTTAAACGCCGTATGCAAGGTGTTTTTGGAGCTGAAAGAGGAATGCGGGGAAGAAAGGCCGTCACTTGTTAAAAATACGCAGAGCGAGGAGCTGTGCGCGGCGCTCGAGCACTTCTTAAGCGAGTGCGAGCTTTGGCTAAAAGAGCACGGCAAGGAGCATGAGCAGTACGATGCCCTGCTGCAGCTGTTTTTTGATAGCCTTGGCTATCTGCACACTGCCGAGCTGTTTGACGAACGGTATGTTTTTATTACCGACTGCGCAGGCCATGACGTGCGTGCGCGGCTGTTCTGTGTAGACCCAAGCATGCTTTTAAATAACGCTTTAAACCGAGCCAGAGGAGCGGCGCTTTTCTCGGCCACCCTTACGCCGCTTCAGTATTTTAAGAATATCCTCGGCGGCAGGGAGGAGGATTATATTTTAAAGCTCTCCTCTCCCTTTGACCAGCGAAATATGCATCTGCTGCTGTGCGGCGGCATCTCTACAAAATACCGCCACCGTGACGAAAGCTACGGGCGTATCGCGGAGGTAATCAAGGCGGTTATCGGCGGCAGGGCGGGCAACTACATGGTATTCTTCCCGTCTTACCTATATCTGCAGCGGGTGTATGACGAGTTTAAAGCCCTGTGCCCCGAGGTGGATACGCTTATCCAGCAAAGCGGTATGACCGAGCCCGAGCGGGAGGAGTTTCTGCTGCGCTTCGATGCGCAAAACAGCGAAACGCTGGTGGGCTTTTCGGTGATGGGCGGCGTGTTCTCGGAAGGGGTAGACCTTAAGGGCGACCGCCTGATTGGCAGCATCATCGTCGGGGTGGGTCTGCCGCAGGTGAGTACCGAGCAGGATATCATCATGAACTTCTTTAATCAGGAAAACGGCATGGGGTTTGAATACGCCTATATGTACCCCGGCATGAACAAGGTGCTGCAGGCGGCGGGGCGGGTTATCCGCAGCGAAGCCGACCGCGGCGTGGTGGTGCTGATTGATGAGCGGTTTGCTCATAACGAGTATCTAAGGCTTTTCCCCGGCCACTGGAGCGGCTGCCTGTTGGTGAAAAGCCCCACACAGATAGAAAAATCGGTGCGGGAATTCTGGAACGAATGTGTCGACACGACGAACAGTGAAACTTTGTAAATATTTTTGCTATTTACCGCTAAGGCGTGGTATAATAATATATTAACAGGGTTTATTCAATTCATAACTTAAAACCTTATCAGTTTAAGGCGAAAGGAAGTTCATTCATGGCGGAAAAGTTCTATCTTACCACGGCAATTACCTACACCTCGCGCAAGCCGCATATCGGAAACACCTACGAGATTGTGCTCTCTGATGCGATTGTGCGGTTTAAGCGAATGCTTGGGTACGACGTATATTTTCTTACGGGCACCGACGAGCATGGGCAGAAGATAGAGGGCAACGCCCTGCAGAACAACATGACGCCCAAGGAGTATGTAGACCGTGTGGCGGGTGAGGTAAAGGCCATCTGGGATCTGATGAACGCCTCCTACGACCAGTTTATCCGCACCACCGACGATTTTCATGTAAAAAGTGTGCAGAAGATCTTTAAAAAGCTCTACGAACAGGGCGATATCTATAAAAGCTCTTACGAAGGCAACTATTGCGTAGCCTGCGAGTCGTTTTTTACCGACACCCAGCTGGTTGACGGCTGCTGCCCCGATTGCGGCGGCCCGGTGAAGCTCACCAAGGAAGAGGCCTACTTCTTTAAAATGAGCAAGTATCAGGACAGGCTGATGCAGCACATTGAGGAACACCCCGAATTTATCTGCCCCGAATCGCGCAAGCGCGAGATGGTAAATAACTTCTTAAAGCCAGGTCTGCAGGATTTGTGTGTATCCCGCACCTCATTCAAGTGGGGCATCCCCGTTACCTTTGATGAGAAGCATGTCATCTATGTGTGGATTGATGCGCTCTCCAACTATATCACCGCGCTTGGCTACGATACCGACGGCAGCGGGGAGCTTTACAAAAAATACTGGCCTGCGAACGTGCATATCATCGGCAAGGATATCCTGCGCTTCCACACCATCTACTGGCCCATTATCCTAATGGCGCTGGGCGAGCCGCTGCCCAAGCAGATATTCGGCCATCCGTGGCTGTTGTCGGGCACCGACAAGATGAGTAAATCCAAGGGCAACGTGATGTATGCGGATGACCTTGTGCGTCACTTTACGGTAGACGGCATGCGCTATTACCTCTTAAGCGAGATGCCCTACGCGCAGGACGGCACCATCACCTACCAGAACATCATCACACGCTATAATGCCGACCTTGCCAACACCCTCGGCAACCTTGTAAACCGCACGGTGGCGATGGTACACAAATACTTTAATGGCGTGCTCATAAAGCCCGCCGGCAAACCGGATGCGCTGGATGAGGATTTAATCGGCACCGCGGTAAACGTCGTTGCAAAGTACGAGGCGCTGATGAACGCCTATAAAACCGCCGACGCGCTGGATGCGATTATGGACGTTGCGCGCCGCAGCAACAAATATATTGATGAAACCACCCCGTGGGCGCTTGCCAAGGATGAAAGCCAGAAAGACCGCCTTGCCGCGGTGCTTTATAACCTTGCCGAGGCCATCCGCTTTATCGCGGTAATGATTGCCCCGCTGCTGCCGCAGACTGGCGCAGAGATTCTCAAGCAGCTCGGCAGCCCCGCAAGTGACTATAGCTCGTTAAAGACGTTCGGAGCTATTTTAAATGGGGCAAAGGTAGGCGAAGCAGCCCCGCTGTTTGGCCGTATCGACGAGACCAAGAAGCTCGAAGAGATTGAAGCCGAGAACCTTGCCAAGCAGGGGCAGACGGCAGCACCCAAGGCCGAAGCCAAGCCGGAGCATGGCAAAACAGAGGCAGCTTCCATCCCCGGCATTATTACCATCGACGACTTTGCCAAAGTGGAACTCTGCACCGCCGAGATTAAGGATTGTGTGCCGGTAGAAAAGAGCGATAAGCTGCTAAAGCTCACGCTGGATGACGGCCGGGGCGGCAGGCAGGTGGTATCGGGTATTGCGCAGTGGTATCAGCCACAGGATTTGATTGGCAAGAAGATTATTGTGGTGGCTAATCTCAAGCCCGCCAAGCTGCGCGGTGTTGAATCCAACGGCATGATTCTTGCCGCCGATGCCGAGGGGCGCGCCAATGTTATCTTTATCGATGCCTCTGTGCCAAACGGTGCAAAGGTACGTTAAGTGATTACCGAAAGGAAAACCCATAGCATGAACAATATCTTTGATTCCCACGCGCACTATGACGATGCGCGCTTTAATGAGGACAGGGCAGAGCTCCTGTCCTCTCTTCAGAATAAAGGGGTACGCGCCGTGCTCAACGCGGGGTGCGATATGTGCTCCTCCCGCGAGGGCATCCGCTATACCCAACAGTATGATTATTTCTATGCCGCTGTCGGCATCCACCCGCAGGCGGCAGATGAGTTTGCCTCGGCTGATATTGAGGAGCTACGGCAGCTTGCACAGGAGGAAAAGGTGGTGGCTATCGGCGAGATCGGGCTGGATTACCACTATGAGACGCCCTCGCGAGAGATTCAGAAGCCTGTTTTTGAAGCACAGCTTCAGCTTGCCAAGGAACTTGATATGCCGGTAATTGTCCACAGCCGGGAAGCCACTGCCGATGTGATGGCACTTCTGCATAAGTACCAACCCAAGGGGGTGGTGCACTGCTTTTCGGGCAGCGCCGAAACAGCTAAGGAGGTGCTGGCGCTCGGTATGTACATCGGTTTTACCGGTGTAGTCACCTTCGGCAACGCCAAGAAGGTGCTGGAGGCCGCCACGGTTACACCGCTTAATCGCCTGCTGCTTGAAACCGACTGCCCCTATATGGCTCCTGCGCCCTTTCGCGGCAAGCGGTGCGATAGCAGCATGATTGCCTTTACTGCCTCAAAGCTTGCGGAGATAAAGGGGCTTGAAACACAGCAACTAATCGATATCGCCACCGAGAATACTTATAGGATGTACGAAATAACGAGGTAACAGAGACAGTATGAGTAAGGGAAGACTGCTGGGAAAGGGCTATACCGCCGAGGTTTATGAGTGGGAAAACGATAAGATTTTAAAGCTGTACAACAATAACTTTCCACAATCTTGGTGTACCCGTGAGTTTGAGATTACAAGCAATGTTTATAACCAACTGGGTATATGCCCGAAGGCCTATGAGCTTGTGGAGCTGGATGGGCGATGCGGCGCGGTTTACCAGAGGGTTCGCGGCACCATGTTAATGAAGCAGCTGCTGTTCCCAATCTGGATGTTAAAAAAGAAAGCCCGATTGTTTGCACAGCTGCATCGGGATATTCATCAAGAGGTGCCGTTTGAGCTGCCCGATGTAAAGGAGTATGTGGCCTCGGCGATTGGCAGAGTGTCTGAATTAACGGCTGGGGAAAAAGAGTATCTGTACGAGTATATAAAGCAGTTGCCCGACGGCAATGTAATGTGCCATATGGACTTTCACCCACAGAATATCCTCATGTGCGGGAACAAGCCGGTGGTAATAGACTGGATGACCGCAATGAAGGGCAGCCCCGCAGCAGATGTCGCAAGAACGGTTGTAATTTTGCGCTTCTTTAGTCTGCCTGTAAAGTCAAGGCTTTTGCAAAAGCTGTTTAGTACCTTCAAAACAACCTTATGCACAGAGTATTTAAAAGAGTATCTCCGTATTACCGGCATGAGCCAGGAAAACATTGAACAATGGATGCTTCCGATAGCCGCTGCTCGCCAAAGCGAATGGCTACCGGCACAGGATAAAAAAGCCCTGCTCACTTTTGTGAGGGAAGAGCTTCGAAAGAAGCCTGCGCAAAAAAGTAACATATAAAACCGTTTATAATAGAACAGCAGGCAGAGAAAGGGTAAATTTCTCTGCCTGCTGTTATTGTAGCTTCAGCGCAAAAAACCACCAGCTCTGCTGGTGGAATTAGAACGCTTATAGCGAAAAGAGGTCCTCCAGTGATAGAATGATGAAGGTTCACCAACCGCATCAAAAAACAAAGGAGGACATGTCAATGGATGACATAAATAGTTTAACACATTCGAAATGGAGATGTAAATATCATATAGTATTTGCACCGAAGTATAGACGACAAGAAATATATGGACAAATCAAGGTGGATATAGGGCAGATACTTAGGAAATTATGCGAACAAAAAGGGGTGGAAATAATAGAGGCACAGGCATGCCGCGACCATATACACATGATGGTAAGCATACCACCGAATAT
>NZ_FNID01000055.1 GCF_900103835.1 Acetanaerobacterium elongatum | reverse complement strand
TTATATTCGGTGGTATGCTTACCATCATGTGTATATGGTCGCGGCATGCCTGTGCCTCTATTATTTCCACCCCTTTTTGTTCGCATAATTTCCTAAGTATCTGCCCTATATCCACCTTGATTTGTCCATATATTTCTTGTCGTCTATACTTCGGTGCAAATACTATATGATATTTACATCTCCATTTCGAATGTGTTAAACTATTTATGTCATCCATTGACATGTCCTCCTTTGTTTTTTGATGCGGTTGGTGAACCTTCATCATTCTATCACTGGAGGACCTCTTTTCGCTATAAGCGTTCTAATTCCACCAGCAGAGCTGGTGGTTTTTTGCGCTGAAGCTACAAACAAAAAACCATACCGGACATTTTATAATGTGTCCGGTATGGTTTCTTTATACCATAATTATCAGCTTATATTGGCTACGGTGTCGATGGTAACGGTGGAGGTATAGGTTCCCTCTATCACTTCGCTCGGCCAAAGCTCAAGAGTGAGTTTTCCGCCGCTGAAAGAGAAGGTGCCCTTTCCTTTAGAAACCGGAACAACGACATAGTTGCTTGGTACGGTGGTTACCGTAAGGGCATTGTTTATGTAGCTTTGTTCAAACTTGTCGGAGTGGCCCACCGCAGCGCCATTAGTACCCGACAAGGTCAACGCTCCGTCATGCAGCAGGCTTGTTCCGTTTGCAAAGCGTGTTGCCGATACCTGTACCGACCAGCCCTTTGCATTGCCTCGCGCATCGGTTACGGTAAAATCGTTGATTGTTGCATCAGCAGTTTGATCCTGACCGCTGAGCGTTACCTGCCCAAAGCTTTCTATTGTAACCGGGCTGATGGTTAAGGGGCCCTGTGCAATGGTTACATTGGTGTTGGTGGATGCGGCATATGTCATAGGAACAACAGTTAAAACCATCACGGTAACTATCGCAAAACCTGTTAGCAGTTTCGATATCTTCATGTGTTCGCCCTCCCTCTGATTTCTATCTCAATTTAACATGGCAGCACAGAATTAGCAATGAAGAAATAATGCTAACTATGGTCTGCGCTTCCATCAAAAAAAGATAGAGAACTACCATTGAATCATCAGAAAGAAGCTCACAGAAAAAATGTAAAACAAAAAAGCAGTACCACCTTAACGAAGGAAGAACTGCTTCATTTTTGTTTTCGGTATAAAAACAGCAATAAAACCAGGGATGGATTAGCCAACCTTGTTGAGCTTGCATGCAAGGCTCGACTTCTTCCTTGCTGCGGTGTTCTTATGAAGCAGGCCCTTTGCACAAGCCTGGTCAATCCTCTTGATAGCAAGCTTTACTTGAGCATCCTTATTGCCGGAATTCTCTGCAATAGCTGCATCAGCATTCTTAATTAAGGTTTTCAGGTTGCTCTTTAACGCTTTGTTACGAGCGTTCTTCACCTCGGTAACCTTAACTCTCTTTTTAGCGGATTTAATATTAGGCATCGGCGCACCTCCTTGCATATGACAGTAACAATAATATTAGCACCAAACTTTGAAAAAAGCAAGGGGTTTGAAGAAAAATATTAATAAATCGGCCTGATTCATCCAATAATACTACAGATAATCCGCCTGCAAGCCGGTTTCAGCTTTACTGGATTAGAATTACACAAGCGAAAGGGATGTTTTATTTCATGCCAAACCGTTTATACCGCACCGACCTTGCCATGGAAAGCCGCGAGCTGCTGGGCGCGCAGAACATTGAGGGCGTGCAGAGCAGTGAGGAGAGCATAGAGAATATTCAAATCTCCCGCATCACCGTGCTTAACGAGGCAGGTGCTCAAAAGCTGGGTAAGCCGGTTGGGAACTATATCACCATTCAGGCACCGCCCTTTACGGGGAGCATAGACGCCTCTTACAAAGAGATTGAGATGATCGCCGGGGAAATTGCCCGTATGCTGCCCCCAAACCCCCAGCTCGTGCTGGTGGCGGGCCTTGGCAACCGCAGCATCACGCCCGATGCCCTCGGGCCAGATGTGGCCGGGCAGATACTGGCTACCCGCCACATTAAGAAAGAGGTTGCGCGAGAGGTTGGATTAGGCGACCTTACCCCCGTTGCCGCCATCGCCCCCGGCGTACTGGGGCAGACAGGGGTGGAAACCGGCGAGATTATCGCTTCGGTGGCACGCGAGATTAAGCCTTCGGCGGTGATTGTCATCGACGCGCTGGCCTCCAAAAGCCTTGACCGTTTGGGCTGCACCATTCAAATTACGGATGTGGGCATCGTGCCGGGCAGCGGCGTGCAGAACGCCCGCAAGGCACTTAACCGCGAAACCATGGGTATTCCCGTAATTGCCATCGGCATCCCTACGGTGGTAGACGCCGCAACCATCGCCTGCGACCTGCTGAACGATGAAAGTGACACAACCCGGCAGAAGGTGGAGCCACGCGGCGCCGCCATGATGGTAACCCCACGCGAGGTAGACGTCATGATGGACCGTGCGGCCAAAGTGCTCGGTCTTGCCATCAACAAGGCGCTGCAGCCCACCATGGCGCTGGAGGATATTCAGATGCTGGTAGGGTAGACAGTGCAGAAGATAGGCCGTAGGCAACAACCTCTGTGCGTTGCGACGCTTAAGCATTTTGCAGGGGCGCGCATTGCGCGTTTGCGGTTCATCGGAATCTCAAACATACGCGGTTACGTTTAGGCCCGCAGGCGCTTAGTAAGCGCCCCTACATGCGCGGGTAATGCACACCTCTCACTGCAAAAACGAATCATCAATAACCTTCCGGACATGCCCTCGTATAAAAAAGCCCGGTCGCGCATAGTAATGAATACCTGTGCACCACCCATATGGTACAGGTTATTTTCTCCTTAAAGGAATGGTCATCGCTATGCGCAGACGTCTGAACATCACCCGATATGTTCCGCTCATGCTGGCTCTTTTGGTTTTGGGGGCGGGCTTTTTTACCGTTTATCAGGGCCTGATGCTGGACGGCGGGCTGGCCGAACGCATTTTGGCTCTTTCGGCCCGGTTTGCGCTGCCGGATGGAAGCGCCGCCGTATTTGCCCCGAATGAAGCGGAGTCCGTAAGCGACGACGAGGTTTACCTGCCCGATATCGTCAGCCCCGACGAGCTGATTCCCGCAGAAGACAGCGAGCCGATCGAAAACGCCGCCGATATCCTGCCGGATGTACCCCAAAATGCGGTTTCCTCTCAGGCCGCACAGCAGGCAGCCTCGTCACAGTTACCGCTTCCGGCAAGCCGGGGCACCATTCTGCGTGAAAACCTCAATATAAAAACCACCCTTTCAACTCTTTACCTTGCCTATAAAAATGGGATTGTCAAGAACTCCACCAAGCTTTCCGCCTCTAAGATCAACGAATACATGAACAAGGACATCGCCTTTAAGATCTACCATAACGACAAGCCTCAGGTGCTCATCATGCACACCCACGCCACCGAGAGCTTTGAAAAGGATACCGAGTACTACGACAAAAACTACAACAGCCGTTCCACCAACGAGGCCGAAAACATTATCAGCGTGGGCACCGAGATTGAGAAGCAGCTTACCGCCGCGGGTATCAAAGTGCTGCACGATAAAACGCTGCACGACTACCCCTCCTACAACGGCAGCTACGACCGCAGCGCCAAAACCGTAAAGGCCTACCTGAAGAAGTACCCCTCTATCAAGGTGGTGCTGGATATCCACCGCGACGCCATCGAGCGCGACGGCAGCAGGTTAAGCTGCGTAACCACCATCGACGGCAAGGACGCCGCACAGGTAATGATCATCTCGGGCTGCGACGACGGCACCATGAACTACCCCAAGTGGAAGGAGAACCTGCGCTTTGCGGCGCGCCTGCAAAACGAGATGGAAACCCTCTACCCCGGGCTTACCCGCCCGGTAATGCTCTGCTACCGTCTCTATAACCAAAACCTCACTACCGGCTCGCTGCTCATTGAGGTTGGCAGCCACGGCAATACCCTCTCCGAGGCGAAGTATTCCGGTGAGCTGGTGGGTAAAAGCCTTGTAAGCCTGTTTAACAAGTACAAGGGAACATAATCACTCCATAAAAAAGCGCAACAGCCTTAACCGTTGCGCAGTCTCTGATTATAAAGAGGACGTTTATTATGAGAAAAAGCCTTCATGTGTTTATCTGCACCTTCAGCTTTACCGTCATCATGATACTGGTATTCGCCGCCATGCTTTTCTGCGAGCGGCAGTCGCTTATGGTGCGGGCATCGTCTGAAACCCGCCTGCTCGCCATGAAGGTGAACGAGCCCGCCCAGCTCAGTATCACCCTGCTCGGTGAAGAGCTTACCCTAGACTGCTCCTATCCCATGCTGGCCGAGCAGTACCGCAGGCAGTATTATGCCCTGCTGCCCTGTGGGGTTAAGCTGCTGGAGCAGGCGATATGGTACACCACCCAGGGGCTTAACGAGCTTGCCGGCAGCAATTCCCGCTGAAGCAATAATTTCGGGCATAATCAGCAGCCTATAATCTTCTTGTAATGAGTTTAAATAGTCGTTCTGTCGCACGCACATTACGGATGAATGCAAAAAACCGAGCCGCCAGCAGTTAGCTGGCGGCTCGGTTTTTATATGTTTAGTTTACTTTCCAAATAGCGAGAGCAGTATACCGGCAGCTACAGCCGAGCCGATAACACCGGCTACGTTCGGCCCCATTGCATGCATCAGCAGATAGTTTCCGGGCCTTGCTTTTTGTCCTTCAATCTGTGATACGCGTGCGGCCATAGGCACAGCAGATACGCCTGCAGAACCGATAAGCGGATTGATTTTGCCTTTAGTAACCCAACACAGGAGCTTTCCTATTAAAAGTCCTCCCACAGTACTGAACATGAAGGCGGTAAGCCCAAGCCCGATTATCATCAGGGTTCTGGGCTTTAAGAACTCCGAACCAACCGCGGTAGCGCCAACGGTAACGCCAAGGAAAATGGTTACGATGTTAATCAGTGCATTCTGTACCGTTTCTGAAAGTCTTTCTACAACGCCGGACTCTCTGAACAGGTTGCCCAGCATAAGCATACCAATCAGCGGTGCTACAGACGGCAAGAGCAATATGCTTAAGATGGATACAACAATCGGGAAGCAGATTTTCTCCAGCTTCGATACGGTCCGAACCTGCTCCATCTTAATCTGGCGCTCTTTTTTGGTGGTAAGCAAACGCATGATCGGTGGTTGGATCAGCGGAATAAGCGCCATGTACGAATAGGCGGCAACGGCAATGGGGGCCAGCAAATGCGGCGCAAGCCTTGTGGTAAGATAGATAGCCGTAGGGCCGTCTGCCCCGCCGATAATGCCTATTGATGCGGCTTCTTGCGGGGTAAAATTTAATGCTATGGCTATTAAAAATGCGGCAGCGATACCGAATTGCGCGCCGGCACCAATCAACAGGCTGCTTGGGCGGGCAATTAGCGGGCCGAAATCGGTCATTGCACCGATGCCCAAGAATATAAGGGACGGATATATACCCAGTTTAACGCCCTGATACAGATAGTATAAAAGTCCTCCGGGTTCTGAACCGCTTGCGCCGGCCATCAAACCAGTCAGCGGCAGATTCGCCAGAAGCATGCCAAAGGCAATGGGCAGCAAAAGAAGCGGCTCAAACTTCTTAACAATGGCTAAGTACACAAGAACGCAGGCAATAATTATCATAACAAGCGATTGCCATGTTAAAGCCACAAAGCCGGAGTCATTCCATAATTTTATAAGCGAATCGATAAACACAATTTTAATCCTCCTCAAGTGCTAGAAGCTCATTTAAGTTTTAGAATTACTAACCGGGGCCGCATTATTCTTCTTCTTTTCCATGAATTGAATAAGTGCAGAGAACAGGCTTAAAATCACTGATAAAACTATAAGTGCCAAAAAAACAACCGCCATGCAAAATAACGCTACAATTACTGCTTGACCAAACGACATCTACTTCACCCCATTTCAATCCTGTAAATATGCAAAACAAAAAGTGGATAACTTCAAACGAAGCTTTCCACCCTATATGCCAAGACGTGAAACAACTATAAAACAGCAATCATAACTGCCAACTAAATAAAGATGATTTTTCACTTACTATATCATAGTTCGCCGTGCTTGTCAACCAAAAAACAGGGCTTGATCACGGTATATGCATGCTGTAACGGCTTGAGCTGACCACTTAGCTCATCAGGCCGCTGCATAAGCCCGCTCACCCTTCTGCAAGCTATATAAAACAGAGAAAGAGCGGGCAGCCAACGCCGCCCGCTCTTAACTCACTATATAGTTTTGCCGCAGCGCAGACTATTCTTCATCCACGCCTTTACAATCTCCTGGTCTCCTTCACCCATAAAGGGGTGTTCGCTGTTTTCCGCTACATCAAGGTCGCAATGAAATCTCTGCACAAACGCGTCAATAACCTCTCTGCTTTGAAGATTGTCCTTTGCTCCATATAAAACATGTGTCGGAACAGACCACTTATCAATCGGGTGTTCCTTCACATAGGAGAAATAAGGCCACGAAAGCGTTTCAAACGGCGTGGGAATCTCCCCTTTCGCCTTCAGCTCTTCCTCGGTCACATCAAACCATAAAAACATTTGCCTGATCAAGTGTTCCATGTTTACAATAGGCGACTGAAACAGGCAGTTATCAAAACTCCTGTTGCGATAAGCGTTTAAACTAAAAAAAGCACCCAGACTGCATCCAAACAGCGACACGCTTTCCCAATGGTCAAACACATAATCACCCACCATTGTAAGATCCGAAATTCCATTGATGATATTGCATTTATAGGAAGTGTCTGCTCTTCTTTCGCCATGCTCCGGCAAATCAAAACTGATGGTCTGATAGCCTTCGTCTTCAGCAATTTCAGCAAATACCTCGGCTTCTTCCTTGCAGGACATTTTTCCATGCACGAAGATATATACTTTATCGGATTTTTCTCCCCATATCAGTGCAGGGATTGTTCCGATACTTAGTTTTTCCTTTTTCATTTTTCCTCCAAGCTACAGAGGTGTTGCCCTCCGCATGCAATCAATCGTTATTTTTATCTTCATTGTATATCCTCCTTTCATAAGAGTTGTCTTTTTAAAAACATATCACCTGGTGATACGTGCACAGTATAGCATCTATATCATTTTTTGTCAAAGTATGGGCTGCGCATAGAAAAAAGCGCGCAGTTTCACCCATAGGTTGCTTATCTTCCTGCCGCCCGCTTTACCTTTCCGATAATAAAATCCTTAAAAAACAGCATAAGCCCCGCCGCAAGAATAAACAGCGAAATAAACTGCCCGGCAGAGAAAACACCCACCATGGCACTGTAGCCGCTTCTGAAATACTCCACAATAAACCGTCCGCCGCCGAACATCACCAGATACAGGGCAGATACCCTGCCCGCCGCCCTCGGTTTTTTGGCGTATAGAATCAGCACCGCCGCTATCAAAAAGTTTCCCGCGGCAGACATCAGTTGCGTCGGCCACAGCCTCACGCCGTTTGGCGCATAGGGCGAGTTGTTAAAGATTATACCGAATATCGAATCGGTCTCGCGCCCGTAGCAGCAGCCCGCCAAAAAGCAGCCGATTCTGCCAAAGCCCTGCGCAAGAGCCACCGACGGTATCAGAACATCACAATACTGCAAAAACTCAACATGCTTGATTCGGCAGAAGAGGATACCCGCCGCTACGCCGCCGATAATACCGCCCTGCACCGCAAAGCCGGCGCCCGAGAGCATCAGCATGGGGTTCTTAATAACCGATGGCAGGTTCACCAACGCAAACAGCAGCTTTGCGCCCACAAAGCCGAATATCAATGCAAAAAACGCAAGTCCGTATATGATATTTGTATTCATATCACGCTTCTTTGCCCGAAACTCGGCCACAAAAAACGCACAAAGAATACCTATTCCAATCATTAAGCCGTAGCCGTGTATGGTAAACGGGCCAACCGTCAAGATATCAGGGTACATACCATCACTCCTTTAGCAGAGTATAAGCGTTGTGCCGTTTTTAGTCAATAAACCGGTGAATACGCTCCAGTGTGGGCGGGTCAAGCGGTATGGGGAAGTGCTCTACCGCAGAGGCGGCCGTCGCTGCCGCAAACCGCACAGTATCCTCGTCGCTCATGCCCTTGTATAGCGCATAAACACAACCGGCCTTAAAGGTATCGCCCGCGCCAAGGGTACTTACCACCTCGGCCTTGAATGCCGGCATATATTTCACCTCGCCGCCGCGGCGCATATACATCAAGTCCTTGCCGCCGTGGGTAAAGATGATAAGCCCCTTACTGTGCTCGGCATAGGCCTTCAGCAGCTCCACACGGTCAGCGTCCTTATAGGTGCTTGAAATAAATTCATTGGATAGCGCGTTTATCGCCGCGTTTTGGCTGAGCTCACTGTTGTAGCGGCAATCGATGGTTACATAAGGCACCCCGGCCTGCACGCACAGGCGTGAGCCTAGCAGCGCGCCCTCCTCTATAAACGGGTCAATCCCCACCGCCTTAGCCTTTAAAATATCCTCGAGCATCGGCAGGTTCCAACGCTTTAAGCCGTTGGTAAAATACTCGTTAAAGGTGCCAAAGCAGGTGCGGGTGTTCTGGTCGATGAGGATATAATCCTCCAGCCCCTCAAAGCTCTCGTCATAGGTCATGCGCGAAATATCCACGCCGCGTTCGGCATAAAAACGCTGTATCAGGTCTTTGGTGTTTCGCCCTAAGTAGTTGCCGTCCATCTTTATGGTGCACCCAAGGCTCGCCAGCACGGTAGCGGCGGTTCCGGTCTCACCGCCCGTCAGGCGGTATTTTTTGCTGATCTCGCCGTAGGTATCGGCAACAGGGTAGGTGTCCTTCAGCAGAAATGCGGTGGATTGCAAAATCATGCCGTACAAGTAGATGTCATAGCTCATAATAAACTCCATTCAGCCGCCGGAGTGGCGGTATAAATAATAATGCCGCGCAGCGGATGCCGGCTTTCCAGGCGTGAAAGAACTTTCACGCATGCTCCTTCTTGTTGTTGCATAAAAAGCAGCAGGAATCTTGGAAGATTCTGTTGCACACCTCAGGTCGAAACCAGTATACTATGAAATCGATTACAATACAAGCCAAATAGCTGATATTTTCGTCAGAAATTTGCAATTTGTTCACAAGCGTAACAGCCGCGCCCCTTGCGAATAGACGTTCTCCATGATACACTAGATGAAAGCCATACATGGCTATATTACTGTGGGAGGAAAAAGAAGTGAATCGTACCAAAGCAGTCAAAACCATCGTTGCCGCCGTATTAATCGTGCTGGTTACGCTGGTTGTGTTTGCAAATTCTTTCTATACAATCCATACCGGTCAGGAGGTTGTCATCCAGCGTTTCGGTAAGTACATAAAAACCGTTACACAGCCGGGTATCAACTTCAAAATCCCGTTTGTGGATGATAAAACCGTTGTGGATGTAAACAACGTGTACCGTCTGGAGTTCGGTTTTAAAACCGTAGGCCCAAACCAGTTCGAGGATGATTACGAAACCGCCAAGATGCTCACGAGCGATGAGAACATCGCTTTGGTAGAGACCATCGTGCAGTATCAAATCAAAGATTCCATGCAGTACCTGTTTAAGGTAAGCGACATTGAGGGTACCTTAAAAATCATAGCCGAATCGGCTATCCGCCGCGTAGTGGCCAACCACACACTGGATGAATCGCTTACCGGCAACAAGTCTGCCGTACAGAGCGAGATCATGCAGGACCTTCAGAAGGTTTGCGACAAATACGACAGCGGTATTAAAATCGTCGGCGTGCAGCTGCAGGATGTAAACCCGCCCAAAGAGGTTGACGCCGCCTTCCGCGACGTTGCTGGCGCCAGAGAGGACAAAAACGCCTATATCAACGAAGCCAACGCCTATAAAAACGAGGTAATCCCCACCGCCAGAGGTGACGCCGCCGCTGCCGTAAATCAGGCCAATGCCTACGCGGCACAGCGTGTAGCCACCGCTAAGGCAGAGGTTACCGCTTACGAACAGCTGTATGAAAAGTATATGCAGGGCACCCAAACCACCCGAGCCAGAATGTACCTGGAAACCATGGCCGAGGTATTAAACGGCGTGGATATCTATATCATGGATGACAAAAACGGCATGAAGCTGTTTAACATGAACAGCTCAACCAGCCCTGTGATTAGCTCCGGCACACCGAGCACTTCCAGCAGCACCGCTGCTCAAACCTCGAGCAGCAACACTGCCAGCACCGTCAGCAAGTAAACAGGAAGGAGTGATTGTTAATGGATAACGTATATGATGCCGACTTTGTAAATAAGCAGGTTCGGCAGGCTGATGTAGATAAACAGATTAAAAAGGCGGGCAAATGGATTTTAATCGGCGTTCTTGCGCTGATTGTTCTGATTGTTTTGTCACAGTGCTTCTATACCGTAAACGAAACCGAGCACGCCATCAAATCCCGCTTCAGTGAGATTATTGAGGTAAACGTGAACAACCTCACCGCCGAGGAATATGCCGCCCTTCAGAGCAAGGACCGCTACAAGACCGTAAAGCTCACTCAGGGTGCAGGCCTTCACTTCAAGGTGCCGTTTATAGACACCATCGAGAAGTTCGATAACCGTCTGATCACCTACGATACCCTTCCCCGCGAGGTGATTACCTCCGACAAAAAGAAGATTATCCTTGATAACAACGCGCAGTGGTGGATTGTAGACCCCGTGCAGTTCAAGATCACCATGAACTCTATGAACTCCGCCAGCCAGCGCGTAGAGGACCTGATGTACTCCAAGATGAACGAAAAGGTTGGTAAAACCACCTCGAAGGACATCATCTCCAACAAAGAGTATGTGGTGGGGATGCTGCAGGAGAATATCAACGAGTTGAATACCACCATGGCTAGCTACGGCATCAAGCTGTTGGATATTCAGATACGCCGTACCGACCTGCCCACCGAGAACAACGAGAACATCTACAACCGCATGCGCACCGAGCGTGAGCAGATGGCTCGCCAGTACCGCAGCGAGGGTAAGGAAGAGGCGCAGAAGATTAAGTCCGGCGCCGACTACGAGGCCGCCAAGCTTAAGGCCGAGGCCAGTGCCGAGGCGCAGACCATCCGCGGTAAGGGCGATGCCGATGCCGCCGAGATCTATAATCAGGCCTATAACAAAGACCCCGAATTCTACGAGTTCTATAAAACCCTTGAAACCTACCGCAAAACCCTCAAGGGCAGCGGCGCCAAGATTGTTATAAGCCCCGACAGTGAGTTTGCCAAATATCTTTACAGCCCCGGCTCCGGCACTATCAGCACCGCACCGTAAATAATTAGTTTGGCACCGCGGGGGTAGGCATACCCTTTGCGGTGCTGCTGTTTATAGCCATAAAGACATCATGAAAGGGTTTTGCAAAATGGATACTGCCCTAAAACCTCAAAACACCCGCAGCCTGTTAGCATCTTCTCTGGTGTTGCTGTTACTTGGTTTAGCCTATCTAATTTTACTGGGTCTTATTTTCTGTTTCGGCTTAAACCTTGAAAACAACCGCACGGTCCAGCTCATTACCCATCTTGTGGTTTTACTCTCGGGCTTAGCCTACCTGATATTTGCCGATCAGGTGTGCGGCAGTGTCAAAGAGGTTCCTTCTGCAAGGCTGGCGCGAACTTTCGCGGCGCTTTTCATGCTGCTTATTACCTTGGGAAGAGGTTTAGGCATATGGTACATCATGCTGCCAAGCCCTGATGCGGCATACAGCCTATACAATCTCTACGCTGCGGGAGATTCCCTGCCCAGAACCATAGAGCTAATTTCCTGGACGATATTTTATCCATTCTCTGTCCTGTTTCTGGGGCTGTTTCTGCGCAAAAGCGACTACCGCTTCGGGCGTGCGCTGTTCGTGTTAAGCATCCTTTCGGCAGTTTGCTGCTTTATCGCGTTCATGCTGCTGATAAAGCCCGATACCATCTTTTTTATCATCGGCGCAACGGGTTGGGGGCTGCTGTTTGAGCTGATTATTATCGTTTACTTTGTCGGTCTGCTTCCCCGCCGTTTTCGTTAGTGGCTGAATTTCATAAGTTTTGGAGTTTGTTATGGATAAACAACAAGTGGTTTTTGACACCTTAAAGCAACTGAATATTCCCTATGAGGCAGTGAACCACCCTGCAGTATACACCATCGACGAGATGGACGCACTGCACCTGCCGCACGGCGAGAGCGTAGTAAAAAACCTGTTCCTGCGCGATTTCAAGGGCAGGCGGCACTTTCTGGTGGTGCTTCGGCAGGATAAAACCGCCGACCTGAAGGCCCTGCGCGATAAGCTCGGCTGCACCCCCTTAAGCTTTGCCTCGCAGGAGCGGCTGATGCAGTACCTTGGCCTTACCAAAGGCTCGGTAACCCCCTTCGGTGTGCTTAACGACACCGGGCATACCGTCGAGGTGGTGTTTGACAGCGACCTTGAAGGCAGCGCCTGCATCGGGGTGCACCCTAACGAGAACACCGCCACGGTGTTTTTAAGCTACGACAATCTGGTGCGGGTAATTACCTGTTGCGGTAATCCGGTACGAACGGTTGAACTATGAATCTGCGAGCCGCAGCAACAACTGGCTGGCGGTGGAGGATATCGGTACGGTTATTAACAGGCAGCTACTCCCTTAGAGGCTCTTCGGAGCCTCTATTTTTGTAGCAAATGTATCTATATACCTTGACATTCTATGTATATAGGTTTATACTTTACCCAAAGAAACAGCTTGTTTGAATGGAATGATAACAAAGATGGAAAACGGCGATTTTATAAAAGGCAGCATGGGCTTTATCCTGCTCTCCACCCTGCTTGACGGCGACAAATACGGCTACGAGATTACCAAAACGGTACACAGCCTAACCGCCGGCCGGGTTCAGCTCAAGGAGGGCAGCCTCTACCCCGCCCTGCACAAGCTTGAAAAGAAGGGCCTTGTGGAGGGGTATTGGGCAGAGGCGGAACCGGGGCGGCCGGGCCGCAAGTACTATCGCATTACCGAAGAGGGCCGCAAAGCGGCGGCAGCCGAGCAGGAAAACTGGAGGCTGTATATCGACGTATTGGGGAGATTCATCTATGGAAATACCTGAGTTTGAGCTATACTTACAGCAGCTTTCCGCCTCTCTGCGCACCGGGGAGGCCGAAAGGTCTGCCATTGCCGAGGAAATACGGCAGGCGCTCTATACCCGTTATAATGAATGTCTGGTGAAGGGGCTCAGCAGCAGGCAGAGTATTGAAGAAACGCTCTCCTGCTTTGACTGCCCCAAAATCCTTGCTGCCCAGTTTAACCATGTATACCGCAGCGCGCCGATAATCAGCACGGTAGAGGCTGTATTGTTCAGAACGCCGGCTGTTGCGGTACTGCTGGTGCTGATGCTCACCACGCTGCTGATATAGCATAACCGGAAAGGAACAGGCTGAAGGAATCCTTTCAGCCGATGGAACTACTATGAAAAAATCCACAGTCGGCGGCTCCGCTCTGCTGGAGGGGTTGATGATGATCGGCCCCAAAACCGCCGCGATTGCCATACGCAAACCCGACGGCGAGATTGCCGTGGAGCTGCGCCCGCTGCCCGCAAAGAGCAGGCTTTCCAAGCTGTTTATCCTGCGGGGAGCGGTCGGCTTCTTTAAGCAGATGGCACTCTCCATGCAGGCAATGATGTACTCCGCCTCGTTTACCGAAGAGGAAGAATCACACAGAAGCTCTAAGTTTGAACGATTACTGGAGCGTTTGTTCGGCAGCAAGGCCGACAATGTGCTCATCTACTTTGCGTTAACCCTGTCGCTGTTGTTAAGCATCGGCATCTTTATCCTGCTGCCAAACCTTGTGGTTGGGCTGCTGCCCTTTAATAAGGCAACGCTTGCCGGGGCAATTCTTTACAATCTTGCCGAAGCAGTTTTAAAGGTTGCAATATTGTTCGGATATATGGCGCTTGCCTCGGGCGCAAAGGATATCAAGCGCATGTGGCAGTACCACGGCGCCGAGCATAAGACCATAAACTGCTATGAAAACGATAATGAATTGACAGTCATCAATGTAATGAAGCACTCCACCAAAAATGTGCGCTGCAGCACGTCTTATCTGTTTTTGGTGGTGATGGTGAGCATTGTGCTGTTCTCGTTTGTCGGCTGGCACAGCATGTGGCTGAATATTCTCATCCGCCTGCTGCTCATGCCGCTGGTAGCGGGCATTACCTTTGAGCTTTTTAAATGCACCGCCTACAGCAGCTCATGGTTTGCCCGGGCAATCAGCGCCCCCGGCCTGCTGCTGCAGCGCTTTACCACCAGCGAACCGGACGAATGCCAGATAGAGGTTGCCATTGCGGCCTTTAATCATGCGCTTGCCGCAGAAGATGCACAAAATCTCTCGTAGCAGCCTGCAGAACCAGAATATTCTTCAATAGCCTAATCAAAACCACCAGTTAAACTGGTGGTATGCACCAGCCCTAAAAGGGCATATTACTGGCACAGCGTCTCAAGACGCACTGAATGGTTCC
>NZ_FNID01000058.1 GCF_900103835.1 Acetanaerobacterium elongatum | reverse complement strand
TTGTGTTCCTGAACGAATTGCATTTTTTTCGCAGATAGTGTGCAGACCACATCCGCCAGCAAGATATTCCAAGACAGCTTTCTTCTTTAATTCGGAGCTGTAAACGCGGTTCTTTTTTGTCGGGGCAAGACCCAAAGCACCCTCCTGTCGATATATCCGAGCCCATCTGGCTATTGATGCAGGTGCAACCTTGGCTCGTCTGGCGGCTTCCTCTCTTGAAATTTTCCCAGATACATACTCTCGAGTGATTTTAACTTTTTCAGTAACCTCTATTTTAGATTTTTGTGGCATAAAAATACTCCCTTCATGATGAACAGTGTTTGTTATTTCACTGTCTCTCATAAAGGGAGCATATCAGAAGGAAGGATGCTCTTGGATTGTGGCGTCTGGGGGCAAAGAACTATTAGTGCGAGAACAGCTGGGCCATGTAAAACGCCACTCGGTACTGCAAGGCATTGGATGGCGTTTTATGGAATCAATCTAACTTGCTAGGCATTGGCATTACAGTAAACGCTTATTGTTTAATCTCACAGACTACGTGCATAGCTTGTTGTGGTTTTTGCTGAAAATTATGCCCAGTGTTAAAAAACTATTGACAATATCCACTGGCTTGAGTATACTCATCACATAGGGTAAACGATTACCCATTGCATCGAGGTAGAGGGCATGGATAACAAGAAAGTGTCTGTAAAGGATATTGCCAGATTAGCGAACGTTTCGATTGCCACCGTATCTCGTGTGCTCAACAAGAACGGCCGCTATTCCGCCGAAACCGAGCAGCGGGTATTGGATATTGTAAAGCAGTATGGCTACACGCCTAACGCAAGCGCCAAAAGCCTGCGAACCAACCGCAGCCAGAGCATCGGGGTGATTGTGCCCGACATTACTAACGAATTCTTCGCAAAGATTGTTCGCTCGATTGAAAACAGCATTCTGCCTTATAACTACTCGGTTTTTATCTGCGATTCCCACGAGGACGCGAGGCTGGAAAATCAGCACCTTGCCAATCTTATAGCTAAAAACGTGGACGGCGTAATCTACATCTCGGGCAAATCCGATGTGGCGGCCCAGGATGAAGAAAACGACCTTCCGGTTGTATATATCGACCGTATGCCGGAGCACGCCTATGCTACGGTTCAATCGGATAACGAATATGGCGGTTACCTTGCAACCGAGGAGCTTCTGCGCAAGGGCTGCAAAAGAATTGTTTTACTAAGCGATATGAGGCCGCTTTCCTCCGTTTCACAGCGTACCATGGGGTATATAAAGGCACATGAAAAGTATGGTGTTACGGTTATAAACGACCTGAAAGCCGACGGTGGGGCAAGCTACCACATTGCCAAGCAAAAAACTGCTGAACTGGTTGAGAAGGGCGTTACATTCGACGGTATTTTCGCCACTAACGACATGATGGCGCTGGGCGCCCTGCATGCGCTGCTGGAGCATAAAATCGAGGTGCCGGGGCAGGTAAAGCTTGTGGGGTTTGATGATATATCGCTCTCAGGCTTCTGCGAGGTTCCCATTACCACCATTACGCAGAATACCGAGCGCATCGGAGAGCGCGCGGTAAAGGTGCTGATGAAGCTGATGCTCGGCGAGGCAAATGACGCACAGCATTATGTGGTTCCGGTATCACTCAATGTAAGAAAATCGACATAACTGAGGTAAACTTCGTTTGAATTTGCGAGTTTACCTGATTTTTTGGGCCGTTGGGTAAACCTTTACTCAACTTGCTGAGGGAATAGAAGGGGCAATCAGATTTCATTTGGTTTAAGTTTACCCCTTAAGCTAAAGTGATAATGGGTAACACGGCGCTTGATTGAGTAAACCATTACCCAATAAATAGCACAAATATCAATTATAATATGTTGAAATAATGTGCAGAAACACTACAAGACGGCAAACGGGCAGTTGATAAAAACGATAAGTTTAAACTAAGCATTATAAGTAATAATAAACACTGGAAAGAAGTAATTCTAGGAGGCCACCATGAAAACCTTAGTGGAAATGAGAAAAGTCACCAAGCGGTTCCCCGGCGTAGTGGCACTCAAAGACATTTCCTTCGACATTCAAGCCGGAGAGGTGCATGTGCTGCTGGGTGAAAACGGCGCGGGCAAATCTACGCTCATGAAGATTTTAAGCGGCGCATACCAGCCCACCGAGGGCACCATAGTGCTGCACGGCAGGGAATACTCCAGCCTCACGCCGAAGGATGCCTATGAAAACGGCATCAGCATCATCTATCAGGAGTTGAGCGTCATCGACGAGCTGTCGATTCAGGAAAACCTGTTCGTCGGCAAGCTGCCCACCAAGAAGACGGCGGGCTTTATTACCACCGTAGACCAGAAGGTAATGCATGAAAAGGCATTGGATTACTGCAAAAAGGTTGGATTGAAACGAGACCCCAGAACCATGGTGGAGGAGCTTTGCATCTCAGAGAAGCAGCAGGTGGAGATTGCAAAGGCGTTGGCCGGCAACTCTGAGGTGATTATTATGGACGAACCCACCGCCTCGCTGACCATGGAGGAGACCAACCACCTGTTTAACATCATCCATCAGCTCAAGCGCGAGGGTAAGGGCATTGTATATATCTCTCATAAGATGAAGGAAATTAAGGAGATTGGCGACCGCGTGACCGTGTTAAAGGACGGCACCTATGTGGGCACCCGTAACGTAGCGGATGTTGAGGTGGACGAGCTGGTTTCAATGATGGTAGGCCGTGAGCTCAACCTTGAAAGCTTCAGCAACCATGAGCTGGATATCGCAAAGCAGCCTGTAATCTTTGAGGCAAGAAACATCTCACGCAGGGATAAGCGCGTAAGGAATGTATCCTTCCAGCTGCACAAGGGCGAAATACTCGGCTTCTCCGGCCTGGTTGGCTCGGGGCGTACCGAAATGATGAACGCTATCTTCGGCGCAGAGCCGAGGGAGAGCGGCGAGGTTTACATTAACGGCAGAAAGGTGGATATTACAAACCCCTATTCCGCCATTAAGAACGGGCTTGCAATGGTAACCGAAAACCGCCGTGAAACCGGGTTTATCAATACGATGGACATTAAAAAGAATATCTCATTGCTGCCCTACATTAAAACCTCCCGCGCGCAGGGCTTAGTGGGCCTGGTGAGCGAGAAGTACGATAAAAAAACCGGTGAGGAACAGCGCAATAGCCTAAGAATCAAGTGCGCCGATATCGACCAAAGCATCCTGCAGCTTTCGGGCGGCAACCAGCAGAAGGTGATACTGGGCAAATGGCTGGCGGCTGATTCAGAGATTATCATCTTTGATGAGCCTACCAAGGGTATTGATATCGGCAGCAAAAGTGAAATCTATGCGCTGATGAGAAAGCTTGCCGACGAGGGTAAGGGTGTGCTGGTGGTATCCTCTGAGCTGCCGGAGCTGCTGGCGGTGTGCGACACCATTATGGTGTTCCGTGAGGGCCAAATCGTAAAGACCTTCCCGCGTAAGGAAGCGACAGAGCAAAGCATTATCCGGGTTTCTACCGGTGAACTTTCTGATGAGGTGAAATAAGATGGAACAAACTCAAAACAGATCAGGGCTTTCATTTAATGCAATTTGGCAGCGCTATGGTACAATGGGTATTCTGCTCCTGCTTCTTGCCATACTGGCTATACTAAGGCCGGGCAGCATCTTCTCTACCGAGAGCATTCCACAGATTTTAACGCAGAGCTCGGTAAACATTCTTATCGCGCTTGGTGAATTCTTTGCCATTCTCATCGCGGGTATCGATCTGTCGGTGGGTGCCGTAACCGCGCTCAGCGGCATGATGACCGCCAAGCTGATGATTGCGGGCCTGCCTCCGGCGGCAGCGGTGATTTTAGGCGTACTGTTTGGTTCCTTCTTAGGCTTTATTAATGGTTCGCTTGTGAATGCTACCGGCTTGCATCCCTTTATTATTACCCTCGGTACCGACGCCATCTTCCGTGGTGTTACGCTGATTACCTCCAACGCCCGCTCGGTGTTCGGGTTCCCGGCCTCCTTTACCGTTGGCATCAGCAGCTCGGTTATCGGTGTTCCCATTCCGGTAATTATCGCGCTGATAACCGCGGTTGTGTTGGGCTTCTTTACCGTAAAAACCAAGGCGGGGCGAAATATCTACGCATTGGGCGGCAACCAGCAGGCGGCGTGGTTTTCGGGCATTAACGTAAAGCTGCACACCCTTCTGGTGTTCATCATCTCCGGCACCTGCGCAGGCATAGCGGGTGTGGTTCTGCTCGGGCGTGTTGGCGCGGCAGAGCCGGGTGCCGCAAGCGGCTTTTCCACCTACGCTATTGCTGCTACCATCATCGGCGGCACCAGCTTCTTCGGCGGCAAGGGTAAGATATTCGGCGTAGTAATGGGCGGCCTGATTATCGGTGTAATCAACTATGGTATGAATATACTTACCGTTTCGAGCAGTTACCAGCAGATTGTAATGGGTGTGCTGATTATTATCTCGGTATTCCTTGATAAGCTGCTCGCAACCAAGAAATAAACACAGCCCAGGAAAGGAAAAATTGTAAAGATGAATGAAAAACCTTTTTTCTCCCCATCCTTAATGTGTATGGATTTGTTGGATATTAAGAATCAGGTAAACATCCTTAACTCCCGCGCAGACTTCTACCATGTAGATATTATGGACGGGCACTTTGTAAAGAACATCACCCTGTCTCCCGACTTTGTGAAGGTGTTAAGCACAATCTCCACCATCCCCATCGACTGCCACCTAATGGTGACCAGCCCCGATGATTATATTGAAAGCCTTGCCAAGGCAGGTGCCGGGTATATCTGCCCGCACGCCGAAACCATCAACACCGACGCGTTTCGTATCATCAACAAGATTCGCTCGTTAGGCTGCAAGGTGGGCGTAGTGCTCAACCCTGCAACACCGCTCTCCTACATTCAGCACTATATCCATCTGGTGGATAAGATCACCATCATGAGCGTCGACCCGGGCTTTGCCGGCCAGCCCTTTATCCGCGAGATGCTGGATAAAATCCGCGAGGCTAAAAGGCTCAAGCAAGAAAACGGCTACCATTACCTTATTGAGATTGATGGCTCCTGCAACGAAAAAACCTATGCCGAGCTGTATAACGCCGGCGTTGAGGTATTCATTCTAGGCACCTCCGGTCTCTTTAATCTGGATGCCGACCTTGAAAAGGCTTGGGATAAGATGAGGGAGATATTCAGAACTCAAACCGGGCAATAACGGCTAAAGCGCGCTGTACGGCAATGATCTTGCCCATTTTAGGATGATACTGCCAAAGTACCGGGGCAGGGTTAGGAGCATTATGGTAAAGGATTATGTAATTGGTATAGATATAGGCGGAACGAATTTCCGCATCGGTTTGGTTTCTGCCGAGGGAGAGCTTGAGCACTTTCAAAAGAAGTCCAGCAGCATCCTCTCAGAGGGGAATGCTGCAGAGAACCTGCTTACCCAGATTAACAAATATATAGACGAGTGCAACACACGAGGCAGGGTAAAGGCGGTAACCATCGGAATCCCTTCCATTGTAAGCAAGGATAAGAAGACGGTGTATTCTACCCCAAACCTAGATGGCTTTGATAACATCGACCTTGCCACCCCGCTTCAAACCGCGCTGAATATCCCTGTTTTTATTGACAGAGACGTAAATTTCCTGCTGCTCAATGACATTAAGCAGTGCCGCCTTGACGTTAATTCCACCATCCTGGGCTTTTATATCGGCACAGGTTTTGGCAACGCCGTGTATATTGACGGCAAATTCCACACCGGTAAAAACGGCGTGGCGGGTGAACTGGGGCATATTCCTCTAAACGGTATTACCGAACGCTGTACCTGCGGCAATATCGGCTGTGCCGAGGTGATCTGTTCGGGTAAGCACCTAGAGGAGCTTGCGAAAAACTGTTTTCCGGGCACTGAGATTGCGAATATTTTTGCAGAGCATGCAGACGATAAGCGTATCAGAGATTTCGTGGAAGACTTGGCAATACCTATTGCAACCGAGGTGAACATCCTCGACCCTGATACCATCATTGTTGCGGGAGGGGTGGTTATTATGAAGGGCTTCCCAAAGGAGCTGCTTGTAAATGCCGTCCGTGAAAGAACACGCAAGCCATACCCTTCGCAGAACCTGGAGATACTCTTTACCGAGCATACGCAGTACAGCGGTGTATTGGGCGGTGCTGGGTTTGCGTATCAAAGGCTGAATGCTGTTTAAGCCCTTCAATTGTTTTGATTACGCAGATGCGTATTCAAATAGATTCAAAAACTTTAGGAGGCTGTTTATGAAAAAGCGCATTGTATCAGTATTCTTTGCATTGGCTTTGTTTTCCTCCGTTTTAGCAGGCTGTACCCCCAACAAGGCAGGAGCATCCTCTGCTGCTGCTTCCTCCGGAGCGAGTGCCCCGGCTGAAAGTTCTGCTCCCAGCTCGGCAGCGGTAAGTTCCACAGCGGCAACCGGCGAAGCAGAATATGCTGTAGTGCTGAAAACTCAGGCATCCGACTTCTGGGTGAAGATGAAGGATGGCATTGTTGCCAAGGCAAACGAACTGGGTATTAAGGTTGACGTTTATGCCGCACAGTCTGAAGAGGATACCGAAGGTCAGCTGAAGATTCTTGAGAACTGCTTAACCAAAAACTATAAAGCCATCGGCGTTGCGCCGCTTTCGCCGGTCAACCTGATCCCTGGTGTTGTTAAGGCAAACCAGAAGGGCATCTATGTAATGAACATCGATGAAAAAATCGATATGAACTCACTTAAGAGCTCCGGCGGCAGTGTAATCGGCTTTGCTACCACCGATAACGTACAGGTTGGTAAAAAGGGCGCCGAATACATCATTAGCAAGCTCCCCGAAGGCGGCAAGGTTGCCATTATCGAAGGCAAGGCAGGAAACGCCTCCGGCGAAAGCAGAAAGCAGGGCGCTACGGATGCATTTAAGGCCAACAATAAGTTTTCCATCGTAGGCAGCCTGCCCGGAGACTGGGACAGACAGAAGGCGCTTGACGTTGCCACCAGCTTTATTCAGTCTAATCCCGACCTGAAGGGTATCTATTGCTGCAACGATACCATGGCTCTGGGCGCACTGCAGGCCGTTATCAACGCCAAGAAACTAGGGCAGATTATAGTTGTAGGCACCGACGGTGATGCCGAGGCTGTAAAGTCGATTAACGACGGTCAGCTTTCCGCAACCGTTGCACAGGATCCCGGCGCAATCGGCGCAAAATCGCTTGAAGAGATGGTGAAGGCCGTTAAGAATCAGGCAAAGATCGACTCGAACGTAGAGCCTGCCATGATTCCGATTGAGTCTAACCTCATCACCAAGAAATAATCCGCAATCCTCCCTTTGTCAATGCCTTAGAAAGAGGATATTGTCCTCTTTCTAAGGCAATATATTTTCTTAAGGAGACTGCACTATGAAGATTGCAATAGGGTGCGACCATGTAGGCTTTGAGCTTAAAGACCGGCTGATGAATCACCTGAAGGAAAAGGGCATAGAATATAAGGACTTCGGCACCTATTCGAGCGAGCGCACGGATTACCCAATCTATGGCGAGGCCGTAGCCAATGCCATTGTGAGCGGTGAGTGCGAAAGAGGCATCCTTATCTGCGGAACGGGGGTTGGAATCTCCATCTCCGCCAACAAGGTGCCGGGTATTCGCGCAGTAGTGTGCAGCGAGCCCTATTCCGCGCTGCTCTCCCGCCAGCATAACGATACGAACATCCTTGCCATGGGTGCCCGTGTGGTGGGAAGTGATCTTGCACTGATGATTCTGGATGCGTGGCTCTCGGGGGAGTATGAGGGCGGACGCCACCAAAAACGCGTCGATATGATTGCCGCAATCGAGGCAAAGCAGACTGGTACTTTGAGGACTTAACTTAAAATGTTAACTTGCCCATATGTATTGCTTATAGTTATACCCGGTTAAGAAGTTGCCAGCGCATCGTATGAGCACATTCTATCAGAGATTAGTATTGGCGCGAGAAAACGCACCATAAGAAATATGTCAGCCGTAAAGCAAGGAACGGGCGTTTTACGAATAAAAAATTCGTAAAACGCCCGTTCTTTGTTACCTCCGGCAATTTAACATCTTGCCGACAGAGTTTTTGAAAGATTATTTGCTGAAGCTAGCCAGTTCCTTTAAGCAGCTTTGGCAAATGTTCTTGCCGCTGAAGGTGGTTACGTTGCTGGCATCACCGCAGAAAATGCAAGAAGGTTCATACTTTTTAAGAATAACCTGGTTGCCCTCTACATAAATTTCTAGGGAATCCTTCTCGTTGATGTTCAGGGTACGGCGCAGTTCAATTGGAAGAACGATACGACCCAGTTCGTCAACTTTTCTTACAATACCTGTCGATTTCAATGTTTGTACCTCCATATTTTTCATATTTTGTGTCGAATTACTGTCAACATCATTACTATACTACAATTCGAGTCAAATGTCAAATACTAGTAAGAAAAAAAATAAAACATTTTGTTAAACAACTGTAAATAACAGCAAACAATTCAAAATTAAGTTCTGGGAATCAATGCGATTTTTTTAACGGAATTCCGTCGATTAAAGCGTTTTAATAAAATAATTTATCTCATTTTCCACTGCTTGTACATCCAAAAATGTAAAAAAAAGAATGTCGAAAAATAGACAATTTTCTGATGAAAAATCCATTTCTGTTTTTGAGAAAAATGTCATGAAATTTGGTATTTTATAGCATAAATCATGTAGTTTCAAGGCTTTTTAACCGAAAGGAGGAAGATAAGTTAATGATGACATGGATTATTTCAGCCATGATTTTTCTTGCCGTTGTATTTGGAATTTTAAACGGAAAAATGGAAAATGTGTCTTCGGCTGCGATCGGCAGTTGTGTAGATGCTGTTCATCTAAGCCTGACATTATTAGGTGGAATGTGCCTGTGGAGCGGGGTCATGAGGGTTGCAGAAAAGGCAGAATTAACAAAAACTTTAAGCAAAATTCTTGCACCTTTAACAAAGTTGTTTTTTAAGGGGGTTAATCCTCAAGGAAAAGCTGCCCAAGCCATTACTATGAACATGTCGGCAAACCTGTTAGGCCTTGGCAATGCCGCAACCCCGCTTGGCATACTGGCTGTTAAGGAGCTTGCCAAGGAACTGAATACGGGGGATACCGCACCAAAGCAGATGATCATGTTTGTAGTGCTCAACACCGCCTCCATGACAATTATCCCCACCACTGTGGCTACGCTGCGCCTGAAATATGGGGCAGCAGCGCCGATGGATATTCTTCCCAGTGTTTGGATTGCCTCAATCACCGCTATAACCTGCGGCGTGCTGATGACCTTTGCGCTTAGTGCCGTTTTTGACAGAAGAGCAGGAGGAAGGGGCGGCGGATGAGTTTTTCAAGCTTTGTAATACCCCTTGTAATCCTTTTTATATTCTGCTATGGAATTTACAAAAATGTCGATGTGTTTGACGAGTTTGTGGCAGGCGCGAAGGAGGGGGTTACCACCACCATCAACGTGCTGCCCGCGCTGATTGCCATTATGACGGCAATAGGCATGTTCAAGGCCTCCGGTGCTTTGGATGTGCTTACAAACGCTCTGGAGCCCCTTGCGTCGCTGCTGCAGATGCCCAAGGAGATTACACCGCTGATGATACTTCGCCCGATTTCGGGCAGCGGAGCGCTGGCGTTTGTAGAGGATATTTTAAAAAATCATGGCCCCGACAGTATGGCCGGACGCATAGCCAGCGTAATTATGGGCTCTACCGAAACAACCTTCTATACCATTGCGGTTTATTACAGCGCGGCGGAAATCCGTAAAATCCGTTATACCGTACCATGTTCGCTTACAGCCGATTGTGTGGGCTTTATTATGAGCACTGTGCTTGTAAGAATATTCTTTCCCATATAGCGTGGTTATACATAAAAAATGATTACAGAAATTGCCAAAACAAACGATCGCGGCGGTTAGTACCGCCGCGATTCATATTGTAGCTTCAGCGCAAAAAACCACCAGCTCTGCTGGTGGAATTAGAACGCTTATAGCGAAAAGAGGTCCTCCAGTGATAGAATGATGAAGG
>NZ_FNID01000059.1 GCF_900103835.1 Acetanaerobacterium elongatum | reverse complement strand
TTCTTTCCATGCTTTGCTCTGTCCTCGTTTACCGCTTTGTTCAAGTCTTCAATATATAACTGGCTTTCAACATTCGCTGTTTCTTCCGTATACTTGTTTTTGTTGGCGTTTGCTTTTAAATGGGTACTGTCGCTGTAGAGAATTTTACCGTCTACAAGCTTATGTTCCATTGCCTGACGCAATATCTCATTAAAGATTCTTCTGGGAATATCCGTTCCGTTGAATCTTCTGATTCGATTCTGCCATATTACGCTGGCATCCGGTATTTTGTCTTCCAATCCGTACCCCAGAAACCAGCGGTATGCTATCTTGTTCCTGCCTTCAGCGGCCTTGGGGCTCCCTATTGGAACAGTGGCGCACGAGCATGCTTTTATGGCATGAGCCGCACGACCGGCAAGGCTGAACTCGTCAAGGCAGCAGAACAGGCAATTGCCTTCCAAATTGATGCAGTGATAAAAACGCTCACAAAGGCGAGCGGCCTGAAGCTTACTGATCTGCGGGCCGATGGTGGTGCAACTCGCGATAACTACCTGATGCAGTTTCAGTGTGATTTGCTGAACGTACCACTGCTGGCCAGTGCCACAGAGGAGCTAAGCGGGGCTGGTGCTGGTTTTGTGGCGGGGCAGTCGCTTGGGTTGTTCAACGCAGCAGAGGCTGCATCAAAGCTAAGAAAAAATCGTTATACACCGATGATGGATGCGTTGAAGCGAGAAGAGCTGTTGCGTGGCTGGGAGCAAGCCGTGCATGCGGTGCAAGCCTAAGAATTTCAGATCTAGGAGCCTCTTGGCTCTAAAGATACAATAATGAAAAGGGAGACGAAACATGAAAAAACTTTTTGCATTTGCATTGGCAATGGTAATGGCGCTTAGCCTTACCGCCTGCGGCGGTTCCAGCGCTCCTACTTCCAGTTCTTCTGACTCATCCGCTGAGGCAAGCGGTGCTTCTGCGGTCAGTCAGGCTGTAGCAAGTAGCGAAGCTGCCGACGGTTCGGCGGGAGCCTCCGGCAAGATTGCAGTTATTCGTCAGCTTCAAAACTCCGACCACACTGTGCAGTTCTTCGCAGGGTGCGTAGCCGAGGGCGAAGCGCTTGGCTATTCGGTTGACACCTTCTCCGCTGATGGCGATGACGTTAAGATGCAGGACCTGATGGAGCAGGCACTTCAGAAGGACTACAAAATCTGGATTATCTCCCACGCCAATGAAGGCTATCAGAAGGATCTCGTTTCTCGTGCAGTTGCCCAGGGCATCAAAGTTGTTGGCTTCGACTGCGGCGGTGACCATGTCGACGGTGTAACCTACACCTCGCAGGATGACAAGTCACTGGCCAAGCTTTCTTTGGACGCTTTGATCGAAAAAGCAAAGGCCAAAGGCGCCACCGAGCCTATCAATATCATCGAAATAAATATACTGGGCATGATTGTTCCATTTGACACCCGTCATGCGGTAATAGAAGAGTATGAAAAAGCTGGCAAATTGAAGGTTGTGGATATCATATCGCCGAAATTGGGTGGTGACACATATAGTGACGTTAATACAGCTATTAGTACTGATCTTACCAAGTATCCTGCCGGACAAGTAAATGGCATATGGGCTGCTAGTTCAGCATTTCTTGATGGTGCGGTTGATGCAATCAATGATGCGGGCCGCAATGAGATGCTGATTTCCGCAGTTGATATCTCCGATACCGAGATTCAGCGTCTCGTTAAAGTTCCTCAATATATCTGCTGTGCCTGTGTTGACCCGTACGTTATAGGCACCGTTGATGTCCGTCTGGCTGTGCTTAAGACGCTCGGCGTTGAGACCCCTGAGACCTATGCGCTGTCTGCTGTTGCCGTTACCAGCGATAAGCTTACCGCCAGCGACACGATGAAGACTCTGAATAAGTACTTTCCCAACTTTGGTTCCACGGAAGATTTCAATACTAAAGAGATTAAGGATCTGCGGGCAAAATTCGCAAAATAAAGATTCTATATGGACGGGGCGGGCGGTTTGCCGTCTGCCCTGCTCCTCTTTAATATTAATTTCTCATTAAGACTTTTCTATAAAGCCTTCGAATAAGCCCATAAATACAGCCTTCGCTTGATTTTTGAGGTTCTATTATCGAGGTAAGTATAAACTATGGAAGGAGTGTCAGAATGAGCAAAATCATCATGGAGGACATCTCGGTGGAATTTCCCGGCGTCAAGGCTTTGCAGCATGTTGACTGCGACTTTGAGGGTGGACGGGTCAAGGCACTCGTCGGAGCCAATGGCGCCGGCAAAAGCACGTTGATGAAGGTTCTTTCCGGTGTTAATGCCCAGTATACCGGGCAGATTGAGCTCGATGGTGTACCAGTAGAGATTCGCTCCCCCAGTGATGCCAAGAGACTTGGTATCGAGATAGTATACCAGGAAGTTGATACTGCATTGGTTCCAAATCTCTCGGTTGGCGAGAATGTGATGATGGAGTATCTGGTTTACGGTCTGGGTAAAGGTGGCGTTATCGACTGGAATCACCTGCACACTGAAGCTGCAAAGACGCTGGAGAATCTGCATGTATCTCTTGACACAAAGCAGCTAGTGTCGGCATTGAGTCTTGCTCAGAAACAAATTGTTGTCATTGCACGTGCGATGTTGGGACACTGCAAATTTTTGATTCTTGATGAGCCTACTGCACCGCTCAGCGTTGAAGAAACCAAGAACCTATTTGAACTGGTGCGTCGGCTTCGAGACAAGGGAATCGGTGTTATCTTTATCTCTCACCGCCTCAACGAGCTGTTTGAAATCTGTGATAGTATTACAGTGCTGAGGGACGGTCAGCTTATCAAGACATTTGAACTGGACGAAAAGACAACAATCCCTGATATTGTCGAGTTGATGCTCGGACGCGTCTACAACGAGGCGATTGATAAAAGCGGCCGTGCAATCGGCGGTGTACTACTTAATATAAAGAATCTTGCCGACAACGAAAACCGCGTTCAGGATATCTGCCTGAATGTTAGAAGTGGCGAGATTGTCGGCTTATCCGGGCTAGTAGGTGCCGGTAAAACCGAGCTGTGCAAGACGCTGTTTGGTGCCTTTGGCCGGCAGCAGGGCACAATCCTCATTAATGATAAAAAGGTACGCGCAGACACCCCTGCCGCTGCAGTTAAAGCGGGTATGGCCTTTATCCCTGAGGAGCGGCGTAAGGAAGGAATCGTCGTAGGTGAATCAGTAATGGAAAACCTGTCGCTCGCCACACTTAAAAATCACGCACGCATTCTCTCTTTACTTAATCATAAGAGTGAAAGCAGGGCTGCCGATACTAAAGTGGCAGATTTAAAGATAAAAACACCGTCAATCCGCCAACGGGTTGGTCTGCTTTCAGGCGGCAATCAGCAGAAAGTCACGATTGGCAAATGGCTTGACTCCGGTGCTGAAATCTATATCTTTGATGAACCTACTAAGGGTATTGACGTTGGAGCTAAGGCTGAGGTCTACAAATTGATTGTCGATCTCGCACGCAAGGGAAAGGGTATCATCTACGCCTCGAGCGAGCAGGCTGAGATTATGAGTTTGACTGACCGTGTTTATGTCATGTACAGTGGACGCATTCAGAAAGAACTGGTTACTGCTGATACCAATGAAGCAGAACTTTTATTCTATTCAACAGGAGGAAAAAATGATGCAGAACAAAACTAAAAGTTTCTCGGTTGGGCGCTTTTTGACTGAATGGGGTGCTCTGGTTGCCATTTTCTTGTCTTTTATTATTTTTTCCTTTACAGCGAAATCAGTCTTTTTCTCCTGGGCAAACATGATTACAATCCTTCGCGCAATCTCGATTACCACAATTATTGCACTAGGGGCGACCTTCGGCTTTGCGGCAGGTGTGTTCGACTTGTCGTTTGGCTCCATTGCAACTATTGCTGCGGCTTTCAGCATTACATTTATGGCGTGGGACAACATCCCGATGCCATTTGCTATTCTGTTGACACTTCTGGCCTGTGCCGCGATAGGTGGTATTAACGCCTTCTTAGTTATAAAGACCCATATTCCGGCCTTTCTCGCTACATTGGGCATGATGTTCATCCTCGACGGTATTGAGTTGACCTACTCTGGAGGCTCGGTCATCAATCCGAAGGTTGCACCTGCAGGCAAGACTATCATGATGGCAATCCCAGACCTGTTCAACCGTCTTGGTAAAGCACCGCTGATCATTATCATTATGTTGATCTGCATCATTCTTGTAGAGTTGTTTCAACATCAAACCAAGCATGGCAGGTTTCTCTATATGGTCGGCTCAAACGCCGAAGCGGCACGTCTCTCTGGCGTTAAGGTCAACTTTTACCGCACGCTGGCTTTCATTATGACTGCAGTATTTTCTGGTATCGGCGGCATACTCATTGCCTCCCGTGCTGGTACAGTCGCCGCTGGAGTCGGAGGCTCATTCCTTATGCCTGCGATTGCTGCCGTGAATATCGGCGCTGCTATGGGGGGACGCAACAAGCCCAACGCAGTCGGCACCTTTGTTGGTGCAGCCCTGATAGGTGTTGTTGAAAACGGCTTGTATGCTCTGTCATTCCCCTATTACGCAATCAATATCGTTAAGGGCCTTATTCTGTTGGTTGCCCTTATCATGAGCAACTATGCCAACAAAGAAAACTAACGTCCCAAAAGACGCTGAGCATCAAAAATATCTAAATATAGGGTCCCCATGCGGTCAAGTTTATCGACACACGGATACTTACATGAATTACTAAAAGGAGCGACACGAATGAAAAACAAACAAACTTTCGGTGTGATTGTGACTACGCGTAGTTTCTTCCCCTCTCATTTGGTCAAAACCGCACGGGAGCAGATTGTCAATAAGCTCAATGAGCTCGGTTATGGCTATGTGATGGTCAGCGAGCAGGATACCCAGTACGGCGCTGTGATGACCTTCGATGAGGCTAAAACCTGTGCCGCGCTATTCAAAGCACACGCAAGCGATATTAGCGGTATCATAGCAGTCCTGCCGAACTTTGGCGAGGAGCTTGGCGTCGTGGAGACCATCGATTTGGCAAACCTTAATGTGCCTGTGCTCGTTCAGGCATGCGACGATAACTTCGATAGTCTCGATATGGCTAATCGTCGTGATGCCTTTTGTGGCAAAATCAGCCTGTGCAACAATCTGTATCAGAGAAATATCCCATTCACCAATACGACGCTGCACACCTGCAACATTGATAGTTTGGAATTCACGGCTGACCTTGAGCGCTTTGCTGCAGTCTGCCGCATAGTTACTGGTTTGCGCGGTTCACGCATTGCCATGCTAGGCGCACGTCCGGTTGCATTCAACACCGTACGCTATTCCGAGAAGATCCTGCAAGCCCACAAGATTAGCGTGCAGACAGTGGATATGTCTGAGATTATCTTCGCGGCTCAAAACTATGCTGACGAAGAGAAGATAACTGCAAAAGAGGCCGAGATTCGCGCCTACGGCCGTATCCCTGCCGAAATTGGAGATGCCAAGATTATCAAACAGGCAAAGCTTTGCCTGGCCATCGAGGAGGCCGTTGATCGCTTGCAGTGTCAGGCCAGCACGGTGCAGTGCTGGGATAGTGTTGAGAACAACTATGGCTGCGCTACCTGTCTGGCAATGAGCATGTTAGGCGAGAAGGGCAAGCCCAGCGCCTGCGAGAGCGATGTGCTTGGTGCAGTCAGCATGCTGGCGGCTCACCTAGCGGCCAAGGCACCCGCGGCACTGATGGACTGGAACAACAACATCCGCGACGATCGCAATCGTTGCATCTCGCTGCACTGCTCGAATTTTCCAAAGAGCTTTTTTGAGAATCCAGACCTTGAGATTGAATGCCTTGATGTGCTAGGCAGTACCCTGGGGAAGGACCGCTGCTTTGGTGCCTGCAAGGGGCAGGTAGGTGCAGGGCCAATGACCTTTGTACGGCTCACCACTGACGACACCCGTGGTGTGCTAAAGGCCTACGTTGGAGAGGGAGAGTTTACTGCCGAGCCGATTCCAACCAAGGGTGGCGTAGCCGGCTGCCATGTTAGAAACCTGCAGGGATTGATGGACTATATCTGCAAGAATGGTTTTGAACACCATGTCTGCTATGTTCGTGGTCATGTTGCGGATGCACTTGCCGAGGCATTCTCGACCTATCTTGGTGCCGAGGTATACCGCCACAGGTAATCCTAATCTTTTATTAAAACCTTCTTGAAAATCTATCTTTGCAAAGAGCCATAAAATCTAGCTTCTTACTTTACTTTTTAGAGATTTGATAATTGGAATAAGTATAAAATAGATATCATCCCCGACCGATTGATACAGGGGGAAAAGGAGCAAATTCATGCTGAAAGGAATTCCTATGGTGCTTTCTCCAGCACTACTTGAAACGCTTGCGGAGATGGGACATGGCGATACAATCACACTTGGCGACGCTTATTTTGCGGCGGCCTCTATGGCGAAGACAAACCGCCAGTTGCGCGCGGACGGCGTATCATCCACCGTACTGCTCGACGCTATTCTGCAGTTGCTGCCGCTTGACGAGTGGACAGCAAGTTCGGTAACGGTTATGGGCCGGGAGGATGAGAGCGGCAAGATACTGCCAACCAAAATGTCGGAGCAATACCGCACAATTATAGAAAAGTACGACCCGAAGGCCGCGGCGACAATGACCTATGTAGGACGTTTCCCGTTCTATGATTTAGCGCGCAAGTCGTTTGCAGTGTTAGCGACCGGAGAGGTTGAGAATTTCGGCTGCATTATCCTGCAGAAAGGCATCCGTTGAGAGTAAAATTCTCACGGCATAGCTGTGAGGCTTTGTATACGGAGAATTCGTTATAAAAACCGTTATAATTTTGTGAATTGGAGGCTTGGTTATATGAATTGGAAAAAGAATATGAAACCGCTCAATCTTTCTTCACTCCACGGTATTCTTATTGAAGATGAAGAGGGCAACATCCAACCGATGGATGAGCCGTATTTCAAAGCCAAAGAAATTGCCCCAGGCACCTGGCAGGTATTGAGCGATGGCGACTATACCTATGTTATTGAAGGAGACGATGAGATTATCGCCATTGACAGCGGCATGGGAGCGGGCAATATTCGCGCGTTTTGTCAGACACTGTCAAACAAGCCGCTCTATCGCATGTTTAATACACACAACCATTTTGATCATACCCTCAATAACTACCTTTTTGATGTTGTCTACATGTCTGAAAAGAGCTATGAAGGCCGGTGTGAACCGTTCGGCGAGTTCGCGGGCATGGACATCCCAAACGATTATCCCGTCGTGTTTCTTAAAGATGGCGATGTTGTCAACCTTAAAGGCCGCGAGCTTCAGGTATTCAACATTGAAGAGCACCGAAGCGGTTCACTGCAGTTTCTTGATCGCAAGCAGCGCATTCTGTTCTGCGGTGATGAACTCAACGGTAATTTTTTCGACAGCCGTATCTCGGTAGAACAATCCTACCGCAACGTGAAACGCTGGATGTCGTTCCGTGATTCCTATGATCTGCTCTGTGCCGGAAACGGTATTCACGATGCGAGCTATGTCGACAAATACTACGCCACACTGGAGTATATCCTAGACGGCCACGAAAATGAAGGCGTGGAGTTTTATGTCCCCTATGCCGACCGCAGAGCCTCGATTTCGAGCAAGGACGGCAAGCTGGTATTCGCGCGCCGGGCCCCACATCTCGACAGCCTTGAGCCTCTCCTCAGAGAGGCCGGTTATGAAAAGCATCTGGAGCTCAATGGAGGTAAGGCTTGCTTCTGTCTGATGCGCAAATTGACGGAAGACGGAATTTTTGACCGCCAGCTTGAGAAAAATGGATGCCGCGTTTGCTATTATCTTAACCGGATCTGGGACAAATGATTTATTGTGGCAGGTATCTTTATAACACTACACAAAAATTGAATGACAAGTAAACGAAAAAGAGATTAAAAAACAGGGAATCATCTTTGGTTCCCTGTTTTGATACAAACAATGAATAAATTAATATCTGATAACCGATTTAAAATATGGATTGTAATTGCCGGCTTTTTGCTTTCAGGGGTTAATATTGGAATTAGTGCAAACAGTAATGTCGCCTTTTATGCACCGGTAAGTAAAGCTCTGGGGGTGAGTGTAAGTGCGTTTTCAGCCACCGCTTCAATTACCTCATTTGTATCAATTCCCTTTATATTACTGATACCGGTTCTACTGAAGAAGTTTTCGAACAGGCAGATTGTTCTTTTTTCTGGAATGAGTTTTGTTCTGATTAAGCTGCTGTTCGGCCTGTCCAATAGCTTATGGCAGATGTATGTATGCTCAGTAGGTCTTGGCCTTTGTTTGCCGGGTATCGGTTATGTCGTGATAAATTCGCTTATCAATGATTGGTTTCATGCGAGTAACGGTAAGGCGATGGGAATGGCTGCCTCGGGCGCAGGCATTGTGGGAGCAATCGTGTTGCCGATTATCAATCTGATGATTCAGCAGTATAATTGGCGCTGGGGGTACTTTACTCAGGCGATTATTGCTACTGTAATGGTTTTGGCTGCGGTACTGCTTATTCAGGAAAAGCCCAACGATACTCAGGCGGTTTCACCCCATATACAGGAGGAGACAAAGCAAACCGCATCAGCTTTGCGCAGCCCGTCATTCTATTTCTTAATGTTAGGGCTTTTATTGATTTTAGTCATTGGTTCGGGAGTACAGCCCTATTTAATGATTTATCTTACTGGAGCCAATTATTCGTCAGCTTTTGCGGCAAGCGCTGTTTCTGCCATCTTATTAATTAATACCTTCGCAAAGATTATTATGGGCGCTGCTTTTGATAAGGCCGGTGCGACAAATTCCGTATGGATTATCGGCGGCTCTATAGTACTCTCGCTGGTTCTTATGCTTACCAGCAGATATAGCATAATATTTACATGTTTATTTGTGGTTGCCTTTGCCTTTGCCTATGCGAATATGTCTATACCGGCCCCTTTTTTAACGCAATCGCTTTATGGCCGACAAAATTTCTCTGGCAACTACAGTATAATTATGGCTGTCACATCCATGGGGGGAGCTATAGGTAATTATCTTACAGGTTTTTTATCCGAACAGTTTGGCAGTTACGATACGGTATGGTATTTATATATTGCTGGAATCCTAATGAGTACTGTTTGCCTCTTTGTTTCCTGTGGCCTTTCAAAAAAAGGTTATTAAATTAGCCGACCTTTAAAGCTAAGTCGTAAGACAATATAAAGCTTTAATAAAAATTACGCAAGTAAGCCTGTACTAGATAATGCTCTGCGTTTCAGTTCTGTTTAAAGCAATCAATTAACCTCCAGTTCTTTGGAATTGGAGGTTTTCATTGTAGCTTCAGCGCAAAAAACCACCAGCTCTGCTGGTGGAATTAGAACGCTTATAGCGAAAAGAGGTCCTCCAGTGATAGAATGATGAAGGTTCACCAACCGCATCAAAAAACAAAGGAGGACATGTCAATGGATGACATAAATAGTTTAACACATTCGAAATGGAGATGTAAATATCATATAGTATTTGCACCGAAGTATAGACGACAAGAAATATATGGACAAATCAAGGTGGATATAGGGCAGATACTTAGGAAATTATGCGAACAAAAAGGGGTGGAAATAATAGAGGCACAGGCATGCCGCGACCATATACACATGATGGTAAGCATACCAC
>NZ_FNID01000060.1 GCF_900103835.1 Acetanaerobacterium elongatum | reverse complement strand
CAAACTCGAAAAAGCTGGTATGACGCAAAGCATGTCCCGTGTGGCACATTGCATCGACAACGGTCCTATGGAAGGATTCTGGGGCATTTTGAAACGCGAACGCTATTACGGTCGGAGATTCACCAGCAAGCAGAAACTTATTCAGATGATTGAGAGTTACATCAGCTATTACAACACCCGGCGTGTGCAACGCAACTTGGGTGTTCTGACACCGTTAGAGAAATTTAATCTCTACTTCGCTGCATAAAAAGCGACCAGTGGTTTTGTTCACCACTGGTCGGGAAAATTTTATGTTTTTTCGCTGTCCTCTTGACGGGATGCAGTTCAAAACTTCGGCCGCACTATACAGAACGTTAAAAAACATATATTTTTTTGACCGATGCAGTACAATATACAACCCAAACAGCAAAAGGCAGAGCAGTGTGCGATTGAGCAGTATTAAGAGCAAGGTGTTTGTGTTATCAATACGCAGGTAATCCACAATGATAAACAAAAAGTAAACAATACCCAATGCAAATATTGAAACACTGACATACTTCATTGAGCTCTGATTAACACCGAGGATATACTCTTTTTCAAGCTGCTTGTCAACAAACTCTTGTTTCCAATTTAACTTTTCATTGAGATTTTTGTCTTCCATTATCTTAGCCTCATCTTCTTGTAAACGGGTTGAGTGCTCAGATCTCCTGTGTACGGCTAGCTGTTTTAATCATTATATCATGGCACAAACCGCATAACAAGGCTATTTTCAACAATTTTAGACAAAGTAAGACAATTCATTAGTGTGTTGATTTGTAAGATATTAAAAGCGGTAACCGTTTAGCCACGATTGAAACTCTTCCAGGTTTATTTTCCCTTGCGTACATCGGTCGCGCATCACCTTTGCAAGCTCTTTCCATATATTAAACTGGTCGTGTGAAATCCGCCCGGCCTTCATCTTTCCGTGAAGGCGCTTATATTCCCTGTTGTAAATTGCAAGGGGTGGACAATCATTAAGCTTCTGCGAGTATTTATCGGTAGCTGCAATCATTTGGCAGGGTTTGTTCTCGCCCTGAGGAATCTTATCACAATAATCGGTAGGATAATTGCCCTTGAGCACAAAATAATGCCCGCAGTTTTTGCACCGCTTCATGCGCAGGTTCAAACGGAGCATCTGCTCAAACTCCAAAACCAGCACCTCATCCAGCCGTGCGAGCTCATATTCCTGTTCAAGTAGCGCGGGCAATGCAATATTGAGCTCGGTAAAGGTTACCGGAAGATCAAATGCCTTTTCAAAATTGTTTGGCTGGGTACGGCCGGTATTCTGTGTATCCTCTACTGTTTCAAGGTATTTTTTATACCGGTCTGCCGGGAGCGATTCGGTTACATCGGTAGTAAAAGCACCCTTTTTTTCGCCGATGCATTTTGTTACCCTGCGACAGGTGTAATGATATGTAAGGCTATGAAACAATCCGGTATTTTCCATCATGCAGTAGAAATAAAATCTTGATGCTGCTGTAAATTCCCTAATCTCATTATCATACGGTGTTTCGGCAAAGCAGGCAGCGATAAGTTTTTTATACTCTTCTTGCAGTAACAGCAGGTAATCAAAATAGTCCTTTGCGGCCTGCATGCAAACCTCGGTAAAACAGGGTGGAAACGCCCTGGTATAATGGCTGAGCGCAGCGACATTGCTGACCGCACGAAGAACCGTTTCTGTGTATGCTTGACTGCCATTACTCAGTGAAGCTGCTGCGATTTCGGCCAAAGCTGCCTGAACAGCCTGTTCAAACGGCGCATCAGCAAATTCCGCCAGACCGTCACCGACAGAACAGGCCAACGTTTTCCCTAAAAGTGGCTCACCAGGCTCAAAAAAGCCGTCCCCACCGTTAACTGAAAGAAACAAAGACTTATTCTCGATGTCTACCGTTGCAGTATTGTATGAGGTTGCGAATTTGACATACGACGTATCGGCTCGACGGCTCCAATAGGATTCAAAGCCTTCAAGCTGTTCTTCACGATTAGTTGACTGTGCCATAGGCCCTCCGATGATGTTTATTATTACGACGAAAGTTTAGACAGTTATTTATATTTTATTGTACACCTAACCAAAACAAGAAAGCAAGAAGAAATAGAAAAACCAGGCAAGACCCCATAAAGAGAGAATAATGGCTTAACACAAAACTCTTCATCGCCGTAGTCGTAACAAGATGAGGGAGAACTACATAGATTAATCATATGTAAATATAAGGCTTAAGAACAAAACAAACAGCCGAAAATTATTTTACTTGATAATTACCAACATAGTTTCTCTACAGTGATAGCCTTAATAGGTTGTATTCCGCCTCTTTTATGCATGAAACCCGAAAGAAAGGTATGGTTACATAGGATGCATATATTATCGGTTATTCTTCTAAGTGCCGCGGCAAATCTTGATAATTTAAGTATCGGATTAGCATATGGTATTAGAAAAGTACGGATTCCTTTTCTTTCTAATTTAATAGTATCCATGTTATCCGGTGTATTTACTTTAATAACCTGCTTTGTTGGTAAATCCTTAAGTGGAGTGCTGCCGAACAGCTTTGGGAACATCTTAGGCGGCGGTATTGTTTGCGTTATGGGAATTTGGAGTATTGCTGAATACCTAATCAAGCTCAAACAATCAGCCCCCGAAAACATAACCGCTCGAAAGCCCTCAAGTGAATACGTTGATAAAGAATTTATAGAAATCATGCAGCATCCTGATAAGGCAGATATGGATTATTCGGGTGATATATCTGCCAAGGAATCTTTATTATTAGGAACCGCTTTGGCGCTTAACTGCTTAGCAACAGGGCTTGGCGCGGGTATGACGGGAATAAACGTGATTGCAATTACGGTTTTAACTATTATATTAAGCTTTATAACCATAACTCTTGGAACGCTTATCGGGAAAAAATGCGCTTCCTTGATTACAGGTGATAAAGCATCTATACTATCCGGAGCGCTTTTCATTGTTATTGGGCTATATGAAATTCTGTTTTAGCATACATAGAGGTACGGATACAATTACTAATAAAACCGGTGGGACTATAAATGTTTTTATAGTCCCACATAATTTTACAATTATTATTTGGTGATGAGCTCAATAAGAAGCTTTTCAGCGGCAGCAGCATCTGCACGGCCCTTTGTGGCGCGCATAACAGCACCCAGAATAGCCTTGAGCGCCTTTTCTTTGCCCGACTGATAATCCTTTACTGCGGCGGGGTTGGCAGCTATGGCCTCCATACAGTGATTACGCAGGGCGTTCTCATCAAGACCGGCCATGTCTTCCTGCGAGAGCAGCTCGGTTGCATGCTTCCCGGTTTCAAGCATCTTATCGAGCGTGGACTTCGCCATACCCATATTGATTTTCCCGCTTTCCAGCAGCCGGATAAGCTCTGCAAGCATCTCTGATGAAACCGAGAGAGCAAGCTCTTCCTTTGCCGCTTCGGTGGAAAGTGCCTTGAAAATCTGCCCCACAATAAAGTTAGACGCTGTTTTGGGGTTTTGAATCTTGGAGACAACCGCGTCAAAATACTCGGCAACCTTGCGGTATTTTACAATCAGCTGTGCATCTGCTTCGGGGATACCATAATCGGCAACATATCGAGCAAGCTTCTGCTCGGGCAGCTCGGGCAACATCTCACGAAGCCTTGCGATATCCTCAGGGGAGGTTTGAATGGTTACAAGGTCTGGCTCACGGAAGTAGCGGTAATCGTGGGCATCCTCTTTGCCGCGCATGGCCTCGGTTTCTCCGGTATCGGTATTATAGCGGCGGGTTTCCTGTATAACCCTTTCACCGCTTTCAAGCAGGTCTACCTGCCGTTCGAATTCATACTGCAACGCCTTTGCCATAAAGGTAAAGGAGTTCATGTTCTTGATTTCAGCGCGTGTGCCAAACTTTTCGTCGCCCTTTTTGCGCACCGAGATGTTTACATCGCAGCGCAGAGAGCCCTCCTGCATCTTCACATCCGAAACACCGATGTATTTCATGATGAGCTGCAGCTTTTCTACATATTCGATAGCTTCCTCTATGCTTCGGATATCCGGTTCGGTAACAATCTCGATAAGCGGCACACCCCCGCGGTTGTAATCCACATAGGTATCACCGCGCTCATGCACCAACTTGCCCGCATCCTCTTCAATATGAATGCGCGTGATATTGATACGCTTGCCGGAGGAAAGGGTGATGTACCCCCGCTCACAGAGCGGTTTATCGTACTGAGAAACCTGATAAGCCTTGGGAAGATCGGGGTAAACGTAGTTTTTGCGATCCATCTTGGAAATGGGGCTAATCTCACAGTTGGTGGCAAGCCCGGCAAGGATCGCATAATCCACCACGCGGCGGTTAAGCTTTGGCATCGTGCCCGGCAGGCCGATACAGACAGGACAACAGTTGGTGTTCGGCTCCGCGCCAAACGCGGTGGTACAGCCGCAGAATATCTTAGTGTTGGTGGAAAGCTCGATATGGGTTTCAAGCCCAGCAACTAATTCGTAGCTCATAGCCTAACCCCCAAATCTAATTCTTTGTAGATCTCAGCATACTTCTCTGATTCATAATGATAAGCAGCCTTGAGTATGGTAGTTTCACAGAAGGTGTTGCCGATTAGCTGCATACCGATGGGCAACCCCTTGGCATCGAAGCCGCAGGGGATGGAAACGGCGGGCAGCCCCGCAATATTGATGGGTACGGTACAGATATCGGTAAGGTAGGTTTCTACCTGATCCTTGGCGGTAAAGTTCAGTTCAAACGCCGTCATGGGTACGGTGGGCGCCAGAATAATGTCACAGGTTTCAAATGCACTGCGGAACGCCTTTACAATGGTTCCACGCAGGTTCTGTGCCTTTTTATAGTAGGCGTCGTAATAGCCCGAGCTTAACACATAGGTACCGAGCAGGATACGGCGCTTTACCTCGGCGCCGAAGCCCTCGCTGCGGGTTTTGCAGATCATCTCGTGCACCGAGTTGTAGCTCTGCGCACGGTAGCCGTAGCGAATACCATCGTAGCGGCCCAGGTTGGAGGAGGCCTCCGCACAGGCAAGAATATAGTATACCGGCAGAGCATATTTCAGAATGGGCAGGTTAAAGTAAACAATCTCCGCCCCCATGTGCTCGTAGGTTTTAATGGCATTCTCCAGGGCGGCTTTAACATCGTCTCGAATACCCTCAAAGTATTCACGCGCAATACCGATACGCAACCCCTTCATATCGCCGTTCAGCTTATCCGCGGTGGTTTCTCTGGCACCGCTGGAGGTGGAATCCATCTCATCCTTACCCGAGATGGCGTCAAATACCAATGCCGCATCCTCAACAGTGGATGTGATGGGGCCAATCTGATCAAGGCTGGAGGCATAAGCAATCAGCCCATAGCGCGAAACCGCACCGTAGGTAGGCTTTAAGCCCACCAGGCCGCAAAAGCTTGCAGGCTGACGGATAGAGCCGCCCGTGTCGGAGCCGAGCCCGTATACCGCAAGGTTTCCGCCTACTGCAGATGCCACGCCGCCCGAGCTGCCGCCCGCAACATGCGCTTGATTATAGGGGTTTAACGCGCCCCCAAAACAGGAGGTATCGCAGGACGAGCCCATCGCGAACTCATCCATGTTGGTTTTGCCCAGCATTACCGCGTTGTGGGCCTTGAGCGTCTTCCACACGGTAGCATCATAGATGGGTACATAGCCCTTTAAGATATTCGAGCAACAGGTAGTTTCAATCCCCTCAGTGGAGATGTTGTCCTTGAGGGTCATAGGAATACCCTCAAGCAGCGAAAGCTTCTCGCCCGCATGAAGCTTTTTGTCTACCTCTTGGGCAGACTTTAGGGCTTGAGCCGGGGTAACATTCACATAGGCGTTCAGCCTGGCGTTATCGGATTCTATCTGATCAATGTATTTCTGAGTAAGCTCGGTGCACGAGAGTTCTTTTCTGGTTAACAGGTCGTGCAGGCGGCGTATCCGGCTTTCGTTTCTCTGCATTTTGGCCTCCATTCCGCCACCGCAGCGGCGGCGCATATATGATGAAAAAGGCATGTTCCGCGTAGCGGATGCCGGCCATGCTTTTCGACCGTCAACTGCCTTTTTTCAAGCGTGAAAGAACTTTCACGCTGCCAACCCTTTCCGATGAATGATACAACGGCTACATACGTTTTTTTACGGGGAAATACCCGTTTTCGCCGCCGTTTACGTTCTTTAGAATGAGCGAACGGTCGTAGGAAGGTACTACCGTATCCTCCCTGAACACGTTGGAAAGGTTATTGATATTATCAAAATCCTCGGCGGATTCACCTACGGCATTGATAGTGTCGGCAAAGGCGATGATGCCCGCCATATCTTCGGTAAGCTTATCCAGCTCGCTTTCGTCCACCCACAGCTTAGAGAGCAGGGCTATGTCAAGGATTTCTTCTTTGGTAACCGCCATCTCTGTGACCATTCCTTTCCGGCGCTTGCCAAACACATACTTGTGTATGGAAAGGCATAAAACGCCATGAATAATTGCGGTGCGGCTTTGCCGCAGAGAAGTTTTGCTCGAGAGTAATTCTTCTGTAGTTTAAAAATATAGTATTATATTAATCTCCTTCGTCTAGCGAAGCTTAATGTGCACCTCGCGAAGCTGCTTCTCGGTAACCTCGCAGGGGGAACCCATCATCAGATCCTGCGCGTTACTGTTCATGGGGAACGCGATTACCTCGCGGATGTTCTCCTCCTCGGTAATCAGCATCACCATGCGGTCTACACCGGGTGCCATACCCGCATGGGGCGGTGCGCCGTATTTAAACGCTGTGTAAAGGCTCGAAAACTTCTGTTTTATCGTTTCTTCGGAATAGCCCGCAATCTCAAATGCCTTTACCATGATGTCCAGATCGTGATTTCGTACCGCGCCCGAGGAAAGCTCTACGCCGTTGCATACAATATCGTACTGATAGGCCAGAACATCCAGGGGGTTTTTATTTAAGAGTGCGTCTAAGCCGCCCTGCGGCATGGAAAACGGGTTGTGGGTAAAGGCAGGCTCGCCGGTTTCTTCGTCAAGCTCAAACATCGGGAAGTCCACCACAAAGCACATACGGAAGGAATTCTTGTCTGTAAGGTTTAAACGGTTGCCAAGCTCGGTGCGAATCTGCCCCGCAAGCTTGGGTGCCTCGCTTTTGGTATCTGCAATAAAGAACAGCACACAACCGGGCTTCAGCCCTGCGCGGTTTTTAAGCTCTATACGCTGCTCGTCGCTTAAAAACTTATTAATCGGCCCAAGGTAGTTCATCTCATCGTCCACCTTGATGTAGCCGAGGCCCTTCATCCCAATGGAGAGGGCAAAGTTCAGCATATTCTCGAAAAAGCTCTTGGGCTGTAGGCCGCAGTTTTCAACATTAATAGCGCGAACGGTCTTGCCGCGGAATGGGGCAAAATCGCTCTCTATAAACATATCGCTGATATCGATAATCTCAAGCGGATTTCGCAGGTCGGGCTTGTCGCTGCCGTATTTAAGCATGGCATCGGCATAGGTGATACGCGGGAAAGGCGGCTTAAATACGTCTTTAGTAGTAAACTTCGCAAAGGTTTCGTATAAAACCTCCTCCGCCACCGCAAAAACATCCTCCTGGGTGGCAAAGGCCATCTCAAAATCAAGCTGATAGAACTCGCCCGGCGAACGGTCTGCCCTGGCATCCTCGTCGCGGAAGCAGGGGGCTATCTGGAAATAGCGATCAAAGCCTGAAACCATTAAAAGCTGTTTGAACAGCTGCGGCGCCTGCGGCAGCGCATAGAATTTGCCCTGATGCTTGCGGCTGGGGATTAAATAATCTCGCGCACCCTCCGGGGAAGAAGCGGTAAGGATGGGGGTTTGTATCTCTAAGAAGCCAAGCTCGGTCATCTTGCTGCGCAAGAACGAGATGATATTGGAACGCTTAACGATATTATCATGAACCTTTTGGTTTCGCAGGTCGAGGTAGCGGTACTTTAAGCGCACCTCCTCCTTGGTTTCCTTGGAGGCATCAACCTCAAAGGGCAGCATGGAAAGCGCCTTGCCCAGCACCTCCAGCTTTTCGGCGACAATCTCAATGGTGCCGGTGGCTATCTTCGGGTTGTAGGTATCCTCATCACGACGAATTACCGGCCCCGAAACAGTGATGGTACATTCCTTCGTAACGTTCTCCAACAGCTTATCGTTCTTAACAACCACCTGTACGACGCCATACTGGTCACGCAGGTCTAAAAACAAAATACCGCCGTGATCGCGTATATTGGCAACCCATCCGGCAACCGATACGTTGCTGCCGATATTATTTTCACGCAGTTCCCCACATGAGTGTGTACGATACCTGTTTACCGAAATCATTGTTTCACTACCCTCTCGCAAGCTTGATGAAAGCTACAGAATTATATGGTTTAGCCAAAGCCAAAAACGGCTCAACTTTTACAAAAAAGCGCAAAGGCACCCAAAAAAAAGAGAGCGCCTTTGCCATCCTTTTTATGTTACTACACTATGTTTTTGTTGTCAAGGAATAAATGCGCTCTTTACCTGTTATCTCGTGTAGGACTACAATACATATTGGACAGTAGATAAAAAAAGATGAAAGATGAGGAGAAATCGGTTATTGTTGAGTTACCACACCTAACAAGCCGAAAGGAGACCTCATCTCTCATGAACAGCATAACACAAGACATGAAGTACAGACAATCCCTAATGAAGTATGTGGAGAAATATGGCGTGAGCCGAGCCAGCCGGAAATATAACAAAAGCCGATCGTATATCTATTTTTGGAAAAAGCGATATGATGGAACGGTAGAATCTCTAGGCTGCCAA
>NZ_FNID01000062.1 GCF_900103835.1 Acetanaerobacterium elongatum | reverse complement strand
GTTCTTTAATGATATTTGATAGGCATGCAAATTTGAAGTATAAGTATGGGAACAGGCATTTCTGGTGCAGAGGATATTATGTTGATACAGTAGGAAGAAATGCAAAAGTAATTGAAGAATATATCAAAAACCAATTACAAGAAGACATAGCTTCAGATCAAATATCATTCAAAGAATACATAGACCCGTTCACGGGTAGCAAGGAAACAAAGGCATGAAAAACGAACAGCCGCTTTAGCGGCTGCCCGTAATAGTAATGCGGTTGGCGGAACCATTCAGTGCGTCTTGAGACGCTGTGCCAGTAATATGCCCTTTTAGGGCTGGTGCATACCACCAGTTTAACTGGTGGTTTTGATTTACAATACAATAAAAAATAATCGAGTAAACAATTCGTAATGTATGCTTAAGCCGTGGGCGCTTTCCTTTTAAGGAATTAAAGGATGCAAATTCGGTATAATTCTTTTTGTTATAAGCGGTGGATGCTTTTATTTCCATATGGTATACCTCCTAAAATAGAATATCATACAAAAATGGATGTATCAATATAAAAAGTAATAAAGATACCATCAAGGTGCTTGTAAAAAAAGCGACACGGTATTTAGAGAGCCTATGCTAAAAGGAATCCCCCCGCAAGCTTCCATTCCCTTTTCAAATATTGTATAATACAGAAAACAGGAACGGTCTATTCAGCGACACAAAAAAGGACGTAGCGGAAATGCCGATATTAAAACTGAAGGCCGCGCTTAAGGATTACATCTGGGGCGGTACGCAGTTAAAGGAAAAGTTTCATAAGCAATCGGTTTTAGATACGGTCGCCGAGAGCTGGGAGCTTTCCTGCCACCCGGACGGCGCCTCGGTAATAGAGGGCGGGGCGTATGACGGGCTAACCCTTACCGAGTATATCAGCAAGGCGGGGCAGGACGTGCTGGGTGAGCACTGCAAGCGGTTTGAGTTCTTCCCCATCTTAATCAAGCTCATCGACGCGAAGCACGACCTCTCGATTCAGGTGCACCCCGCCAACGACTACGCCCTGCGCGTGGAGGGCGGCTACGGCAAAACCGAGATGTGGTATATCGTCGACTGTGAGGAGGGTGCGCGGCTCTTTTATGGGTTTAAGAAGAAGATTACCAAAGAAGAATTCCGGCGGCATATCGAGCAGAACACGCTTGAAACGGCGCTCAACAGCGTGAAGGTGCACAAGGGTGAGGTGTTCTTCATCGACGCGGGCACCATCCACGCCATCGGCAGCGGGATATTGATTGCCGAGATTCAGCAGAACTCCAACACCACCTACCGCGTGTATGACTATGGCCGCAAGGGTTTAGACGGCAAGCCGCGCCCTTTGCATGTGGAGAAGGCGCTGGACGTAACCGTTACCGCCCCGCCGCACCCGAGCAGTACCGCAGATGCAACACCCACCGTTTATGGCGGCTACACCCTGCGCAGGCTGGCGGGGTGCGAATACTTTACCGTTCATATTGCCGAGATTACCCAAAGCGCCGCCTTTATGGCGGATGGCACCTCGTTTCATTCGCTCGTGTGCATCGAGGGGCAGGGAACGCTCAGCGGCGCGGGGGAGAGCTATAGCATCAAAAAGGGCGACAGCTTCTTTATTCCCGCGGGGTTTGGGGCGTATACGCTATCGGGCGGCATGACGGTGATTAAAACCGTTGTTTAATGGTACGAAAAAAGCTGAGATACCGAAATTTGTAGTTGGTGCGGTTGTGAGATTCTGAAAAGGAGAATAACGTTGAAGACAATTATAGAAAAGGCGACACTGAAGAAAGCACTGTTATTTACTGCTGTTTTTGCGGCATTGTATATTATTATTAACTTTACAACGCTAGGCTTAGCGGGCTTACTTAGGATTACAAACGGCGCCAATATTCTTGACTTTCAATTTGGCTATTCAGCGGCGAAGGCTTATGATATACTAACCGCATTAGGGCAGGAAGGGCGTAGCTTTTATCTTTTTCACATTCTCCCGTTGGACTTTCCTTTCCCGCTTTCCGGTATGCTTTTTTATGCGGGGTGGATAGCACTTTTGGTGAAACTGGTTGCCCCATCGTCCGCTGCCAGATTCACAATCCTTGTGCCGTTATTATCGATGATGTTTGATTGGTTTGAAAACATAGGCGCTATTATCATGCTGAATACCTATCCGAACTTATCGGTACCGGGGGTATACTTAGGAAGTGTATCGGGTATGTTGAAGATGATATTCTCCTTGGGGAATATAGCGATTATAGTTGTTTTGCTGGTGACTTATCTCTTTAAGACAGTAAAGAACAAGCACAAAGTAGAGCGGTAGTGTTCTAGTACCTTTTCAACATACGTTGTTACAAATACAGTTTATCTTGCGAAGCTGGGTAGGAGAGGAAGATGGAATACATCCCCGCCAAGACCATTGTAAACCGTACCAAGGATACCTCATGGTTCGGCACCGATTACAACATGAACATCTACAAGGGCTGCTGCCACGGCTGTATCTACTGCGACAGCCGCAGCGAGTGCTACCATGTGGAGGAGTTTGACCGTGTGCGCGCCAAGGAGAACGCTCTTGAGGTGATTCGCAACGACCTGCGGCGCAAGGTGAGAACCGGCGTAATCGGCACCGGCGCGATGAGTGACCCCTATAACCCCTTTGAGGGGGAGCTTATGCTTACCCGCCGCGCGCTGGAGCTGGTGGATGCCTATGGGTTCGGCATTGCAATCGCCACCAAAAGCACACTGGTGACGCGCGATATTGATATATTAAGCGATATTAAAAGCCATTCGCCGACACTTGTGAAGGTGACGGTTACCGCCGCCGATGATGCGCTCAGCAAGGCTATTGAGCCGAACGCGCCGCCTTCGAGCAAGCGGTTTGAGGCCATCCGCACGCTTTCGCAGGCGGGCATCTTTACGGGCGTGCTGCTGATGCCGGTGCTGCCGTTTATTGAAGACAGCGACGAGAACGTGCTGGCCATCGTAAGCAAGGCTCACGAATGCGGCGCGCGGTTTATCTACCCCGCCTTCGGCATGACGCTGCGCCAAAACCAGCGCGACTGGTATTATGAGAAGCTTGGCGGGCTTTTCCCCGGCCAGGGGCTGGTGGAGCGGTACCAAAAGCGGTACGGTGAGCGGTACACTTGTACAAGCCCGCGCGCGAAGGCGCTGTGGGGCGTTTTCAAGGAGGCGTGCGACCGGTACGGCATCCTCTATAATATGACGGACATCGTAAACGCCTACAAGCTGGGCTACGCCGACAGCCAGCTATCATTCTTTTAAAGTGAGATTAAAATGAGTAATTTTATCTGCCCGGTATGCGGGAGGCAGTTGAATAATGCTGCGGACGGCAAATGCTTAGTCTGCGAGAAGAACCACAGCTTTGATATTGCGAAAAGCGGGTATGTAAACCTGCTGATGTCGCAGCAGATTAAGGCCAAACGCCACGGCGACGACCGGCTGATGGTGAATTCGCGGCGTGATTTTCTGGGTAAGGGCTATTATAACCCGCTGTTGGAAAGGCTTCTGCCAACGGTTGCGCGTTACGCCAGGAACGGATGCAAAATCCTGGATGCCGGCTGCGGCGAGTGCTGGTATACGGCCAACATCTATGAGCATCTGGAGCGCAATCACATCAAGCCGCAGCTGTTTGGGGTAGACATCTCGAAGGATGCGCTGGCTGCGGGAGCCAAACGAAACCGTGATATTGAGCTTGCGGTGGCAAGTGTGTTCCGCATTCCGGTGGGGGATGGTGCGTGCGATATCCTTCTTTCGGTGTTCGCGCCGCTGTGCCGAGAGGAGTTTGTGCGCATTCTGAAGGCGGGCGGCATCCTCATCCGGGTGATTCCCTTGGAGAAGCATCTGTTAAGCCTGAAGACGGCGGTGTACGACCGGGTGTATGAAAACAAACCGGAGGGCCTTGAATTGGAGGGCTTTGAGCTGCTGGAGACGCAGGAGGTCAAGAGCAGCATCCATATTGATAATAACGAGGATATCCGGCGCGTTTTTACCATGACGCCGTACTACTATAAGACGAGCGCGAAGGATCAGCAGAAGCTGGCTTCGCTGCCGCAGCTGGATACCGAGATTGAGTTTGGCATATTCACCTATCGAAAGAGATAGGCTATTAAAAAAGGGGATGACGACATTGTTAATACGACGTTTACGAGTTGAGGAACTGCCCGAGACGATGGAGCTGGTTCTGCGCGTGTTTATGGAGTTTGAGGCACCCGAATACTCCCAGGAGGGAGTAGAGGAGTTTAAGCGGTTTATTGCCGTCGAGGCGATGGAGCCGCCGCTGCGGAGCGGTGAGCGCCCCGTATGGTGCTGTGTGGAGGACGGAAAGATTGTGGGCATGATTGCACTGCGGGATAAAAGCCATGTCTGCCTGCTGTTTGTGGATAAGGCCTACCAGCGGCGGGGGATAGCACGGGCATTGTTTGAGGCGGCCTCGCAGGGCTTAGCGACTATGACGGTGTTCTCGTCACCCTATGCGGTGGAGGCTTACAGGCATCTTGGCTTTGTGCCCACCGATACCGAGCAGACGGTAAACGGCCTGCGCTTTACCCCAATGCGGTATGAGCGGGCGACGGCTGTGTAGGGAACGGCGTACTCGATGTCCCGAATCACACCGCACATACATCAAACGTCAATGTTGTAGCGGCGAACTCTGTTCGCCCGCGGGAGACCACAGGTCTCCCCTACAATCCAACAGCGCCAGGATACCAATTTTGATAGGAACGGAAAATTAATGGAATAACGCCGGAACGGTGAAGACCGTTCCCAACCTAGAACGGAGAACGAAAAGATGAAACTGGAAATTATGACAGGTGACATTACAAGGATGCAGGTGGACGCGATTGTAAACGCCGCAAATACCACCCTTTTGGGCGGCGGCGGGGTAGACGGCGCCATCCACGCGGCGGCGGGGCCGGAGCTGCTGGCGGAATGCAAGACGCTTGGCGGCTGCGAAACGGGGCAGGCCAAGATTACCAAGGGCTACCGGCTGCCCGCAAGCTATGTCATCCACACGCCGGGGCCGGTTTGGCGCGGGGGCGACTACGGCGAGGCACGGCAGCTTGCCGATTGCTACAAAAACAGCCTTTCCCTTGCGGTTTCGCGCGGCTGCGAGACAGTGGCTTTTCCGTCTATCAGCACCGGGGTGTATCGCTTTCCGCTGCAGCTGGCCTCCGAGATTGCGGTTAAAACCATCCTTGACTTCCTTAAAACCGATAAGCTGCTGCGCAGGGTGACGATCGTCTGCTTCGACGACCACACCAAGTCGTTTTACGATAAGGCGCTGGAGAAGCTGAAATAGGTTTGTTTACAAATGGTCTACTGATTGTTCACAGAATGTTTTAAAAGCAGGGTTTCTTTTTGGAACGATTTTTTCTCTTTATATAATAGAAGCATTAATAACAGCACAAAGCCTGCTCTGAAAATTCAGGGCAGGTGAGCGTGTCGAGAAACTCGACACGCTCCATAAGGGAGACTTCGTTCGTCACCAAACCAAGTGGTTTGGTTTTTCAGCCGTCCCCCTCATGAACACCCCCAAGCAAAAATGTCTGCTCACCGCAGACATTTTTAGCGGTATTGCTCCGGCGGCGCATGTCCGCCTGCGCAATGTTATTTCAATTTAACCTTTTTCAACAGCCTAGCCTGCTCTGAAAATTCAGGGCAGGTTTTCTGTTGACAAAGGGTAAATTATGTGCTATATTAAACAAGTATTAAACATGTTTAATAAATGAGGGTATTATAATGAAAAACGAAGATACCAGAAAACGCCTGCTGGCGGCAACTATCCGGCTGCTGGAATCGGGGCAGGAGGCCGAAACCATTACGGCGCGGCAGATATGCGCCGAGGCGGAAACCAACCTTGCGATGATTAACTACTTCTACAAATCAAAGGAAGCACTGATGAATCTGGCGGTGCAGAGCATTATTTCAGCCGAGGCCGAGAAGTTGGATGTTTCTGCAGAGAGTAACCTTTCGCCGAGAAAACAGCTTCGCCGCGCGCTGATTGCACTGTGTGACACGACGGCCGCCTACCGGCAGTATGCGCGGGTGACGATTCCGTACATCCTGCTGCAGGACGAGATTAAGATACCGCTGACGCTGCTGCCGCTGCTGCGCAGGCACTTCGGCACATCCCGAAGCGAGGAGGAGTGCCGCATCATCGCCTACGAGTTTGTTTCGTTCTCTCAACTGGTTTTTCTGCGCGCTGAGGATTTTTTAAGCTACAGCGGCGTGGATGTCTTTGACGCCGGGCAGCGCTCCCGCCTGATTGATATGCAGCTTGATCTGTTTTTGGGGAAGGAAGAGAAATAAAACTTTGCGAGAATTTACATTAGAGGTGAACTTACTATGGAAAGCAAAACACTAAAACGATGGTCGCTCATCTGCTTTATTGCGGCACTGCCCGCGCTGATTGTTACCGACTGGTACCTCAAGGGCTTCGGCCTGCTGGTGCTGTTTATCCTGCTGGCGGCGGGGCTTATTTTCGACCAGCTGGCAAGAATCTATTACCCCGCCTATACGGTGGATAACCCTGCGGCGTTTCGCAGGCATCGGCTGCTTCAGCTTTACACGCTGATACTGTTCTTAATGTCGCCGATGGCGGTGGTTTACGGCAACCGTCTGAATCTGGCGTTTGGTGTAACAGCCGCCGCGCTGATGATCGGCCTTGGCCTTGTACTGGATCAGGTTGCGCGCAGCCGCTACCGATACCATAAAATTGAACAACGGGGGGAGGGGCAAACGATATGACCGTATTACTCAAGATAACCGGCATCTTATCCGTTGCGCTGCTGGCCTGCACCATTCTGTGCGGCCTGTGGCTGCGGTTTCATCCGGTAGAGGATAAGAGCTTTCACTTCCAGCTTTCGCTGGTTTCGGTGATTGTGGCGTTTATTACTATGGTGCTGTTTTTGGTGAATATCTTTCGGCAGTAGGATAATTAAGAATCCCCACTCGGGAACGGGTGGGGATTTTGATGTTAAGCCGCCGCCCCCCGCCAGACTAACGTCCGGCGGGGGGCGGCTTATTGTAGCTTCAGCGCAAAAAACCACCAGCTCTGCTGGTGGAATTAGAACGCTTATAGCGAAAAGAGGTCCTCCAGTGATAGAATGATGAAGGTTCACCAACCGCATCAAAAAACAAAGGAGGACATGTCAATGGATGACATAAATAGTTTAACACATTCGAAATGGAGATGTAAATATCATATAGTATTTGCACCGAAGTATAGACGACAAGAAATATATGGACAAATCAAGGTGGATATAGGGCAGATACTTAGGAAATTATGCGAACAAAAAGGGGTGGAAATAATAGAGGCACAGGCATGCCGCG
>NZ_FNID01000064.1 GCF_900103835.1 Acetanaerobacterium elongatum | reverse complement strand
GCGTCTGTGTCGCTGGAACTAAGAAGTTAGAAGGTCTAGGCTTACGAAAACTTTCTTAGGCTTTGTTCTCCTAACTCCTAATTCCTGTGACCTAACTCCTAGTTTGGTGCACCAACGGGGACTCGAACCCAGGGCCCGCTGATTAAGAGTCAGCTGCTCTACCAACTGAGCTATTGGTGCATAGCTTCGCACGCTTACGCGTCCGAATCTTTAGAAAGCACAACCTGTACTTTCAAAACTGAACAAAGAACCATGTTTACGAATGAATTGAACCATTTTGAACCCACTGTCAAATAATTTGACTTAGGTCAAGCCCTCGACCGATTAGTACTCGCAAGCTTAACGCCTCACGGCGCTTACACATTGAGCCTATCAACCTTGTAGTCTTCAAGGGGTCTTACCTGATTACTCAGTGGGATATCTTATCTTAAGGGCGGTTTCACGCTTAGATGCCTTCAGCGTTTATCCGTTCCGCACATAGCTGCCCAGCTGTGCCACTGGCGTGACAACTGGTGCACCAGAGGTGCGTCCATCCCGGTCCTCTCGTACTAGGGACAGCTCCTTTCAAATATCCTACGCCCACGACAGATAGGGACCGAACTGTCTCACGACGTTCTGAACCCAGCTCGCGTACCGCTTTAATTGGCGAACAGCCAAACCCTTGGGACCGAATACAGCCCCAGGATGCGATGAGCCGACATCGAGGTGCCAAACCTCCCCGACGATGTGGACTCTTGGGGGAGATCAGCCTGTTATCCCCAGGGTAGCTTTTATCCGTTGAGCGACGGCATTTCCACTCACATACCGCCGGATCACTAACTCCAACTTTCGTTACTGCTTGACTTGTAGGTCTCGCAGTTAGGCTCGCTTATGCGTTTACACTCAAAAGCATGGTTTCCGTCCATGCTGAGCGAACCTTTGAGCGCCTCCGTTACTCTTTTGGAGGCGACCGCCCCAGTCAAACTGCCCACCTAACAATGTCCCCCGACCAGATTCATGGCCGCAGGTTAGAATTTCGGTACTTCAAGAGTGGTATCCCAACGGCGGCTCCACCGATACTGACGTACCGGCTTCTCAGCCTCCCACCTATCCTGTACATGAAATACCAAAATCCAATATTAGGCTACAGTAAAGCTCCATGGGGTCTTTCCGTCTTGTCGCGGGTAACCGGCATCTTCACCGGTACTACAATTTCGCCGGGCGGGTTGTTGAGACAGTGCCCAGATCGTTACACCATTCGTGCGGGTCAGAACTTACCTGACAAGGAATTTCGCTACCTTAGGACCGTTATAGTTACGGCCGCCGTTTACTGGGGCTTCGATTCAAAGCTTGCACTTCTCCTCTTAACCTTCCAGCACCGGGCAGGTGTCAGCTCGTATACTTCATCTTTCGATTTAGCACAAACCTGTGTTTTTGCTAAACAGTCGCCTGGGCCTATTCTCTGCGGCTCTGTTTCCAGAGCACCCCTTATCCCGAAGTTACGGGGTCAACTTGCCGAGTTCCTTAACAACCCTTCTCCCGTTGGCCTTAGAATTTTCTTCCTACCTACCTGTGTCGGTTTGCGGTACGGGCTCCTCAGATATACACACAGCTTTTCTTGCCTTCCTCTATCCATGCTTCCCTACTTAATTTCGATCCCTTACGCCCGGGTCTACCAACGCCCGGGACATGGACTTTGAAAGTGTCCCTGTGCTTAAATCCTTCAGAGGTTACGGAATTTCAACCGTATGTGCATCGGCTACGCCTCTCGGCCTCGCCTTAGCTCCCGACTAACTTGGAGCGGACGAACCTTCCTCCAAAAACCTTAGGCTTTCGGCCATTATGATTCTCACATAATTCTCGCTACTCATTCCGGCATTCTCACTTGTGTAATGTCCACCGTCGCTTACGCTACGACTTCACCCCTTACACAACGCTCCCCTACCCCTGACGATTACTCGTCAAGCCCAAGCTTCGGTATATCGTTTAGCCCCGTTACATTTTCGGCGCAGAGTCATTCGACCAGTGAGCTATTACGCACTCTTTAAATGTGTGGCTGCTTCTAAGCCAACATCCTGGTTGTTTTAACAACTCCACATCCTTCTACACTTAACGATATTTTGGGACCTTAGCTGTGGGTCTGGGCTGTTTCCCTTTCGACCGCGAAACTTATCTCACGCAGTCTGACTCCCATAAAGCAATTATCCGGCATTCAGAGTTTGATAGGCTTCGGTAGCCTCTCGGCCCCTAGACCATTCAGTGCTTTACCTCCGGTAATCTCTTATGAGGCTAGCCCTAAAGCTATTTCGGGGAGAACCAGCTATCTCCGGGTTCGATTGGAATTTCTCCGCTATCCACACCTCATCCACCACCTTTTCAACGGGGGTTGGTTCGGCCCTCCATGGAGTTTTACCTCCACTTCAGCCTGGACATGGATAGGTCACCCGGTTTCGGGCCCTATGCATGCAACTTGACGCCCTATTCAGACTTGGTTTCCCTTCGGCTGCGGACTTTAAAGTCCTTAACCTTGCTGCATACATACGCTCGCCGGACCATTCTACAAAAGGTACCCTACCACACGTTGACGTGCTGTAGGTGCTTGTAGGCACAGGGTTTCAGGTTCTATTTCACTCCCCTCCCGGGGTGCTTTTCACCTTTCCTTCACAGTACTATACGCTATCGGTCACCGGTTAGTATTTAGGCTTGGAGGGTGGTCCCCCCGGCTTCCCACGGGATTCCTCGTGCCCCGCGGTACTCTGGATACTGCTCGCTGTCTTACCGTTTCGCTTACGGGACTATCACCCTCTGTGGTGTGCCTTCCCATGCACTTCTGCTACAGCTTGACAATGCTAAATGCAGTCCTCAACCCCGGACGTATTTCTACCTCCGGTTTGGCCTATTCCGATTTCGCTCGCCACTACTTTCGGAATCTCGTTTGATTTCTCTTCCTCGCCCTACTTAGATGTTTCAGTTCAGGCGGTTCCCTCGATATACCTATGAATTCAGTATACCGTACCGGGGTATGAATCCCGGTGGGTTTCCCCATTCGGATATCTGTGGATCAATGCCTGCTTGCGGCTCCCCACAGCTTTTCGCAGCTGGCCACGTCCTTCGTCGGCTTCCGGTGCCAAGGCATTCGCCCTGCGCCCTTTGTAGCTTGACCGTTTATGTGAGTTCTTTTGAGTTCTCCAAACAATCACTTGCGTGATTGTCTTAGCAAATTGTAGTAGTTTTTACCCGATATTTTATCAGTCTTGCGACTGACTATTATCAGTTACTTTACTTTTGCTTTCATTCGCATTTGCTTTCTTTGTTCAGTTTTCAAGGTACAGTGAGATGTCC
>NZ_FNID01000065.1 GCF_900103835.1 Acetanaerobacterium elongatum | reverse complement strand
GGGCGAAGCCCCCGAACATTCCTCCCCCTCCCGCGCAGGAAACCCAAGAAAACCGAAACGCCACGGCGCGGGAGGGGGTTGGGGGTGGGCTTTTGTAAGGCGATGCCCATTAGCGGCTCAAAGGTGGCTGTTGTATTGGCGGAGCGGTTAAGACCGTTTTCTACAAACGACAGCACCCCTGCAGGGGCCAACTGTGCTTACCCGTGAATTAAAGCAAAACGGTATCAATAACCTCTGGAGACCGCAGGTCTCCCCTACAACAAAATCAGTCAGTGCTCGGATTGACCGGGACGTCGACACCTGCATTCTTATTTGACAAAAAGACTGCTTTCTTCCCGCTTTATATACGCAAAAACGAAAACGTTCTAGTTTGGTGAATATGCACAGTAATGAAAGTAAAGAAGCCTGGGCAGGCGCGGGAGCAAACAATAAAACAATCGGCAAAAGTGTTAAAAATATCACATGCGTTTCTATGTTTTAGTGCATGGATAAGCCATCCTTTGGAATTATAATTTCCAAATTAGTGCTTGACGAGGTTCCCATATCTGGAAGCGCAGACGATGGAATTAATATGAAAATGTAACTATTGCATAATAAGTTTGGTAATATTACACGCTTGTATGTGCAACATGACAACAAGTGAAGTTTGTGCAATTTGACTAATAAATTGTTGGGATTGCCTTAAAATTTTTAAAATCGGAACAATCATTCGACGGAGAACCTGTTAAACCTTGGAAATATTAACGCGAAATCGCGGTTTTTTGATTATGTTCGTTTGGCCCTTGGCGTTTGACAAAGACTGCTTCCAACGAATATAATTTGAGCAGCGAATCAAAACCCAATATTCAAACAGTTGGGGAGTCGATTGTTTATATAGATTTAAAATCAAAAATGCAATTGATCAATCCATGGTTTGAAGGGGCAATTAAATGATATTAGTTAAGCGAAGCATGATGGCGATTAGCCGCTACTTTAACAGCAGGGCTTTTGCAGTGAGTGTTTTGGCGATTATATTGGCGACGGCTATCTACTCCATGACAACGATGACCAACGCCATAAGCATTCGGGACGGACTGGACGTTCGTTATGTCTTCACACAGAAAAAGAATGTGAGCGACATCTTAAACGAACAGGGCATACAAACCATTAAGCGCGACCGGGTGGAGTTTAACGGCTTCTCGGGCAAATACGGCGAGATTACCATTAACCGCGCCTTCCCCCTAACCATTACAGCCGACGGCAGCCGCCGCGAGCTGTTTGTGCTGGGCGGCACGGTAAAGGATGCCGTTGCGCAGGCGGGCATTACCCTTGGGCCGGACGATATTATCAATCTTCCGCTGACCAAGGACGCTGCCGAGAACGACAACATCGTAATCAATCGCGTACAGTATAGAACCTTTGAAAAAACAGAGGTTATTGAACACAGGGTGATTGACAAGGAATCCCCGCTCATCAGAACCGGCACCTCCCGCAGGCTCTCGAAGGGGCATGACGGCGAGAAGGTGCTGACCATTCAGGAGAAGTACATTGACGGAAAGCTGAAGGAAACCAACATATTAGATGAGAGGATCACCAAGGAAGCCGAAGAATCGGTAATGCTGCGCGGAGCCAAGGTACCGGAGTCTCCGCTGGAACTGCCCGCCGAGTTTGCGCTCGACGACGACGGCGTTCCCACCAATTATAAAACGGTTCTCACCAATCAGATTGCCACCGCGTACAGCTGCAAGCCCGGCATGTGGGGCGCCAGCGGTCTGCCCGCCGTAACAGGCTATGTGGCGGTTGACCCCACCGTTATCCCTTACGGAACCAAGCTGTACATTGCAACGCCGGATAACAAGTTTGTTTACGGCTACTGCATTGCCGGCGATACAGGAACAGGACTGCGTGACGGCGTTATTAACGTAGACCTGATGTTTGATTCCTATTTCGAGAGCACACTGTTTGGCAGAAAAACCGTGAACATCTATATCCTTGAATAACCGTCCACTGCAAAAGCGACAAACTATCATAAAATCCCGGGGAAGTGCGCACATCCCCGGGACTTTTTTATGTTTAGTGGGCGCTTGTGAATAATAGCAGCGCCTTACCCTTTTAAGTTGACTGGTAAAGGAGGCACCTTAAAAGAGGGTGAAGGCCCTGGCCTCCTCCGCCGTTGTTTCGAAGCCGAGGGCGTCGCGCGTCATGTTCTCCTTGCCCCAGTCGTACATCTGGGCGATCATCGGCTGCAGGGTATTGCCGAGGGGGGTGAGGGAATAATCCACCCGCGGGGGAATCTGGCGGTACTCCTTGCGCTGGATCAGCCCGTCGAGCTCCAGCTCTTTTAACTGCATACTGAGCATCTTGTGGGTAATCCCCGTTACGCTGCGCTTGAGCTCCCCGTAGCGCATCACCCTTTGGGTGAGCAAAAAGTAGAGGATTAAGAGCTTCCATTTGCCGCTTACAAGGGCCAGGGTGTATTCAAGGGGCAGGCTTTCGTTTTGCTGAATGGATGGCATAGTGTTTCGCGCTCCTTTATTATTACGGGTTAATCATTATAGTTTGACCGCCTAAAGCTTTGGGGTATAGCGGGCGGCGGTGCACACATAGATTACCAAGTATTAACAGTATACCAAATGTGGTAATAATTGTAAACCCTCAAAGGCTATTTTGTGGAGGTTTTTTATGTAGGCGTACAGGAAGGGCATCATCACAAGCGGGGTGCAATACCCGATATTGCGCGGGGTTCAGCTTGTGTGGCAGAATTACCGCGGGCGAACACAGTTCGCCCCTACGGCCTTCCGATAGCGTATTTGTAGGGGCGGCAATCGGAAGGCCGCAGTATTTTTATAGCGTTCGGCAGAGCCGCGGACGCGCAATGCGCGCCCCTACATTCCCACCGTGGATTTGGTTGCAGGCCGCGTGACGTCGAGGACGCCGCCTTCTACATCCCGACGCGGGGCGGCGAATATAGGGGGGTAAGCGTTCGGGGGCGTCAGCCCCCGAACAGTTTTCCCCCTCCCGCATAATAGAATCTTGGACAATATGCGCCTTGAAATGCGGGAGGGGGTTGGGGGTGGGTTCCCGCAAGG
>NZ_FNID01000066.1 GCF_900103835.1 Acetanaerobacterium elongatum | reverse complement strand
AACCTTCATCATTCTATCACTGGAGGACCTCTTTTCGCTATAAGCGTTCTAATTCCACCAGCAGAGCTGGTGGTTTTTTGCGCTGAAGCTACAACGAAAACAGCCCAAAGCCGTAAGGCCTTGGGCTGTTGTAGTTTGTAAGATATAAAACTATCTCTTGCTGAACTGCGGAGCACGACGTGCGGCTTTGAGACCGTATTTCTTACGCTCCTTCATACGAGGATCGCGGGTGAGGAAGCCTGCGCTCTTTAAAACGGGGCGGAGCTCCCCTTCGTTAACCTGTAAGAGTGCTCTTGCAACGCCGTGACGGATAGCGCCGGCCTGGCCGGAAACGCCGCCGCCTGCTACGGTGCAGATTACATCGTAGGCTGCAAGGCTGTTGGTAAGGGCTAAGGGCTGACGAACAATCAGCTTGAGGGTTTCAAGGCCGAAGTAGTCGTCAATGGTTCTGCCGTTTATGGTAATATTACCGGTGCCTTTGTAAAGTCTTACTCTGGCAACCGAATGCTTTCTTCTGCCTGTGCCATAAAGATAGGGTTTAGATTCGTACATTCTCACTGCCTCCTTCCGATTATTCCTGCACCCAAGCCACGGGGTTCTGAGCCTGCTGGCTGTGTTCCGCGCCCGCATAAACGCGCAGACGGGTTAAGCACTTGGCACCCAGTGTGTTGTGGGGCAGCATACCCTTTACCGCAAGCTCCATGGTGAACACGGGCTTGAACTTGATCATATCCTTGTACTGAAGTTCCTTTAAGCCGCCCACCCAGCCGCTGTGATGGCGATACAGCTTCTGTACGCCCTTTTTGCCGGTGAGGATAGCCTTTTCGGCGTTGATGATGATTACGCTGTCGCCGATATCAATATTCGGGGTATAGATGGGCTTGTGCTTGCCGCGCAGGATATACGCAGCTTTTTCGGCTGTGCGCCCGAGGGGCTTGCCGGCCGCATCAAGTATATACCAGGTACGCTTAATATCGTCTGCCTTTGGCATAAAAGTTGACATGGTTCTACCTCCGTAAACTCAAGATTGCATGAAAGCGGGGTTGCGCCTTCATGTGTAATACGTCTGCCGGACCGCAAGTTGCCGGCATGTCGTATGCAGCCGCACATAAACCGGGTGCGGCAGTCAACGTTTTTTATTATATCCCGCGGTTTTTGATGTGTCAACAGGTAATGCCGTTTATTTTAATTTATTAGTATGTTTTCTCTTAATATCTTACCGTTTTGCTCTTTATCTCTCTGTTTCTTAAATGTCATTTTATTTTTGGGCTCTTTTGTTCGTCTGATATGAATCCACTACAAATTCAGGCTTATGCTTTCTTTATAAATCCGGGTAATTATATACATATTTATTATTGCGCTTTGTTCAAATTATTCATCATTCTACAATTCTACAAAATAATTATAGAATCGAGTTGCTATACATTGACTATCAGCACTTCTTGTTGTAAAATTTAGGTTTGAAGCTGTTTTTGATACTATGACCGATATATGAATCTCTAACGGGGTCACGGCTATCAAAACAAGAGGGTCTGCTTTATTCCGTTCGAAAACGTTTTAGGAGACAGTATTATGAAAAATGCAAGACATATCCGTTTATCCTCCTGCGCAAGTGCCGAGATTCCTGCCCAACCATTGAACAGCTGTGCCCCAAGAAGGCTGCTGTCCGGCGCGCTTGCCGTTCTTGTTGTTTTACTATTTTGCCCCAGCATCCTTGTGAATGCGGTTGAAACAAACCTTACAGCCTATTCCAAGGCTTATACCATTGAGAATATCCTCAGTGATTATCAATACTTTGTATCCGGTGATCTTACACTGGGGGAACATAATGTCGGCGCAATTGCCTGCGGCGGCTCCGCTACTATAGGCAACTTCGGTGACGGCGCCATTGCCCCCTCCTACATACAGAATGTTCTTTCCATCAAGAACTATAATGGGGGCGGCTATTTGAGCAGTTACCCTGAATTCAGTGCCTATGTGGGCTTACCCGCATACTATAAAACTGCCGCGGGCAATACCGCTAACATGAAGCTGTATGATAAAGGCACTTCCTATATCGATTTTACCAGCGCCTTTGCAAGCCTTAAAAGTCAATCTTCTTCCATGGCTTCCGCGGTAACAAACAGCCATACGGCAACAGCCGATGATATTACCGGTGACATATATAACGGTTTTACCTTAAATCTTACGTTTTCGGGATATGAAAATGCTATTATTCCCGCGGATATCTATAATCAGATTAACTATATAAAGCTTTCGGGAATAACAAGTTTGGAAGATCTCATCAACAAGCGTTATGTTGTCAACGTCTCCGGCATTACCAACCCTTCAATAACCTTTAAATACATCAGCTATAGTGAGTCGAATGCCTCTGGCACTAAAGGAATTCTTTACTCGGACGGGCAGCCTTTTAACAATACCAACTCAATAAAAAACATGCCGGGTACCATTCAGGCTGGCCAGATGAGCATGAACGGTATGAAACTGGTCTGGAACTTTCCCGACGCCGACACGGTAACTACCAATTATACTGCAGGCCATATTGTCGCACCAAACGCTGATGTCACAATTGAATCCGGCACCGGCAACTTTGAGGGTGGTGTAATTGCGCAATCCGTAAATAATCCAGATGGCGAAGGACACTTCTACCCCTATGTCGCGGTTGGCGAATCAAGTGATCCCGGTGTTACCACTAGTCCCACCATCAAGCTAATTAAAACCGATTCCGGCACCACTCCCCTAACGGGCGCTACCTTTGGGCTCTTTTCCAATGCCGATTGCACCGAAGCCCACCG
>NZ_FNID01000067.1 GCF_900103835.1 Acetanaerobacterium elongatum | reverse complement strand
TGCAATCCGTAAAACGTTGCCTGCTATTTTTGCCTACATACACAAAACCCGCCGGAAAAGGGCGGGTTTTGTCAGTAATCTGACCGAGGTTTCCCTCGGCTTTCTGCTAGATATTGCAAACCAGTATTTCTATGTCCGTATCATAGAAAACGGTGCAGATGATTTGCTTAACCCTTTCCCATTTAAGGTGATCCAGTCCGCAGCCTATGCGTGGAATGGCGAGTTTTTTGATACCAAGCTGTACAATCTGTGCTTTCAGATTGTACAGGGCAGCCGTGAGAGAATCGTATGTTGGTTTCTCCCAATAGCGTTTCTTAGTGACAAGATTTAAAACATTGCCAATCAGTAGAGCTTCGTTTTGATATGAAGTAGACAAGTTCACATTGACGAATTCCATCTACTGTCTGCTAATGGCTTTAATATCAGGAATAATGCATATTGTAATATTATACGGCATATCGTATAAATATAAGTTATTCAGTTGTGCCCATATTCCTTGACTATATGCACTTTTGATATATACGACTATAGTTGCCAATTTTCTCTAAAAGAAGTATTAACTCGATTTTAATTAAACCTGATGATAGCAATATTTTTAATGATAATGGCGTTTATACGGCATTTGGGGGGTAGTACATACATTACAAGTGGTAGAGCGCTTGAATGGCATTCAAGAGGTCAGCGGTTCGATCCCGCTTATCTCCACCAAACAAACCGCATAAATAAGCCACTTTTCAGAATCTGAAAAGTGGCTTATTTCTATTTTTTAGGAATCTTCGCTGGTTGCCGTAATAAGTGAATTATTTAAGGTCATTAGTTCTATTGTCTCTATGCGATCTTACAAGAGCATCTAATACTGCGTTTTATTGTTGCTGTTCAATCACACTTAAAAAGTTTAGTGGTCATTTTACCGTGAGTAATGAGACCGCCTCACATAGTTCCACATCTTCCCCATTGGCTGCCCTGAGGGCATTCTGCTTTGTCATTGGCACCCGAATGGATGGGCTTACGCCACCGATACCATTTCTGCTATCAAGCTGAACAACTCTGTTCTCATCCAATGATTGCCCGTACGGGAATTCCACCGTGATTCCGCCCGGCATTTTAACCTCATCCCCGGCAAGCCCAAACGAGCCACTGGTACCATAATATCCCATGGTCTTGCCGTTGGGCAGATTCTTGATTCCCATCGCCAGTCCTTCACCGCAGCTTACACATTTTAAGTTGATTAATGCAATAATTTTTCCCGTAAACTGCTGTTCCGCTGGCCGAATATAGAGACTCTCTAAATGGCTTGTTCCATAAGTTTTCTGGTATTCGTATAGCGTTTTTTGAGGATAGAATAGCCCTAAAATATCGGCTGTCATAGAATCAAGGCCGCCCAGGTTGTTGCGAATATCTAAAATCATACTAGTGCATTTGCGTTGATTGGCATCAGCAATCGCTTTTTGCATCAGGCCAAAAGTTGATTCGGTCTTCCCTGTCTGCCGTAGATCAGCATCGAGCTCAGCCCACAGTTTTATATACATAATGTTCCCATCTAATATCTTTTCCTCAACAATGGATTCTGGCACAGGGTTAGAGTCTTCATTGCCGAGATACATATTTCTAATCTTATCAGAGAGCACAGAATTGGGGTAGCCCTTTTGCAGCGATAACCCGTTGTCGTCATAAGCAGTCAGGGTTGCAGATAATTGAGCGCCACTTGGGGTAATAACTACTAGGCTGACTTTTGTACCATCGATGGCACGCACAAGATATGCCAGTTTTTTCTGTTGAAGATTTTCGTTCGTTGCCGAGTTTCCGGTAAAAACCGTGGAGACATCTTCAACCGCTTTTGTGGCAACCTGCCCGTTCCATTCGGTCAGCTCATCTCCCGCCCTGATTCCTGCGGCATAGGCAGGACCAGATTCATCGACCCATGTCACTATAATTTTCCCGTCATCCAGTTTTCCGACGGTCAGCCCAAAGCCACAGCCTATGTACTTGTTGTCAATATCAGCAATATTGTTCATCCGTACATGACCGTCTGGAATTTCATTTAGATAGGAACGAAGAGCAATATAATAATCTTCAAATGAGTTTTTGGACTGGGCCGCTCTTACCGCGGGAAGATACTTATCATAAATCCTCTTCCAGTCAATACTCTTCCATTGTGTAAACGCGTACTCCCTGGACATTTTTTCATTCAGTTTCTGATAGGACTGCGTCCAGGAAAGCTTGCTGTAATCGGATGCGGATATTGTCCTGCTATTGATAACATACAGGGTCACCAAAGCTGCCGCCGTGATAAGGATGACTACCGAAATTAAATATACAGCCTTTTTCTTCGTACTCATTTCTAGCTCCCTACAAAATATATAATTCCCAATAATATATCGTCATTTTTTGGATTTTCTTTAAGTAAAAGAGAGATTGGAAATAAGGCCGAGTCTGTTCGAATGGTTTTCATAAACAATAAGCATCCACCGGCTTGTGATATGCTCCCTTTATGAGAGACAGTGAAATAACAAACACTGTTCATCATGAAGGGAGTATTTTTATGCCACAAAAATCTAAAATAGAGGT
>NZ_FNID01000068.1 GCF_900103835.1 Acetanaerobacterium elongatum | reverse complement strand
GGGGGCGAAGCCCCCGAACATTCCTCCCCCTCCCGCGCAGGAAACCCAAGAAAACCGAAACGCCACGGCGCGGGAGGGGGTTGGGGGCGGGCTCGCAGAGGGTAAAGTCCCATTACCTTAAGTGTTCAGATATAATCGGGGACGTCGGGAACGCCGTCCAATACAAGAGGTCAGAAATCAGACGGCAGAGGAAAGAAAATGTCCTGCCCGAGTTTTTATAAATACAACTATTTCTCCGGCAATAACAGGGGGTAAACACATTGGATAACGAACGCATTAACGCAACGGAAGAACAGGTATATGACGAAAGCCAGATACAGGTGCTGGAAGGCCTAGAGGCCGTTCGCAAGCGCCCGGGCATGTATATCGGCTCCACAGGGCCGAGAGGGCTGCACCATCTGGTGTATGAAATCGTGGACAACTCTATCGACGAGGCCCTGGCGGGCTTCTGCTCTGAGATTACGGTGGAGATACTGCCCGAAGACATCATCCGCGTAACCGATAACGGGCGCGGCATTCCTACCGGCATCCAGCCCAAGATGGGTATTCCCGCCGTGACGGTGGTGTTTACCGTATTGCATGCGGGCGGCAAGTTCGGCGGCAGCGGCTATAAGGTATCGGGCGGTCTGCACGGCGTGGGCGCCTCGGTGGTAAACGCCCTTTCCGAGTGGCTGGAGGTAGAGGTGGACGACGGCACCGGACGGTATTGCCAGCGCTTTGAGCGCGGTGTGACGATGTGCGACCTTAACCGCTGCGGCGAGAGCACTACGCGCGGCACCATCGTAACCTTTAAGCCCGACGGCGAGATCTTTGAGGAGCTGGTGTTCGACTATGAGATTCTGCTCACCCGCCTGCGCGAACAGGCCTTTTTAAACGCGGGCATTAAGATTATCCTAAAAGACCTGCGCGACCCCGAGAATGAAAAGAGCACCGAGCTGTGCTACGAGGGCGGTATACGCAGCTTTGTAGAGCATATCAACACCCGCAAGGCGGTGGAGGTGCTGCACAGCGAGGTCATCTACCTTTCGGCGCAGTCCGGCGACAACAGCGCCGAGGTGGCGATGCAGTACAACGACAGCTACAACGAGATTGTGCTTTCGTTTGCCAACGATATACACACCATCGAGGGCGGCACGCACGAAACCGGCTTTAAAACCGCGCTTACCCGCGTGTTCAACGAATACGGCAAGCGCCATAACTTTATTAAGGAAAGCGACAAGAACCTTACGGGCGAGGACGTGCGCGAGGGCTTGACCGCCGTTATCTCGGTGAAGCTGACCGAGGCACAGTTTGAGGGCCAGACCAAAACAAAGCTTGGCAACACCGATATGCGCACCATGGTGGACAGCCTTGTATACGACAAGCTGCTCACCTTCTTTGAGGAGAACCCCGCGGTGGCGCGCAATATCTTTGATAAGGCGCTGGGTGCCGCGCGCGCAAGAGAGGCCGCCAGAAAGGCGAGGGATTTAACCCGCCGCAAGTCGGCCTTAGAGAGTGCGTCGTTACCCGGCAAGCTGGCCGACTGCAGTGAGCGCGACAACGCGCGCACCGAAATCTACATCGTAGAGGGCGACTCGGCAGGCGGCAGCGCCAAGGGCGGACGCGACCGGCGGTTCCAGGCTATCCTGCCGCTGTGGGGCAAGATGCTTAACGTAGAGAAGGCGCGGCTTGATAAGGTTTACGGCAACGAAAAGCTCATGCCGGTGGTAACCGCCTTAGGCTGCGGCATCGGCGCGGATTTTGATATTACCAAGATACGCTACAACAAGGTGATCATCATGGCGGATGCCGATGTCGACGGCGCACATATCCGCACCCTGCTGTTGACCTTCTTCTTCCGCTTTATGCGCCCCTTGGTAGAGGAGGGGCATGTGTACCTTGCACAGCCGCCGCTCTTTAAGCTTACCAAGGGCAAAACGGTGCACTACGCTTACTCTGACAAGGAGCGCGACCAGTATATGGCGGAGATGGGCGGCAACACCGACATCCAGCGCTACAAGGGCCTTGGCGAGATGGACTCGGAGCAGCTGTGGGAGACCACCATGAACCCCGACAGCCGCATTATGCTGAAGGTAGAGATGGAGGACGCCATCAAGGCCGACGAGATCTTCACCATCCTGATGGGCGACAAGGTTGGCCCGCGTAAGGAGTTCATCGAGCAGAACGCGCAGTATGTGGTGAATTTGGATATATAATTTAGGCTGTAGAAAACGGTCTCTTAGGGACGCGCATTGCGCGTCCGCGGGCCTTGCTGAACGCCGCGTTAATACCGCGGACGGCCGATGGCCGCCCCTACAATCCCGCCGCAGGGCGGCGAAAAGACGGGGGTACCCGTTTGGGGGCGAAGCCCCCGAACATTCCTCCCCCTCCCGCGCAGGAAACCCAAGAAAACC
>NZ_FNID01000072.1 GCF_900103835.1 Acetanaerobacterium elongatum | reverse complement strand
GAAAGACCTCGAGAGACCTTCTTCAACACGTCTCGAGGCCAGATTCCCCTACTGCCGTGAGCCGGCATATTGCATATTGAGTGCATATTGCATATTGCATATTGAGTGCAGCACTTTCCACAGCATCATCTTTCAGGATCTGGAATAGCTCCACTGGAATTCTATCACTGCTGGGAGCCAGTGAGGAACTCCGCCCATGACAAAGGTCATGAGGAAGGAGGCTCGGCATACGCAAAGGCGGGATCGAGCTTCAGGAGTCCCCCTGGAAATTCTCGAGCATATACCCCCAAAACCAGAGTCTGCCTACTTTCTGCTTGTGCTTTCACCTAAACCTCTGACTTTACGGGGGGCTCTCCCCCACTACCTCTCTCTGAAAAAAGAGTTAGCTTACAGTTCCAGTTAATAATTCCTGGGTGTGACAGTGTTTAACCTACAAACTCCTTTGGAAATCCTCTAGCCTGCCTGAATAGGTTTTTCCGGCCACATGGGATTGTTCAGAGCCTCCCAACTGTGAGAGGCAGGAGATGTTCTAAACTGTCTAAACACAGATTCTTTTGAGTAGTTACAAGATTGATTAGAAATTGTATTGGTGAATGGTTTTTCACTTGTTGGGCCATTGTTTGCTGCTAAGTTTCCATATCCCTTACCTGCTGTGTCCCTGGCAGTGTATTGATTAATATAATTGGTGTAAGTAGTAGCTTTAATGTTTGTAACCTGGGACCCTTGAGTTAATTCTTTTTCTTGTTATAGCCCACCACACCTTTGCTCTGTAGGAATGCAACTTTATCTAATGCTTTTTTGGAGGGTGGCTCCTGACCAACCACCTTTAGAGAAAAATAAGTTTTCTGAAGAAAAGGTCTTAAAATGTTAACAGGCCTCCGGGCCAGAAGATGATGCAAATCACCTAAGCTTTTGCATATGATAAGTTTGCAGGAAGAAAGCCTGGTTTGCTGCAAGACTCGACCCCTTCCCCCATTATCCTCTATGCATAACTTAAGGTATAAAAACTACTTTGAAAAATAAAGTGCGGGCCTTGTTCACCGAAACTTGGTCTCACCATGTCGTTCTTTCTCTTACCTTCTGGCTGAATTATTCAGCCTCTTTTCTCCACTGAATTTCCTCACTGAGCTATCCTCATTCTATTACTCTTTATATCCTTAATTAACATTTAATTAAGCAGTGGTTTCCTGATCTTCGCCTACGCCGTCTCTCCTTCGAATACCCTGGATCAGCCGGGGCTGGTCCCCGGCACCCTACCATGGCTCGAGAGCAATGAGGCGCTCGCCCTCGCCACTCGCATGGAGACCCGACTTCCCTGGCGCCCCACGAGAGGCTCACTGACCTCGCCGTCGTACCTCGTGAGAAACCGCACACTGGGG
>NZ_FNID01000073.1 GCF_900103835.1 Acetanaerobacterium elongatum | reverse complement strand
AAGTATAGCAGAGTTTTATTTTGACTGCGAGTTGCACCAACTCCGTTTCATGTCTTGTTGGTGCCTTTCGCAGAAAGGAATGGTCTTTTATATGGGAAACTCCCTGGAGGAGTATGCACGTATCAAGCAGATATTGGCGCAAAACGACATCCGTTACGATATGAAGGTATCAGACTTATCCAGCCCTACTGCTTTCGGTTCCAATCGGGCGTTTGGCACCTTCGGCCTAAATCATTCCGTTTTGAAGCTTTACTATGTTTATGTGCACAAGAACGATTACGATAAGGCGGTTTATTTCATTAACAAAAAAGACTGAAAAAATTAGAATCTGTTTATGAGAGGACATTTAAGAATGAAGAAAACCCTGCCGTTTATCCTGCCGCTGTTCAGAAGTATACTGTTTATTGCCCTGAGTGCCCTGCTGGCCGCCTTGCTTAACCAATCCCTTGAAGAGACCAGCAAGTGGTGGTCGGTGTTGTTCACGCTATGCAATATCATTACCATACTGGTATTGCTGCTTGTCTGCAGGGCGGAAAAGACGACGCTAAAGTCCATTATCGGTTATCAAAAAGGCCAGCTTAACTTTAAGTCCACCATTCTGATTGTGCTGCTGATGCTTGCTTTAGGTATGGGCGGCATGTACGGCTTCGGGTTTTTAATCTATGGATATGTACCCACTATTGTGGTGCAGCCCGTTCCGGTGTGGCTGGCTGTAATCAATGCCATACTGCTTCCGCTGACGGTTGTTTTTGCAGAAATGCCGCTCTATTTTGGCTATTCCTTAACAAGGATTGAGGAGATTACCGGCAACAAGGTACTGGCAATAGGCTATGCGGTGTTCTTTTACGCCCTGCAGCACAGCTTTATGCCGCTTCTGTGGGATGTACGGCATATCCTGTTTAGGTTCCTCTCGTTCCTGCCGCTGATGCTGGTGCTGGGTATTCTCTACTATAGAAAACGAAAGCTGGCGCCGCTGATGGTGGGCCACGGTGTGCTTGATATCTTTACCGGTGCGCAGATTCTGATAACATCCCTTTTTCCCGCCGTATATCAGATGATGCAGTCGGCACAGTAAAAAATACATAACCATACACAAAGGCGTACCGCCGGAGTTTATCCGACGGTACGCTTTTGTTGTAGCTTCAGCGCAAAAAACCACCAGCTCTGCTGGTGGAATTAGAACGCTTATAGCGAAAAGAGGTCCTCCAGTGATAGAATGATGAA